>JBKJQW010000055.1:0-89319 GCA_046593715.1 Luteitalea sp.
ATCGGTGCTGCCGGCATCGACGACGATGCGCTCATCCGCCCACGCCACCGAGCGCAAGGCCCGTTCGATGTGCGCAGCGGCATTGTTCGTGATGACGATCACCGAGACCGACGGCACCGGCACAGCATAACCAAATGCGGCCGCCCGGCACGGGAAATGTCGCGCGCACGGCAAAGGGCCGGCGCGGCGGGCGGTCGCGCCGACCCTCGGGGGCCACTCGCCAGCCGGGGCAGCGACGTTACCGCTGCTGTTGCTGCTGCGTGCCCTGAGCGCTGCCCACCTGCTGTCCGCCGGCCCCCAGGGTGGAGGTGTTGGTTCCCGCTCCGCCGGTGCCGGTGCTCAGCACCGTGATCCCGGAGCCCGTCGAGATCGACGCTTCCTGCGCGGCATCGAAGTCGACGCGCGATTTCTCGAAATCGAGGATGGCGCGCTGTTCGTTGTTGCGGGCCGCGGCGAGGTCGCGCTGCGCCTGCAGCACGTTGAACGTGGTGGAGAGGCCGACGCCGAACTTCTTCTGCTCCGCTTCGAGCCGGCGCTCGGCCAGCGTCCGTGCCACGCGCGTGGTCGAGACCCGACGGAGGTTGGTGTTGACCTGCCGCGCCAGGTCGCGGACCTGCTGCACGACCTGACGCTCCTGGTCGCGGAGCTGCAGCTGCGACTGCTCGTTCTGGAGCCTGGCCCGCTCCAGGTTGACGCGGTTGGGATTGCGGCCGAGCGGATAGCTGACGTTGACTGCGGCGGTCCACGTCGGGAAGCTGAACCCGAAGACGTCGCGAAGCACGTCCGAGTAGCCGATCTGGGTGGTGGTCACCTGCGTGCTGGGGTCGATGCCGCCGCTCGGGGCGCTGATGACCGTGCCACCCAGGCCAGCGAGCCCATAGTCGACGCTCACGCCTATCGCCGGCAGCACCTGGTTCTGCAGGAACTTGATCCGTGTCTCGTTGCTCTCGAGTAGCTTGCGCGTCTGCTGCAGATCGAGACGATTCTGGACGGCGTTGGCGACCGCGGCATCGACATCGACAGGGTTGGCGGCAAGCGCCGGCGTGTCGGCTGGCTCGAACGTGGTGTTCCAGAAGTCAGGCGTTCCGGGATCGAGCACCAATGCCCGCAGCCGGTCCTGAGCCTGGGCCACGGTCTGTTCGGCGATGATCACGTTCTCTTCGTTGGAGGCGACCTCGGCTTCGGCCTGGACGATGTCGATTGGCGCCATCGTGCCGACTTCGACGCGCTTGCGGTTGTCGCCGAGCGTCTGCCGCGCCAGTTCCAGCGTCTGCTGTTGCACGGCGAGGTTGGACAGCGCCACCGCCAGGTCCCAGTAGGCGTTCTTGACGTTGCGGGCCGTGGTCACGACCGTGTTGCGCAGGTCGAGATCGCTGATCGCCATGTTGTTCTTGCTGATCTGGATGTTCAGGCGCGTGCTGTCGACCCCCCGGTTCCGCAGGAGCGGCTGGTCGAACGAGAACGTCAGGTTGCCCTGCGTATTGGGATTGAGGGTCGCGAACCGGTTGTTGTTCTTGGCCCTCGACGCCTGGTAACCCAGCACGTACGAGCCGCCCGACGGCAGGAACTGCTCGACGCCGAAACTGCCCACCAGCTGATCCTGCTTGAAGTTCGACGCCCCCGACTGCAGTGTGGTGGCGACCGGCTGCTCCAGACTCTGGAAGCGGAAGCTCCCGGTCAGCGCCGGCAGCCAGCTGCCGTAGGCCTGGGCCAGGTCGAGCGCGGTGATGGTGGGATCCATGCGCTGGACCTGGAGGGACACGTTCTGCTCGAGCGCCGACGCCACCGCTTCGTCGATGGTGATGCGGCGGACCGGTCCGGGCGGCGGGGCCACCGGTGGCGGGGACGCAGAAGAAGGCGGTGGCAGCACCGGCTGGGTCGCCGCAGGCGCCTGCGCCGAGGTCTCCACAGCCGCCCCCACGAGGAAAAATGCCAGCGCGCAGCACGGAAGCAACGGGGGGACTGATCGGATCACGTACGTCAACTCCATGTCCAAGGACCAGACTGCTGGGAACACGCCGGGCCGGGACAGGATGGTGACGTCCGGGGGTGCGGCCGAACCAGTAGACGAAATCACCGGGGGCCCGGTTCGGCGCGGAGTATATCTCCGCGCCGTCGGCGTCGCCGTTCAGGCCCTGGAGGCCGGGGGGGCGCGAGCAATTGGCAATCGCCCCGCGCATAGGCACAATACCTTCGCGCCGACGCCCGCCGGCCTCCGACTTCCCCCATGCCCCTGTTCAGTCTCCGGCTCCTGATTGCCGCTGGCCTGCTCGCCGCCGCCCTGCCGGCCACCGTGGACGCTCAGACCGGGCCGACCCCGCCGCCCGCCACGAGGGCGACCGGGGGCTTCCCGCTGACCGTGGACAGCATCATGCGGGGCCCCGACCTCGTGGGGTACCCGCCGTCGGGCCTGCGATGGTCGGGCGACAGCACCAGGCTGTACTTCGAGTGGCGGGGGCGTGGCGAGGACGAGGCGGCCACCTGGGTGGTCGCTGCCGACGGTTCCGGTCTCCGCCGTTTGTCGGAGGAGGAGCGCCACCAGGCGCCACCGGTCAACGGGCAGTGGGATCGCGCCCGCCGCCGCGTGCTGAGCACCACCCGCGGCGACATCGCGCTGATCGACACCGTGGCCGGCACGCGCACCGTGCTGACCCGCACCGCGGGCGACGAGTCTGCGCCGCGCTGGGCGCGCGACGAGACCCACGTCACGTTCGTTCGTGAGGGCGGGCTCTTCCTGCTGCCGCTCACCACCGGCGGGCTGCAGCAGGTCATCGAGTCAGGACCCAAGACACCCGACCCGAAGAAGACCGCCAGTCAGGAGGCGCTGGCCATCGAGGAAGCCCGGCTGCTGGCGCATGTGCGGGCGAGCCGACGCACGCGCGAGCGTGACCAGGCACGCCGTGAAAGGGAGGCGCTGCCCAAGCTCGACCTCGGACCTCGTCAAGTGGCCACCGACCTGCAGCTGGACAGCTCCGGCAGGTACGTGTGGGCCCTCGTGTCAGAGCGGGCCGAGTTGGCCAGGACCGCCAACGTGCCCGACTACGTCACCGAATCCGGCTACGTGGGCGACCTGGCGGGCCGCACCAAAGTGGGCGATGAGCAGGGCAGGACGTCGTTGGCGGTGCTGGACCTGCAGACACGCAAGACCGTCTGGTTGACCTTGCCGGAGGCCGGTGGCACCGAGAAGGAGCCGCGCGCCGTCCGCTGGAGCATGCCGGTGTCCTCCGACGACGGCACCGTGGCGGTGGCCTCGGTACGTGCAGCCGACCACAAGGATCGCTGGCTGGTGCGCATCGACCCTGCCAGCGGCAAGGCCACCGTGATCGACCACCTGCACGACGAGGCGTGGATCCGCGAGGGATTCGATCCGGGATCGCCGAGCTACGGCTGGCTGCCTGGTTCGTCCCGGGTGTGGTTCACCTCGGAGCGGACCGGGTGGATGCATCTGTACACCGTGGACGCGGTGGGCGGTGGGGCGGCGCAGGCGCTGACGGCGGGGGAGTGGGAGGTGACCGCCGTGGCGACGTCGACCGATCGCCGGACGTTCTACCTGACCACCACGGAGGTGCACCCAGGCCAGCGGCATCTGTACGCCGTGGGCATCGAGGGCGGGGCACGCACGCGGCTGACGACGTCCGGTGGAGCCACCCTGGGGGAGGTGTCGCCGGACGGTCGCACCCTGGGCCTGATTCACTCGACGGGCAATCGTCCTCCCGAGGTCTTCCTCGCGGCGTACGGGCGTCCGGATGCCGCCACCCGCATCACCACCAGCCCGTCGGACGAGTGGCGCGCGCACGGCTGGCTCGACCCACAGGTCATCACCTATCCGGCCCGCGACGGCAAGGCGGTCCACGCCCGGCTGTACACGCCGGAGATGGTCGGCGCGCGGCGTCACGCGTCGCGACCGGCGGTGGTGTTTGTCCACGGCGCCGGGTACCTCCAGAACGCGCACCGGTACTGGTCCTCGTACTACCGCGAGTACATGTTCCATCACCTGCTGGCGGCGCGCGGCTATGTCGTGCTCGACGTCGACTACCGGGCCAGCGCTGGCTACGGGCGTGACTGGCGGACGGCCATCTACCGGCACATGGGTGGCAAGGATCTCGAGGACGTCGTCGACGGCGCCCGGTATCTGGCGTCGACACAGCGGGTCGATCCGGCCAGGATTGGCGTGTACGGCGGCAGCTACGGCGGCTTCATCACGCTGATGGCGATGTTTACCACCCCCGACGTGTTCGCGGCCGGCGCGGCGCTGCGGCCGGTGACCGACTGGGCCCACTACAACCATCCCTACACCGCCAACATCCTCAACCTGCCGCAGGTCGACGATGACGCGTACCGACGCAGCTCGCCGATCTACTTTGCGGACCGATTGAAGGGGGCGCTCCTCATCTGCCACGGGCTGGTGGACGTCAACGTCCATGCGCAGGACTCGCTGCGCCTCGCGCAGAAGTTGATCGAGTTGCGCAAGGAGCGGTGGGAACTCGCCCTCTATCCCGTCGAAGACCACGCGTTTGAAGAAGCCACGAGCTGGGCTGACGAGTACAAGCGCATCCTCAAGCTGTTTGACACGACACTGACGCAATGAGTGACCTCATTCATCCATGACTGCTGATTCCGTTCTCGCTCTCTTCCGTTCGCGCGGCGCCCTGCTCGAAGGCCACTTCGTGCTGACCTCGGGGCTGCACAGCAGCGGCTACCTGCAGTGCGCGCTGGTCTTGCAGCATCCGGTCGATGCCGAGGCGCTCGGGACCGCCCTGGCCGCGAAGGTGACGGCGGCAGGCTACAAGGTCGATGTCGTGCTGTCGCCGGCCATGGGTGGCCTGATCATCGGGCACGAGGTCGCGCGTGCGCTCGGGGTGCGCGCCATATTTGCCGAGCGGGTGGAAGGCACACTGACCCTGCGCCGCGGCTTCCGCATCGCTCCGGGTGAGCGCGTGCTGATCGTCGAGGACGTCGTCACCACCGGCAAGAGCACCTTCGAGACGGTGGCGGTGGCCGAGCACGCGGGCGCCACCGTGGTGGCTGCCGGGTCCATCATCAACCGCGGCGGCGGCGATGCCATGACGGTGCCGTACGTCTCGCTGGCCGAGGCCCGCTTTCCGACCTACGCTCCCGACGCGCTCCCCGACCACCTGCGCGGCGTGCCGGCCATCAAGCCCGGATCGCGTCCCGGCCAGCAGTAACGTGCCGCGCTTCCTGCTGCGGATCGCCTACGACGGCACCGCGTACGCGGGCTGGCAACGTCAGGAGAACGGGCCGTCGGTGCAGGCCGCCCTCGAGCGGGCGCTGTCGCCGCTGGCGGGCCGCGAGGTGGTGGTCCACGGCGCGGGCCGCACAGACGCCGGCGTGCACGCCAACGGGCAGGCGGCGCATGTCGACCTCCCCTCGGGCATCGACCCGTCCGTCGTGATCCGTGCCTGCAACACGCGCCTCCCTGCCGACATCCGGGTGCGGAGCGCGGCGATCGTCCCCGACGATTTCCACGCACGCTTCTCCGCGCTGTCCAAGACGTATCGCTACGGCTGGCTCGTGAGCCGGGTCGGACACCCGCTCCTTGCGCGCACGCACTGGCTGGTGCCACCGCCACTGAACCTGCCCGAGATGGGACAGGCGGCGGCGCGCGTGAGGGGCACCCACGACTTCGCGGCGTTCCAGTCGGCGGGCAGTCCGGTGACCACGAGCGTGCGGACGATCCACGACGTCGAGTTCGGTGCCCGCGCCGCGGCCGACCTCGGGCTGCACCTGACCGCCCAGGAGAGCATCGTCGAGCTGCAACTGCGCGGCGACGGTTTCCTGCGCCACATGGTGCGGGCCATCGCCGGGACGCTGCTCGACGTCGGCTATGGTCGGCGACCGGCGTCCGAGCTGGACGGGCTGCTCCGCGGGGCCGTGCGCGGCGAGGCCGGCCCGAACGCCCCGCCACACGGGTTGACGCTGCTGCACGTGGAGTATCCCGACCTGTCGCCTGATGCGTAGTGCCTGTGCGTGCCATCGTGCCGGCGCCGGCCGGCCCGGTTGGTCGGCCCCATGGACAGCTCGTGGCGACGTGGCGCAGCGGCGAGCGGCTCGGGGGGTAGAATATCCACGGCCCATGGCGCTCGATGAATTGATGAGCTGGTTGTCTCCAGGCTCTCCGGATACTGAATTGGCCCGGAGACTGGACCTGGACCGCCTCCCCACTCACGTCGCCGTGATCATGGACGGCAACGGCCGGTGGGCCGGGCTTCGGCACCTGCCACGCGTCGAGGGGCACCGCGCCGGCACGCGGGCGGTGCGCGAAGTCATCGAGACGTCCGCCCGCCTTGGGTTGAAGTTCATCACCCTGTACGCCTTCTCGGTGGAGAACTGGAAGCGGCCGGCGGCCGAAGTCGCCACGTTGATGGCGCTGCTCAAGCGGTACCTGCGGGCCGAACTCGACACCCTGCTGACCAACAACATCCGCCTGAACGTGATCGGCCGTACCCAGGAGCTGTCACCCGACGTGCAGCACGAACTGCACGTCGCGATGGAGCGGACCAGCCGCAACACGGGGACGGTGCTGACCATCGCCCTGAACTATGGCGGGCGGGCCGAGATCGTCGATGCCGTGCGCGATGCCCTGGCGCAGGGTCTGCGTCCGGAGGATATCGACGAGGCACGGTTCGCGCGTCTGCTCTACACCAACGGACAGCCCGACCCGGACCTGCTGATCAGGACGTCGGGTGAGATGCGGGTGAGCAACTTCCTGTTGTGGCAGATCGCCTACAGCGAGATCTACGTCACCGAGACGTTCTGGCCTGACTTCCGTCGTACCCATCTTTTCGAGGCCCTGCTCGACTACCAGCGTCGCGAGCGGCGCTACGGCGGCATCGTCAACGCGCCAGGTCCCCCGGTGGCGGCAGGCCGGTGACCCGCGTTCTCAGCGGTCTCGTCCTCCTGGCCCTCATTCTCGGCGTGTTCTGGGGGTTGCCGCCGTGGGGGACGCAGATCTTTGCGTTCGTGGCGCTGGTGCTGTCGCTGCGCGAGTACGACAATCTGGTGCGCCGCGGCGGCCTCGACGTGGTCCCCGGCGTGGGTTTCGCGCTGGCGGTGGGGATGTACGGCGTGCTGATCTTCCATCTGCCTGCGCACCACTGGCTGCTGGTGAGTGCGGTGGCGGTGGGCGGCGCGCTGGTCCTGCGTGGACGGGTGCCGGAGCAGGCGGTGGCTGTCGCTGCCGCCATGGTGTTTCCGGTCGTCTATCTCGGCATGGGCATCGCGACGGTGCCGCTGGTCCGGGAGGAATACGGCGCTCCGGCGCTGCTGTCGCTGTTTCTCACGCAGATCGGCAGCGATACTGCGCAGTACTACTCGGGCCGTACGTTCGGGCGGACGCCGTTGTCGCTGGCCCTCAGTCCCAAGAAGACCCGCGAGGGCGCCATCGGCGGCCTGGTCGCCGGCGCGGTGATTCTGGTGACCCTCGGACGGGCCTGGCTGCCCGGTCTCCCGGCCTGGCAGCTGGCGCTGCTCGGCGTCGGCGTGGCCCTGGTAGGCATCCTGGGTGACCTGTTCGAGTCGATGCTCAAGCGCAGCGCGGACGTCAAGGACTCGTCGGACCTGATTCCGGGCCACGGCGGCATGCTCGACCGCATCGACGCCCTGCTGTTCACGATGCCGCTCTTCTACGTCGCCCTGCAGTGGCTGTGGCCCGCGGGGCCTGGCGCATGATTCGGCTGGCGATCCTTGGCAGCACCGGGTCGATCGGGGTCAGCGCGCTCGAGGTGGTCGCGGCCCATCCGGATCGCCTCGAGGTGATCGGCCTTGCCGCCGGGGGCAATATCGCCGTGATGCAGGCCCAGGTGGCGCAGGTCCGCCCGCGCGCCGTGGCGATGGCGACCAGGGCGGGTCTGCAACAGGTGCAGGAGGGGATGGCGAGCACCGCGCGCCACGACGTGTCCAGCTGGAGCTGGGGACGCGAGGGCTTGACGGCGATTGCCACCCACCCCGACGTGGACGTGGTGCTCTGTGCCTGTTCCGGCACCGAGGCGCTCGAGGCTGTCCTCGCCGCGATCGCCGCCGGCAAGCGCATCGCGCTGGCCAACAAGGAAGTCCTGGTGATGGCCGGGTCGCTGGTGATGGCGGCGGCGGCGGCCCACGGCGTGGACGTCCTGCCGGTGGACAGCGAGCACAACGCCATCCACCAATGCCTGGCGGGACACCCGCGGTCGCAGGTCCGCCGTCTGGTGCTGACGGCCTCCGGTGGACCGTTCCGGACGACTCCAGCCGCGGCGCTCGCCTCAGTGACCGCCGCCGACGCGCTGAGTCATCCGACCTGGAAGATGGGCCGCAAGATCACCATCGACTCGGCGACCATGATGAACAAGGGCCTCGAGGTCATCGAGGCGCACTGGCTGTTTGACATGCCGGCCGATCGCATCGACGTCGTCATTCACCCGCAGTCGGTGGTGCACTCGATGGTCGAGTTCGAGGACGGGTCGATGCTGGCGCAACTCGGCGTCACCGACATGAAGTTGCCGATCCAGTATGCGTTCACCTATCCGGAGCGCTGGGCCAGTCCGGTGCCGCGGCTGCAGTGGCGTGACGGGCTCGACCTGCGCTTCGAGAACCCGGACCTGGCGCGCTTCCCCTGCCTGACGCTGGCCTACGAGGCGCTGAGGCAGGGTGGCTTTGCCCCGGTCGTGCTCAACGCGGCCAACGAGATGGCCGTGGCGTCATTTCTGGAGGGGCAGGTGCCCTTCACGGCCATTGCCGCGACCGTCGCCGACGTGCTCGCGGACGCCACCGGGCACGCTCTGGACACCACCTCATTGGCGGCCATCCGCGAGGTGGATGGATGGGCCCGCCGGCAGGCCACCGACAGGCTCGGCACTATGGAATCGGCAGGACGAGGCATCAACGCGTGACCAATCTGTGGGCATTTCTGTTCGTACTGGGCGTACTCGTGTTCGTGCACGAACTCGGGCACTTCCTCCTGGCGCGCTGGAACGGCGTGCGCGTCCTCACCTTCTCGCTGGGCTTCGGCCCGAAGCTGCTGAAGGTGACGCGCGGCGGCACTGAGTACTGCATCAGCGCGATCCCGCTCGGCGGGTACGTCAAGATGGCTGGGGAGACGCCCGACGACCCGCGGGAGGGCGCTCCAGACGAGTTCATGTCCAAGTCCAAGTGGCAGCGTTTCCAGATCCTGATCGCAGGACCCCTGATGAACCTGCTGCTGGCCGTGGCGTTGATGACCTTTGTCATCTGGAACGGCGCAACCGAGCCGGCGTTCGAGCAGCAGGCCCCAGCGGTGGGCCGTGTGCTGCCGGGATCGCCGGCCGAGAAGGCCGGCATCCTGCCCGGTGACATGATCGTCGCGTTTGCCGGCAAGGACGTCGCCACCTGGCAGGGTCTGCAGATGCGCGTCGTACCGCGGGCCAATCGGGAGGTCCCGATCGTGGTCACGCGTGGCGGCGAGCGGCAGCAGTTCACGATCGTGCCCGAGGCGCAGACCAAGTACGAGATTGGCGATCTCGGCATCGCGCCGTCGATTCATCCCGAGGTCGCGCAGGTGATGCCCGACAGCGCGGCCCAGGCGGCCGGGCTGCAGGTCAAGGACGTGATCGTCTCGTTCAACGGGACCGACACCAACGGCTTCACGCTGCAGCAGATGATTGCCGAGATCAGCAAGCGCGCCGGTCAACCGGTCACGCTCGGCATCGTGCGCGGTGGTCAGCGCATGGACGTGCAGGCCACCCCTCGCGAGCAGGGAGGCGTTGGCCGTCTCGGCATCAACCTCAGTCCGTTCGAGACGGTGACCATCACGCCCGGCTTCGTCCAGGCGATGGGCATGAGCGTGCGGCAGAACTGGGAGTGGACGACGATGATCGGCGAGATGCTCGCCGGCATGTTCACGGCCGAGACCTCGCCGCGGCAGTTGATGGGCCCGCTCGGCATCGCCGAAGTCGCGGGTGGCGCGGCGGCCGTGGGCTGGGCCGCGCTGTTTGGCACCATGGCGATGGTCAGCCTCAACCTCGGCCTGCTGAACCTGCTGCCCATCCCGATTCTCGATGGCGGCCACATCACCATCCTGGCCATCGAGGGTCTGGCGCGACGCGACTTCAGCCTGCGCGTCAAGGAGCGGATGTTGATGGCGGGCTTCGCCGTGCTGATGCTCCTGATGGTGACCGTCATCTTCAACGACCTGCGCCGGGTCGAGTGGCTGAGCCGCCTGCTGAGCCGCAGTTAACGCCACGCCTGCCCGTCCGCCGGTCCATGGCGCACGTCCAAGATCGGGTAGGCTGAGGGTTACCGGCGGCCACGACGCGACGCGCGCGTGCCGGGGATGTCGGATGTCGGACGAAATGGAAAGTCGAGCGAGGATGATGACCAGAATCAACGTCGGACATGTGGCACGCGCCCTCCTGCTGAGCCTGGTGCTGCCAATCGCGGCGATCGCGCAGGGTGGTCAGGGAGGGTCGGCTGACCTGGAAGAGTTGCAGGCCAACTTCGCGTCGGTGCAGCGGCGCGTGTCCGAAGCGCGCCAGGCCGATCCGGCCCATGGGCTGAAGCTCGAGCGCGAGCTCGAGATCCTGCGCGAAGACCTCACCTACCTCCGCGTCCGTATGCGGCGCGAGAACAGCGTGCCGCGGGCCGAACTGGCAGCGATGCGCGATCGCCTGGCGGCCCTCGAGCGCGAGGCAACCGGCACCAGCGTCCGCGAGGCGGCGCCCACCGGGCGGGCTGGCGACATCACCGTGGGGCAGGAACTCGACGCCCGGCTGCAAACCCCTCTCAGTTCCCAGTCGGCAGAGGTCGAGGACCGCTTCGAGGCGACCACGCTCGTTGACCTGTACCAGGGCAATGCGCTGCTGGTGCCTGCAGGCTCGGTGTTGCGGGGCGTGGTCAGCGGGGTCGACCGCGCGTCGCGGACCGATCGCCGCGGCAGCCTGACCCTCACCTTCGACCAGATGACCGTCGACGGACGTACCTACCGCATCCGCGCCACGGTGACGCAGGCACTCGAAGGTGAAGGGATCAAGGGCGAGGTCGGGAAGATGACGACGGGCGCGGCAGCCGGGGCGATCATCGGCGGACTGCTTGGTGGCTTCAAGGGCGCGATGGCGGGCATCCTGATCGGCGGCGGCGGCGCCGTGCTGGCCACGCCCGGCACCAACGTCACGCTCGACGCCGGCACCGTGCTTCGCGTGCGCTTCGACGCACCGGTGACACTCGGCGGCGCGCTGGCGGCCGAGCCGCGCTGACGGCCGCTCAGCCCTTCGGGGCCTGGTACGACCGCCGGCCGCGGGCGACCAGGCCCGGACGGGTGATGCGCACGTCGATCTTGTGGACCTTGCCGTCGGTCTGCGGTTCGAAGCCGAGCAGGTACTGGCTGTGCAGCTCCTGCGCGACGCGCGTGAACGTCGGCCCGAGGTCGTCGGTGTCCTTGAGCTCGAAGTAGCCGCCGCCGGTCTCCTCGGCCATCTTCTTCAAGGCGCTGTCGGGCCTGGTCCGCATCCCCATCATCACCGACTGCAGTCCGATTCCGTAGATCATCACTTCCTCGTCGCGGGCCCGCCGCAGCACCTCGCCGAGGCCGCCGCGGCTGGCCGTGTCGGCGCCGTCGGTGAACTCGAGAATCACCTTGCGGCCCTCGACGTTCTTCAACTCGTCGAGGCTGAAGAGCACCGAGTCGAACAGGCGTGTCGGGTTGCCGAACTGCATGTCCTTGATCGAGGCGATCAGCATGTCGCGGTCATTGCTGAAGTCGCTGAGGAAGGCGATCTTGTCGTTGAAATAGCCGATCCGCCCCCGGTCCTCGGGCAGCAGTCGGATCACGAACTGCTCGGCCGCCTGCTTCAGCAACTCCAGATTCATCGTCATGCTGCCGCTCGAGTCGAGCATCACGGCGACGGTGACCGGCTGGATCTGGTTGTCGAAGATGGTGATGGGCGCCTTGGTCTTCTCGTCGAAGATCTCGAAGTCGGCCTGCTCGAGTCCCGGCACCAGACGCTTGTTGGCATCGGTCACCGTCACGTAGACCGGGACGTTCTGCGCACCGACCCGGAAAGTCGGCTGCTGTGCGTGCAGCAGGCGGGCGGCGGCGGCAGAGGCCGGCACCGAGAGAAGCAGGTCGCGCCTGGTGATCATGAATGTAAGCCTAGCAAAGGTCGAGCAGGGGATGGGCCCTTGACGCCTCGGGCGCCCGCAGACACACTGGGCGCCATTTCCGTGGACGAGACGACGTGATCGCCGATTGTCGGCGCGCTCTAGGGTGGGACGACGCCGGCGCCGGCCTGGTCTGGCTGGCGCTGCTGGCCCTGCCCGCGGACGCCCAACCGCCGCCCCTGCCGGCCACCTCGCTCGCAGCGCCGGCGGGGGCGACCGCCGTACAGACACGTGAGCTGCTGCGGCAGGCCGACCTCGTCCTCTCGTACGTGCAGCCCACCAACGCGGCAGGGTTGTCGGGCAGCGTGCTGCGCATCCACCAGTCCGGCCGGGTCACGGACGTGGCGCTGGACGGCACGACGACCGGCAGGCGTGCCCGCGCCGTGGGCGAGGTGCGATATCTGGCCGCGGCTGGTCGCGTGCTGTTGCACCTGGACCCGGACCACGACGCGTCCGGGCTGCTGGTCGTCGATGTGGCGGCGGGGGCAGTGATTGATGCGGTCACTGCGCATGACCTCGTCCCGTCACCGGATGGGCGCTTCTGGGCCTTCGAGGAGCATGCCGTGCGCACGCTGGAGGTCTGGCCGCATACCGAGACGGTCTATGCCGTGTACGATGCGGCGGCTCCCGTGTCGGCCAACGCCCGTCCCTGCCCGACCGCCGACCAGCGGTGCCGGGGGCAGGTGTTGTACCTGCCGGACCGCCTCGCGCTGTGCCAGACGGTCGCCCGCGAGCGCGGCGGGTCCTGCCTGACGCCGGCGCGGCAGCCGCTGCATGCGCGACGCTCGCCGTTTGTCTGGCTGTCGTCGAGCGAGGTGGCGTGGGTGGACGTGGACCTGGCCAGGCAGACCAGCGCCCTCGTCATCGCGACGTTCCGGAACGGCACCAGGCCGACGATGGTGCAGGCAGTGCCGCTCGATCGCACGAGCGTGTTGGAAGACGTGGAGTTTCCTCCGGCCCGCGAGGCGTGGACCATCGAGGACATCACCCGTGACCAGGACATGTCGCGGGTCTGGCTGCATTTGCGCAGCCCGCTGCCGCAGGCGCCGCTGGGTCGCCTCGGCATTCGCCTGGTTCCCTGAAAGGCTCGACGCGATGGTTCGAGGTTGGCTCGCCCGGTACACGAAGCCGCTGGTGGCATTGACGGTGATGTTGGGCGCCCTCGCGCCGACGCCGTCTGCGCAGGTCCGCCCGCCACCACGCGACACGGCGGTGCACGCGCGCAAGCCGGCGCGGCTGCTGATTCGCCATGCGATGGTCATCTACGGCAACGGCAAACCGGCGTACGGGCCGATGGACATCCTGGTGCAGGACGGCGTCATCGCCAACATCGCGCCGACGCTGCCGGTCGAGGCCGATGCCGTCATCGATGCCACCGGCAAGTACGTGATGCCGGGCCTGGTTGACACCCACATGCACTGGCACGACGAGCGCGCCGGCATGCCGATGCCGATTCAGTACGAGCGTCACCTCTACCTGGCCAATGGCGTCACGCTCACCCGAGAGAACGGTGGCAACTTCGCCAAGAGCAAGCGATGGCAGGCCGAGTCAGCGGCCGATACGATCATCGCGCCGCGGATGCAGGTCTATTGGGTCGTCGCGCGCGGCAACGGCACCGCGGAGGCCATCCGTGGCAACATCCGCGAGGCCAAGGCCCGCGGTGCTGACGGCCTGAAGATCTTCGGCATGGACCGCGATCAACTCGAGGCCACCATGTCCGAGGCCAAGCTGCAGGGCCTCAGGACCACCACTCACATCGCCGTGGAGGAAGTCACGGCCAGGGATTTCGCCGAACTCGGCGTGGACTCCATCGAGCACTTCTACGGCATCGCCGATGCCGCCCTCGACGGTGTGCAGCACTTCCCGGCCGACATGAACTACAGCAACGAGCTGCTGCGCTTCTCCAAGGCCGGCGAGCTGTACGCGCAGGCCGATCCCGTCAAGCTCGATCAGGTGCTGGATCTGATGGTCGCCAACAAGGTGGCGTGGAGCCCCACCCTGTCGATCTACGAAGCCAGCCGCGACGTCGTCAAGGCGCAGAACCTGCCCTGGTACAGGGAGTATCTGCACCCGGCGCTGCAGGCATTCTTCGAGCCCAATCTCACCAACCACGGCTCCTACTTCACGGGCTGGACCAACACGATGGAGGTTCGGTGGAAGCAGCAGTACCGCATCTGGATGGACGCCCTGCGCAGCTTTGGCAACAAGGGTGGTGTCATCACCACGGGTGACGATGCCGGGTTCATCCACTCACTGTACGGGTTCGGGCTGGTACGTGAGCTGGAGTTGCACGAGGAGGCCGGCTTCCACCCGCTCGAGGTCATCAAGCACGGCACGGTCAACGGCGCGACGCTGCTGGGCATGGGCCACACGCTCGGTCGAGTGCGGCAGGGGTACCTCGCCGATCTGCTGGTGGTCAACGGCAACCCGCTGGAGAATCTGCGCGTGCTCAACCCGTACGGCATCGACGTCTACAAGGACGGGCGGATGTCGCGCGGTGGCGGCATCGAGTGGACCATCAAGAACGGCATCCCGTATCACGTGCCGACGTTGATGAAGGAGGTCAAGGCGATGGTCGACACCGACCGCAGAAAGGTCGAGAAAGCAACGACGAACCCATAATTCGAATTAGGAATTCGGAAATGCAGAATCAGGTGTGCGGAGACAACCATGAATTTTTCTCTCGTGTGTCTGCTCGCTATCGTCGTGAGCGTCCCGTTTGGTCTCGTGTTCCTGCTGGCGCCTGAGTGGATAGCCGCGCAGTACGGCATCTCCGGCTGGAACGCTGGAACCTTGACGGTTGCCCGTCTCTTCGGCATCGCCCTCCTCTTCACCGGTGCCGCCGCCCTGGCGGTGCGCGACACGACAGACGCCCGCATCCAGAAGTCCATGTCCACAGGGTTTGCCCTTGTCACTGCCGTGGCGACGGTTACAGCACTGCAGGCCGTGACCAGCGGGGCCTTGAACGCCATGGGGTGGTCGACGGTGGCCATCTACGCTGCGTTCACCGCGGCGTGGGCCACGCTTGCCATCAGGAGATAAGTAGCCAATGAGCCGGACACAGGAACACGTGCGGGCACGATGGATCTTCCTGGCTGCCTTTGCGCTCGTGATGTACAGCACGGGCGCGGCGTTCATCGAGGGGTTTGTCAACTACTCGAGCTGGCACCTCATTGGTCCCGACCACTTCGTCGCCTACCACGAGTTCATCGGGCCGCGCGTAGTCGCCTTGCTCGTGGTGCCGGTGTTGCTGGGCACCGTGTGCACGATCTTCATGCTGTGGTGGCGCCCGCGCCTGGTCCCTGCGTGGGCCGTGTGGGCTGCCCTGGCGGCGCAAGCGGTCATGTGGGTGTCCACCGTGACCATCCAGATCCCGCTCCAGACCCAGCTCCGTGCGCAAGGCGCCTCGGTGACCCTGCTGGAGCGCCTGATCGAGACCAACTTCTGGCTGCGTCGGCTTCCGTATGGGATATGCGCCGGGTTGTTCCTCTGGATGGCGGCGCAAACCATGCGTGTCAGCCAGATGGGCCCCGGGCACGACGCAGAGCGCCACGCGCCCATCGATGACGCATCCACGCCCGATCGCCGGTCGGGGCTGCCGCGGCCAGGAGACGCGTAGAGGATGCACGGAGTCTGCTTCGTGGCGCCGGGCGTCGTTGCCTGGCAGGCGCTGCCCGACCCTGAGATCGCAGCGCCGACCGACGCTGTCGTAGCCATACACCTCGCTGGGCTGTGCGGCTCGGACCTGCATCCGTTCTTCGGTCGCGAGCAGGGCCTCGACCCCGGCACGGTGATGGGGCACGAGTTTGTGGGCGAGGTGCTCGAGGTTGGCGCCGATGTGGCCACCGTGCGGCCTGGCGATCGCGTCTACGCGCCGTTCTCGACCAGCTGCCGGCGATGTGCCGCCTGTCTCTCGGGCTTGACGAGCCGCTGCGCGCACGGGCAGCTGTTTGGCTGGATCAGCCAGGGCGCTGGCTTACATGGCGGACAGGCCGAGCGTGTGCGTGTGCCGCTGGCCGATGGCACGCTGAAGATCGTGCCGGCCGGCTTGTCAGGGGACGCGGCCCTGCTGCTTGGCGACAACTTCAGCACGGCCTGCTACTGCGCTGACCTCGCCGCAATCCAGCCGGACGGTGTGACCGTGATCATCGGCTGTGGATCGGTCGGCCTCCTCGGGATCCTGGCGGCTCGCCTGCACGGTGCCACCGCTATCGTCGCCGTGGACCCGGTGCCCGAGCGACGAGCCCGTGCGGCAGCCATGGGAGCGGTGGCATTGGCGCCCGGCGCCGATGCGGTCGCGGCGATTGCCACGATGACCGGCGGCCTCGGGGCCACCAGCGTGATGGAGTTGGTGGGGCTGCCGGCCGCGCAGCGGTTGGCGTGGGAAGTGTTGCGGCCAGGAGGGGTGATGGCCGCCATCGGCTGCCACTGCACGCCCGGGTTCGCGTTCTCGCCGTCGGAGGCCTACGACAAGAACCTCACCTACCGAACCGGGCGTTGCCCGGCGCGGCACTACATGGACGTGATGACCGAGCGCGTGCTGAGCGAGATGCCGCAGATCACGCAGGTGATCACGCACCGCTTCGCGGCGTCCGACTGCGTGCGCGCCTACGACGTCTTCGCGCACCAGCGAGACGGTTGCATCAAGGCCGTGTTCGAGTTCTGACGGGTGCCGTCGCCGCCGCGGTGCCTAGTACTTCATGTAGACGGTCTTGAGCGTCGTGTAGAAGTCGATGGCTTCGGGCCCCTGTTCGCGCGGTCCGAGCGAACTCGCCTTGGATCCGCCGAACGCCACCTGGTACTCCACGCCAGCCGACGGCAGGTTGACCATCACCAGGCCGGCCTCGATGCGCTGGGCAAACTGCAGGGCGTGCGCCAGTGACCTGGTGCAGATCGTGGCCGATAGTCCGAAGCGTACGTCGTTGGCCACGGCCAGCGCGTGCTCGAAGTCGTCGGCGATCATGACCGCGGCCACCGGACCGAACACCTCCTCCTGCGCAATCGTCATCGTCGGGCTCACCTGGCCGAGGACCGTGGGCGCAACGAAATGTCCCCGGCCGAGCACGCCATCGGTGAGTCGCGTGCCCCCGACCAGGACCTGGGCGCCTGCCGCCGCGGCGGCAGCCACTTCGGTGACGACCCGATCGGCGTGCGCGGCGTTGATGCTCGGGCCCACGTCGATGCCGGCCTCGAGACCAGGTCCGACTGTCATCGCCCTGGCCTTGGCCACGAGCTTCTCGCTGAAGGCCTCGGCCACCGAGCGCTCGACGATCGCCCGCGAGGTGGCGGTGCAACGCTGGCCCGTGGAGCCGAACGCGGCATTCAAGACGATGCCGGCAGCCTCGTCGAGGTCGGCGTCGGCCAGGACGATCGTCGGGTTCTTGCCACCCATCTCGAGCTGGACGCGGGCCCGGCGTCTGCCACACACCTCGGCGACCTTGCCGCCGGTGCCTTCCGACCCGGTGAAGGAGATGGCCCGTACCTGCGCGTGCGCCGCAAGCGCACCGCCAGCCTCGCCACCACCGTGCACCACATTGAGCACGCCTGCCGGCAACCCGGCCTCGACGAGGATCTCGGCCAGCCGTGTGGCACAGAGCGGCGCGAGTTCCGAGGGCTTGAGCACCACGGCGTTACCGCTGATCAACGCCGGACAGGCCTTCCATGCCGGAATGGCAATGGGGAAGTTCCAGGGGGTGATGGCACCGACGACGCCGAGCGGTGTGCGGAGCGTGTGCATGAACACGCGGTCACGTTCCGACGGAATCACCCGGCCGTAGAGACGCGCACCCTCGCCGCCGTAGTAACGCAGGATGTTGACGGTGCGTCCGACCTCGCCCCTGGCCTCGGGCAGCGTCTTGCCTTCTTCGCGAGTCATCTCCCGCGCCACCGCGTCAGCGCGTGCCTCGAGGAGGTTGGCCGCGCGGTACAGGACATCGCCGCGCTTGGGGGCCGGCATCGACGCCCAGGCCGGCTGCGCGGCGTGCGCAGCAGCCACGGCGGCAGCGACATCGTCGGCCGACGATTCCGGGAAGGTTCCCACCAGGTCGTCGACCTCGGCGGGATTGCGGTTCTCGAACGTGCGGCCCGTGGCAGACGGCACCCACTCGCCGGCAATGAGGTTGTGGTAGGCAGACATCGCGTACAGGTTAACGCCGAACGCCGAACGCGGGAGACCTGAGGTCGGAGGCCGACAGTTGTAATGTGCGTAGGTGCGCCTGATCCTGACCGACCTCGACGGCACGCTGATCGACCACCACACGTACTCGGCCGAGGCGGCCCGTCCGGCACTGGCGGCGGCTCGCGTCGCCGGCGTGCCCATCGTGCCCTGCAGCAGCAAGACGCTCGCCGAGATGCGGCAACTTGCGGTCGACCTCGACCTGGCGCCTGCGCCGTTGATCGTCGAGAACGGCGGCGCCATCTGGTTTCCGCCCCAGTGGCCACGGCTGCCTCCCGGTGTCGTCGCCGGCCTCGCCGGGCTCGCCGGTGGCGCCGTGCTGGTGCTCGGTGCTCGCGCCGAGTGGCTGCGGCCGCGGCTCGCGCTGGTGGCGGCGGCCACCGGCCTGACCGTGCGCGGCTTCACCGAGATGAGCGAGGCGGAGGTCGCGACGCGTACCGGTCTGCCGCCTGCCGCGGCGGCGATGGCCAGGCAGCGGCAGTTCTCGGAGCCGTTCGTCTGCGAGGCAGGGGAACCGGACCTGCCGGCGCTCGACGCGGCGGCTCGTCAGGTCGGCGCCCGGGTGACACGGGGCGGGCGGTTCTTCCACCTCACCGGACCGTCGGACAAGGGCGCCGCGGTCAGGGTGGTGCTGGCCACCGGGGCCCACCGCTCCCGCAGCCTCGGCCTCGGCGACGCGCCCAACGATCTCCCGCTGCTCCAGGCCGTCGACGACCCGGTGATCGTGCCGCAGCCATCGGGGCTGCACCCCGACCTGCTGCAGGCGCTCCCCGCCGCCCTGCACGCGCCCTCGCCCGGCCCCACCGGCTGGAACGCCGTCGTGCTGCGGTGGCTTTCTGCGACCACCGATCATGCCTGACGTCCCGGATCGTGCGAGCATCGCGGGGCAGGCCTTTTTTCCGGAGCATCGATGACCCCATCCTTTTCCGCACTGCCAGGCTCGATTGCCGAGCAGTACGACAGCAAGCTCGGCCCGGTCTTCTTCGAACCGTACGCGCAGGACCTCGCCGCCCGGGTCCCGCCCAGCGCGTCACGCGTGCTCGAGATTGCCGCCGGCACTGGCATCGCGTCGCGGGCCCTGCTCTCGACGCTGCCGTCCACGGCGCACCTGACGGTCACCGATCTCCAGCCGGCCATGCTCGATCTGGCCGCCGCCAAGGTGGGTCATGATCCGCGGGTCGAGCTGCGTCAGGCCGACGCGATGGCCCTGCCCTTCGCCGAGCACGAGTTCGACCTCGTCGTCTGCCAGTTCGGCGTGATGTTCTTTCAGGACGCGCTCGCCGGGCTTCGCGAGGTCCGCCGCGTGCTCACGCCCGACGGCGTGTTCCTGATGAGCACCTGGGGCAGGCTTGCAGACAATCCGATTGACCGGGTCGCGTTCGAAGAAGTCTCGCGTGTCCTGGCCGGGAACGTACCGCCGTTGCTGACGACGCCGTTCGCGATGGATGACCCCGAGGCGGTGACCAGCCTCCTTCACGAGGCGGGCTTCTCGTACGTCCGGTCGACGGTCGCCGACCTGGTCGGCGAGAGTCCCTCCGCGCATGCGGCGGCAATGGGTCTGTTGTGTGGTTCACCCGTGCTCGTCGAGCTGCAGGATCGCGGCATCGACGACCCGCGCCGACTCGTCGACGCCGTGGCGGCGCGCCTGGCACGTGAGGGCGGCTTCGCGCCCATGCGCCTGCCGATGCGCGCCAACGTGTTCGCCGCGCAGTAGCGTGGGGGCGAGGCCGACGGCTGATGCCGGCCACGGCCGGCCACGGCCTGATCTAGATCCCGTTATCGGCGCGGACCGCGTCGCGGATGTCGTCGAAGATGGTCGGGCGCGCGGCCACCACGCGGTTCCAGTTGGGAATCAGGGGCGCGCCGAGCGGATCGTCGAGGAACTGCTTGCTGGCCAGCTGCACGGCTCTCGAAAAGGCCTCGACGGCGCTCTCTTCGGCGTGTCGATCGAAGTCGAGTCCGTTGAGCATCGCATCATGGTGGAAGCGCAGCAGCGTGTCTTCAGCCGTCCGAACATAGGCCGCCTGCAGCGTGCGAAAGCTGCCACTCGACAGTTCCACGCCCTCGGCAGCGAGCTGCCGGAAGAGTGACTTGCAGATGTCCACGGTCATCTTCATCAAGCCGGCCGTGGCGTCTTCGGGCGACACGTCCTGGTGCTTGTGATCGTAGCGATCGGCGATGCCGACCTGGCAGATGCGCCGCAGCGAGGTGTTGCGATACACCTCCCCGAGCATGCCGACCTCCAGGCCCCAGTCGCCGGGGACGCGCACCGTGCGGAGGAGATCGATGTCCATCGCGAACTCGCCGGCGAGAATGTAGCGGAAGCTGTCCATGTACGCGAGCAGCGGCTGCGTGCCCACGATCTTGGTCAGGCTGCGGATCAGGGGGGTCATCAGCAGGCGCGTCACCCGACCGTGCATCCGGTTGTTACCGACGCGGGGATAGAAGCCCTTGGCAAACGCGTACCCCAGCGTCGGATTGGTCACCGGGTAGCACAGCCGGGCCAACATCGATCGGTCGTAGGTGGTGATGTCGCTGTCGTGCAGAGCCACGACCTCGCAGTCGCCTTCACCGATGATCGCGCCGTAGGTCATCCAGCAGGATCGGCCCTTGCCCTGCTCGCCAATCGGCAGGCCGGTGTCGCGAATCTCGCTATACAGTTGCTGCAGCCGCGGCCCATCGTGCCAGACGACGGTCACCGGTCGAGACACGGCGTCGAAAGCGCGCCGCGCGTTGTCGAACTGCGTCGCATCGGCGCGATCGAGCGAGACCACGATGCGGGTCAGGTACGGCACCCGCGCCAGTTCCGCGATGATGCGCGGCATGGCCGGCCCGTCGAATTCCGAGTAGAGGGCTGGCAGCAGCAGTGCCGTCGGCCGGGCCCGGGAATGCACCACGAGCTCGGCTTCCAGCCGCTCGAGGGCTTCGGGCATGCCCAGGTTGTGAATCGTGGTGAATACGCCGACCTGGTAGAAATCGCTCACCCGCAGATCATTTGCGCGGCGCGGCCCGCACGCAAGCTCAGCCGTAGTATTCGGCGGAAAGAGAAGACCGTGAAAAGTAAGAATCTGCTGTCGCGCCTGCTCGTGATCGGCGCCATGTTGACCAGCGCCTGTACCGCCGCGTCGCCAGATGCCGCGTACGAGGCCAGCGCGCAGGCGCGGGAGTACGCGATCCTCGGCGTCGTGCGGGCCGCCGACGCGCCGGGCCGCCAGATCACCGTGGCGCACGAGGCCATTCCCGGGCTGATGGACGGCATGACGATGACCTTCGCCGTCAAGGAGGCGTGGGCAGCGCAAGTGGCCCAGGCTGGGGATCGCCTGTCGGCCACGCTGGTGGTGGATGGCAGCCGTTCCTGGATTCAGGGGGTGTCGCTGAGCAAGCCGGCCGTGGCTGACGACGCGTCGGGCAGCAGCGCCAGTGCCACCGCCGCGGGGATCGGCCCGGCGGCGGGCACGCCGCTGCCATCGACGCCCCTGCGCGACCAGGCCGGACGACAGGTCACGGCGGGTACCTTTGCCGGGCGCGACGTGATCATCACGTTCATCTACTCGCGCTGCCCCCTGCCCGACTTCTGTCCCCAGATGCTCCGGCGCCTCGACGAAGTCGCGTCGCGCCTCCGCAAGGCCGGGCGGCGAGACGACGTGCAGATGGTAGCCATCTCGATTGACCCGGCGCACGACACGCCGGAGGTGCTGGCGGCGTATGGCCGCACCCACATCACCGGCGAGGACGGCGACCCCTTCCATCGCTGGTCGCTGTTGACAGGCACTCCGGCGCAGGTCGGAGCGTGGGCTGAATTCTTCGCCCTGACCTACGAGCCCGACGGCTCGGAGATCGCGCATGGTCTGCGCACGGCCGTCGCGGACCGCGAGGGCAAGGTCGTCGGCGTGCTGCGCGGCAATCAGTGGTCCACCGATGAACTGATGGCGATGCTGCCACCCCGGTGAGCGGTGCGGGCCGGCGCGCCAGCCAATCCGGCCAATTCGCGCCCGCCCGTGTCTAATGCCTCCAGACAACTTCACTGGAGGTTCCATGCTTGCTCCACTCGTGGCTGCGTCCATCGTCGCGGTTTCCGCGATGGTGGTGTACGCGGCCGTGCCGTTCGGCGTGCCTTCGCGCGTCTCTCCGGCCGGTCTCGTGAGTGCCGTGGCGACCCCGGCCGCCGACTCTCGAGGGGCGGTACGCCCGACCTCAGGCAGTGTGGTCGAAGGCCAGGTGCTGGATGGGTATGGAGAGGCGCTGGCCGGCGCCGTGGTCGATGCGGTGCACGGGACCAGCCAGTGGCGGGCCCTGGTGCTGACCGACGCTGCGGGCCGATTCAGCCTCGCGTCCGTGCCGAAGGGTCAGGTCACGCTGACGGTCCGGCGCGGCGAGAGCGAACTCATGCAGACGATCACGGTGGCCAGCGCGTTGGTGCGCGTCACGCTCAGGTCCGCGCCGCAGGACGCCAGCCTGGAGCAGAGGGTGTCACTCAGCCACCATGCCAGCAGCATGCTGGCGGCGCAGGGGTCGGTCAGCGCCCCGAGCGGTCCCCCGTCGCTGAGTGAGTACGGTGTGGCAGCGATAGACGCGTATGCGCGCGTCGACCCGTCGGGGTTCCGTCGCGTCGGGGATGCGCCGCTCTCCACCTTCAGCGTTGACGTGGACTCCGCCTCGTACAGCAACGCACGGCGATACCTGGTCGAAGGCGAGCTGCCGCCTGCCGATGCCGTGCGTGTCGAGGAGTGGATCAACTACTTCGCTTATGCGTACCCACTCCCGACCGGCAAAGACGCCTTCGCGGTGTCGGCGAGCGTGAGCGCCTGCCCCTGGAACGCCGCGCACCAACTGCTCCGGGTGACCCTGCGTGGGCGCCACGTGCCGACCGACCGTCCCGCCGGTCGCAACCTCGTGTACCTGGTGGACGTGTCGGGCTCGATGCAGTCTCGAGACAAGCTGCCGCTGGTCCGCGACGCCCTGCGCCTGCTTGTCGACCAGATGACGTCGCGTGATCGAATCGCCCTGATCGTGTACGCCGGCCGCACCGAGCTGGTCTTGCCCTCGACTGCCGGCGACCAGCGACAGCAGATCCACGCCGCCATCGACAAGCTCGAGGCGCATGGATCGACCAACGGGTCCGGCGGTATTCAGCTGGCCTATCAGGCGGCGCGGCAGGGGTTCATCGCGGGCGGTGTCAACCGCGTGGTACTGGCCACCGACGGCGATTTCAACGTCGGAGTCACCAGCGTCGGCGAGCTGACGCGGATGATCGAGCGTGAACGTGAGAGCGGCGTGTTCCTGTCGGTGCTGGCCGTCGGCCGCGGCAATCTCAAGGACTCGACCCTCGAGGCGCTTGCCGACCGCGGCAACGGCAACTACGCGTACCTGGACTCACTCCAGGAGGCCCGCCGCGTCCTTGTCGACCAGGCCAACGCCACCCTGGTCACCATTGCCAAGGACGTCAAGTTGCAGGTCGAGTTCAATCCGCGCCAGGTGGCAGCGTATCGGCTGATTGGCTACGAGAACCGGGCGCTGCAGAACGAGGCCTTTGCCGATGACGGCCAGGATGCCGGGGAGATCGGTGCAGGCCACACCGTCACGGCCCTCTACGAGATCGTTCCTGCCGGGCAGGACGCACCACTGCCCGGCACCACTGCCCTGCGTTATCAGGCGCCACCCGCGCTGGCGGCGGGGGACCGTGGCGGCGAGCTGGCGACCGTCAGCGTGCGCCACAAGCGCCCGGACGGCCGCCAGAGCGCGCTGCAGGCGCACCAGGTGCCTGCTGGTGTGGTCGCCGCTGACCAGGACACGGCCTTTGCCGTCGCCGTGGCCGAGGCGGCGCTCGTCCTGCGGAGCGACCCGCTGGCGACCGGAGCCTCACTGGCTGCGGCCACCAGCCGCGCCAAGGCTGCCATCGGACCGGACGCCGGCGGCTGGCGGGCCGAGTTCGTGCGGCTGATGGAACTGGCCGCCAGCTTGAAGTCGAAGGAGGCGCCCCGCACGTCCGAGCCCTAGTCGTCGCGGGTGCGTCGCGGAGGGAACCGGCCGCTGGTATGGCTCGTAGGAGAATGGTCGTGCCGCGCCTGTCGCGCGGCGCCACCCATGCCCATGACCCAGCGCTTCTCCTCCCCAAGCCCGGCGATCCGCCGTGGCCTGGTCATTCTCGCCGCCGTTGCCGCAATGGCGACGGCGGCACCGACCGCTGCCGCGATCGACGTCACCGACACCAGGATGCTCTCGCAGCCGGCGCTCAGCGCGCGTCAGGTCGCGTTCATCTACGCGGGTGACCTGTTCCTGTGCGATCTGGACGGCCGCAACGTCGCGCGACTCACCAGCGACGAGGGCATCGAGCGGTCGCCGGCCTTCTCGCCCGACGGGACGCACCTGGCCTTCAGCGCCGAGTACGACGGCAACGTCGACGTCTTCGTGGTGCCAGTGGCTGGCGGCGTGCCACGGCGCCTGACCTGGCACCCCGGCGCCGACCTGGTGCAGGGATGGACCCCGGATGGATCGCAGGTGCTGTTCACCTCGCCGCGCGCGGTGTTCACCACCCGGTACACGCAACTGTTCACGGTGCCGTGGCGTGGCGGGATGGAAGCCGTCCTGCCCATTCCCAACGCGTCGCGCGGCAGTTACTCAGCCGACGGCAGCCGTATCGCGTACAACCCGCTGAACCCGGCGCATCTGCAGTGGAAGCGCTACCGCGGCGGCTCGGTCGGCACCATCCTCATCTACGACCCGAAGACCCACGCCACCGAGCGTATCGCCCAGCCTGCGACGCGAGCCAACGACGTCGATCCGCAGTGGCTGGACACGGCGCTCTACTTCCGGTCCGATCGCGAGGGCGAGTTCAACGTCTATCGATTCGACCCGGTGTCCCGGGCCGTCGTTCGCGTGACCTCGCACGATGACTTTCCCGTGCTCGGCCTCTCGGCGGCGTCGGGCAGGATTGCCTACGAGCAGGCAGGCTACCTGCACCTCTACGACGTGCGGACGAAGCGATCGCGTCGTCTCACCATCGGTATAGGCACCGACCTGGTCGAACTCCGGCCGCGCTTCGTGAAAGGTGCCGAGTGGATCCGCGCGGCGTCGATCTCGCCGTCCGGGGCGCGCCTGGCGCTCGAGTATCGCGGCGAGATCGTCACAGTGCCGGCCGAGAAGGGCGATCCGCGCAACATCACCTCCACGCCGGGCAACCACGAGCGGGCGCCGGCGTGGTCCCCCGACGGCAAGAGCCTGGCCTACGTCTCGGATGCGGGCGGCGAGTACGCACTGCACATCCGCCCCCAGGACGGCAGGGGCGAGGCCGAGGTGGTCGCGCTGGCCGGCAGCGGCTTCTACGACCTGCCCGTCTGGTCGCCTGACAGCCGCCGCATCGCCTTCCGCGACAATGGCCGCACCTTGTACGTCCTGGATGTCGGGAGCCGCGCCATCAGCACGGTGGCGACCGAGCCGATCTACCGCCCCGGGGCCTTCTCGGACACCACCTACAGCTGGTCGCCAGACAGCAAATGGCTCGCCTACACCACGACCAGCCGGGCCCAGATCCAGTCGGCCCTCGTCTGGTCGGTGGACAGCAGGACGTCGATGGCGATCACCGACGGTCTCAGCGACGTCAGCGAGCCGGTCTTCGACCGCAGTGGCAAGTACCTGTATCTGCTCGGCTCGACCGATGCGGGCCCGGTGCGCGACTGGTTCTCGCAGGCCAACGCCGACATGCGCTCGACCAGCGCCCTGTACCTGGTGGTCCTGAAGAAGGGCGAGGTGTCGCCGCTGGCCAGGGAGAGCGACGAGGAGAAGGCCGAGGTCGCCGATGCCGGGAAAGAGGCAGGCGCCGACGCGGGGAAGGAGGCGGGTGCCGCCAAGGCCGTCGTAGCCGCGACGACGATTGACCCCGACGGTCTCGGGTCGCGCATCGTGGCGCTGCCGGTGCCGGTTGGGGAGTACTCGGATCTGCAGGTCGGCGAGCACGGCAAGCTGTTCTTCCTGCGGTCGTCGGACGGCAAGTCATCGCTGCAACGGTTCGATCTGAAGACCCGCAAGACCGAGACGTGGGTGGCGGCGGCCGATTCGTACGCCGTGAGCGCGGACCTCAAGAAGCTGCTGTATCGCAACGGCTCGTCCTACCACGTGGTGGTCACGTCCAAGAAGGTCGACGGTGCCGAGGGCAAGGTCAACGTCGAGGCCGTGCAGGTACGCGTGGATCCGCAGGCCGAGTGGCCACAGATCTTCGACGAGGCCTGGCGAATCAATCGCGACTACTTCTACGCCACCAACTACCACGGCCGCGACTGGCCGGCGGTCCGGAAGAAGTACGCGCAGCTGCTGCCGCACCTGGCGCACCGGACCGACCTCGCGCGGCTGATCCAGTGGATGGGCAGTGAGCTTGCGGTCGGCCACTCCTACGGCGGTGGGGGCGACGCCCGCCGCAAGGCCGGCGCCGTGCCCGGGGGCCTGCTCGGCGCCGACTACGAAGTCGTGAGCGATCGCTATCGCATTGCCAAGGTCTACGGCGGGCTCAACTGGACGCCGACGCTGCGCGCACCACTCACCGAGCCTGGCGTCGAGGTGAGGGCCGGAGAGTTCCTGCTGGCCGTGGATGGCGTCGACCTCCGGGCCTCTGCCACCAACCTGCACGCGCCATTCGAGAACACCGCCGGCAAACTGGTCGAATTGACGGTGGGCGCCAACGCCGACGGCACCGGCTCGCGGACGGTGAAGGTGGTGCCGATCGAAAGCGAGGCCGGACTCCGGAACCGGGACTGGGTGGAGGGCAACCTGCGCAAGGTCACCGAAGCCACCAAGGGTCGTGTCGCCTACGTGTATGTGCCCAACACCGCAGGACTGGGACACGAGTACTTCAAGCGGTACTTCTACCCCCAGACCGGGCGGGAGGCGGTGATCATCGACGAGCGCTTCAACGGCGGCGGCCAGGTCGCCGACTACTACATCGACCTGCTGCGCCGCCCGCTGGTCAGCTATTGGGCAACCCGGCACGGCGATCCGATCCGCACCCCGGCTGCGGCGATCCTCGGCCCGAAGGTCATGGTCACCGACGAAACCGCAGGTTCTGGCGGAGACCTGCTGCCGTGGATGTTCCGCAAGTTCCAGTTGGGACCCATCGTCGGCAAGCGCACGTGGGGCGGGCTGGTCGGCATTCTCGGCTACCCCGTGCTGATGGACGGCGGCACGGTCACCGCGCCCAACCTGGCCATCTTCACCGACGAAGGCTGGGTCGTGGAGAACGAGGGCGTCGCCCCCGATATCGAGGTGGAGCAGACGCCAGCCGACGTGATCGCCGGGAGGGACCCGCAGCTGGATCGGGCCATCAAGGAAGCGCTGGACGCGCTTGCCAGGCACCCTGTGAAGGCGCCGACGCGGCCGAAAGATCCGGTCCGGTAGTCGGCCGCCTCCCCCTGGCTATCGTGTACGCATCGCGACGACGGTCATGTCGTCGTCGGAGCGACCGTGCCTGGCGGCCAGGTCGAGCAGCGTGACCGGCAGGTCCGCGAAGGCGGTCAGCCGGGCAGCCACGACGGCGCGATGGATGATGGTGAGCGGCAGAGGCGTCCACGCCCCGTCGCTCAGCAGAAGTACGGTGTCGTGCGGCTGCAATGGCTCGTGGATGGGGCGGGCAAGGGCAACTCCGCTCCCGAGGGGCGGGCACGGATGGTCGCTGAGCAGGCGGCAACCGTGTTCGTTCACCAGATACGCGCGGGAGTCTCCCGCGTAGGCACCGAGCAGCCGCTGCTGCACGATGGCGACTCCGACAAAGGTGGTCCGCATGCCGCCGGCGATGGCCGTGTCCGTGCCGCCGAGCCAGTGGCTCCACGCCGGAAACTGCTGCACGTCCAGCAGGCCGCCCTCGATCTGGTGCGCGAACGCCCGAAGCACGGGGGCGGCACACTGCGAGGCATTGCCGGCGCCGTCGCACAGCGCAGCCACCGCCGACGATGGTCGCCAGATCCAGAAGGCGTCCTCGTTTGCCCTGCTGCCCGCACGCGGCCGCGTCGCCCCGTAGCAGTCGATCGTCACGTCCTGTCCCGACCTGGCCTCCTACGGTTGCCGCTCGACCCGCACGCCATGCCCCTGCAGCGCGGTCAGCACCTGCTCGTAGGTCCGACCGTTGAGACGGAGGACGATGGGCGTCGTGCCGACCTCGAGTGTCAGCCAGTGGCTCGGGCCGCGACGCAGGGAGAATCGGCCCGGCTTGCGGCTGTTGTAGGTGGCGCGGGCAATCGAGTCGTACCCGATCGAGCGCTTGGCAATGCCGTCCTCGTCCAGGACTACCACGCGGCGGGCGTCGAGGCGCACCGAGACGTCCAGCTCTTCGTCTTCGTCGTCGATGCGATCCATGAGGATCATGCCCTTGAAGACGGCAGTCGCTGGCGTGGCGACGGTGGTACTGGGCAGCGACACCGGAGCGCGCGGCGCCTCGACAGGTTCGGGTGTCGCGGCCGGTGTGGCGGTGTCTGGGGCAGGCAGCGCCACGCTGCCGCCGGTGGCAGGCGCCGGTGCCGCGCCCGCTCCCGCGCGTGCCGTCGGCGCACTGCGGGCACCGCGCGCGGCTGGCGCCGCGGTCGAGGGCGTCTCTGGTGCGGCAGTCGGGGACGCGCCCGCCAGACCGTCTGATGGCGGGGGAGTCTGGCTCCCCGCGCCGGGGTCGGTCGTCTCAGGACTCGGCGGGACTGTCTGGGGCAGTGTCGACGGCGGCGTCGATTCCGACCGGGCCACCGCCACCGGCGGAGTGTCCGGACGGCTCGGGCCGAATACGTACCAACCCACGGCCGCGGCGGTCAACAGCAGGACCGCGGGCACGACCAGCACCAGCCCGCCGGCGCGCCGCACCCGCGACATCGGCGGCGGTACGGCCAGAGTCGAGTCGGTGGCGCCGCCGTACAGGCCCGTGGCGACACGGTTGGCGCTGTTGTCGATGGCGAAACCGCCGGTGGCCGCCCGCGTCGCGTCCAGCATCGGCGCCGACGCCGTGGGAATCGCCTTCTCGTTGAGCGGCGGGAGGATGGGTGGCGGCAGCAGCGGGCCTTTGGCGGCCGCCACGAGCTCGTCGCGCATCCTGCCGGCCGTCGGCGTGCGGTCCGCGGGGTGGCGTGCGAGGGCGCGCAACAGCGCTGGCGCGAACACGGCGGTTTCGGGCGGCAGGAGTGCGGCGACGTCGGGCGACGGCCCGTCCACGATCTCGCGAATGAGTCCGGCCGTGGTCGTACTGCGATAGGGTCGGCGTCCCGCGAACATCTGACACAGCACCACGGCAAAGGCGTAGAGGTCGGCCCTGCCGTCGATGGTCTCGTCCAGGACCTGTTCCGGCGCCATGTACGTCAGGGTGCCGACGGCATGGCCTGTCTGGGTGGGACCCTCGGTGCCGACGATGCGGGCGATGCCGAAATCGAGCAGCCGGGCGCGATTGCGGTCGTCGATGAGGATGTTGGCTGGCTTGATGTCGCGGTGGACCACGCCAAGTTGGTGGGCGTAGTGCAGGGCGTCGAGCACCTGACTGGCCCACTCCACCACCTGCGCGGTGTCGACGATGATGCCGCGCTCGAGGCGCCGTTGCAGCGCCTCGCCCCGGACAAACTCGGTCACCATGTACAGCACGCCCTCGTGCTGCGAGAAGCCGTACAGGCGGAGGATCTGCGGGTGATCCAGGCGGGAGAGGATCTGCGCCTCGCTGCGGAACCGCTCGGTGGCGGTGCCCTGGACGTCGGCATCCTCACGCAAGACCTTGATGGCGACCTGGCGACCGAGCATCTCGTCGGTCGCGAGGTACACCGCACCCATTCCCCCCTGGCCGAGGAGGGCATCGATGCGGTACTGCCCCAGTCGTGTCCCGATCATCCCCGCTCCCTTGACGCCCGCCAAACCGACCCGCCGCCGCACCACCCCGCCGGGGACCCGGGAGCAAACGGGTCCCTGGCGCGAAGTATAGCTTTGACAGGCCACCGAGCCGCGTGGCGAAATACCACGACTTCCGGAGCCTATCCAATGTTCACTCGCCGACAATTCCTGCAGACCACCGCGGTGGCAGGCGCCGCACTTGCCACCACCGACCTGTCACTTGCCTTCCGGGCGCCGGAGAAGGGTCGCTTCGCCATCTCGCTCGCCGAGTGGTCGCTGCACCGGGCTCTTTTCAAGAAGGAGATCACCAATCTCGACTTCCCGCGGCTGGCCAAGGAGCAGTACGGCGTGACCGGGCTCGAGTACGTCAACCAGTTCTTCAAGGACAAGGCAAAGGACACCGCCTACCTGGCCGACCTGAAGTCACGCGCCGAGGGCCTGGGCCTGAAGAACGTGCTGATCATGGTGGACGGGGAGGGCATGCTTGGTGCCCCGGAGGAGGCCGCACGCACCAAGGCGGTCGAGAACCACAAGCCGTGGGTGGACGCAGCCAAGGTGCTCGGCTGCCATGCCATTCGTGTCAACGCCGCAAGCCAGGGTGAGTACGCCGAGCAGCAGAAGCTGGCCGCCGACGGCCTGCGCCGGGTGGGCGAATACGGTGCCGCGCAGGGCATCAGTGTGATTGTCGAGAACCACGGCGGGCTCTCGAGCAATGGCGAGTGGCTGGCCGGCGTGATGACGTTGGTGAACATGCCCGACGTAGGCACGCTGCCAGACTTCGGCAACTTTCGCGTCAGCCGTGACGTCGAGTACGACAGGTACAAGGGCGTTGGCGAGCTGCTCCCGTATGCCAAGGGCGTGAGCGCCAAGTCCCACGACTTCGACGCCCAGGGCAACGAGACCCACACCGACTACAAGCGGATGCTCGACCTGGTCATCGCCTCGAAGTATCGCGGGTTCATCGGGATCGAATACGAGGGCACGACGCTCGGCGAACCCGAAGGCATCAAGGCCACCAAGACGCTCCTCGAGCGCCATCTGCAGGGTTATCTGTGATTGCACGTCTGCTTGCGTCCTCGTGTGCCGTCGTCCTGCTCGGACTGCCGGTGCCCTCGGCCTTCGCCCAGGCGCCGTCGCCAGCACCAGCACCGTTTGCTCCGGGCGTCCGGTACAACAGCGCAATTCCCACCCTCGAGCAGGTGCTCGGGCACGCCCCAGGTGCGGTGATCACGCCTCCTGACGGCGTGGTCACGTACCTCGAGGCGCTTGCGCAGGCTGCGCCGACGCGCGCGAAATTGATCGAGTACGGACGCACCTGGGAAGGGCGCCGGCTGGTGGTGCTTGCGATTGCGTCGGCCGACCGCATGGCGCAACTCGACACGGTGCAGAAGGGCCTGCAGCGCCTCGCCGACCCGCGCGGCCTCCCGGCGCGCGAGGAAGAGGCGTTGGTGGCGTCGCTGCCGGTCGCGGTGTGGTTGATGCACGCGGTCCACGGCAACGAGATCTCGTCGGTGGATGCCGCCTTGCTGGAGGCCTACCACCTGCTGGCGGCGCAGGACGACCCGCAGGTCACGCAAATCCTCCGGGAGACGCTGGTCCTGATCGACCCGCTCGAGAACCCGGATGGGCGGGCGAGATTCATCGCCTCCAACATCCAGGCGATGGGACCCACGCCGGACGCGGAGCCATTTTCGGCCGAGCACAACGAACCCTGGCCGGGCGGCCGCGCCAACCACTACCTGTTTGACATGAACCGTGACTGGTTCGCGCAGTCGCAGGCCGAGACGCGCGGCCGGACGACGTTCTTCCTGCAGTGGTTCCCGCAGGTCGTCGTCGACCTGCATGAGATGAGCGGCGACTCGTCCTACTACTTCGCGCCGCCTGCCGACCCGCTGAACCCGCACATCACCCCGCAGCAGGTCCACTGGTTCAACGCCATCGGCAAGGCGAACGCTTCGACGTTCGACGAGCGTGGATTCGCCTACTTCAACCGTGAGGTGTTCGACTCGTTCTATCCCGGCTACGGCGAGTCGTGGCCGATCTTCCACGGTTCGATCGGCATGACCTACGAGATGGCGTCGTCGCGAGGCCTGGCCTGGCGGCGCACTGACGACGAGGTGCTCACCTATCGCGATGGCGTGCTGCGGCACTTCACGGCGGCAATCACGACGCTGGCCACGTCGGCAGCCAACCGGCAGGCGCTGCTTCGTGACTTTGTCGCGTATCGGCGCAGCGCGGTGGCCGATGGCGAGAAGGGCAAGACGCGCGGATGGCTGGTGCCGGTGGGCTCCGATCCGGCGCGCGCCCATCGCTTCGCGCAGTTGTTGCGCGATCAGGGTTTCGACGTCCTGCAGTCGGTCGAGTCCATCGCGGTCGGCGCGCGCACGCTCGCGCCCGGCACCTACGTGGTGCCCGCGGCGCAGCCGGCGGGGCGGCTGCTGCAGAATCTGCTCGACCCGTCGATCGCCCAGCCAGAGGCGTTCGTCAAGGAGCAGGATCGACGGCGCAAGAAGCGGCTGCCCGACCAGATGTACGACGTGACCGGATGGCACTTGCCGTCGGCGTACGACGTGGAGGTGCTCGCCCTTGATCGGCCGCTGACTACCGTGCGCACGCAGGCGGTGACACCTCCCGCCCCGGTGACACTGGCTCCGGCCAAGGTGGGCTACGTGATGCCATGGGGGCTTGGCGCGGCGCGTCTGGTCGTGGCGGCACAGGCGGCAGGGCTGCGCGTGCGGTTTGCCGACGAAGGGTTTGCGCTCCGCGGCCGCAGCTATCCCATGGGCACCGCCATCATCCGAACGGCGGAGAACCCGGGCGACGTCGCAGCCACGCTGTCACGGCTGGCCAGCGAGCATCGGGCCGAGGTGGTGCCGGTCGATTCGGCATTCACCGAGTCAGGCATCTCACTCGGCAGCAACGAAGTCGTGTCGCTCAAGGCGCCCCGCGTGCTCCTGGCCTGGGACACCCCCACGTCGTCGCAAAGCGCTGGCTGGGCGCGCTACGTGCTCGAGCAGCGCTTCGGCCAGCGTGTCACCGCGGTCCGTGTCAACGCGTTCGCGATGGCCGACCTGACCCGCTTCGACGTGGTGGTGATGCCGTCGGGCAACTACACGCCGGCATTGGCCGGGCCCGTGCTGCAGCGGCTGAAGGACTGGGTGTCGGCCGGCGGCACCCTGATCACGATCGCCGAGGCGACCCGTTGGGCCACCCGCGACGGCGTGGACCTGCTCGACACCACGCCCGAACTTCGCGACGGCCGCCCGGAGAAGAACGGCGCCGCTGGCGCTGGTGCTGGCGGTGGAGGCGGTAGCAGCAGCAGCAGCGGCAGCGAGAGCGCACGTCCGACGGCCGGTGCGAGCGCGACGCCAGCCGCGACGCCAGCCACGACGCCGGGCGCGAAGCCGGGCCCGACGCCGGCCGCGACACCAGCGGCCGACGAGCCCACGTCGATCGATCTCGAGAAGGCCACGCGGCCCAAGGAGGAGCCACCGGTCGCCACGTCTGGGGCGCTGATGCGCGCCAACGTCGACACGGAGCACTGGCTGTCGGCCGGCAGCGGAAGCGTGCTCCACATCATGGTCGAGGGTACGCGTGTGTTCACGCCGATCACCCTCGACAAGGGCCGCAATATCGCCACGTACGCCACCGGCGAGACGGCTGTTGCCGCCGGGCTGATGTGGCCGGAAGCGCGTACGCAACTCGGCAACAAGCCGGCAGTCATCGTCCAGCCGCGTGGCCGCGGCCACGTCATCGCGTTTGTTGAGGACCCCAACTTCCGGGCCTTCATGGAGGGCACCGAGCTGCTGTTCATGAATGCCGTGCTGCTCGGGCCGGCCCACTGACCGACGACGCGACGGCCAGGCGCCGGCGCGGCGAGCACGGCACTCGAAGCGGCGACGGGTCACAGCTGGCGGGCGTAGACCGCCGCCATCTGTGGCCCGCCTTCAGGGCCGTGGGGTGCGTAGACCGGCCGCTGACCCGCGAAGTTGAAGCCGCACGCCTGGTAGAACCGCCTGGCCGGCTCGTTGCCCGGCATCACGGCGACGTCCAGGCGCGAGGCTCCGGCGCGACTGGCCGCCGACACCGCATCGGCAACGAGCACGCGGCCGAGGCCGCGGCGCTGTGCCGCCGGATCCACATAGAGCGCGAACAGCTCGCAGGCGCCAGCGTGCTCGGCGCTGGCGCCTGTGCCTGCGACGCCCAGCACGTGCGCGCCTTCCTCAGCCACCGTGAAGCCGAACCAGCCCGGCCCCGGCGCCACCTCCTGCACGAGGCGATCGATGGCAAAGAAGTGGTCGATCACCCGTGTCAGGTAGTCGTCGGTGACGAGATTGGCGTACGCCGCGCGCGCCGCGCGCGTGCAGATGCCGGCGATCGCGGCGGCGTCGTCGGGACAGGCCGGACGCACCAGTAGCGCGCCGCTCATCCCACCAGTGACATGAACCCGCAGCTGGCCGGGGGCGCGGGCGAGGTGCCGATCGTGATGGCCTGCAGCAGCACGTCCGCGAGATAGGCGTGCCCGGCGTCGTTGGGGTGGAAGCCGTCAGCGGAGTAGATGGCCGGCTGGTACGACCGCGCGTCACACATCAGGTCAACGACGGGCACCCGCGACGACAGGGGATTGATGGCCTCGCGGGACAGTCGCACGGCAACGTCCTGGACGATTCGTCGTTCGGCCAGCGGACGTCCGGCCAGGTACGGCAACGCGCCGAAGTTGGGGACGTTCATGACCACGATCAGGGCGCCAGGCGCGCGGCTGCGCACGACGTCGATGGTGCGCGCGTAGTCTCGCGCGAATCCTTGGACGTGCTGCGTCAGGTAGCCAGCCGGATCGCTGCCTCCGCGGCCTGCGCCAATCGCCGACGCGATGGTGTTGACGTCGTTGCCGCCAGCAAAGATCGTCACGAGCGTCGTGCTGGCGGGCACGAAGGGCGCCAGGTTGGCGAGGAAGTTGCCGGGGATGTTGCGGCCGAGTTCGTCGCCCAGAGCCTCGATATCCGGGCTGAGGACGCCGCCCGGCAACGCCAGGTTCACCAGCGTGACGGTGCGCGACTCCGACAGCCGCCGTTGCACGACACCGACGTAGCCGGTGCTGTCGCGGCAGCTGCTGGCCAAGGGCAGGCAGGGGATGCTGGCGCCGACGCCGGCCGCGTCGCTGGCGCCGATGGGGGTGTACGCAACTGCCGCGGACGGCCCAGGCGGGGTGGGCGACGTGGGCGGCGAACCGCTGCTGCCGCTGCACCCGCTGAGCCACGCTGTCAGCCCAGCGGCGACGACCGCGTGTGCCAGGCGCCTCATGGCACGACTGATATCATCTGCCCTGTCAGTCACGTAAGCATCCATGCGTATGCCACAGTCCGGATTCCGGTCGTCCTGCGCGCGCCATCGCCGTCGCGTATCGCTCATTCTGTGCCTGGTCACATCCGTGACCGTGGCCATCGTGACGCCGGCCACTGCCGGTCAGCCAGCCCCGGCCGCGGCCGCGGCCGCCGTCCCTCGCATCACGTCGCCGACCAAGCAGTTCGGGTTTGCCATCGGTGACGACTACCAGCTGGCCACGTACGAACAGCTCACGGCCTACTGGCGCCGCCTCGACGTCGAGTCCGACCGCATGTCACTGGTGGACATCGGCAAGACCGCCGAAGGCCGATCGCAGTGGATGGCCATCATCACCTCGCCGGAGAACCATCGCAAGCTGGAGCGCCTGAAGACCATCGCGCGCCGGCTCGCCCTGGCCGAGGACGTGACTGCCGAGGCAGATGCGCGTGCGCTCGCGGCCGAAGGCAAGGCGGTGGTCTGGATCGATGGCGGCCTGCACGCCAACGAGACGCTCGGTGGGCAGCAGCTGATTGAGACGGTGTACCAGCTGGTGAGTGGCACCGACCAGGAAGTGATGCGCATCCTGGACAACGTGGTGGTGTTGGCGGTGCACGCCAACCCGGATGGCCACGACCTGGTGGCCAACTGGTACCTGCGCGAGCCCGACGTGCGCAAACGATCGCTCGACGATCTGCCGCGGCTGTATCAGAAGTACGCCGGCCACGACAACAACCGCGACTCCTACATGGCCGCGCTGGCCGAAACCGCCAACATGAACCGGGTGCTGTACCGCGAGTGGTACCCGCAGATCGTCTACAACCACCACCAGACCGGTCCGGCAGGCACGGTGATGTTTGCCCCGCCGTTCCGCGGTCCCTTCAACTACGTCTACGACCCGCTGATTCCCACCAGCCTCGACCTGGTCGGTGCGGCGATGCACACGCGCCTGGTCTCGGAAGGCAAGGCCGGAGTGACGATGCGGCACGGCGCGAACTACTCGACGTGGTGGAACGGTGGGCTGCGGACCACCGTGTACTTCCACAACATGATCGGCCTGCTCACCGAGACCATCGGCAGCCCGACCCCGATCGAGATCCCGTTCCGGCCGGAGCGTCAGCTGCCCAGCAGCGACCTGCCATTCCCGATCGAGCCGCAGACCTGGCACATGCGGCAGAGCATCGAGTACTCGCTGACGGCCAATCGAGCGGTGCTCGATCTGGCCGCGCGCTATCGAGAGCAGTTCCTCTTCAACATCTGGCGCATGGGTCGCAACGGCATCGAGCGCGGCCAACGCGACACCTGGACGATGTATCCGCGCCGGGTGCAGAAAGTCCAGGCGGCGCAGGGGGCGGGAGCCGTCGCACGCGGGCCGCGGGGCATCGGCGGTACGTCTCGCGAGCTGTTCGACTCCATCCTGCGTGACCCCGCCCTGCGCGACCCGCGCGGCTACGTACTGCCCGCCGACCAGGCGGATTTTCCCACCGTCATCGCCTTCGCCAACGCCCTCATCCGCGCCGGCGTCGTCGTGCATCGCGCCACCGCGCCCTTCGACGTGCAGGGACGGACCTACCCCTCGGGCTCGCTGGTGGTCAAGACGGCGCAGGCGTTCCGTCCACACGTGCTCGACATGTTCGAGCCGCAGGACCACCCCGACGACTTCCAGTACCCCGGCGGTCCGCCGATTCCCCCGTACGACAGCGCCGGCTGGACGCTGGCGTTTCAGATGGGGGTGCAGGTCGATCGCATTCTCGAAGCGTTCGAGGGGCCGTTCGAACGTGTGCCGGACGAACTGGGCATTCCTGCCGGCCGCGTCACCGGCGCGGCCGACGCCACCGCGTTTGTCTTCTCCCACGACAGCAACCAGGCGTTTCGGGCCATCAACCGCCTGCTCAAGGCCGGAGAGCGCGTCGAGTGGTTGGCAGATGGCCGGTTCCGGGTGGCGGGGACGCGCGCGCTCCGGGCACGCCTCGTAGAGATCGCGACGGCGACGGGTGTGGTCTTCGAGGGAGCGTCGGCTGAGGCTGCGCCGCCCGGGCAGGCGCTGAAGACGATGCGTGTCGCGCTGTGGGACCGCTACGGCGGCTCCATGCCCTCGGGATGGCTACGGCTGGTGCTGGAGCAGTTCGAGTTCCCGTACGACGTGATCTATCCGCCGCAACTCGATGCCGGACAGCTCCGTGCCAGGTACGACGTGGTGATCCTGCCCGATGGCGCGATCACCGCCGTCGGCACTGGCGGTTTCGCCGCGCGGGCCCCGCGCGCAGAGAACCTTCCCGACGAGTATCGGTCCCGCATCGGCAGCTATACCAACGCCACGACGCTGCCGCAGTTGCGGGCCTTCCTGGACGAGGGTGGCACCGTGCTGACCATCGGCAGCTCCACGTCGCTGGCGCAGCATCTCGGCCTGCCCGTCGGCAACAAGGTGGTCGATGACAAGGGCTCGCGGCTGACCAGCGAGCAGTACTACGTGCCGGGCTCGGTGCTGCGCGTCAAAGTGGATACGACGCATCCATTGGCGCAAGGGCTGCGCGAGGACACCGATGTGTACTTCGACAACAGTCCGGTCTTCACCCTGCCGGCCGACGCCGCGGCGCAGGGGCTGACGCCTGTGGCCTGGTTCGACTCGGCAACGCCGCTGCGCAGCGGCTGGGCGTGGGGTCAGGCGCAGTTGCAGGGCGGCGTGGCCATCGCGGCGGCCACGGTCGGCAAGGGGCGGCTGATTCTCTTCGGCCCCGAGATCACGTTCCGGGCACAACCGCACGGCACCTTCAAGTTCCTGTTCAACGGGATCTACCTGCCTGCAGCGCAGTAGGGCGGCAGGCGGCAATCGGCAACCCGGTTGCGCGTCAGGGTACGCGCAACCGCTCCAGCATCTGATCGAGCGCTGGGCGATCGTGCCAGGTCCCGTTGTGGATCACGCCAGCCCGGTCAGCCGTTCGCGTGATGTCTTGGAGTGGGTTGCCGTCGAGCACCAGGAGGTTGGCCTTCATCCCGACCGCGATCGTGCCCTCGGTCCCCTCGGTGCCGAAGTGCGCCGCGACGTTGCGTGTTCCCGAGACCAGGGCTTCGTAAGGCGTCAGGCCAGCCTTGACGACCGCCGCGAGTTCCTGGTGCGTCGCTATGCCGGGCACGTTGAGCACCTGCGGCGAGTCGGCACCGAGCAGGATGCCTACGCCGGCGTCCTGCATCTGACGCAGCAGCCGGGCCCGGAAGGCCATCAAGCGCGCCCGCTGCTTGGGCGTGCCGAACTGCCCGCCGTTGCGGAATCCGCGCAGCCCGCCTTCCCACTGGCTCCGCATCGCGGGCGTCACGTAGGCCAGTTCGGGACGCTGCATCAGCGCTTCGATGGGTTCACTGGACAGAAAGTTGAGCATCAGCGTCTCTGTCGGCACCACCCAGACGCCTGCCGCCCTGGTTTTCCGCACCAGATCGGGAATCTTCCCATCGTCGAGGTCCTGCGCAATCAGCGTCCCGAAAAAGCCGCTACCGCCCGAGCCGATGACCGCGCCGTCACGCAAGGCGGCCTCAGCGTAGCCGTCGAGGTGATCGATGGAGCGGTAGCCGGCCTCGATTGCCCGATGCACGCCGACCGCCGTCGGCACGTGGCCGGCGATCGCCAGGCCTTGCTCGCGCGCGGTCCTGGCCAGGGCGTCGAAGGCATCGCGCGGCACACCGGGATGAATCTTGATCAAGTCGTAACCGGCGGCCTTCTGATCCCGCGCCATCTGCGCACCGGCGGCCGGCGTGGACACCGATTGGCCATTGGCCGATGGCCCCGAGGTATAGATGCGCGGTCCGAGCAGACCGCCGCTGGCGACGCGGTCGCGAAGTGTCAACTGGGCCGGGTGGCCGAGCATGCTGCGCACCGTCAGCACGCCGTAGATCACGTTCAGGGCAAGGATGCGCTGGTTGAGGGCCTGGTCTGCGCCGGCCAGATGCCCGTGCATCTCGCCGAGCGCCGGCAGCACGTACTTGCCGGACCCGTCAACGATCTGAGCCCCGGCCGGCGTTCTTACCGTGCCGGCGGCGCCGATCTCCACGATGCGGCCCCCACGGATGACCAGCGTCTGCCGCTCGAGGACGCGTTCGCGATCCATCGGGATGACGTTGATGCCGACGAGGGCAAGCACCGGCGCCTGCCCGCGCATGGATGGGGCGAGGCCCATGACCACCGCGGCGATCGCGGCGATCCCGTATCGCAATGGGATTGGCATGGCGGGAGTGTACCGCTGGATCAATTCAGAATTGGCAATTCAGAATGCAGGGCGCCTCGCGACACCGGGGGGGCGCGGGGGGCTGCGGCACCGGGTGAATTTAGAATTCAGGATTATCCAGGATTCAGAATGCAGGGCGCGTCGCGGCGGGTGCGCTCGTCCACGCTGACAGGGCAGATGTCCCCCCCCCGCTGCATTCTGAACTCTGAACTCTAAAGTCTCGCATCGTGGCGGTGTTCGCCCCGCGCTGCATTCTGAATTCCCAATGCCGAATTGCGTCCAACTGCGTCGCCCCTTACATCTTGTGGAGCGGCGGCCGCGGCAGCCCGGGAGCAAACCCATCACCATCGCGACCGGTGGCCTGATCGCGCCAGCGATGCTTGTCCTGGTACATCCGGGCGTCGGCGGCGGCCAGCAGCGCTTCGGCAGAATCTCCGTCGCGGGGGAAGACGGCGGCGCCGATGCTCACCGCGATCGAGAACGCCCGCCCGTCACCCAGGCGCACCTCATGACGCGAGATGGTCGACTGCAGGTCGCGCAGCCGCTCCTCGGCCTCCTCGCGGCCGCACTCGGGCAGCATGATCACGAACTCGTCTCCGCCGTACCTGGCGCAGACGTCGTAGGGGCGGACGGCCTGACGCAGCAGCGTCGCCAGCTCGCGCAACGCCAGGTCGCCGACCGGATGCCCTTCACTGTCGTTGACCGACTTGAAGTCGTCCACGTCCACGAGCAACAGCGCCAGCCGAGACGCCTGGCGCGCCGCCCGTGCGAGCTCCTGCGTGAGGTGCATCCACAGGAAGCGGGTGTTGGGCAATCCCGTCAGCGGGTCGGTCAACGCCTCTTCCTGCGCGCGCGACAACTGCAAGGCGTGACTGATGACCGGTCCAGCCTGCCTGGCCACCATGTCGAGCAGGCGGCATTCGTCCTGGGTGTAGCAGCCTGGCGTGACGTGGTAGATCGCCATCGCGCCGACCAGTTCGTTCTGCTCGCCGTAGAGCGGGCAGACGATCGAGGAGCGCAGTCGGGTGGCCGATGCGGCGCCGGCATCAAGGCAGGCCTGCGGGTCGACGTTGGCGACCGCGCGCTGGTCGCGAAGCGACTGGCCGAACATGCCCGAGTCCGCAGACATCACGACGGCAGCCAGCATGTCGGCCTCGATGCCCTCGGTGAAGGCGGCCTTGAAGGTGCGACGTGAGGGGTCGAAGAGGTACAGCGCCGCGCTCGAGTACGGAATCACCCGGCGCAGCTTCTGCGCCAGCACCTGTGCCGTGCCCTCGACGCCGAGGCCGGCGCTGATCGCCTGCGAGATCTCGAACAGCGCCACGTCCTCGCGACGTGCCGAGACGATCGACACCAGCGACCGATCGACCGCCGTCTCCATGGCCAGACCGCTCTCGATGGTCGGCAGCAGGCTGATGAAGCGGTCAACCATGGTCGGGTCGAGCGACTTGCCAGCCTCCTCACGAAGCACCGCAATGGCGGCCTCCCGCGTCAGGCGATCACGATACGGGCGCTCGCTCACCAGCGCGTCGTAGTTGTCCACCACGGCCAGCACACGCGCGCCAACCGGGATGGCTTGCCTGGCCAGACCTTCGGGGTAGCCCTTGCCATCCCACCGCTCGTGATGCGAGCGCACAAAGTCACCCACTGACCGCGGCAGCGGCACCCCCTCGATGAGACCGGCGCTGACCTGGGGATGGATGCGAATCTTGTGGAACTCCTCGACAGAGAGGGGCCCCGGCTTGGACATGATGTGGTCGGGGACGGCGAGCTGGCCGATGTCGAGCAACAGCGCGGCCGTGCGCAGGGCCTCGATCTCCGCGACCGGCATCCCGATGGCCTCACCAAGAGCGGCCGCCCACCTGCGCCGACGCTGCAGCCGCTTGCCCGAGGGATCGTTCTTGGCGTCGATCGCACCAGCCAGCGCTTCGACCAGCGAGGCGTGCACGTAGTCGGACGACAGCTCGGGGCTGTGACCGCCAGCATGACCGCGCGCCAGCAGGCGCACGAGGGCCGCACCCAGGCCGGTCCCCAGCATGACCGCACCGGTCAGCATCTGCCCATCCACCAGCAGCAGCGCGGCGCCGACGGCGACGCCTGTCGCCGCGACGGGCAGCAGCCAGCGGGGGAAGGGGTAGGGGCGCACTTTATCCCCAGTATCGCCAATTCGGCGCGTGTCGGCAACGCTCGCCTTGACGTGCCATCAGCCCGATGTCACTGTGCATCGATGGTGGTGGGGCTGGCGACCCGGCTCAGGGCGCTCTGGCTTGCATGCCTGCTGGTGCTCCTGCCGGCAGGTCCGCTGGGCCTGCTCGTTTCCGGTCACGCGACCGGAGCGGACACCCACGCCGCCGCGTCGGTCCACGACGCCAGCGACCACGGTCTGTCTTCGGGCGCCCTGGCCGACGCCACTCCCGACCGACACTGCCCCTACTGCCAGACGGCATCGTCGCTGCGTTTCGGGTGGGTCTCCACCCCGCAGCGTCTGGGCGCCCCGGTGTGGACCGCTGTCGACTGGATCGAGTTGCAGGGCGGTGGTCCGCGTTCGGACTCGCGTGCGGCCCTCCCGGCCCGCGCCCCTCCCTCCCGCACCTGATCGGCCACCCGGCCGACTGCTTCCCGTTCCCGCTTCGAATACGAGTCCAGGTGCCGCGTCGCAGCCGCTGGCACCGGCGGGTCGCGCGCTCGCGACCGGCTCGGGATCCTGTCCCGTACCTGCCTGGAGTGCCTTCGCATGTTTTCTTCGTGCACCACCTTTCGCCGCCAGGGAATTGGCGGTCTCGCCTTTGCGTATGCGCTGCTGGCGCTGACCGCCGTGCCGGCGCGCGCCCAGCCCGCCGCTGCGCCTTCGGGTGTACAGGTCCACGGCCGCATCGTCGCGGGCGAGACCCGCACCCCGCTTCCCGGCGTGGCCGTGACCATCGAGGAAGTCGGTACCGTCGTGGTCACCGACGAGGCCGGGGCTTTTACCGTTCCGGCGCCGACCGCTGCCGTCGTCCATGTGCGAGCCAGCGCTCCCGGCTTCCTGCCGGTGCGGGTCGAAGTGACAGTGGCTGCGGGCATGGCTCCCCTCGAAATCGTGCTGCGAGACGACCTGCACTACGCCGAGGTCGTGACGGTCGGTCCGTCGCCGCGCGATCCTTTCGAGTCCTACCAGCCGACGTCGGTCCTCTCCGGGCAGGACCTCGTCCTCAAGCTGGAAGGCTCGCTGGGGGGCTTGCTGCGCAACGAACCCGGCGTGTCCGAGCGGTCGTTGGGACCCGGCCCGTCCCGGCCCATCATCCGTGGGCAGGACGGCGACCGCGTCCTGATCCTGCAGAACAGCCAGCGCACGGGCGACCTCTCGAGCCAGTCGGGTGACCACGGCGTGAGCATCAACCCCGCCGCGGCGACGCAGGTAGAGGTTGTCCGCGGGCCGGCGACGCTGCTGTATGGCGCCAACGCGATCGGCGGGCTGGTCAACGTGATCTCGAACCAGATTCCCACCAGGCCGGTCTCTGGCGTGCAGGGCGCCACGCAGGTCGACGTGGCGACCAATGGCGGACAGGCAGGCGTGGCTGGCGATCTGACCGTGGGCAATGGTGCCTGGGCGTTGAACCTCGGCGGATCAGGGCGGCGTTCCGGCAACTACCACACGCCGGAGGGCGAGGTAGACAACACTCAGACCCGAGGCGGGTACGGCAACGTCGGCCTGGCCCGCACGACGCAGGACAGCTTCGTCGGCGTCGGGGTGCAGTTTGACGACACGAAGTACGGCGTGCCAGTCATCGAGGGTGGTCAGATCGAGTTGACCCCGAGGCGGCAGGTGTATAGCGGTCGAGGCGAGTTCAGGAACCTGACCGGCCTCTTCACATCGGCACGGGGTTCGGTGGCGTATCACCGCTACCGTCACGAGGAACTCGAGGGCGATGAGGTCGGCACGCAGTTCCGCAACGACGTGCTCGACCTCGACGTCCGGGCCACGCACACACCCGTAGGGCGCCTCACTGGCACCGTGGGCGTGTCGGGCTACCTGCGCAGTTTCGGCGCCGTGGGCGCGGAAGCGTTGTCGCCGCCGGTCGACCAGAGCGTGTTCTCGACGTTCACATACCAGGAGGTCGCCTGGTCGCACGCCACGCTGCAGTTCGGCGCACGCTACGACTACGCAGGCTACGCGCCTGAGGGAGGCCTGCGCCCCCGCCAGTTCAACAATCTCTCGTTCTCGCTCGGGTCGTTGTTCCGTCCGACCGAGCGGAGCACCCTCGCGCTCAGCTTCGCGCGCGCCGCGCGCAACCCCGCGCTCGAGGAGCTGTACTTCTTCGGCGTCCACGCCGGCAACTTCTCGTTCGAGGTCGGCAACGACGACCTCGACTCGGAAGTCTCATACGGGCTCGACGTCTCCTACCGGGTCCGGCTGCCGCGGCTGACGGCCGAAGCGACGTACTTCAACAACACCGTCAACAACTACATCTTCCGCAGCTCGCTGTCCGAGGACGCGTTCGATGCGCGTTACTCCGCGGGCGGGGCGCACGCCGAGAACGGTCACGGCAACCTGGAATTCCCGATCGTCGAGTTCATCGGCCGCGACGTGCGACTGCAGGGTGTCGAAGCCCATGCCGACGTCGATCTGGTCGGCGGCCTCCACCTCGAGTTGGGGCTCGACACCGTGCGGGGAGAGCTTCGCGATGGCGGAGATCCGCTCCCGCGCATCCCCCCGGTGCGGTTGACGAGCGGCTTGCGGTACCACTGGAACGCGCTGCAGTTGGGAGCCCAACTGGTGACCGCCGCCGCACAGGACCGCGTCTACGACGTGGAGACGCCAACCGACGGCTACACCACTCTGCGGCTGTTCGGCGCGTACTCGGTGCAGGCTGGTCGGACGCTGCACACCTTCTCGGGTCGCTTGGACAACCTCACCGACCAGCTGTACCGGAACCACCTGTCGCTCGTGAAAGATCTCGTGCCGGAGATGGGACGCAGCGTCCGTCTGGTATGGAGCGTGAAGTTCTAGGGTCGGCGCGCGACGAGCGGCGCGTTCGGGGAACGCGCCCTACCTTATAGCTGGCTGTTCCAGAGCGGTTCGGCGATGCCGCGTTCGTGATTCTCGTAGCGGGCCATGACAAACAGCGCGTCAGACAACCGATTCAGGTAAGGCACGACCGACACACCGATCGTCTCGTGGTGGGTCAGGGCGATCGCCTCTCGCTCGGCGCGGCGGCAGATGGTGCGAGCCAGGTGGAGGTGCGCGGCGCCAGGAGCACCGCCGGGCAGCACGAAATTCTCGAGCGGGCCGACCACCTCGTTCAGCTCGTCCATCAACCGCTCGAGAGCCTCGACGTGACGCGGCTCGATCTGCGGGATCGGAAAGGCGGCCTTGTCCTCCTCGAGGAAGCAGAGGTCGGAGCCCAGATGGAACAGCTCGTTCTGGATGGCCGGCAGCGCCTGCGCCAGCCGGGGCACCAGGCCGTTGGCAAGCGCGACCCCAATCGACGAGTTGAGCTCGTCCACCGTCCCGTACGTCGCCACGCGCAGCGAGTCTTTGCCTACCCGCTGGCCGCCGCCCAGCCCCGTCGTCCCATCGTCTCCCTTGCGTGTGTAGATGCGTGTCAGCCGCGGCATCTCAGCATCGTAACGCCGAACGCCAATTTGCAATTCAGAAGGCAGAATGAGGCCGTGGCCCATCCCGTGGCTCCGTGCCCCTCGCGCCCGCCCCTGCCGACGACAGGCCGTCTCGCGCCCACGCCGTCCGGCTTGCTGCACCTGGGCAACGTGTGTGCGTTTGCGGGCGCATGGCTGTCGGCCCGTGCCGCCGGCGGCCGACTCCTGCTGCGCATCGAGGACGTCGACCTGGCGCGCTCGCGCGCAGATGTCGAGCAGACCCTGCGCGACGACCTGGCCTGGCTGGGGCTGACGTGGGATGCGGAGACGCCGCGGCAGGCGGCGCGCGACTATGGGCCGGCGCTGGCGCGGCTGGCCTCGCGGCTCTATCGCTGCCAGTGCACGCGGGCGATGCGCGACCTGCCGACGCCTGACGACGCAGGGTGCGCCGGCGGCTGTGCCGGTCGCGGCTACACGGAAGGCGCGATCCGGTTCCGGCTGCAACCTGGGCTGGTGTCATTCGCAGACCGGCGCTGGGGGCCGCAACAGGCGGACCCGTGCGGGTTCGGCGATCCCATCCTCGTGCGCCGAGACGGGCTCGTGTCCTACAACCTCGCCGTCGTCGCCGACGACATCGCGGACGGCGTAAACGACGTCGTGCGCGGCAGCGACCTGCTGGCATACACCGCGGTCCAGGTCCAGTTGTGGGAAGCGCTCGGCGCGCCTCCGCCGCGCTGGCTGCACACGCCGCTGGTGCTCGGCGACGACGGAAAGAAGCTGTCGAAGTCGCACGGATCGGCGCACGTCGGGGCGATGCGCGACGCGGGCGCGGCGCCAGCCGATGTCTGGCGGGTCGTGCTGCCGTGGTTGGGGGTCGCGGGCGTGTCCTCACTGGCCGAGGCTCTTCCGCTGTGGGCGCCAGCGGCGGGCCCCCGCGGCCCGATCACGCTCAGAAGGTAAGGCGCCTCCCTGACCTTTCTGCCGCAGCCCCGGCGACGGTGGCGTGGCCGAGCGCGGATCCGGCGTCACCGAGGCACGACGTGTTCGAGCGCCCAGACATCGGACGTGGCGATGCCTGAGGTGAAGGCCAGTCGGTTCCCCGTTGGCGCGGCGCTCACCTCACGAACGCCACGCACCGACAGTCCAAGGGGCTCGCTCATGCCATCGTCGACCCGAACGCGCCAGAGTGCCGGCGGCTGCGACGGCTGGGCTATCCGTCGCGTCACGATCAGGTGTCGTCCGTCCGCCGTCCAGTCGTGGAACAGCAGGACTTCCGGGGTAATCGTCCGCGCGAGTTCGCGCGTCACGCCAGCTTCGCGGTCGAGCACACGCAGCACGAACATGCGGCGGCCCTCCTGGAGCAGGCTCCCGCTGTACGCGAGCAGGCGCTCGTCTGGTGAGAGGCTGACTCCACGAGCCTGGGCGCCGCCGACGATGCCCTCGATCTTCGCGGTCCTGAAGTCGAGGAGCACCGATTCCTGGCCGGACCGCGCGTCCCTGGTGACGACGGCCCGCCTGGCACCGTTCACGTAGAGCAGTCCGCCGGCTCGCGTGAACTGGGCCTGCGAGGCGTCCGGTGTACCGGGCAGCGCTGGTCTGGACCGGCTCTCCGCGATGTCGTACTCGTGGAGGCCGAGCTGAGCGGTCTCGTCGAAGCCGTAGAGCAGCAGGCGACGTCCGTCGGCCGCCCAGTCCGAGACCAGGAAGCTGCGCAGGGGCGGGCTCCACTCCCGGCTCGTGCCCCGCAGCAGATCGCGCACGACCAGGACGGTCGTGCCGCCCTGCGGTCCCCGAACGCCTCGTCTGGACGCGTACGCGATGGCCGACCCGTCTGGCGACCAGCGTGCGGACAGGTTCATACCAAAGAATGTTTCGGCGACTGCCACCGGCGATGGCGTGGTGATGTCGGTGATGTAGACGTCGACGGCGCCCGTCAATCGCTGGTGGAGCAGCGTGCCGGCGGTGGTGAGGCCGAGCACGCGCATGCGTCCCATATCGCGCATCAGCACGACGGGCAGTCCGTGTGGCGTCGCACCGCTCACCTCGGTGCTCCAGAGGTCGAGCGCGCCCGACCGATCGCTGAGGAACAGGAGCCGACGCCCGTCACCCGACCAGATTGGCGCGAAGTCATTGGCGGCATGTGCGACAAGGACCGTCCCTGTCGTGCCATCCGCTCGCACCACGTGGATGTCGCGGTGACCTGCCGACCCTTGCTCCGGTGCGTCGTACGCCACCCACTCACCGTCCGGCGAGAGCGACGCGTGCTCAGGCAGCATGCCAGGTACGGTGGCGAGCCTCACGAGTCGCTGCTGTCGGTGGAAGAGGCGGGCGACGGTCGTGGCGCCGTTCGTGTGCTGCAGCGCCACGAGCAGCGATTGACCGTCGGGCCACCAATCGAGGGGAACCGCTGTGTTCACATCGGTCGCGCGGTAGACCGTGCGCGGAGGCGTGCCGTCGAGGCCGACGATGCGGAGTTCGTACGACGCCGCAGCGACAGCCCATCCGTAGGCCACGGAGTGGCCGTCCGGGGACACGCTCGAGAACTCCGCGAACCGCCCATCGGTCAGGGAGGCGTCGTTGGTCAGTGGCTGCACGCCGCCATCGTCCACGGACAACTTCGCCACGTTGCCCTGCAGATCACTGACGGCGATCCACTCGCCGTCCGGCGCCGGACGTCCCATCAGCATGACAGCCGGTAACGCGATTCGTCTGAGTGTCGGCTCCGCCGCCGCGAGGCCCGTTTGTTGCGGAGCACGCCGCTCGAGAGCCAGCCATCCGATCGTCGCGACCACGCCTGCCGCGAGAACCGCGGCGGACGTCCAGACGCCTATTCGCGAAGTGGCCCGAGATAAAGGGATGAGGGCGGTGAGCGCCGCGGCCATCGCGCCTGTGTCTGGGAAGCGGAGGGACGGGTCGACCGCCAGCGCGCGGTCGAGCACGCGCGCGAGTCCGGCTGGCATGCCGGTGCCGTGCTCCACCGACCGCCTGGCGCCTCGTGCACGCGTCAACTCCTCCAGCGAGTGGGCCTGGCTCGGGTACGACCCGGTCAGCAGGTGATGCATGAGAACGCCGAGCGCGTAGACGTCACTGCGCACGGACACGGGCGCACCACCGAGCACCTCTGGCGCCATGTACAAGGGCGTGCCCGTCAGCGGGCCGGCCGCGCCGTACTGCATGTCGCGCCCAGCGCCGAAGTCCATCAGGACGACCCGACCGGTCGGTGTCCGGACGATGTTCTGGGCCTTCACGTCACCGTGTACGAGTCCGGCCTCGTGCACGGCAGCCAGCGCGTCACAGAGGTCACGCCCGATCGCGAGCACATCGGTCACGGGGAGGGTGCCGTCCTCCTGGACAACCCGTTCCAGCGTCGGTCCGTCGACCAACTCCATCCAGATGCCGACGTAGCCGTCTGCCTCCTCCGCGCCATGAACGCTGACGACGTGCGGGTGGTGCGCCCGCGCAAGCATGCGAGCTTCGTGCACGATGCCCGCGGCCGTGGTGTGTCTGGCTGCGGTGCCGAGCGGCAGCAGCTTCAGCGCGACGAGCCGGTCCAGACGCGGGTCGTGCGCACGGAAGACATCTCCCGACGCGCCACGTCCGAGCCAGCCCACGACTTCGAGTGTTCCCCACGTGAACGGCGGTGTCGGGAGGCGTCGCGGCACGTCGTTGCCGACGTCCTCCCGGCACGCGTGCGCGACGGCGGCCAGCAACCTGAGTTTCGCGAGGGTCGCGCGCGTCGGCGCGTCGCCGGCGGCGGCGGCCGCCGCGTCCCAGTCGAAGGGGCCGTCGTCGGTCAGCGCGTCGAGCGCGGCCTGCAGGTCCGGGTCAGGGTCGGCCATGTCGGGTCAGGCCTTCATGTGCGACGTCAGGCGCAGGAGGGCGCGCTGTACGGCCATGCGTGCGGCGTTGGCCGATGGTTTGTCGAAGGTCTCGGCGATCTCCGCGTTCGTGAGACCCATCTCGACGCGCGCGACAACGAGTTCGCGCTCTTCAGGCTTGAGGGCCGACAGGGCCTCCTCGTATCGCGCGACGGCCTCAGCGCCGATCGCCTGCTCCAGGGGCGAGGGTGCCGACGCCGGCACGCCTGACTCGAGCAGGTCGGGCGCGGGCTTGCGCTGTGCGCGTCTGATCTCCATTCGGATGCGGTTGACCATGGCCTGACGCAGGTAGGCCTGCAGCGACCCCTCGTCGCGAATCTCCAGCCCCTCGATCTTCCTGAATGCCGAGAGCAGCGTTTCCTGCACGAGGTCCTGTGTTTCCGCGAGGTCGCGGGCGTAGGGGGGCAGCCGCCGCGACGCCCAGCGAACGAGGCGCGGCCGGTAGCGCTCAATCAGCGCGTCGAGCGCCTGCTGGTCGCCACCCTGCACGCGACCCAGCAGCGTGACCGACGATTCGTCGTTCGCGTGAGACATCTGTGCGCTTTGTCGAGGGTCGGCATTCTACCTGACCAGAGACCAACCGTCCGGGGACGTCCTCGGCTCGAGGGAGACGCGCATGACAAGACTGGCAGGAGTTGCGGCGGCGGTACTGGTGTTGGCGGCAGGCGGACAGGCGTCGGTGTGGGCGCAGGGTGGGAAGACACCCACCTACCCTGTGGTGCCGCTGTCGGTCATGATCGAGGCTGCAGTGAACCCAGACTCCCCCGGGCCCGGCATCTGGGGTGATGGTGCTCCGTACGTGAACGGCGCCACAGACGGCACAACGGCCAATCTCGACAAGTACGGCAACCTGATCGTCAGCTTTGGCCGTGGGGTGCGTTTCGACTACAGCCTCAATCTGGCCGGCAATGGAGGGGCCGTGTCCGGCCTCTACGACGACTCCTACATCAGCACACTGGGGCAGGTACCGCGTACGCCACTACAGAATCTCGGGCTCCAACAGTCCCAGTGCATCAAGTTGAACTGGCAATATGACGTCACGGGCGGCATGCTGCGACATGGTTTCAATCGCGGTTTCGACCAGTCCGTGCAGGACGACACCTCATACGCGGTAGTCACCAGGAACGACGAGAACACTTGGCTGGTCGAGCCCACCGGCGGCGTGGAGTGTGGAAGCTATAACAATCCCGACAGCGTCGCCCTCGTCTTCTCGCAGGTGTCCAGGAAGGGCAAGTGGGTGGTCACCGAGTACGGCAGATACTCGCTGCCGTTCAAGCTCACGCTGACCGGCCAGTAACGCGATCCCAGCCCGCGTGCGCTCCTACCTATGGAGAAGCGAGGGCACGCAGCACGGGCAGCAGCGCGTCTGCCATGCGCCGGTAGATGGCCGGCGTGGGGTGCAGCTGGTCTGGCGAGTCAGCCAGGCGGTCGATGTCGTCCGGCTTCGCGGCTGCCGCGCGCGTGTCGCAATACGCCATGCCTGGCGTGGTCGATGCCGTTTCGCGAATCCAGGCGTTGATGGCGTGCATGCGTGCGTTCTGCTCCGCGGTCGCCGTGTCAAACGGGATGATCGAGCACGCGACGACGGGGATATGTGCCTGGCCGGCGCGGGTATACATGGCCAGCAGCTGTGCCTGGACGACCTTGGCGCCGCGCCCCTGGTACACGTCGTTGACGCCCGCCAGCAGCACGAGCACGGGATAAGGCAGGAACTCCGCTGGCGCGCCAACGCCCGTGCGAAGGCGCGAGTCGGCCGTCAGCGCGCCCGGGGCGTGCGCCAGCACGTCGCGTTCGAAGCGCGCGGCGATCTCGTCGGTTCTCTCGCCGTCGACCCCGCGGTTGAGCACGCGCCACGTCGGCTCGGCCTGCATCAACCACCACGCGAACTGACTGGTGCGGTCACCCTCGCCGTCGGGCGGCACTTCCACCGGCGACCTGAAGCCGGGCGTGCCAGCCGTCGTCGAGTCTCCGAGCGCGATGATGGTCACGGAGGCGTCGCTAGACATGGGTCAGCGTGGGCCCGGAAGCGGCTGGCCGCGACGGGTCACACGGTCCACGGCCTCGATGGTCTTGAGCGAGGGAGTGGTCGTCTGCTGCAGCCGCGTGGCCACGGATTCGGCGGTGCGCATCACCCGCAGGATGTTGAGGCTGGTGATCTTCGCGATGTCCGGGTCGGAGTAGCCGCGGCGGACCAGTTCCGCCATCAGTGCCGGGTAGGTGCTGACGTTCTCGAGCCCCTGCACGACCGAGGTGATGCCGTCGAAGTCGCCGCCGAGCCCGATGTGGTCGATGCCGGCAACCTTCCTGATGTGGTCGATGTGATCGGCCACCTGCGCCAGCGTCGCGCGGGGCTCCGCGTTGGCCTTCCGCCACTCCGCCACCGCCGCGCTCATCCCGGCCTTGTCGTTGCCGAACTGCGTCTGCAGCAGCTGTGTCTGCGCCGTGACGCGCCTGTTGAAGGCGGCGACGTCGGGCGAGACGAATCCCGGCACGAAGGTCACCATCACGATCCCGGCGTTGTTGGGCATCTGGCGCAGGATGTCGTCGGGCACGTTGCGGACGACGTCACAGACCGCGCGCGCGTTGGAGTGCGAGAAGATGACCGGCGCCTGCGAGACGCGGATGGCATCGCTCATCGTGTCCGGGGAGACGTGACTGAGATCGACGAGCATGCCGAGCCGGTTCATCTCGCGCACCACGTCCTCGCCGAACGCGGACAACCCCTGCACCTTCGCCTGGTCGGTAGCCGAGTCGCCCCACGGAACGTTCCTGGAGTGGGTCAGCGTCATGTAGCCGGCGCCCAGCCGGTGCAGCATCCGCAACGTCCCGATTGAGCTGTCGATCGAGTGCCCGCCCTCCACACCGATCATCGACGCAACCTTGCCTGCGGCCATGGCCCGTTCGACGTCATCGGCGGTTCGCGCCAGGGCAAAGGCCGAGGGGTAGCGCCGCACCATCTCGTGGACGCCATCGATCTGCTCGAGGGTGGCGCTGACCGCCGCGTCGCCCTGCAGGTCGGTCGGTACGTAGACAGACCAGAACTGCCCGCCGACCCGCCCTTCCCGCAATCTCGGAATGTCGGTCATCAGCTGCGGCTGGGGCTTGCCGATGTCGATGCGATCGAAGTCGTACGTCGCCCGTACCCGCATCTCCCAGGGCAGGTCGTTGTGGCCATCGATCACCGGCGCCCTCTTCAGGACCGCGTCGAGCCGCGCTGTCGGGGCGGCTGTCGGGGCGGCTGCCGGGGCCGGCTGCGCCGCCAGGCCGCCGTTGACGACCGCGGCCAGGAAGATGCCGCACGCCAGCACGACGGCCCACGGGCGCCATCCGGAGATGGTGGTTCGGGGATCGATCTTCAAGGTGGGCATGGGGCTCCTAGACATGTCGGATCGCGGCGAGATCACGACGCAGATCGGCGCGGAAATCCGGGTGGGCAATGCCGATCAGCATCTCCCCCCGCTCTCGAATCGACGCACCGTGCAGGTTCACGGCACCGTACTCGGTGACGATCCAATGGACATGCCCCCGTGTGGTGACCACACCCGCACCCGGCTTGAGGGAGGTGACGATGCGCGACACCTGTCCGCCGACGGCGGTCGCAGGCAGCGCGATGATCGGCTTGCCCCCGGCCGACAGCGCGGCGCCACGGATGAAATCCAGTTGTCCGCCGATGCCTGAGAAGATTCGGTAGCCGATCGAGTCGGCGCAGACCTGGCCGGTCAGGTCCACTTCCAGGGCCGAATTGATCGCGACCACTCTCGGGTTGCGCCTGATCACCGACGTGTCGTTGGTGCGATCGCAGGGATGGAACTCGACCTGCGGGTTGTCGTCCACGAAATCGAAGAGCCGTCGCGTGCCACTGACAAACGAGGTCACCGTTCGGTTGGGGTGGACGACCTTGTGCCGGTTGGTGATCACGCCATTGAGCTGCAGGTCGATCAGCCCGTCCGAGAACATCTCGGTGTGCACGCCGAGCTCGAGCTTGTTGCCGAGCCGCCGCAACACCGCATCCGGGATGCCGCCGATGCCCATCTGCAGCGTCGAGCCGTCCTCGATGAGCGCGGCGATGCGCTCGCCGATGGCCGCCTCCACCCCGGTCTCGGCCGCCGGGACGTGCTCGTGCAGTGGTCGGTCGTTGGCGATGAACGCCTGCAGCCGCTGCAGCGGCACCACGACGTTGCCGCGCGTGCGAGGCACCTGCGCGTTCACCTCGGCAATCAGCATCGTTGCGGTGTCGGCCGCGGCGCGGGCCGCGTCCACCGATGTGCCGAGCGTGCAGAAGCCGTGGCGATCGGGCACCGAGAGCGACAGCAGCGCTGCATCGAGCCTGACCTGGCCAGACAGGAACAACCCGGGGATGTCGGACAGGAAGATGGGCACGAAGTCGGCCCGGCCCTGTGCGATCGCCGCGCGCAACGGCGCGCCGGTGAACAGCGACACCGAGCGAAACTGACCATCCTTGTCGGGCTCGGCAAACGGCGCCGGGCCCGCGGTGTGGAGGTGGTAGACGGTCACGCCTTCCAGGTCGGTGCGGCGCGTGAGCGCGTCCAGGAGCGTGGTCGGCGTTGCCGCCGCGCCGTGGATGAAGATCCGCATGCCGCTGCGGATGCCCGCCACGGCCTCGTCGGGCGATACGGCGTGGGCGGACCAGTCCGAGTGCATCTGCCTCGTATTCTGGATCACATCGTCGGGCGAGCGGCGGGACGCGCCGACTTGCTACCATCGCCGGATGAGACCTTCGATCCTACTCGTTGCGGCGCTGTGCGGCCCCCTCGGCGCGGTTGCCGACGCCCAGGAGATCAGCGTTCCCGCCGCGCTGCGGCAGCGCGTGGCCAGCGCGGCCGAGGCAATGTCGCCCCGCCTGGTGGAGACCCGCCGTGATATCCACAGGCACCCCGAACTGGGATTCCGCGAGACCCGCACGGCCAAGGTGATTGCCGATCGGCTGCGGGCGCTGGGCTTTGACGAGGTCCGCGAGCAGGTCGGCGTGACGGGCGTGGTCGGCGTGCTCAAGGGGGGCCGGCCGGGCAAGGTGGTGGCGGTGCGATCGGACATGGACGCCCTGCCCATTCCCGAACTCATCGACGTGCCGTACAAGTCCACGGTGCCCAACGTCAAGCACGCCTGCGGACACGACGGTCACATCTCCATCGCGCTTGGCGTGGCTGAACTCCTCAGCGGCATGCGCAGCGAGGTTCCCGGCACGGTCGTCTTCCTGTTCCAGCCCGCGGAAGAAGGCGACCCCGACGGCGGCACGACTGGGGCGCTGCGGATGCTCGAGGCCGGCGCGCTCGGGGCTCCGACGCCGGCGGCCATCTTCGGCCTGCACGTGATGCCGACGCTGCAGGTCGGCACGATCGGGGTCAACGTCGGACCGGCCATGGCCAGCAGCAACCGCTTCACGATCACCATCACCGGCAAGAAGACCCACGCCGCCTATCCGCACACCGGCATCGACCCGATTCCCATCGCGGCGCAGGTGGTCAGCGCGCTGCAGACCATCCCCAGCCGCATGAACAACGCGGCCGAGCCGATCGTCCTCTCGCTCGGCACGATCAACGGCGGCAATCGGTTCAACATCATCGCCGATGCCGTGACGCTCACCGGTACCGTGCGGACGCTGGCCAAGGATGGCCCGGATCGCGTCAAGCGGCTGATTGAACGGACGGTCAAGGGTGTCACCGAAGCGTCCGGCGCGACCTACACGTTCGACTTCCCCGAGGGCAATCCGGTCACCTTCAACGAGGAGACGCTCGCGGCGGCGAGTCTGCCGGTGCTGGCCGACGTGGTGGGGGACCGCGCCAGGATCCTCGCGCCGCCGCCGCAGATGGGCGCCGAGGACTTTGCCATGTATCAGCAGAAGATCCCCGGCCTGTTCTTCTTCCTCGGCGTCGGCAACACCGCCAGGAACATCACCGCGATGATCCACACCGAGTACTTCGACCTGGACGAGGCCGCCCTCCCGATAGGCGTGCGTGCGCTCGCGTCGGTGACCCTCGATTACCTGTACCGGAAATAGCGGCAGGGCAGCTCGGGGAGCCGCCCCTACCGGCGGGAGGGCGGGGAGGGTTTCGCCGCCGCGCTGCCAGTGGGGCAGTGGCTGCAGCCCGACGGGTGATGCGCCCCGCCGCTGCCTGAGGTCGGGCGCGTCTCGAAGACGCCCAGCACCCGACGCAGCACCATGGCCAGGGCACCCAGGGCCACGACGGAGACGACGGCGTGCTGGACGATGTCGCTCATGGTCGCGGCGTCGGCAATCACGAGATGCCTCCTGCACGCAGGCTCTGATAGACGATCAGCGACGCGACATAGGCCAGCACCGACATGTAGGCGAACTGCAGGAACGCGTAGCGGCCAGAGCCGGTCTCACGGCGCGTCACGGTGAGCGTCGGCAGGCACTGCATCGCCAGCACGAAAAAGACCAGCGCACTGGCCGACGTGGCCGCCGTGAACAACGGCGTGCCGTCGTCTCGCGTCGCATTCCGGATCCGCTCGATTACGCCGACGTCCACGTCCGCCTCGCCCGAGCCTCCCACGAGGACCGACATCGTGGAGACGAAGACTTCGCGCGCGAGAAAGCTCGTCAGGATGCCAACCGTGAGCTGCGAGTCGAACCCGAGCGGCGCGAACACCGGCTGAGCCAGCCGCCCCAGGCGACCCGCGAACGACCCCCGCTGCGCCGCGCGCACCTCCAGGGCTTCGGCCTGCCCGATCCACTCTGACCGCTCCGGCTCGCTGGCACCCGGTGCGGCCGCCAACGTTCGCAAGCTCACCGCTTCGGCTGGCGGCGGCGCGTGTGGGTAAGCGCTCATCCACCACATCACGATGCAGATGGCCATGATCACGGTGCCGGCCGTCTGCAGGAACGACAGACCCTGGTCCTTGGCCGTGAAGATCGCGTTGCGCAGCGAGGGCCACTTGTAGGTCGGCAGCTCGAGCACCATCGGACGAGCCTCGCCGCGCAGCCACGAGCGGCCGATCAAGGTGGCCGTGCCCAGCGCGGCCAGCGCCCCGAGCAGATAGCACGCCGCAAAGGCCGCCGCCGCGTACAGCGGCCGACCGGCAAACAGCAGGCTGGTGAGCAGCACGTAGACGGGCAGTCGCGCCGAACAACTCACCAGCGGCGCCACCAGGATCGTCGCCAGACGATCCCGTCGGTCTGGAATGAGCCGGGTGGACATGATGCCCGGCAGCGCGCACGCCGACGAGGTCAGCAGCGGCACGAAAGCGTGACCCGGCAGCCCGAACCGGCGCAGCACCCGGTCCATCACAAAAGCGGCCCGCGCCAGGTACCCCGTGTCCTCCAACAGGCTGATCAGGAAGAACAGCAGACAGATTTGCGGCAGGAACACCACCGTGCCGGCCACCCCGCCGATGATCCCCTGTGACACCAGCGCCCGCACCGGCCCTTCGGGCAGCAGCCGGTCGGAGAATTCACCGAGCCGGGCAAACGTGCCCTCGATGAGGTCCATGGGGATGGTCGCCAGGGCGAACAGCGTGTAGAAGAGCCCACCCATGACCAGCACGAAGAAGAGCAGGCCCAGCACGGGGTGGGTGAAGACCTGGTCGAGCCGCTCGGTGAAGGCATCGCGCGCGTGCGGCGCCGAAGGGCGTCCGGCGCTGTAGGCCATCACGTCGTCGGCCCAGTTGGTGAGCGTTTCGATCGATGAGCCCTCGCCAGGGACACCGACGTCCAGCGGCGCGCGCCGGTGACTCAGCGCGTCGGCCAGCGCGCTCCGCACCTGGTCCACGCCCTCGCCGCGTCGGGCCACCATCGGGACCACCGGACAGCCGAGGCGCTCGGCCAGCTTGCTCCCGTCGATGGTGAGGCCCCGCCCCTGCGCCAGGTCGATCATGTTGAGCGCCACGACCACCGGCAAGCCATAGGCGAGCAGTTCGCCGACCAGGACCAGGTTGCGCGTCAGGTTGCACGCGTCGATGACCACGAGCACGGCATCGGGCTGGCGGTACAGGGCCGCGCCGGTGAGCACGTCGCGGGCAATGCGGGTTTCCGGGACGTTCAGCGACAGCTCATACAGCCCCGGAAGGTCGATGATGTCGGTGAGCCACTCGCCGGGCAGCGCCGCGCGCCCAACCCGTGAGGCCGTGGTGGTGCCGGGAAAGTTCGAGGTCTTGGCGCGGGCACCGCAGAGGCGGTTGAAAAGGGTGGTCTTGCCGGTGTTGGGATTGCCGATGAGAGCGACACGGGCCACGTCACGAGCGGTACCCCGTCCAGGGCTCACCGTCTCCGGGGCCGCGACCGCCATCTCAGTCCTCTTGGAGTTCCGGGACGACGAGGATTCCTGCGGCGACCTTGCCCGACAGGCCAATGCGCGTCGAACGCACCTGCACGATGCAGGGTTCGCCGGCCTTGCACAGCGTCAGCTGGCATTCGCGCGTCAGCCCGAGGGCGCGCAACAGGTCGCAGGACGCCGGATCGAGTTCGGTCCCTCGAAAACGCACCACAGCACCCGTGCGGAGCGAACTCAGCGGGATGGGTACCGCGCCCGAAGTCTTGGGCACGCGGGCCGGGGCAGCGGTCAGGACGTCGTCGATCATGAAGGGGAACACCTGTCTGGCCCATCGGAGGATGGCGACCTTTCAGGTCCGATATCGAATACTAGCATGGAAGTGAGACTCGCTCTCAAGACACGGGTGGGGCCTAGAATCTGCTGATGGCCAAGCCTCCAGTCCAGGTGTCGCTCGAGTGGACCGGTGACCTCGTGTTCGCCTCCCGCACCGAGCACGGGGAGGGTCCCGTGTTCGACAGCAACGGCGATGCGGGCACGTCGCCGGTCCAGGCCCTCGCACTTGCCCTCGGCTCGTGCATGGCAGTGGACGTGGTGATGATACTCAAGAAGGGACGGCATGACCTGCAAGGTCTGCGGCTGTCCATCGTCGCCCACCGGGCCGAGGGGCCTCCTGCCTACGTCACCGGCTACACCATCACCTACGAGGTGAAGGGCTCCGCGCCGGACGCGGCGATCCAGCGGGCCATCGAGCTTTCGCGCGACACCTACTGCTCGGTGTGGCACAGCCTGAGGCGCGACGCCGAACTCGACGTCACGTACACTCGCGTCGATGGCTGAGCTTGGCAGCCCGGGGCAGGCGACCGACGCCGCACGCCGCCGGCGCGCCGGCTACATCGACTGGATGCGCGGCCTCGCGGTCCTGATCATGATCCTGGCCCACGTGGTGGACTCGTGGACCGTGACCGGCGCGGCCCGCAAGACGCTTGAATACTTCTGGTTCATGGTGCTGGCCGGCATGGGCGCGCCGCTGTTCCTCTGGCTCGCGGGTCTGGCGGTGCCATTGGCGGCTCACGCGCGCATGCGGCGCGGCGCCACGCTGGCACAAGCCAGCCGGGGCCTCCAGACGCGAGGCTGGCAGATCTTCGGACTCGCCATCCTGTTCCGTGTGCAGGCGTACGTGTTCAGCGCCGGTGCGAGCCTCTACGGCGTCCTGAAGGTCGACATCCTCAACGTCATGGGGTTGTCACTGGTGGCCGCGGCCTGGCTCTGGGGGCGTGGTCGCACCCCGCGTGTGCGCGTCGCAACGGCCATCGCCGCGACGCTCGGCGTGCTGATCCTCTCGCCCTTGCTGCGCGTGTGGTCGTGGCCGGCGCTTGTCCCCGACCCGCTCGAGTGGTATCTGCGGCCGCACCCCGGGCGCGCCACTTTCACGCTGTTCCCCTGGGCCGCGTTCGTCCTGGCTGGGCTGGCACATGGGGAGTGGCTGGCGTCCACCGCCGCGCAGCATCGAGGGCGATTCCACGCCTGGTGCGTCGGCGGCGGGGCGGCGCTTGGCTTGGGCTCGTACCTGCTGTCCTTCGTTCCCACCCTGCTGCCCGGCTCCAAGTACTGGACGACGTCACCCGCCTTTTTCGGCGTGCGCCTCGGCGCGATCATCGCGGTCTTCGGGTTGCTGTACTTCCTGCTGCAGCCAGGCGGGCTGTGGGCGCGCGCCTCCGTGCCGCGGGCGTGGAGCCCGATGGAGTTGTTCGGACGCACGTCGCTGTTCATCTACTGGGTGCACGTCGAGCTTGCGTACGGGTTGCCGTCGCGGCCCCTCCACAAGGCCCTGTCCTTCGACGCCGCCGTGTTCGCCTGCGCGATCTTCACGCTCGGCATGCTGGCCCTGGCGATGGCCAAGAGCCGATACTGGGACCACGAGACACCCTGGCGTCGGATTCACGCCGAATCCTGACACCCGATGGTCAACGCGTCCGTCGCGCGCGGTCGTGCGCGGCAAGGAGAAGCGCATGCGTGTTCCACTCGCGATGCTCGGCATCGTGCTCACCGCCACCGTGGCCTCGGCCCAGCCGGGCCTGGACATCTACCACGTCGACGTGGAGGGGGGCGCAGCGACCCTGATCGTCACCCCGGCGCGCGAATCGGTGCTGGTCGACGCTGGCTGGCCGGGCAACGACGGCCGCGACCTCACCCGCATCCAGGCCGCCATGACAGCCGCGGGTATCACCCGGATCGATCACCTCATCAGCACCCACTACCACACCGATCACGTCGGCGGCATCCCGGCACTGATTGCCAAGGTGCCGGTCGGCGCCTTCTATGACCACGGGGTGATGACGCCTCCGCATGCTCGCGATTACGGCGCCAACTACGAGGCCTACGCCGCCGCCGTGCCCACCCGCCGGACGCTTGCCGCGGGTGATGTCCTGACGCTGAAGGCCGCAACCGGCTCGGGCCCGATTGCGCTGAAAGTCATCGCCGGCCACGGCCAGGTGAAGGCCAGCTCCAACGGTCCACGCAATCCCGCGTGCGACACCGTGCCGGCCAAGGCCGACGACCCGTCCGACAACGCGCGCAGCGTCGGGTTCGTGCTCTCTTACGGGAATTTCGATTTCTTCGACGCGGGCGACCTGACCTGGAACACCGAGGCCAAGCTGGTGTGCCCGGCCGTCGGTCTCGGCAAGGTGGAGGTGTACCAGGTCACCCACCACGGTGCCGACACCAGCAATCACCCGCTCGTGCTGCAGGCACTGTCGCCCACGGTCGCGGTCATGAACAACGGCCCGAAAAAAGGCGGGTCGCCCGCGACAGTCAAGGCCCTGCAGGAACTGCCGTCACTGCAGGCGCTCTATCAGCTGCACCGCAACGTGGCCACAGGGGTCCAGGACAACACCGCGCCTGACCTGACCGCCAATCTCGAGGAAGCGCCAGACGCCGGCCACATGATCAGCGTGCACGTCGCCACCGACGGCGCCTTCGAGGTCGTCAACCATCGCACCGGCCAGAAACGCGCGTTCACCTCACAACCGTGAGCGCGAGGGGGTGCCCGGCCCCGGGCGGCCCCCTCACGACGCCCTAGCCCCGGTGAGCCTCGACAAACCACATGTACTTGTCGACCTCATGGGCAATCCCGGTCAACAGGTCCGACGTCACCGCATCGTCGAGCTCATCGGCATCCTCGATGCCCTGACGCAGGGCGGTGCCGAACTTGGCCAGCGCCGACGACACGCAGTCCACGTGGCTCTTCCAGTCCTGCGCCTCGACCGGGTACGGCGGCAGCGTGGTCCGCTCGACGACGGCCTGGGCGGTGCCGACGGCGACTCCGCCGAGCATCACGGCCCGCTCCGCGATGTCGTCCTTGTACTTGGCAGCCGAGGCCGCGACCTGGTCGAAGAGTTCGTGCAGCCCGATGAAGTTCGGTCCCTTGACGTTCCAGTGGGCCTGCTTGGCCTGCAGCTCGAGGTCGATGGCATCGGCCAGCCTGGCGTTCAACAGCTCAATCGATGACTGCCTGGTCTCGGCTCCCAGCCCATGTTTGGTGGCGTTCAGCTGAATCTCGGCAACACTCTTTTTCGACATACCCTGATTAGACGCGCCGATCCGTCCCGCAGGCAACTACAACCGCTGGCGTCCTCACCGGACCGTGGCGGCCTCCGCCGCTGGTGGTGGCGCCGGCCTGTCGACCGGACGGTCATTCCAGAAGAGCACCGCGGCGTTGAACAGCATCCCGAACTCGCCGTGGTTCTGCCATCGGTAGCACGGGTTGGTGGCAAACGCGACCACCCGACCTTTGCCGACCGGCGTGTCGACGATGGCCGGCCGCCGCCGCGTCTCGGTGGCGCCGCGCATGAGGCCGCTGAGCACCCCCTCCTCACCGCCCGTGAAGCGCATCAGCACCTGCTCGGCCACCTCTTCCTGCGGCACCTGGAAGAGCGGTCCATTGGCATAGCGCACCGGCACGGTCGTGGTCGCGTATCCGAAGAAAATCGGGTGCTCGGGTCGCAGGATCTCGGCCTGCACGATCGGACCGGGTGCGTAGAAGGCGCCGGTCGGGCGCGCCGCCGTCACCTCCCGTTGCAGGCCGAACTCGGCAGGCATGTACGAGGAGGCGCCGAGCGTGATGAGGACCCCGCCCTCGTTGACGAACTTCTGCAGCTCCAGCACACCTTCCAGCCCCATGCCCCCGGTCACATCGTCGGTCTCGCCATAGGTGCCCAGGGTGGGGAATGCCGGGTCTTTGCGATAGGCGAGGGGACCCGCCTTGCGATCGACGTCGTAGACCAGCGACTTGCCGGTGGTGGCCTGGCTGGGAATCAGGATGACGTCGAACGCGGTTCGCAACGATCCCTGCCGAATCCGCTCCTTGTACACCAGTTGGTAAGGAATGCCGAACGTGTCGAAGGCATGCCGGACCCACCCCACCTCCTGCGTCCGACCCCAGGTGGTGAACATGGCCAGGCGCGGCAGGTCCACTGGCACGGTAGCCACCTCGGGTGCTGCCGCCAGACCGGTGGCCTCAAGTCCGAGGCGCGCGACGGCGTCGGACAACGTTGTCGCGGCCGTGGCTGGCACCAGGAAGGAGCCGGCAGCGTAGGTCACGTCGCCGACCGTGAAGGCGGCGCGCGCCGCGCGGACATCGGCCTCGGCCCCGAGGGCGAGGCGGAGTCGCACCATGTCGTTCGAGCCGTGGTGGGCGACGACCCAGATGGCCGGCGACGTGGCTCCAGCGAGCCGACCGGTGCGCGTCAGGTCCGTGACGGGCGTGACGGGGACGTCGAACACGGCCTTGTCAGCGGTCGGCTTGACCTCCACCTGCAGCATCAGCCCCATCGTCCAGCCGGTGTCGTCGTACGTGCGCAGGGCGGGGTCCGGATAGGACTGCTTTTCGAGCAGCGTCTTGATCAGGCGACCGTACGGCTGGTCGCGCTTGATCAGATAGGAGCCGGCGGGGTAGGTGCCATCTGAGAGCGTCACCTCGTCGGTGGCCCTGGTGACCTCGATGCCCTGGCGCTGGAGCAGCGACACCAGGAGATCGACGCGGGTCAGGTCCTTCTGCCCGGCGGGCACGACGTACGCGTGCGGCGCGTCCTTCTTGCCGGCCTCGATGCTGTTCCTGCTCTTGCGGTAGAAATTCTCGACCAGGACATCGGGAAACGAGGCGGCGTACTGCAGCGCCGAGAGCACCGCGGTCTGCATGTAGTTGGTGTTGTTGCGCATCGACCACAGCACCTCCTTGTAGGGCGGCAAGGGTCGATACCATTCGCGACTGGTCTGGCCGGCGCCCTCGGGCGGCGCCACGCGCCGCTTCATCGTCGTCGCGCCCCCGTTGCCGAAGGTCTCGTACATTCGAACCAGGCCGTTGTGGTTCGACGACATGAAGGCCAGGTAGCCAGGCGACCACATGTCCACGAAGCCATGCGTCCAGACGCCGGGCATGCCGTACTTGGTCAGCTGCATCATCTCGAAGTTGGCAAACGTCGGCAGCTCGCCGTAGATGATGGGATCGAGGTTGGGATTCTGCGGCGCCTGCCCGGAGAAGGTGTAGAGGAACGGCACCGATTCGTGCAGGTCGTGCATCACTGGCGGATGCGTCGCGAGGTACCAGTCCAGGTGCGCGCGCATCGTCACCTGCGAGTAGTTGATGTCGCGATTGTTGTCGTGAAAGATGTACTTGCCCCAGTACGGCGGGCCGGTGATGCGGTCCTTCTCCTCGGTGATGTCGGCCATGTGCTGGCGATACCAGTCGATGTAGCGATCGCGGCCGTCGGGGTCACTGGCCGGGGTGAAGCTGACGATGATGCGGTCCCGTATCTGGCGGATCAGTGGCGTGTCGCTCGCCACCAGGCGGTACGCCAGCTCCATCAGCATCTCGGGCGGGCCGGTCTCGCCGCTGTGCAGCCCGGCCATCAGGTGATAGATGGGAGGCGTCACCGCAATCAGCCGACTGGCTTCTGCTTCCGAGAGCCCGCGCGGGTCCGCCAGGCGTCCGAGGTTGGCGGTGTGCGTGGCCAGGTTGCGAAGCGTCGCCTCGCTGGCGATGTAGACCACCGTCACGTCGCGGCCCTCGTCGGTCTTGCCAATCGTGGTCACACGAATGCGAGGCGACGCCTTCTCCAGCGCCCGGTAGTACGCAAGGGCCGCATCCGTCTTGGTCAGCCGCTTCGGTGCGCCGATGTGGTAACCGAGCACGTCCTTCGGCGTCGGGATGCCCCGCACCACGGGCAGCTGGTCGACCAGTGGACTGAGGAACTCCGGGGCGGTCGTCCACTCCTTGACGCTGCGCGCAAAGTCGGCATCCTGCGCCTCGCGCACGACGGGGACGGGCTGTGCGTGGGGTCGTGCCCCGACGAGCAGGGCGATGCAGGTGATCAGGACCCAGCGAGGGAGGCGCGTGAAACGCATGGGCGGGACTATAGCCCACCAATACCGTGATCGGGCCGTCACAATCGTCATCGATCAATGGCGAGTGTGACGAGCCATTGTCGGAAATTTGGCAGGTTTACGCCCATCTTTGGAGTGGCACGCCGGTTGCTCAAAGGTAAAGCGTCGGCGGTCTGTTTGTGGCACGATGCCACAGTGCTGGGGAGCCAGATCGTCGGCAGCAGGGGCTGCGCAATCGTGCGTGGCCTCTGCCCGTTCTCCCTCGCCCTCGCCGACCGCGGGGCGACGCGGTGACGCCCCGCCTCGACCTCAACGCCGATCTTGGAGAACACGACGGCCCGCCTCCCGAAGCGGCAAGGGCGCTGCTGCGCCTCGTGACCTCGGCCAACATCGCCTGCGGCACACACGCGGGCGACGACCGCAGCATGCGGCTGGTCTCGGCCGAGGCCGCCGCGTGGGGAGTTCAGGTCGGCGCGCATCCGGCGTTCCCCGATCGAGCCGGCTTTGGCCGCCGCGTCATGGCGATGAGCCCTGCCGAGGTCACCGATACCGTGGCCCGACAGATCCATGCGCTCTCGGCCAACGCCATGGCCGAAGGCGTCGCCGTACGCCACGTCAAACCACACGGCGCCCTGTACACGCTGGCGTTCCGGGACCGCGCGACCGCCGACGCCATCGCCGATGCCGTGGTGCTCGCCGATGCGTCGCTCGCGCTGTACGCGCCCGGAGGTTCGGCGCTGGCCGCCGCTGGCGCCGCGGCCAGCCTGCGGGTGGTCGCTGAAGGATTCCTCGACCGCGCGTATGAGGACGACGGGGCCTTGACGCCGAGAGAGGTTCCGGGCGCCGTACTGGACGACCCCGACGCCGCCTGTGCCCGAGCCCTGGCGTGGGCCGCTACCGGCACGGTGCGCACCAGAACTGGGAGCGACCTCGTACTTCCGCTCGAGAGCTTGTGCATCCATGGCGACTCGCCGGCGGCCCTGGCGATCGCCACGCGCGTGCGGGCGGCTCTGGCGGGTGCCGGGGTGCGGCTCATCGCGTCGCTCGCGCCATGAGCGGCATCGGACCAGACACGCTCGCCGTCAGGGCTGGCCGAGCGGAGCGGCAGTCGCGTGCGCCAGTCACGCCGCTCACGTGGCGGTGCGCATGGTGATGCTGGTGGTGGCGCTGGTTGCCGGTGCCGCGTCGGCCTTGACCTTTGTCACGGGCTTCGGCCTCGGGACGCTGTTGATGCCCGTCTTTGCCCTCTTCATGCCGGTCGAGCGCGCGGTCGCGGCCACCGGTGTCGTGCATCTGCTCAACAGCCTGCTCAAGTTCGGGCTGATGGGACGCCGTGCCCACTGGCCCGTCGTCTGGGCCTTCGGCATCCCGGCGCTGCTGGCATCACTGCTCGGCGCGTGGTGGCTCATGCAACTGGCCGCGCAGCCACCCCTGTTCACGTGGGCGCTTGGCGACCGGGTGCTCCAGGTGACCGCGGCCAAGGCGTTGATCGGCGTACTGCTGCTGGTCTTCGTGCTATGTGAGTGGGTCCCGGGCTGGAGGGCGCTGGCGGTGCCGGCCGCGTACATGCCACTCGGCGGGGTCCTCAGCGGCCTGGCTGGCGGCATCTCCGGGATGCAGGGCGCACTGCGATCGGCGTTCCTGGCACGGGCCGGGCTCGAGCGGGACGCGTTTGTGGGCACCGGCGCGGCCATCGCCTGCCTGATCGACGTGTCGCGCGTGGGCGTGTACGGGCGACAGCTGGCACAAGAGCGCGCCTCGCTCGACATCGCCCTGTTGGCCGTGGCGGTGCTGGCCGCCTCCGCCGGAACGTTCATCGGACGCCGCTATCTCGAGCGACTGACAATGGACCGGATGCGCCATGTGATCGCCGTGCTGCTCCTGTGCATGGCGGTGGCGATGGCGGCGGGCCTCCTGTGACCAGCCGATGAAGGCCTGAGGCCCGGCCCGCGGCACAGTGGCTCCAGACACGACTCGCTCGCCAGGACGATCCTGGCGGCTAGTCGCGCTCGACCCGGGTGACCTGGTTGAGCAGAATGTGCAGCTTGACCCGGTCCCCCGGGTGCAGGCCTGCAGCCACGTCTTCGCCGCCGACCCGTGCCACCTGCGGAATCAGGTCTTCGTCGTCGGCCTTGACGTAGTGGACGTCATAGGAGATCTGCCCGTGGATGCTGACGGGCTGCAGTTTCGTGAGGACGCCGACCTGGATGCCACGCAGCATGCCGCTATTGTGTCCTGCCCATGAGCAGCATCAGCAAGGCCTTTTGTGCGTGTAGCCGGTTTTCGGCCTGGTCGAAGATGATCGACGCCGGTCCGTCCATCACCTCGTCGGTGGCCTCCTCGCCGCGGTGGGCGGGGAGGCAATGCATGAACACCGCGTCGCCAGCCGCCTGCATCAGCGCCTCGTTCACCTGGAAGGGCGCGAAGACCTTGCGGCGTTGCTGCGCCTCGGCTTCCTGGCCCATCGACGTCCACGCGTCGGTGTAGACCGCCGCCACGCCGTCAACCGCGGCGCGCGCGTCCCGACACACCTCGAGGGTCGCGCCGTGGCAGGCCACGCCCCGCAATTGCGCCTCGATGTCCGGAGCGAAGTCGTAGCCGACCGGGGTGGCCAGGCGCACGTGCATACCGAGCATCAGCGCACCCTGCGCCAGTGACGTCGCGACGTTGTTGCCGTCGCCGACAAACGCCATCGTCTGCCCCTTCAGTTCACCGAACTGCTCGTACATCGTCAGAAGGTCGGCCAGCGCCTGGCAGGGGTGCTCCTCGTCGGTCAGGGCATTGACCACGTGCAGCCGCGGCGCGGCGGTGGCAAACTCGACGAGACGGTCCTGGGCGAACGTCCTGATCACCACGCCGGATACCCAGCGCTCGAGATTGCGCGCGACATCGGCAATCGGCTCGCGTTCGCCCATCGCCACGTCCTGTGGCGGCGCAATGACGTCCCCCCCGAGCTCGCGCACCGCGATCTCGAAGGTGCAGCGGGTGCGCAGCGACGGCTTCTCGAACAGCAGCGCCACGTGCTGGCCGGCCAGCGAAGTCGCACCGTAACTGCGGAGGCCGCGCGCCCGCTCCTTCTTCAGCGCCATCGCCGCCTGCAGGATCTCGGTCAGTTCGGCCGGCGAGAGATCCAGCAGCGAGACGAAGTGCTGCGTGCGGAGTGAACGTGCGGCGGTCGGCTTCGGCGTCGTGCGCGTGACTCGTGTGGGCATAACAGGAAGATTCAGAATTCAGAATGCAGAATGCGGGGCCGCTCTGACCCTACGTCCGGTACTCGGCGTTGATCTGGACGTATTCCTCGCTCAGGTCGCAGGTCCACATCGTGGCCTCGTGTTGCCCGCCGGTGCCCAGATCGACGCTGACGGTGATGTCCTTGCCGCGCAGATACTCGGCGGCTTGCGGGGCACGTTCGTCGAAGGGACGCCCGCCTTCAAACAGCACGATGTCGCCGATCCGGACCGCGGCCCCATGCAGGGCGAAGCCGACGCCGGCGCGCCCGGCCACCGCCACCAGCCGACCCCAGTTCGGGTCGCCGCCATGGATGGCCGTCTTCACCAGCAGGGAGTTGGCGATGGCTCGCGCCGCCTGCTTGGCCTCGTCGTAGCTGCGGCCGCCGGTGACCTGAACGGTCACCAGCTTGGTGGCGCCTTCACCGCCGCGCACGATCTCGATGGCCAGGTGGCGGCAGACGTCGTACAGCGCATCAGAGAGGAGGGGCAGATCCGCCTCGCCGATGGTCACCCCGCTCGCCCCGTTGGCCAGCAGCGCCACGCAGTCGTTGGTGGAGCATTCGCCGTCCACGGTGATGGCATTGAACGTGTGCTCGGTCACTTCCGACAGCGCCCGCTGCAGCAGCGCCGGCGGCACGGCGGCATCGCAAGTCAGCACCGCCAGCATGGTGGCCATGCGCGGCTCGATCATCCCGGAGCCCTTGCAGATGCCACCGATGTGGAACGTGCCCCGCGGGGTGCTGACCTGCACGGCGCGTTCCTTGGGGAACGGGTCGGTGGTCATGATCGCCCGCGCGCAGCGCATGTGGCCGTCCACGGCCAGGACCTCGGCCGCGGCGATGATGCCCTGGGTCACCGTGCGCGGGTCCAGTTGCACGCCGATGACGCCTGTCGACATGACGATCACGTCCTCGAGCTCGCAATCGACGGCCCGCGCCGTCTCGGCCGCCATCAGGTGCGCCACCTGCCGGCCCTGGTCGCCGGTGCAGGCGTTGGCGCAGCCCGAGTTGACCACCACCGCCCGGGCGTGGCCGCCGCTGGCTTGCAGGTGGTCGCGCGAGACGATGATCGGCGGCGCCACGGCGAGGTTGGTGGTGAAGACGGCGGCTGCCGTCGCCACGCGGTCCGACACCACCAGCGCCAGATCCAGCTTCTCGGGATTGGCCTTGATGCCGCAGTGCACGCCGGCAGCCGTGAAGCCGGCCGGGGCGGTGATGCCACCTTCGATAGTCGTGATCATCGATGCAGGACGAGAACCGACGAGTCGGCGCTGCGCGGCTGCGCGGCGCGACGGCTGTGACCGACGACGGCCATGCTGCCGATTTGCGTGCCTCGGAGGGGCAGCGCCACGGCGTACTGGCCGCAGGTGCGGAACTTGGGGCACCCGACGCAATCGGTGGCGATCTTCTCGGGTAGCCACGTGTGCGGGACGATGGTGAAACCGAGGCGGACGAAATGCGTCGCCTCGTGGGTGAAGGCGCACAGCGTGCCGAACTGCTCGCGTCGTGCCGTCGCACCGAGCGATGCAATCAACGCCGGCCCGAGTCGCTTGCCGCGGTGCACCGGGTCGATGACCAGTGAGCGGACTTCGGCCACCGTGCCGCTCAGCGGCGCCAGTTCGGCGCAGCCGACCAGCGCGTCACCGGCCACGATGACGAGGAAGCGATCCGCATGTCGGCGCAGGTCATCGATGGTCCGCGGCAACAGGTGACCCTCGTCCAGGCTTGCCATGATCAGGGCGTGCATGGCCTCGGCCTGCTCGGGGCGACCACGCGTGATCGCGTAACCCTCGGGAAGCTGTCTGGCCTGGGGCACGTCGACCGCGGCAAGGATCGGTGAGGCGGTCATGCGCCTTGCACCGCCGCCAGGGCAGCGTCGAGGCGCGACAGCGCCTCGGCGATCTCGGCCGCGCTGATGACGTAGGGCGGCAGCAGTCGGACCACGCGCTCCGCCGTGCGGTTGACGATGAGTCCGCGCTCGAGCGCGGCCGGCACCACCGCCGCGGCGTCACGGTCGAGCACGAGCCCCTGCATCAGGCCGGCGCCGCGCACCTCGACCACCATCGGGTGCTTCGCAGCGAGCGCCCGCAAGCCTTCGGCAAGCACCGGTCCGACCTGCCGTACGTGATCGAGCAGGCCGTTGTCCAGCGTGTCCATCACTGCCAGCGCCGCCCGGCAGGCAAGCGGATTGCCACCATAGGTGGTGCCGTGATCGCCGGCGCTGATGGCCGCCGCGACCCGCGCTGACACCAGGACCGCGCCGATGGGCACCCCACCGCCGAGCGCCTTGCCCACCGCGATGAGATCCGGGCACAGCCCGAGTTCGGCCGAATGAAACAGGTGACCCGTGCGGCCAAGACCCGACTGCACCTCGTCGGCGATGTACAACGCACCGGTCGCCGCGCACGCCTTGTTGATCGCGTCCACGATGCGGCCCGGCAACGGCCGCACGCCACCTTCGCCCTGGATCGGCTCGCCGATGATCGCTGCCGTCCGATCGCTCACCGCCGAGAGCAGATCGTCGGGGTCGTCGTTGGAGACGAAGCGGACGTCCGGGACCAGCGGGCCAAACGGCATCCGATAGTGCTCGTCCCACGTCGTCGACAACGCGCCCATCGTGCGGCCCGAGAAGCCACGCTCGAAGGCGATGAACTGCGGGCGCGGGGTGCCGGCGGTGTACCAGAACCGGCGCGCGAACTTCAGGCACCCTTCCACCGCCTCGGCGCCGCTGTTGCAGAAGAAGGCGCGGTCCAGTCCGGAGGCGCGCGTCAGCCGCGCCGCGAGCGGTCCCTGGTACGGGTGGAAGAACAGGTTGGAGGTGTGGACGAGTTCGCCAACCTGCTCACGCACGGCCGCGACCAGCGCCGGGTGGGAATGCCCGAGCACGTTGACGCCGATCCCCGACAGCATGTCCAGGTAGCGTCGCCCATCGTCGGCCACCAGCCACACGCCCTCGCCGCGCACGAACACCACCGGCTGGCGCTTGTACGTCTGCAGGACGTGCGCGGCCTCGACGGCGTCGACGGTGGTGGGGGACTCGGTGGCGCTGGACATCGGTGGCTCCTTGACTTCACACGCGGGAGAATTCGGGGACACGCTGCTACGAGAGGCTGGTGCCGCGCCGCGCCAGGATCGACTCGGCGGAGCGGCCATCGACGATCGACACGACGCCCACGCCGCGGGCGCGGGCCGATGTGGCGGCGCGCAGCTTGGCGACCATGCCGGCCGAGGCCGTCCCATCCTGCATGAGCGCCTCCGCGTCGGTGACGCCGAGCGCCTCGAGGGTCCGCCCGTTGCCGTCCAGGACACCGGCGGTGGCGCCGAGCAGCAGCAGTTCACCGGCGCCGAGGCCGCCCGCCACATGCGCGGCCAGCGTGTCGGCGTTGACGTTGAGGACCGCCGCCCGGCTGTCGAGGCCGAGGCTGGCGATGACCGGAACGTAACCGCCTGCCAGCAGGTGCGAGACAACGCCCAGGTCCGCATCGGCCTCCGGCTCGCCGACCAGGCCCAGGTCGACACGCGCGCCGGCCGACGTCAAGTGGGCCTCGGCTCGCCCGGAGCGCGCCAGCGCCGCATCGACGCCGGTCAAACCGACGGCTCCGATGCCGAGCCCGACCAGGTGCGCCACCAGCCGTGTGTTGATCGTGCCGGCAAGGACGGCGACGACCGCGTCCAGCGTCGGCGCATCGGTGATCCGCAGGCCGTCGACCGACAGCTTGGCCAGGCCTCGGCGCGCCAGGTCGGCGTCGATCTCGCGGCCGCCGCCGTGCACCACCACCACGGGACCCGCCGCGGCCAGCTGCGACAGCGCCTGGCCGACCTCCGCGAGCCGGTCAGCCGTTTCGACCAGTTCGCCCCCCAACTTGACCACCACCGGAGCCACGGTCACAGGAGCCCTGCGTGCTCGGCAAATCCACACAGCAGGTTGAACTGCTGGATTGCCTGGCCGGCCGCGCCCTTGAGCAGATTGTCGAGGACAGCCACCACGATCAGTCTCCCTGTCGGCTCATCGACCTTCCAGCCGATGTCGCAGAAGTTGCTGTGCACCACGTGCTTGATCTCGGGCAGGCGGTCCCCGGTGAGGCGGACAAACATCGCGTTGGCGTACGCCGCATGCATGGTCTCGGCGACCTGGGCGGCCGTGACGCCCGGCGTGAGCCGCGCGTACGTGGTCGACAGGATGCCACGGTCCAGCGGCACGAGGTGCGGCGTGAACGTCACAGGCAACCCGAGCGCCTGCTCCATCTCCGGCGTGTGCCGGTGACCGAACAGCGCGTACGCGGCGACGCTGCCGTGGTTCTCGGAGAAATGCGTGCGCTCGCTGGCGCCCTTGCCCGCTCCCGACATCCCCGACTTGGCATCGACGATGGCCTCACCCTGGAGCAGACCGGCACGGGTCAGGGGCAGCAGCGACAGCATCGCGGCGGTCGGATAGCAACCGGGACACGAAATCAGCCGCGCCGCCGGCACAGCGGCCGCATCGAATTCGGGGAGACTGTAGACGGTGCCGTCGGGCATGGGGTCGGGCGTGGCGGGGTAGTGCCGCGCACGCGCGACCGGGTCCTTGAGCCGGAAGGCGCCCGACAGGTCGATGACGCGATGGCCGCGCGCCAGTAACTCGGCGGCGCTCGACGCGGCGAAGGCTTCGGGGGTACTCAGGAAGACGACGTCACAGCCGGCGAGGGCCTCCGGGCTGTATGCCGTGATCTCGCCGTCCCAGATGCGGGCCAGCCCCGGCAGCCGGCGCGGCTGGTCCGACTGGCTCGAACCGAGCGCAACACGGAGGTCGGCGCCCGGGTGTCGAGCGAGCAGACGGACCAGCTCCTGCCCGCCATAGCCGGTGGCCCCGACGATCCCCACCTCGATACGTTGTTGCTGTCCCTCAGTCATATGAATAGTTATGCAATCGAACGGCAAGTATGCGGAGCTCGAGACGAGTCTGCAAGGGTAAAATTCGCCTAGGCGCGGAATCCGCGCCGGTGCTAGGATGCATAAGTCTGCATAAACATGAAAGGCATGCGCCACGGCGTCATCCTGGACGTCATCCAACGTGAAATCATCTCCAGCCAGGAGATGTTGAGGCAGCGGCTTCACGCCGAGGGCGTCGATGTGACGCAGGCGACGCTGTCGCGGGACCTCCGGGTACTGGGTGTCATCAAACGTGCCGGCGATGGCGCGTACCAGCGACTGAACGGCGGAGGTCTGGCGCCGGTCGATGCCCTGGCGACTCTCAGGCGCACCAGCGCGGAATTTCTGACCAGTGTCGAGCGGTCCGAGCAGTTGGTCGTCCTGCGCACCGACTCTGGTCAGGCGGCGTTGCTGGCCATCGCCATCGACCGGGCCGGGCTCGGTGACGTTCTCGGCACCGTGGCTGGCGACGACACCATCCTGGTCATCTGCCGGCACGGCGCTGCCGCCCGGCACCTGGTACAGCGTCTGGACGCCTGGCGGTCAGGCGCACTCATGCGCAGCCCCGCGCTCGCGCGCTGAGGAACGCCACACACATGTCACAGCAACGGGTGGTGCTCGCCCACGCCGGCGATGCGGCCACGCTCTGCGCCATACCCTGGCTGGCGCGCGAGGCCGAGGTCGTCACGGTCACGGTGGATGTCGGCCAGGGCGAGAGTCTGCTGGCCGTACGAGAGCGGGCCCTCGAGGCCGGCGCCGTGCGGGCACATGTGCTCGACGCGCGCGAGGTCTTCGCCCACGACGTCGTGCTGCGGGCGTTGCGTGCCGGGGCCATTGGTTTTGATGGCGATCCCCATGCGGCCGTGTTGGCGCTGCCGTGCGTGGCGGCCCAGGTGGCCATGGTGGCTGGCATGGAGCAGGCCGACGCGCTGGCCCATGGCGGCGTCGGTCAGGCAGCGGCGCGCATGCGGTGCCTGCTCGCAGCGACGTCGCGCGTGCCCGTCCGGCCCAGCGTGGAGCAGATGCCCGGCGACATGCGCGCCTCGGCCATGGCGGCGTTGCAGGTGGCCGCCGCCGCGGCGCCGGCCGTGCGCGCGACGCTGTGGGGGCGGTCGCTGGCCAGCATCGGCGACATCGACCAGCCGATCGATGAGGCGCGGTTCAGTCATACCCGCGCGGTCACACGCGGGCCGGATATGCCCGCCATGCTCGACATCGGCTTCGAGGCGGGCACGCCGCGGCGGGTCAACGGCGTGGCCATGCCGCTGGTGGAGTTGCTGAGCAGCCTCGACACCATTGCCGGCGCCCACGGCGTCGGCCGCATCGACGTCCTCGTGCCCGAAGGCACCGGCGTCCGTCGTGAAGTGGCCGAAGCCCCGGCCGCCACGGTCTTGCAGGTGGCCATTCGTGAACTCGAGGCGCTGATGCTGCCCTGGTCGCTGCGGACGCTTCGCCGGCGGCTGGCGGAAAGCTACGTCGATCTGCTGCGCAGCGGCGACTGGCACGGCCTCACTCGCGCGTCGATTGACGCCCTCGCTGATCGCGCCTTGAAGGACGCGACGGCGGTGGTCCGGCTTCGCCTCTACAAGGGCGGCGTCCAGGTGGTCGGTCGCACCGCCTGAACACGCTCCGGTTCCCACTCGGACTTCTGAATCGCATCCATGTCAACACTGTGGTCTGGCCGTTTCTCGAATGCCCCTGATCAGGACGTCTTTGCCTTCGGCGCATCGTTTGCCTTCGACCGGCGCCTCTTCGAGGACGACGTGGAGGGCAGCCGGGCGTGGTCGGAGGCCCTGTTGCGCGCCGGCGTGCTCTCGGCCGAGGAGCAGCAGGCGCTCGACCGCGCCCTGACCGACATGCGTGAGGCAGCGGCGGCCGATCCGGCGTTCGTGTCGGGCGACGACGAAGACGTCCATTCGTTTGTCGAGCGACAGCTGGTCGAGCGGGTGGGGGCGACCGGAAAGCGTCTGCATACGGGTCGTTCGCGCAACGAGCAGGTGGCGCTGGACCTCCGGCTGTATCTTCGGCGCCGCATCCGTGTCGTGCAGGCACGAGTACGGGACCTGGTCGCGGCCCTCTGTGTCCGCGCGGCCGACGCCGGCCAGGCGCCGCTTCCGGCGTACACGCATCTGCGCCGGGCGCAGCCGGTGCTCGAGGCGCATTACTGGCTGGCGCATGCGGCGGCGTTTCGTCGCGCCTGCGAGCGCCTCGATGCGGTCTACAGCGAAGCCGATGTGCTGCCGCTCGGGTCTGGCGCCATCGCCGGCAACTCGTTCCCGATCGATGTCGAATTCCTGCGTGTCCGCCTCGGGTTCGCCCGCACCGCGGTCAACAGCATGGACACGGTGGCCGACCGCGATTTCGTCTCGAGTTTCCTGCACGCGTGCGCGCTGCTCATGATTCACGTCAGCCGGCTGGCCGAGGATGTCATCATCTACGGGTCCGAGGAGTTCGGCTTCTTCGAGCTCGACGACTCGGTCACCACCGGCAGCAGCCTGATGCCGCAGAAGAAGAACCCCGACCCCATGGAACTCGTACGGGGGAAGACGGGACGTGTGATCGGTCGGCACACCGGATGGCTCGTGACGATGAAGGGCCTGCCGAGCGGTTACAATAAGGACCTGCAGGAAGACAAGGAGGCCGTCTTCGACACGGAGGACACCGTGGCGGGCAGCCTGATGTCGTGCGAGGCCGTGGTGCGGACATTGCGCGTCCGCCGCGACGTGACCGGTCGGGCCGCCGGTGGGTTGATGCTCGCCACCGACGTTGCCGACTATCTCGTGCGGAAGGGGTTGCCCTTTCGCGATGCGCACGAACTTGTCGGTGGCATGGTCCGCTCCCTGCTCGAGGAGGGGTTGGCCATCGAGTCATTGACTCCTGACCAATGGCGGCGTTTCTCGCCGCTGTTCGACGATGATGTGGTGGAGGCCATCACGCCCCTGGCCTCCATTCGGGCACGGCAGACGCCGCAGAGCACCGCGCCGGTCGCGGTGGCGGCACGTCTGACCGAAATGCAGGCCTGGATCGGGCCGCGGGGATGATGTGCTAGTATCCGGTGACCTCCTCTCCGTTGGGTCTGTCGCGGATTCCCCGACCCGCCTGGGACGTACTTCCGGGAGCTGTTGATGCAAGAACGCCGGCTTCGGCTGGGTGATGTGCTGGACGATTACTGTCCACGCGAAAAACGCCTGTCAAATCATGTGATCGTTGCGCTCGTTGGCGACGAGGTCCGTACCACCCGGTGCGGCACCTGCGACTTCGAGCACGTCTACAAGGGGGGCAAGATACCCGCCCGCCGCAAGAAGGCCGACCCTCAGGCCGTCTTGTACAAGACCGTGCTCGACAACATCACGGGTCGTGACTCGGAGACCGGTGTCCCGCTGCACGCGAGCGTCGAAGGTGACCCGCCTGTGACGACACCGGTCGCTGCGGCACCGCCCGCACCACCGCGTCCCGCCCCCGTGGTGGTGGCCGCGCCTCCAGCGGAGGTCACGCCTGCCCCGATGGCGGCTGCGCCTCCGCCGGTGGACGAGGATGCACCGGGGCGCGAAGAGCCCGTGCATCGCCACACATTGATCCGGGCGACGCTGCCCAAGATCGAAGGCCAGGTGCAGGAGCGCAAGCCGGCCGACTTCACGTCGTACGCGCGACAGCCGCAAGGTCGTCGTTTTGGTGGTGGTGGCGGCGGTGGACGTCCCCGGCAGCCGCAGCCCGCGACGTGGGGCAGCTACTCGCCGTACGCCAACGGTCACCCGTCAGGCAAGGGACCGCAACAGGGTCAGGGCAACCAGCCCGGACAGTCGCGTCCGCCAAATCGCCGCGGCCGCTGAGGCCCGCACAGGAAGCCTGGACATGTCGGACTTCTCGGGACGCACCGGCCTCGTGGTCGGTGTCGCCAACAAGCGATCGCTTGCCTGGGCCATCGCGCAGCAGGCCGATGCCGCCGGGGCGCGGCTCGTGCTCACCTATCAGAACGACCGTCTGAAGGAGAACGTCGACGAGCTGGCGACCAAGCTCACGACGCCGCCCTTGCTGCTGCCTTGCGACGTCAGTCGTGATGAGGACATCGCGGCGCTCTTCGAGTCGCTCGGGTCGCAGCTCGATGGCCTGGACTTCGTGGTGCACGGTGCCGCGTTCGCGCCGCGCGAGGCGCTGTCGGCGCCCTTTCTCGAGACCTCACGCGAAGCCTTCCGTATCGCGCTCGACACCAGCGCCTACTCACTGGTGGCCGTGGCTCGGGGCGCTGCGCCGCTGATGGCCCGCAAAGGTGGCGGCAGCATCGTGACGCTGTCCTATCTCGGTGCCGACCGCGTTTTTCCCAACTACAACGTCATGGGCGTGGCCAAGGCGGCACTCGAGTCCGCGGTCCGCTACCTGGCCGCTGACCTGGGCCCGCAGAACATCCGCGTCAACACCATCTCGGCCGGTCCCGTGAAGACCCTCGCGGCGTCAGGGATCTCAGGCTTCTCGGCCATCCTGCAGGTCTACCGCGACCGTGCCGCCCTCAAGCGCAACGTCGATGGCAGCGACGTGGCCGGCGTGGCGATGTTCCTGCTCTCGGAGTGGGGCAAGGGCGTGACCGGCGAAGTGATCTACGTCGACGCGGGCTATCGCCCGATGGGGATGTAGCGCACCGTCATCGGCCGCGGGCCCTCGACACGAGGGCCGTCAGACAAAGGGCGCCCACTGCTCCGTGCGGACGTGGTCGGCGGGCACGCCCAGTTGAGACAGCACATGCGTCAGGTCTTCCACCATGGTCGGTGGACCGCACAGGAAGCAGAGCGGCAGCACGTCGCCCGCGAAACGACGGAGCAGTGAGACGTCGATGCGGCCCCGACGCCCGGTCCACTCGACCTCCGCGTGTCGCGTCAAGGTGATCAGCGCCTCGCCCCCGTGGTCCTGATCCCACCGCGCCAGTTCCTCGGCGTACGCGACATCCTCGACATCCCGCACCGAATACAGCAAGTGCCTCGGGCCGCGGTGGCCAATCGCCCGCGCCTGACGGGCCAGCGAGCGCAGCGGCGCCAGCCCGGTGCCCCCGGCCACGAAAAGCAGCGGCAGCTCCGGCAACGGGTCGGGCAGCACGAAGGACCCGAACGGCCCTTCGAAGTCGACCCGTGCGCCCGCGCACACCGCGTCGAGGTGCCGGCCGAGCCCGCTGCCGGGATTGGCCCGTAACAGGAACTCGATCGCCCCGTGGCTCGAAGAGTCAGAAGGCGCTGACGCAATCGAATAGGGGCGACGCTCGCGTTGGCCGTGCAGTCCGAGTGCCGCGGCCTGGCCAGCCTGGTACGAGAATGGCACGCCGTCCAGCGCCAGCACCAGTCGGCGCATCGTCGGAGTGGGAGCAGACAGCTCGCGAACGGTCAGCGTGAAGGCATCGGGCACGGTGCGAAAGGGTGGGGAGTCGCGCCGACGTGACGTCCGGCGCCGTGCCCGCCCTGTCGATAGTACCCGGTCTGCCCCTCCTTGGCCGCCAACGCCGGCCAACGCTCGCGCTGTCGGCCCGCCGCGCCGCCGATGTAAGCTGTCGGTCGGCAACACGATGGGCACGCTGTTCTCCGAACTCGGGTCGTTCCGGGCAGCGCAGGCACAGGGGCCGTTGATCTACGCCGATGCCAACGTACCGGCGCCGCTGATCGGCTTCATGCGGGCGCGGTTGCACTGGGACGTGCTGCATGTGCTCGACGAACCGGAGTGGCGGCGCGCCACCGATGTCGCGCACTTCCATCGCGCCCGGGATTTGCGCCGGACGCTGCTGACACTCGACCACGATTTCCTCGAGGACCGTCGATTTCCGCTCGCCGTCAGCCCCGGCGTCATCGTGTTGAACGGCCCGGACGACCGGGCTCTCCGCACGCTCCTGGCAGAGGTCGACAGGTACCTGCGCAACCGTCCCGCCGTCGCACCGCTCAATGGATGCAAGCTATGCCTGCATCCGGGCTGGACGGCACGCTCCCACTGAATCGGGCCGCCGCACGCAGGTGATTCTGTCGGTGCGTCAGCGGCCTTTGCGGACACTTCTATGCTGATTTTCGACGGCGCCTCCCTCGTGCTCCCGGACCGCATCCTCTCGCCCGGTCGGCTCGTCATCGATGGCGACCGCATTGTCGAGGTCGGGCCGGGCAGCCAGGACGGGCCGCTGTCTGGGCTCTGGATCGTGCCCGGCTTCATCGACGTGCACGTGCATGGTGTGCTCGGTGAGGACGTGCAGGCCGGTCCCGGGCGCGTCGCCGCCATCGCCGCACACCTCCCGCGCTTCGGGTGCACGTCCTTCACGCCGACGACCTTTGCCTGCCCGCCCGCGACGCTGGAGATGGTGGCGCGCGGCATCGAGGAGGCGATGGATGCCGCGCCTCCCGAATCAGCCCGCGTGCTGCCGGCGCACATCGAGAGCAACTTCATGGCGCCGGACTACCGTGGCGCACAGCCGCTCTCTGAACTCTGCCTGCCGCCAGGCGCTCCCTCCGACATGGCCACGCCCGGCACGGCCACCGCTTTCCGGGGCGAGGACATCGTCGCGGTCATCGCCGCGCACCGGCGCGCGATCGGCACGGTGACGCTGGCGCCCGAGCTGCCGGAGGCGCTCGCCCTCGTGCGCGATCTCGTGGCACACGGCCACACCGTCTCGCTCGGCCACTCCGGAGCCACCCTCGAGGAGGCACGGGCCGGCATCGAGGCCGGGGCTCGGCGAGCCACGCACTTGTTCAACCGCATGCCGCCGTTCACCCATCGCGCCCCCGGGCTGATCGGCGCCGTGCTCGACGACGACCGGGTGGCCGTCGAACTGGTCTGTGACGGCTATCACGTGCACCCGGTGGCGATGCGCGCCGCCATCCGTGCCAAGCGTCCCGAGCGGGTGATGGCCATCACCGACGGGTTGGCCGGCGCGGGTCTGACCGTAGGCGCTCGGTTCGAGATTGGCGGACGGTCGATCACGGTGCGGGAGCAGGCGTGCTTCCTCGACGATGGCACGCTTGCGGGCAGTCGGCTGACGATGGACCGGGTGTTTGGCAACCTCGTGAGGATGGTCGGGATGACGCCGACCGAGGCGGCCATGATGACCGCGACCGTCCAGGCCCGCACCCTCGGCTTGACCGATCGCGGTCGAATCGCCGAGGGGCTGTTGGCCGACTTGGTGGTGCTGGACGACACGTGGTGCGTGCGGCAGACGCTCATCGGCGGTGCGGTCGTCTACGCCAACGACGCGGCAGGCTGACTGTCCTCGGATAGGCCCCGAACCCGGTCGGCCGGGCATCTCCTAGAGACGACGACCATGCGACGTCCACCGGCTCGTCCCTGATGATGTGCGTGGGCGAGGCGCTCGACCTGCCTGTCGTCACCAACCCTTGGTCGCCGCACCCGCCGCACGGCCCACGTCGGTCACGCTGGCGTCTGGCTCGCGTACGTCGTCGGGTCGCGGCCGATCGCCTCGACAAAGGCGTCGTGCCGCTCACGGCACTTGCTGCAGGCTCCGCAGTGGCGTTCCCCGACGGGGTTCATGCAGGACAGGGTCAGGGCCATCGGCGCGCCGATGGCGTGGCCGCGGCGGATGACGTCGCGCTTGTGCCACGAGCGATACGGCGTCTCGATGGCGATGGGGCATGCCAGGCCGAGTGACAGCGCCCGCGCCATGGCCTCGTAGAACTCGGGGGTCGAGTCGGGGAAGGGATTGCCCGCGAGCGAACCGAGCGCAATGCGTCCGATCTTGCGCAGCGCGCAGTGCACCGCCGCCTTGCCGAGCAGCACGATGTTCCGGCCCACGAGGTAGACATCCTCGTCCGGGGTGTCCCAGGCGGGTGGCGTGCCGGTCAGCGCCCAGTGCGATGGCCCATACACATCGCGCACCGACGCGTCGAGCACGTGCAGGGGCGCAAGGCGCTCGCGATGTGGGAACACCGCCAGGGACCGCGTCAGCGTCGCCCGCTCTTCGGGCTCCCACGCCAGTCCCGAGGCCACGTAGATCGGGTGCACCAGCGCTGTTGCCGACAGGTCGGCGGCCAGCACCACGCTGTCGAGGCCGCCCGAGCACAGCACGGCCACCGCGTCGCCATTTACAGTGATGGGGTGATCTACCGACACTTCGTCTTGGACCTCGACGGCACATTGATCGATTCGCGACAGGACCTGGCCGATGCGGCCAACGCCATGCTTGCCACCTACGACGCCTCACCGCTGCCCGTGCCCGATGTGGTGGCCATGGTCGGCGAGGGCGCCAGGACGCTGGTGGCGCGCGCCCTGACGCGGGCCGGCGTCGCCGCCGATCCGGACCAGGCCCTGCCCAGATTTCTCGACGCCTACGACACGCGGCTCACCGCCACGACGACTCTCTATGAGAGCGTCGCCCCGACGCTGGCACGGCTGCATCGGCAGGCTCGCGTGTCGGTCCTCACCAACAAGCCACAGGCGCCGACCGACACCATCCTGTCAGTGCTCGGCATGGCCGCGTTGGTGGACAGCGCCATCGGCGGTGACACGCCGCACGGCCGCAAACCCTCGCCCGGTGCGCTGCGTGCCCTCATCGCCGGGTCCGGCGTGCCAGCCCACGAGACGCTGATGGTCGGCGATTCGTGGGTCGATGTCGCCACTGCCACTGCCGCCGGCGTCGACGCGTGCCTGGCGGCCTACGGATTCGGCTACGCGGGCGTGGATGCCTCGCACCGCGCGCTGGCGCGCTGGACGATCGATCGCTTCGACGGTCTCTTACTCTTCCTTCTCGACGAGCACCTTTGAGGCCGCCCGTGCGCCGAGCACGATGTGCCTGGCATCGCCGCCCTGCACCGCCACGCTGTCGGCCGCAGGATCGCGCGTCACCACCACCACGGTCTGGCCCGGCATCAGCGAACTCTGTTCGATGAAGCGCAGGAACTCGGCATCCTGGTCGGCGACGCGCGCGACGCGGACGTGCTGGCCGATGGGGCACTCGAGCAGCGAATGGTAGCTGCGCTCGTCAACGCCGCCGTCGGCGTTCGGAATCGGGTCGCCATGGGGATCGACGGACGGAAAGCCGAGCATCTCGTCCATGAGGCCGATGAGGCGCTCCGACACGGCGTGCTCGAGGTGCTCCGCTTCGTCGTGGACCTCGGCCCAGCTCATGCCCATGACCTGGACCAGAAAGAGCTCGATCAGGCGGTGCCGGCGCAGCACGAGTGCCGCGAGCTTGCCGCCCGCGGCCGTCAGGCGCACGCCCACGTACGGCTCGTAGCGGACCAGGCCCGACTCAGCCAGGGCCTTGACCATGGTCGTGGCGGTGCCAGGCACCACCTCCAGGGCCGCGGCCAGCTGGCCCATCGGCACCAGCGCCTCGACGGCCAGGGCGCGCTGGGCGGCGTAAATCGCCTTGAGATAGTTCTCGACGGTGCTCGATGGCAGCATACGTAGCTTTGTTATGGTAATGCCGCAGATGGCGCGCACACCGGGAATGGCACGCAGGCGCCCACGAGGCGACCTGGCGGCGGCGCTGGCCACGCCGGGTGGCAAGGCCACGTACGTGCGGGCGCTGTTTGACGAAATCGCCCCGCGGTACGACGACATCACCGTGTGGCTGTCGCTGGGTCGTGATGCCGGCTGGAAGGACGTGTTGGTGCGGATGGCCGCCGTACAGCCAGGGGATCGGGCCCTCGACCTGGCCTGCGGCACCGGCGACATCACGGCCCGTCTGCGCGAGGCAGGTGCCGATGTCGTCGGGCTCGATCTGACGCACCGCATGCTGTCGCTGGCCGCTGCCAAGCCCGAGGCCGCCGGCCTGCGCTGGGTGTGCGGCGACATGCAGGCGCTCCCGTTCCCGTCCGCCTCACGACAGATCGTCACGGCCGGCTATGGTCTGCGCAACGTCCCCGACTTGCGGCAATCGCTGCGCGAAATCCGCCGCGTGCTGGTGCCCGGCGGGCGCTGCCTGTCGCTGGACTTCACCTTGCCGCGCCAGCCGCTGGTGCGGTCCGCGTACCTGGCGTACCTGCGTGCGGTGGGCGGCGCCGTCGGCCAGTGGCTGCACCGAGACCCGGACACGTACCGCTACATCGCCGAGAGCCTCGAGCGATATCCCGGCGCCGACGGCGTGGCCTCGCTGATGCGCGAAGAGGGGTTTGTCGAGGTCGGATGGTGGCCCCTGCTGGGGGGGCTGATGGCGATCAACACCGGACAGGCGCCGAGGCACGGGCGCGTCGCGCCCTGAGCGTGCGCGCTCAGGGCGGCTGACCCGCCGGCAAACTGTTACTCTTGGGGGCCATGCTCGAAACTGCAGAAGTCCGTCGGCAACTGACGCACCGCCTCGCGGAACTGCGCAAGGCCCAGGCCCAGAGGCGGACCACCGCCGATGCCGCCCGGGCCGCGTTTGACAGCGCCCTGGAGAAGGAGATCGCCCCGACCGTTCGCCAGTTCGCGCAGGCGCTCAAGGCCGAGGGATTCACGTTCTCGGTGCAGACCCCGGCCTCCACCGTCCGGCTCGTGTCAGACCGGTCGAGCGACAACGTCATCGACATCGTGCTCGAAGTCGGCTCGGACCAGCCGACCGTGGTGGTGCGCAGCGCCTACAGCCGCGGCCGCCGGCAACTCGAGGACGAGCGGACGCTGGCGCAAGGCGATGCCATTGCCAGCCTGGACGGCGAGCGTGTCCTGGCGGTCCTGCTCGACGTCATCGAACCGTTCGTCGAGCGGTAGCCGGGCGGGCGCGTCGCAGGCCTGCTCTCTTCCGCTGGCCGACGTCTCACGCACAGCGCCCGCGCGGCGCCTGGAGGTTGCTGGTGCGCCATCTACTGCTGTCCCTGCTGCTGATTGGACCGCCCGCGTCTCTGGCGGCGCAGTCGCCGACCGTGCCTTCCGCTGCGCAGGATGACGTGATCGCCTCTGGCGAGGGCGTCGTCAAGCGCGCGCCCGACCAGGTCCTGGTCATCGTCGCGTCGGAAGCCCGATCGCGCCAGCCGAAGGAAGCGCAAGCCCAGAACGCGAAAGTGGCGGCCGCCATTCGCGCCCGCCTCGCCGCCTTCACCCTGCCCGATGATGCCATCCGCACCCAGAGCGTGGATCTGCAGCCGCAATGGGACTGGGCCGATGGCAAGCAGGCGCTGCGGGGATACCTGGCCACCAACGTGATCGAGGTGCGCCTCGATGACGTCGGCCGGGTGGGCGAGGTGATCGACGCGGTCGTCGCCGCAGGTGCCACGCGCGTCAGCGACGTGCGCTTCACGCTCAAGGACATGGCCGGAGCCGAGCAGCAGGCGCTGAAGCTGGCCTCGGCGTCGGCGCTGGCCAGGGCCCGCGCCATGGCCGAGGGTGTCGGTCGCGCTGTCGATCGCGTCCTCCGCCTCGACGAAACCGGCAGCGGCAACCACCCGCCCCCGCCGCAGCCGATGATGATGCGCGCGATGGCCGCGGATGCGGCCGACGTGCCGGCGACGCCGGTCTCGGCAGGCGACGTCGAGGTGCGCGTCACGGTGACGCTGCGCGCCTCGCTGCGGTGACCGACGCGCTGTGGCCCGTGCTTGCCGCGCTGGCCGGCATGCTGGTCACGTGGCTGGTGCTGCGCGGTTCGCGGGTGTCGATAGCCGAGGCGCGGGCCCTGCACGCCGCTGCGGCCGCCGCCACGGCGCGGGCCGGCGCGGCCGCCGACGGCCTGACACAGGCCCAGTCCCATCTCGAGGAGCTGCGGCGCGAGCTGTCGATCGCCCAGCGCGGACGGGCCGTCGCCGAGACGCGCGCCGAGCAGATCGAGATCCGCAACCGTGACCAGGTCCGTGAGTTCGCGGCCGCGCATACGCAAGTGCAGGATGCCTTCAAGGCGCTGGCCGCCGACGCGCTCGATGCCAGCACGACCCGCCTCCTGGCGCTGGCCGAGGAACGGTTCCGCACCATGCAGGAGCAGGCGTCCGGCGAGTTGCGGGCACGCACGGACGCGATCGGCGCGCTCGTCCATCCGCTGGCTGAGAAACTCACCGAGTACCAACGTCAGACCCAGGCGTTTGCCGAGAGCAGCCAGCGGGGACTCGGCGAGGTCGGACAGCACCTGCGCGAAGTGGTCACCGCCACCGCCACCCTGCACCAGGAAACCGGCCGGCTGGTCACCGCGCTCCGGACACCCCACGTGCGCGGCCGCTGGGGTGAAGTGGCACTGCGTCGGGTGGCCGAGCTATCGGGCATGAGCCCCCACTGCGACTTCCTCGAGCAGAGCACACATGACGGCGACGACGGACGCTTGCGGCCCGATGTCGTCGTCACCCTGCCCGCCGGCCGCACCATCATCATCGACGCCAAGGTTGCGCTGACGGCCTACCTCGACTCGCTCGAGGCCGGCAGCGAGGACGAGCGCCGCGCGCACCTGCAGCGGCACGCCATGCAGTTGCGGACCCACGTCGGCAAGCTGGCCGAACGCGGCTACGCGGCACAGCTGCGCGACAGTGCCGAGTTCGTGGTGCTGTTCATCCCCGGCGACACCTTCCTGGCGGCGGCGGCCGAAGCCGACCCGCTGCTGATCGAGCAGGCGCTGGAAAAGCAGGTGGTGATTGCCACACCCTCCACGCTGATCGCGCTGCTGCGCGCGGTGGCGTACGGATGGCGCCAGGAGAAGATGGCCGAGAACGCGCAGCGGATAAGCAGCCTCGCTCGCGAGCTCCATGACCGCCTGGCCACGCTCGTGACCCGCCTGGCGGCGACCGGTCATCAGCTCGGCAAGACCGTTCGCGCCTACAACGACGCCGTCGGCACACTCGAGTCCCGCGTGCTGCCCGCCGTGCGCCGCTTCGACGAGCTCGGCGTCCAGAGTGGAAAGACCCGCATCGACCCCGTGCCGGTCGACGTCCAGGTGCGGCAACCGGCCCTGCTCGAAGTCGATCTCGAGTAGCCAGGCGGGCGCGCCGGCACTCGACCCGGCACTCGACCCGGCCGTGCCGCCGGGCGTTGTCGCGGTCGTCGCGCCGCGAGTGTATGCTGCTCACGTTCCCACGGCCGAACTACCCGTGACCGAGGCGCGCTCATGCATGTGCTGCTGCTCTCGATGCCAGACGCGTTCGAGCACACGCCGACGATCGGCATGTGCATGCCCAACGGCGCGCTGGCCTCACTGGCCGGCAACATCGACGCGCACCACACGGTGGCTGTTGCCGACCTCGTCCTGGTGCCAGGCGACGTCCTCGGCACTGTCCAACGCCTGGTCCGCGAGTGCTGCCCCGAGGTCATCGGCCTGTCCTGCATGACGTTTCAGCGGCGCACGGCGCTGCGCCTGATTCGCCGGTTGCGAGCGTGGTGTCCGTCAGCGCGCCTGGTGGCCGGCGGGTACGATCCGAGCCTGGCCACCGATGCATGGACGGGTGCCGATGGCGTGGACTTCGTGGTCCGCGGCGAAGGCGAGATCACGTTCCGCGACCTGCTGCGGGCGATTGAGTCCGGTGCGCCCCCCGCCGCACTCTCGTCCATCGCCGGCCTCAGCTGGCGTGGCGAGGATGGCGTATTCGTCCACAACGATGACCGCCCGGCCTCGCATCGCCTGGACGAGACGCTGGCGCTGCCGCGCCGGGGCGCCCGGGTGCTGCAGGGCTACACCTTCCTCGGCGATCAGGTCGACGTGGTCGAGACGTCGCGCGGCTGCACCTTCGAGTGCAGCTTCTGTTCGATCATCGAGATGCGGGGCCGCAACTTCTACACCCGCGAACTGGCCCGGGTGATGGAGGACATCGCCGACGCGCGGCACCACGGGGCCCGGGTGATTTTCCTGGTCGACGACAACGTGACCCTCGACGTGCGCCGGTTCGAGGCCTTGTGCGAGGCCATGATCGACGCCGGTCTGCATGACCTGCGCTACATCGTGCAGGGGATGACCTCGGCATTTGCCGCGCATGGCGCACGACTGGCGCCGCTGATGAAGCGCGCCGGGTTCGAATACGTCTTCCTGGGCATCGAGAACGTGCTCGAAGCGGACCTGACCTTCCTCAAGGCGTCGGCCAAGAATGCGCAGCGAGAGGGTGGTCGGCGGGTCGGCAACGCGACGCTGGACGCCATCGACGTCCTGCACCGCCATGACATCCACGTGGTCGGCGGCCTCATCGTGGGCAATCCCGACGACACGGCGGAGGCCATCGAGGCCAACCTGGCCTTCGCGCGACGCTACGTGGACTGGCCCTACATCCAGCACCCGACGCCCTATCCGCGGACGCCAATGAGCGACGACGTCCGCCGCCGCGACCTCGTGGTCAACCAACGGCTGGAAGAATACGACGGCACCACCGCAGTCGTGCGCAGCGCGCACCTGTCGGCCGACGAGATCGAGTTCCTGCGATGGAAATCGGAACGCTGGATGAAGGTGCGGCACCTCCCGGTGGTACTGCGCCGTCGGCCGGGCTTCGTGTGGCGCCACGGACGGGCGCTGCTGGCTCACACGTTTCGCGGCAGCACGTGGCGGTCGGTGGTCGGGCTCGACACGGCGCGGGACACGTTCCGGCGCTACAAGGCGATTCGCCAGCGTGAGCGCGAGTACATCACCGAGTAACCGCGGGCGACCGCGCAGTGCGTCGCGACATCTGCAGAGGCTAGAGGCGGACCCGCGCCTTCGCGGCCAGCGAGAAGCCGGGCGCGTCGCTCCCCGACCCGTGCCAACGGTAGTTACGGTCAGTCAGGTTGTCGAGCCCGACGCTGGCATCCAGGCGCGACGACACGCGCCAGCCGCCGCGCAGCGTGAACGTGACAAAGCCTGGCGTGGCGGTGTACAGGTACGACGCCGAGGCGCCGCCGAGGAGCCGGGCCTGCACCTGCGCGAGCGACTCGCCGGTCTCGACCACACGGCCATCCTGCACCAGCCCCAGGTCGGCGGCAGTGCCGTTGAAGAATGAGGCGATGTCGGCCTGTCGCCGCCGTCCCCCGATTCGTGCATCCGACAGGTCGCCGGGACTGAGGCGCTTCTGCGTAGCCGTCGCGGTGACCACGGCTTCGACCCAGAAGGGCTGCACGCTGGGTTCCCACTTCAGCCGCATCACGCCCATCACCGGCGGCATCCGCCGAAGATACACATCGTCGCTGTCGCGCCCATGGGCCATGGAGCCATTGGCACTGGCCACCCACGTGCTGCCGAGCCGCACCTGCACGTCGGCCTCGATGCCCTGAATGCGCCCGCGCTCGACGTTGACGCGGGTGACGATGGGTCGCGGGTCCACGCCGACGTAGGCACGGCCATCGGCATCCCTCGACACGACGGGGTACCCCGCAATCGATGTGCCGACGATATCCGGGGGAAAGATCGCCGTGCGCCTCGCGATCGCGTCCCTGAGCTCGAGGTCGAACAACACCAGCGAGCCAGCGATCCGACGCCGGCGCAGCTTCAGCCCACCTTCGAAGGCATACATGGACTCGGCGCCCAGGTGCGACACCGGCACGCCCGAGGACACCGCCGTCGCCCCGTCATTGGTGCCGACCAGCGCTCGCAGGTTGACCGCGTCGCGCGGCGCCACCTCGAAGCCCCCGCCGGAGACGCCGATGGCGCCGAGGTCGAAGGCGTTGGCGGCGCGGAAGCCGCGATTGACCGAGCCGGTCAGGTTGATCGCGTCAGTCAGTGTCCACACCACCCCGGTGCTGAACGTGAGGGCACTCATGCGCACACGCTCGTCACGCACGCCGAGGGTGACATCAGCCGGGGCGACGTAACGGAACGTGCCGCCCCGGAGCCCGCCCCGCAGGGCGAGGCGGTCGCCGAACAGCGACGCGCTGTCCTGCACGAACGCGGCCGCCGACCGGTAACCGGCGCTGTCGGGAATCTCGGCCCGCATCGCGGTCGCCACGCCGCCGACCCACCGTTGCCGACTCGTAGCGATCGACTCGTCGTACACCTCGGCGCCGATGGTCACCGTGTGCCGGCGCCACGGTTGCAGCGTGCCCTGGGCGACGTAGCCGAGCGCGCGCGTGCGTGCCCGCTCGGTCTCCAGGGGGCCTGCCGGCCGCGCCTGCTCGAGACGATCGTCGCGCTGCTGGTTGAGCGAGACGGTCCCCTGCAGGACGGCAAAGGGGCCGGTGGCATTGCGTTGGTAGCGCAGGTAGCCAAAGCCCAGTCGCTGCGGGTCGAACTCGCTGCGGAACAAGCCGTCGCCGCCGAGCAGGCGATCGTAGCGGCGCACGCCGTCCTGGCCCTGCTGCAATGCCAGCCCGGTGAGCGCCGACCCGCCTCGCAGCGGCAACGTCGCTGCGGCCGACCAGCCGGCCTGGCGATAGCCGGTGCCCGGCAGCCGGTCGTACCCTGCCGACGAGGGCAGGCCGAGATAGCGCGTCAGCGCACTGTGGCTGTCGCGGCCGCCGCCGGTGCGAAGGTCGCCGGCCGCTCGCGCCGAGGCCCCACCGCGTAGGGCGAACCCGGCGCCGCGCACCTGCCCGAACAGGTGGGCCGCAGCACTGGTGTCGGCCAGTGCGCCGCCGAGCTCGAGCGTGCCGCTGGCGTGCGTCCCGCCCTGAACGAGGTCAGGGCGCTGCGACAGCACGTTGACGGCGCCCCCGATGGCGTCGCTGCCGTACGGCACCGATGCTGGCCCGCGGACGATCTCCACGCGTTGCACCGCGGCGGGGTCAATCCAGCCCAGGTATTGGGTGGCGCCGGCACGGTAGGTCGAGGTGTTGAAGCGGATGCCGTCGAGCAGATAGACGACCCGCTGCGCACTGAAGCCGCGGATGAAGACGGAGGCCTGCGCGGCCGTCGTCTGCTGGACCAGGACTCCGGTCTCCTCGCGCAGGGCCTGGGGCAACAACGGCGCCTGTCGCGACTCGAGTTCCTCATGCGTGACGATGCCGATGGCCTCCGGCACGTCGAATGTCCGTTCCTGCTCGCCGCGCGCGGGGGTCACCGTGACCTCGCTCGAGAGGGAAGCGAGCTCGACCACGAAGCGCACGTGCGCATCGCCACGGTCGCCGAGGTCCACCGTGTGTGCCACGGCTGCAAACAGGTCGGCAGCCGCCTCGACGACGCAGGGTGTACGGGGCAGGCCGTCGATCACGAAGCGTCCCGTGGCGTCGGTTCGGGTGTCGCGCGTGATGCCGGCACAGCTGGCCCGCACGGTGGCGCGGCCGAGTGCCCCGCCGAGTGTGTCTTCGACCAGCCCGGAGACCCGTCCGCGTGCCGCGGCCCGCGCCTCGGAGCCCGGAGCAGGCTGGCGCTGCTGCTGAGCGCCCACGCCTGCCACGTCCAGCCAGGCGATGGCGACGAGGAAGGCGAGCAGGCGGCGGGGGAGGTGAGGCATATGACACAAGCGGCCCGGTGGGGCGGGGCGCGTTCGCTATGATCGTGCAGATGGCCGGATCGGCAAGCGTCCAGGTGGACCGCTGCGCTTGGCCGCCGGTGAGACTGGTCGTCTCCTCGGAGACGTCCCTGTGAAGGAGTTCCCGTGTCGCATACCGTCCACATCCCCACGCCGCTTCGCCAATACACCGACAAGCTCGACTCGGTGCAGATGGAGGGGGC
>JBKJQW010000084.1:0-51041 GCA_046593715.1 Luteitalea sp.
CGGCGTTGCGTCATCAGGCTTGCGCCCATTGTGAACAATTCCCCACTGCTGCCTCCCGTAGGAGTCTGGGCCGTGTCTCAGTCCCAGTGTGGCCGTCCGCCCTCTCAGGCCGGCTACCGATCGTCGCCTTGGTAGGCCGTTACCCCACCAACTAGCTAATCGGACGCGGGCTCCTCTCCAAGCGCCAGGCCTTGCGGTCCCTAGCTTCGATCACCGTTCATCCAAGAACAGGATGTCATGCGGTATTAGCCCCCCTTTCGGAAGGTTATCCCCCACTCAAAGGCAGATCACCCACGCGTTACTCACCCGTTTGCCACTTTACTCAGGGCCGAAGCCCCTTTCACGTTCGACTTGCATGTGTTAGGCACGCCGCCAGCGTTGATTCTGAGCCAGGATCAAACTCTCAAGTTAAAGTGTTTGCCGATGCCACATCACTGCGACACCAGCGATACCTCAACGTTGATCGCCTGTTGATTGGCTCTCTAGCGTTGTTACTTATTCGTTGTCCAACGGCCAGCGCTTCCTTGCAGAAGCACACACCGTCGGGCTGAATACTCGACAGGTTATTCGTGCTTGCACGTTCTATCTAGTTTTCAAAGAACCGGCTCACTCGGGGGTAACTTCTCCCCGCCGAACCGTTCGCTCGCCAACTTCAGGCGAACTCACCCAGAATACCGAACCAACCGAACCCTGTCAACACCTTTTTTGGTGCCGCTCCCAGCGCTCACAACGCACCGAGAAGGTCGACCCGAGTCGGCAACATTCCGCTCCGCAAGCTCTGCGGACCGTCGCTGCGTCCCCATTGGTCTAGGGCCACTTGGACTCACCGGACTGGGATGGCCGGCCACCAGGCGCTCTCGAGGCACCGCAGCAAGTGCGGCCCTCTCACCAGGCATCCAGGCGGCGAGGCCGCGCGGTGTGGTGATGCCGGTGCGCCCGGCAAGACTTTCGAGATTAACCGGAAGGGCCCGGGGTGTCAACCCCTAAATTCGCCCGTCTCGACTGAAATCGTGTTTCCGCTCCCCAGTGGCCATCCCGCGTCAGCAGGGCAGCCTCGAAAAGCGGATTGCCAGACTACGCCTGCAGCCGCGGAGTGTCAACAAGAAAGATGAATCGCACCGTTCAGCGCGCGTCCACACGCACGATCAACTTCTTCCCGGCCTGGATCGTCCACGCCCCGGCACCGACCGACGCACCGATGTCGGTCACGACGATGCCGTCCACGCGGACGCCGCCTTGCGCGATCTTGCGGGTCGCCTCGCTGCCGGTCGCCGCCAGGCCGGTGTCGACCAGAACCTTGCGCAGCAGCTGGCCAGCGGGAATCTGCCGCACCGGCAAGGCGTCGGACTGCCCCTGCCTCGCCGCGTGCCGACTGCGCACCGCCTGCTCGGCCGACGCCGCCGCTTCAGCGCCGTGGTAGTCGGCGACGACACGTCGTCCCAGCTCGTAGCGCAGCGCCGACGCAGTGGTCTCCCCTGACGAGAAACTGGTCTGACGGTCCGCGATCTCGGCCGGCGACAGGTCGGTCAGCAGGGTGAAATATGTCCACAGGACCTCGTCGGTTCCACGGAAATCCTCCACCAGCTTGCGCAGCATCTCCTCTGGCGGCTCGTCGATGCCGACGTAGTTGCCAAGACTCTTGGACATCTTCTCGACCCCGTCCAGTCCCACCAGCAACGGCGTCGTCAGGATGATCTGCGCCGGCAGTCCGTAGGCCGGCATGATGTCGCGCCCGACGTTGAGATTGAACAGCTGATCGGTGCCGCCGAGCTCCACGTCGGCCTGCAGGAACACCGAATCGTAGCCTTGGCTCAGCGGGTACAGGAATTCATGCAGGGCGATCGGTTGCCCGCTGTCGTAGCGCTGTCGGAACTCGCGGCGCTCGAGCATCTGCGCCACGTTGTACTGCGCCGCGAGCTTGATCCACTCGACGCTGGTCAGGCTCGCCAGCCAGCGGCTGTTGAAGTCGACCACCGTCCGCACCGGATCGAGAATGCGAAAGACCTGCTGCCGGTAGGTGTCGGCATTGGCCTGCACGTCCTCCGGCGTGAGCGGCGGGCGGGTCTTGGATCGACCGGTCGGGTCGCCGATCAGGCCGGTGAAATCGCCAATCAGGAACACCACGGTGTGTCCCATGTCCTGGAAGTGCTTCATCTTGCGAAGCAGCACCGTGTGGCCCAGGTGCAGGTCGGGCGCAGTCGGATCGAAGCCGACCTTGACGACGAGCGGGCGGCCCGCGGCCTCGGCCGCCACGAGACGGGCCCGCAGATCGGCGGCGCGCACGACGTCCACGCAGCCCCGTGTCAGGTAGGCGAGATGTTGGTCGATCTGCATCGGCACGTACTATAGCCGCCTGCGCGCCGACTCCCGCCACCACCACTCAAGATCCACACCGCACGGTCGATTGCCTCGGAACAGCCGCAGGCCCGCGCATCGGAGGCCACATCTGCGCGACTGCATTAGGAGCTTCAGTGTCTGAGTCGGACGCGCGTAATCGTCGCCTGCACCCCCGCATTCCAGCCGATCTGCTGCCGTCGCTGACGGCGCGGCTGAGCGATGGGGCACCCGTCACATTGCTCGATGTCTCACGCCGCGGCGTGCGCATCGAGACCAATCTCCACATGCGCCCGGGCGAGACGGTCTGCATCCGCTTTGTCGCGGCCGACACCAGCGTCACGCTGACCGCGGCCGTCGTGCGGGCCACCGTGGCGCACGTCGAAGCCGAAGGCGTCCGCTACGAAACCGCACTGTCGTTGGCCGGTGACCTCGTGCTCAGCGCGGAGATGCACGACGCAGCGATGCGCGATCCCGACGAGGGCGACGTCCTTGCCGATGCCGCGCGCCCGACCGACCTCGGGCCTGTCGTCGACTACACCGTGATCGTCCGCGGGGGGCCGGATGCCCCGTCGCTGCTGGATGGGCTCGACGTCAACAGCTGATCGCCGGCCCCGCACCGAGCGTCGCCCAGCCCCGGCGCCGACGCGCCCTGGCGACGCCGGCCATCCGCGGCCTCGGGCCATCGTGGCCGCCCGCGCCTGCCGCTCCAATCGCAGGCGCGTCGTACGATAGGAGGATGGTTGCCCGTTCCTCGCGCGGCATCAGCCGCCGTGCCGTACTGCGGCTTGCGACCGGCGTGGCCGCCGGCCTGGTCGCGGGCGAGGTCGCCTACGGTGGCTTCTACGAGCGCTACCACCTCGGCGTGACACGCGCCGACATCGCCTGCCACGCGTTGCCGCCAGGCCTGGACGGTCTGCGCATCGGTCTGATCAGCGACACGCACCACAGCGCCTTCACGTCACTCCCGCTCATCGAGCGAGCCGTCGATCTGTTGCAGCGCGAGGCCCCCGACCTGGTTTTGCTCGGCGGCGACTACGTGACGCACCGCGACCGCCGTTACATCGCCGACGCCGCGAAGCCGTTCGCGCGCCTCGACGCGCCGCACGGTGTGTTCGGCGTGCTCGGCAATCACGACGATGCCATCGAGGTGCCGAGGGTGCTGCGTCGAGCCGGCGTCACGGTCCTCACCGACACGCGCATGCGCCTCTCGGTGCGCGGTCGGACGATCGACCTGCTTGGACTGGACTACTGGACTCGACAGCCCGCGGCCATCACGCGCCTGGTCCGGGGCCGGGCCCCCTTCACGATCATGCTCGCGCACGACCCGCGGCGGGTGTACGAGGCTTCGGCGCTGGAGATCCCGCTCGTGCTGTCAGGGCACACGCACGGGGGGCAAGTGTCGCTGCCCGTCATCGGCGCGCTGGCGGCACGGAAATTCCCGGTCGCGGCGGGCTCCGGTCGCTTCGGGTCGACCGCGCTCTTCGTGAGCCGGGGCGTGGGCACGGTCCTGCTGCCCTGCCGCATCGGCTGCCCACCCGAAGTGGCCGTCGTGACCTTGCGCGCGCGCTCCGACGTCTGAGGTCAGACGACGACGAAACGCCGGCCCTCGAGGTGCCACCCTCCTGCGAGCACGCTGGCGATGGCCTCCGGATACAGGCGATGCTCCTGCACCAGGATGCGCGCCGAGAGCGATGCCGGCGTGTCGTCGGCGAGCACGGCGACGGCGGCTTGCGCGACGATGGGCCCGGCGTCGAGTTCGGGCGTCACCAGATGGACAGTCGCACCGGCCACCTTGACGCCGTGGGTCAACGCCTGACCCTGTGCGTCGATGCCGGCAAAGGCCGGCAACAGCGAGGGATGCACGTTCAGCACCGGGCCGGGTGCGCGCTCCAGGAAGTACGGACTCAGGATCCGCATGAAGCCGGCCAGGCAGATGAGGACCACGCCGGCCTCGGCCAGGCGCGCGACAAGCGCAGCCTCGAACGCTGGACGCGACTGGAAACGCCCGTGCTCGATCACCTCGGTCGCGATCCCGGCGTCGCGCGCAAGTCCGAGGCCGCCCGCGTCGGGGCGGTTCGAGATGACCACGCCGATACGGGCGGCCAGGTGTCCATCTGCGATCGACGCGATGATCGCCTGGAGGTTGCTGCCGCGTCCGGATATGAGCACGCCGATGACCGGCACGGAGGAGTCGGGAGGGAGCAGCGGGCGTCCGTCGGTCATGGCCGCTCAAGAATAGAACGGTCCTGGACGATTCCCACGATGGACGGCCCGGCCTGCGCCGCGGGTGCGCCGTCCGCACAGGAGCAACCCATGTCTCTCGCCCCACGGCCGTCCACGGCCAGGCTCGACGGCTCGGATCGTCGCGCGTCCCCACGCATTCCGGCCGCCGCCGTGCCCTATCTGATCGCGCGGGTCGAGGGTGGCCCCCCGGTTCGCCTGATCGATCTGTCCAAACGCGGGGTGCAGGTGGAAACGCCGCTCAAGATGCCGCCAGGCTCGACCGTCACCATCCGGTTCGTGTCCGGCCATACGACCGTGACCTTGAATGGCGCGGTCGTGCGGTCGACAGTCAGTGTCGTGGAAACCGGCGGAGCTGTGACGTACCATACGGCCCTGGCGTTCACTGACGAGCTGACGATGTGCGGCGAGGAACTCGAGGCCGCTTTCGACGCTGACCGCATGGGTTGGTCCCGTGATCCGGTCGCCGACACGTCCGCCACCTACACCATGATCGTTCTGGATGGCCGAACGGGCGAGACCTGGAGTGCCGGGTCTGCGGCCGTCAGCTCTGACATTTTCCGCTGAGGGCAGTGCCCATGAAGGTGTTGCTGCTGTCGAGAAAGCCATTGGGCGCCGCCGAGGTCGACCGCGTCCTGCTCTCGGGCCTGCACCCGTCAGCCGTCGACGTGTGTCCCTCCATCCAACTGGCCTTGACCCGGGTCGATATCTTTCCTCCTGACCTGGTCGTCGTCAACCTGCCGTCGCCAGACGCCAGCGACGCCGTGCGTCGGCTTCACGAACACGGCGTGCGTATCCCGGTGATGGTCGTCGCGACGTCGTGCGAGATGGTCGAAAGCGTCGGCGCCGAGGCACACCACGCTGCGGTCGCCCACGCGGATGGTGTGGCGGTGTCTACTCCCGCCGTCGACGCACGCATCACCGACTCGGCACTCGCCGAGGCGCGCGCGGAACTCGAGCATCTGGCCCACGGCGGCAACACCGACGCGCTGGACACCGAAACGCGCTGGCTGCTCTACGAGGTGGCGTCGATCGGTCACGTGTCGACCACGGTTGATGGCGACATCCTGGCGTCCAACGACGTCGCCTCACAATTGCTCGGGCACTTCTCGCCGGACGCGCTCGAAGCCGTCGGGGTGATGCCTGCGCCGCTCCTCGAGGCGGCAGGCCGCTACTCCATGCGCCCGGCCCGCTTCGAACTCTGCCTGCAGCATGGTGAGGACGGCCCGCTGCACTGGATCGTCGGGCTCGCCCTGCCACAAAGTGGCACCCCGGCAACGGTGACCTGGTTCCTGCTCGATGTCAGCGAGCAGCGGTTGCAAGCAAGACGTGCCCGCTTCCTGCGGCGCATGGATGCGCTGACGCATGTCCTGTCGGCCGCGACGGCCGAGTGCGCCACGCTGGTCAGTGCCGGCGGCCGGGCACTGACGGCGGCACGTGGCCGGATTGCCGACGAGGCCGACATCGACGAGGCCGTGCAGGCGCTGTCGCGCACGCAGGCGGTGCTGGGGCAATTGGCCGGGTTTGCCAGGCGGCGAGCGCGCCGGCCGGCCCTGCGCGACCTCCGCGCGCTGCTCGACCAGATGAGCCCGCTGCTGGTGCACGTGATTGGCGAGGACGTGACGTGGACCATGTCCACCGGCGACGAGCCGCTCTACGCCTCCCTCGATGCCGCCGAATTCGAGCAGTGCCTTGCCGCCCTCGTGACGCAGGGCCGCGAAGCGCTGCCACTCGGCGGACGGATGAAGCTGTCGCTGGCGACGGCGCTGGAGGATGGCGGCGTAGAGGAGGGACGCGGCGCCCGCCCCGAGATCCGCATCGCGATCGAGCTGCAGGGCTACGGCGTGCAGCCGGTGAACGTACCGCCGACCGTGCAGACGCAGGTGACGCGCCTGGGGGCCGAGCTGGGCACCGAGCAGCCCGACCACCTCACCACCCGACTGACGCTGCGGCTGCCGCGGGTGTTCGTCACCGGGTAGTCAGGCCGCCGCAGACGGCAGGCCCATCGCGGGCGTCCCTACCCCACGTACTGCACGTCACGATTGCCCGCAACGATCTCGCCAATCACGCAGCCCTCCGATTCGCCGGCCTCGGCCAGGCGCTCCAGGACGCGATTGACCTGCTGGGCGGGGACGACCAGCACCATTCCGATGCCCATGTTGAAGGTGCGCCACGCATCCGCGTCTGGCACGTCGCCCTTGCGCACCAGCCACGCGAAGAGGGCCGGCAGGTCCCACGAGGCGCGATCGATGCGCGCTGCCGTGCCCTCTGGCAGGACCCGCGGCACGTTATCGGTGAGGCCGCCGCCAGTGATGTGCGCCATGCCGTTGATCAATCCGTCGTCGACCAGCGGGAGCACCGGGTTGAGATAGGAGCGGTGCGGCCGCAGGAGCGCCTCGCCGATGCCGACGCCCAGTTCCGGAATGTGGTCGTGGATGCCGAGCATCAGCGTGTCGAAGGCGATACGGCGGGCCAGCGAGTAGCCGTTGGTGTGCAGGCCCGAGGACGGGAGGCCAATCAGGGCGTCGCCGACGCCGATGCGATCGCCGGTCAGCACTTTCGAGCGTTCAACCAGGCCGACGATGAAACCGGCGAGGTCGTATTCGCGGTTGGCGTAGAAACCCGGCATCTCCGCGGTTTCACCCCCAAGCAGCGCGCACCCGTTGGCTTTGCAGGCGCGGGCCAGTCCGGAGACGATGTCCACGGCGACGTCTGGCGACAAGCGGCCGGTGGCCAGGTAGTCGAGGAAGAACAGCGGCCGTGCTCCCTGCACGAGGATGTCGTTGACGCAGTGGTTGACCAGGTCCTCGCCGATGGTGGTGTGGCGGTTCATCATGAAGGCGACCTTCAACTTGGTCCCTACGCCATCAGCGCTTGCCACCAGCACCGGGTCGGCGCCGCCAGCGCCCTGCAGGTGGAACAGCCCGCCAAACGCACCGATGTCGGAGAGCACGCCCGGCGTGAACGTGCCCTGTGCCAGGCCGCGGATGCGTCGCACCACTTCGTGACCCGCGTCGATGTCCACTCCAGACGACTTGTAGTCCATGCGTAGTTCCTGCAGTACGGCGGCGCGTCGCGCCTGCCGTCCTCCGAAAGTCAGAATTCCAGTGCGGTGATCAGGACCTGCGCCGCAGCGCGTCCGGGGGCGTCGGCCGAGGACGCCCAGTACTGTCGACGCACGGTGGCGAAGAAGCGTTCCTCCGCGTAGTCCTCTTCGAGCATGTCGAAGGCGTCGCGCAGCAGGAGCGTGGCGTCCTGGCGTGGCAACGTCGGCACCAGGGCGAGCAACTGGCCCGGATTGCGCATAACGGCCTGCCCAGTCGCCAGAGCGATCGGGGCACGCACCGGGTCGTTGGCCGGCATGCCCAGCGCAAACAGTGCTGGCAGCGCCTCGGGACGGCCGCTCGCGGAGAGATCGGCCAAAGCCGTCGCCGCCGCACGCGCCAATTCCTGGTACCCCGGGTTGTGGGCAGCGAAGTCGAGTGACTCGCGGATGAAACGGCCGTGTCCATCGCAGTTGTTGCCCAGCCCGCAGATGGCCGCGGCGATGGTCGGCTGCAGCTCCCGACCTCCGGCGCGCTGAACCGTCACCAGCGTCGGCAGCCCGCGTTTGTCGCCAATCTGGCCGATCGCGCGCACGGCGTCGTCCTGCAGCGGGCCGTCGAGCTGCGCAATCTTCAGAATCTCGTCGAGGGCGTAGCCGGCCTTGTGTACGCCCAGCGCCTCGATCACGGCGGCGCGGAAGAAGTCTACGCCGCGCATCACTTCCCGCTTGAGCACCACCTGGACCTTCGGATCGGCCCCATGGGCGGCGACTGCGCGGATGAGCGCCGGACGCACGAACTCGGCCTGTTCGCGCTCCAGCGCCTCGAGCAGGCGCGGCACCAGCGCCGGCTGGGGATGATCCTCGACGTAGGCATACGCGACTTCACGCAGGCGGTCGTTCTCATCGGTGAGCGCTTCGAGGAACACCGGCGCGGTCGCCGGGTCATTGAAGCCCGAGAGCAGCACCAGGGCACGAAAGCGCACGTAGCCGTCAGCATGACGCCGGGCTGCCTCGGTGAGCATCGGCACGACGACAGCGGCCGGCGCACGGCGGAGGGTGGCCGACGCCTCGACGCGCGTCTTGTAGTCGAGCTTTCCGAGCTTGTCGAGGGCCGCCTTCAGCGCGGCCGGGGCGACATGGGCGTCAGGGGTCTGGGGCGGCCGGACCGGCGCCTGTGCGGCGGGTCGAGCCGGGGGGGGCGGGGTGGCCGGTGCCTGGGCCCGCACGCCGACCTGCGCCGCGCCGGCCCCGCCGAGCGCCAGCACCGCGGCAAGCACGAGCAACTGCGTGCGGCGACTCACCTCAGACCTGCTCCTCGAGGATCAGGCTGGGCTTGTCGAGTTTCAGCGCCAGTTGGAGATAGGCGTCCTGGTCTTTGGGAAACTCGATCGGATAGTTGCCGGTATAGCAGGACGTGCAGTAATCGGTCTTCTCGGGCGTGACCGCCCCGAGCATGCCGTCCAGGCTCAGATACGACAGCGAGTCGGCGTCGAGATACGTCCGGATCTCCTCCAGCGTGTGGGTGGCGGCGATGAGCTCCGAACGACGCGGCGTGTCGACGCCGTAGAAGCACGGCGAGATGGTCGGCGGGCAACTGATGCGCATGTGCACCTCGCGCGCCCCCGCGGCCTTCACCATCTTGACGATCTTCCGGCTCGTGGTGCCGCGCACGATCGAGTCGTCAACCAGGATCACGCGCCGGCCCTCGAGGATGCTGCGCACCGGGTTGAGCTTCACGCGCACGCCGAAGTGCCGGATCGATTGCTGTGGCTGGATGAACGTACGGCCGACGTAGTGGTTGCGGATGAGGCCCATCCGCATCGGGATCCCCGACATCTCCGAGAATCCGATGGCTGCGCAGACGCCCGAGTCAGGGATCGGGACGACCACGTCGGCTTCGACCATCGATTCCTCCGCCAACCGCCGCCCCATCGCCGTCCGCGCCTCGTTCACGCTGCGCCCGAAGACGTAGCTGTCGGGGCGCGCGAAGTACACGTGCTCGAACACGCAATGCGACCGCTGGGCAGGCGGAAAGGGCTTGTGCGAGGTCAGCCCCGATGCGGTGATCACCACGACCTCGCCAGGCTCTACGTCGCGCACGTAGGTGGCGCCGATCAGGTCGAGCGCGCACGTCTCGGAGCAGGCAATCCAGGCATCGCCCAGCCGCCCGAGCGCGAGCGGGCGAAAGCCATGCGGATCGCGCGCGGCGATCAGGCGGTCCGGCGACATCATCAGGATCGAGTATGCCCCCTTCACCTGCGCCAGCGATTCGATGGCGGCCTGCTCCTGCGAGGCCGCCTGCGAGCGCGCGTAGAGGTGGAGCACGACCTCCGTGTCGCTGCTGGTCTGGAAGATCGATCCCTTCGACACCAGGTCACGCCGGACCTCGCCGGCGTTCACCAGGTTGCCGTTGTGACAGATCGACATCTGCCCGTGCACGCAGTCGATGAGAAACGGCTGCGCGTTGGCCAGACGGCTCTCGCCGGCCGTCGAGTACCGGGTGTGGCCAATCGCACTGGAACCGGTGAGGCCGGTGAGCGTGCGGTCATCGAAGATGTCGGCGACATATCCCATGCCGCGCGCGACGGTGACGTTGTAGCCGTCGGCTGAGGCAATGCCGGCGCTCTCCTGTCCGCGATGCTGCAGGGCGTAGAGGCCCAGGTAGGCCAGGTTGGCGGCTTCGGTATGGCCGAAGATGCCAAAGACGCCGCATTCTTCCTTGAGCTCGTCCAACTGGTCTCCCCTAGCGACGCGCGAGCGCGTCTTCGAGCGCGTCGGCCCAGGCCACGTGCAGTTCAGTCACTGACGACGCGAGTACCGGCTGGCCATCGACGCTGACCGTCAACATCGCGCCGCCGGTGTCCCCGATGACGCTGGCGACCACGCCGGCCGCTGCCGCCTGGTCGAGCACCGCCGCCAGATGCGCAGGCTCGACCGCAAGAATCACCCGGCCCGCCGATTCACTGAACAATGTCGCATGCGCCACTGGCACGCCCGCGGGACCGGTGACGCCGGCTACCGTCACGGTTGCGCCGATCGGCGGGTCGCCGAATGTGCATTCCGACAGGGCCACGGCCAGGCCACCTTCAGCGCAGTCGTGGGCCGATGCCACCATTCCCGCGGCGATGAGTTGCGGGAGCAGGGTGTGCAGCGCTCGCTCATGGACGAGGTCCACGGCGGGCGGCATCCCGCGCACCTCGCCATGGATGCGTTGCAGGTATTCGGTCGCGCCCAGTTCGGCCCGCGTCTCGCCGAGCAGCACAATCCTCAGACCGGCCGCGGGAAACGTCTGGCCGACGATCGTCGACGCGTCCTCGATCAGCCCGACGATGCCGAGGACCGGCGTCGGGTAGATCGCCTTGCCGTCAGTCTCATTATAGAGGCTGACGTTGCCGCCGGTGATGGGCACCCCGAACGCCCGGCAGGCTTCACCGATGCCGGCAACCGCCTCGACCAACTGCCACATGATCTCGGGCTTCTCCGGGTTGCCGAAGTTGAGGTTGTTTGTGGCCCCGATGGGGACGCCGCCAGCCAGCGCGACGTTACGCGCGGCCTCGGCCACCGCAAGCATCGCGCCGCGCTTCGGGTCGACCTGGCCGTACCGCCCGTTGCCGTCGAGCGAGATGGCCAGTGCGCGGTTGGTCCCCTTGACCCTCACCACCGGCGTGCCGCGCCCGGCCAGGCACAGCGTGTTGGTACGCACCATGTGGTCGTACTGCCGGTAGATCCACTTCTTGCTGGCGATGGTCGGCGTGGCAAGCAGCGTCCGCAGCACCTCGGCGGTGGGCGGAAACGCCTTGAAGTGGGAGGGCCGCAGCTGCTGCAGGTCGTCCAGCCACTCAGGGCGCTGGCGGGGCCGGTCGTACAGCGGGGCGTCGTCGGCCAGCGCGCGCGCCGGCACCTCGGCGACGACGGCCCCGTGCTCGCGGACGCGCACCAGCCCATCGTCGGTCACCTGTCCGATGCGCACGGCGTGGAGGTCCCACTTCTCGAAGATGCGCTCGACATCGGCTTCACGGCCCTCGTGAACCACGAAGAGCATGCGTTCCTGTGACTCCGAGAGCATGATCTCGTAGGGCGTCATCCCGGTCTCGCGCTGCGGCACCGTGGTGACCTCGACGTCCATGCCCATGTGGCCGCGGGCGCTCATCTCGGCGGTGGCGCAGGACAGACCGGCGGCACCCATGTCCTGAAGCCCGATCAGCGCCCCGGTCTCGAGCACCTCGAGACATGCCTCGAGCAACAGCTTCTCCATGAAGGGATCGCCGACCTGCACGGCGGGCCGCTTCTCGGCCGACGCGTCGTCGAACTCGGCAGAGGCCATGGTGGCGCCATGGATGCCGTCGCGGCCAGTGCTGGCGCCGACGTAATACACCGAGTTGCCTACCCCCTCCGCCTTGCCCTTGACGATGCCGTCGGCAGGTGCGATGCCGAGACAGAAGACGTTGACCAGCGGGTTGCCGGCGTAGCAGGGGTCGAAGAACGCCTCGCCGCCGATGGTCGGAATGCCGATGCTGTTGCCGTAGCCGGCGATGCCCGCCACCACGCCCGTGACCACGCGGCGCGTGCCTGGCTGCGACAGGTCTCCGAAGCGGAGCGAATCGAGCAACGCGATCGGTCGAGCGCCCATCGTGAAGATGTCGCGAATGATGCCGCCGACACCGGTGGCGGCGCCCTGGTAGGGCTCGATGAACGACGGGTGATTGTGGCTCTCGATCTTGAAGACCGCGGCCAGCCCATCCCCGATGTCGACCGCTCCCGCATTCTCGCCGGGGCCCTGCAGCACGCGCGCACCCTCGGTCGGCAGGGTCTTCAGGTGGAGGCGTGAGCTCTTGTAACTGCAGTGCTCGGACCACATCACCGAGAACATGCCGAGCTCGGTCATGTTCGGCTCACGACCGAGAATGCCCAGGATACGGGCGTATTCGTCTTCCTTGAGACCGTGGCGGGCGAGGACGTCTGGAGTGATGGGCATGGAGATCTGCTTCACGAGCACGTGCGACCCGGCCGACTGCTAGGCAACGCCGGCCGTCAAACGCTGCAACACCGACTGGAACAGCACCAGCCCGTCGTCGCTGCCAAGCACCCGTTCGCAGGCTCGTTCGGGATGCGGCATCAAGCCGACGACGTTGCGGCTGGCGTTGCATACGCCGGCAATGTTGTGCATCGAGCCGTTGCCATTGGCCTGGTCGGTGATCTCGCCCGCTGCGCTGGCGTAGCGGAAGATCACCTGGCGGTTCTTCTCGAGGCGGTCCACCACCGCGGGATCGGCAAAGTACTGCCCTTCCCCATGCGCAATCGGCACGTGGAGCACCTGACCCACGCCGCAGGCGGCCGTGAAGGGCGTGTCGACATGCTCGACGCGCACGTGCACGTGCTCGCAGCGGAACTGCACCTGCTTGTTGCGGATGAGCGCGCCCTCGAGCAGGCCCGCCTCGCAGAGGATCTGAAAGCCGTTGCAGATGCCGAGCACCGGGCCGCCCTGTGCGGCAAAGGCCGACACCGCCTGCATGACCGGCGAGAACCGCGCGATGGCGCCGGTCCGCAAGTAATCGCCGTAGGAGAAGCCGCCGGGCAGGATGACCACGTCAGCGCCCTGCAACGACGTGTCCTTGTGCCACAGGAACTCGGTCGGCTGGCCGAGCACGTGCTTCACCGCATGGTAGGCATCGTGGTCACAGTTGGATCCGGGGAACACCACTACGGCGAACTTCATCAGCGTGTCCCTTTCAGGCGGCCGGCGCCGGCGCTTCGATACGGAAGCTCTCGATGACGGGGTTGGCCAGCAGCTTGCCGGACACCTCGCGCGCCATCGTCTCGGCGGCCGCCGCGTCCTCGGCCTCGACCCGCACCTCGAAGTACTTGCCCTGTCGGACGTCGGCCACCGCTGGATACCCCATGCTGTGCAGCGACTCGACGATGGTTCGGCCCTGCGGGTCGAACACGGACGGCTTGAGGGTGACAAACACTCGGACGGTGAATAGCGCCATGGCAGGGATCGGGAGTCGGAAGTCGGAAGTCGGGCGGATCAGGAGGCCGGCGCCTCGCTGCCGAAGACGCGTGTGAACAGCGTGTCCACGTGGCGCAGTTGTTCATCGAGGCTGAATGTTCGATCGACCTCGTCGGGCGTCAGTACACCCATGATGTCGGTATCGGCGAGCAGCAGTTCGCGGAAGTCGCGCTGCTCGTGGAACGACTGCATCGCATTGCGCTGGACCCACAGGTAGGCCTGCTCGCGAGAGAGGCCACGTCGGGCGAGTTCGAGCAGGATCTGCCCGGAGAAGACCACGCCGCGCGATCGCGCGATGTTCTCGAGCATCCGCTGCGGATACACCACCATGCCGGCCACGATGCGCGTGAACCGCCGGATCATGTGGTCCAGCGCCAGGAAGCTGTCGGGCAGGATGATGCGCTCCACCGACGAGTGCGAGATGTCGCGCTCGTGCCACAGCGCGACGTTCTCGAGCGCGGCGACGGCGTTACCGCGGACCACCCGGGCCAGCCCGCACACCTGCTCGCACCCCACCGGGTTGCGCTTGTGCGGCATCGCCGATGAGCCCTTCTGTCCCTTGCCGAACGGCTCCTCGACTTCGCCGAGCTCGGTCTTCTGGAGGCCACGAATCTCGAGGGCGAACTTCTCCAGCGACGCGGCCGTGATCGCGAGCGTGGTCATCAACTCGGCATGGCGGTCGCGCTGGATGACCTGTGTCGCGATGGGGGCGGGCACCAGGCCGAGGCGCTGGCACACGCCGGCCTCGATCTCCGGCGGCAGGTGCGCGAACGTGCCGACCGCGCCCGAGATCTTGCCCACGCTGACCGCCTCCCGCGCCCGCCGCACGCGCACGATGTCGCGTTGCACCTCGGCGTACCACAGCGCGAGCTTGAGCCCGAATGTCATCGGCTCGGCATGGACGCCATGGGTACGGCCCATCATCGGCGTCCGCTTGTGCTCCAGCGCACGGACCTTGATGGCGGCCGCCAGCGCATCGAGGTCCTCGAGGATCAGGTCGCAGGCCTCGCGCATCTGCAGGCCGAGCGCCGTGTCCCCGACATCCGACGACGTGAGCCCGAAGTGCAGCCAGCGCGCCGCCGGTCCGACGCGTTCGGCCACCGCGGTGGTGAATGCGATGACGTCGTGCTGGGTGGTCTGCTCGATCTCGTCGATCCGGGCGATGTCGAAGCTGGCCTTCTCGCGCAGTTCGCGAGCGGCCTCGACCGGTACGATGCCGGCCTCCGCCATGGTGTCGGCGGCCGCGAGCTCGACGGCCAGCCACGTCTCGAAACGGCGTTGCTCGGCCCAGATGGCGGACATGGCCGGCTGTGCGTAGCGTCGGATCATCGTGTGTCTGGCGGCTCCGTGCCGCCGAAGACGCGGCTCTTAGGCGACCGCGAGCCGCGTGAAGTCGAGCGCGGCCGACCCGGCCGGCCCCAGCACCGTCACCCCGACGGCGCCTTGCGTGAACAACTCCGCAGCCACGCGCTGCACGTCGGCGGCGGTGGCGTTCTCGATGCCGGCAATGATCTCGTCCAGCGTCACGTGTCGCCCGAAGTACATCTCCTGGCGAGCCAGGTGGGTCATCCGGCTCGACGTGCTCTCCAGGCTGAGCATGAGACTGCCCTTCAGGTGGTCCTTGGCACGACGCAACTCGGCGTCACTGACCGCCTCGGTTCGCATCGTGCGCAGTTCCTGGCCGACCAGATCGACCACTTCGGGCACGCTCTCGGCGGCGCATCCGGCGTAGACCGAGAGCATGCCGGTGTCGCGATACGACGACACGCCGCTGAACACCGCGTACGCCAGGCCCCGTTGCTCCCGGATCGTCTGGAACAGCCGGGAGCTCATCGAGCCTCCGAGCACGACGTTGAGCAGGTAGGACGGGTAACGATCGGCGTGCGCCTGCGGGTAGCCGGGGGTGCCGATGACGATGTGGCTCTGTTCGAGATCCTTGTTGCGCTCGATCTGCGGCGGACGCGGCGACGGAACCGACTCGTCCCAGTCGGCGCCGGCATCGGCAACCGACCCGAATGCGTCCTCGACCATGGCGCGCAGCCGGGCGTGCTCGAAGTTGCCGGCCGCCGAGATGATCAGGTTGCGACCGACGTACGCGCGACGGAAATACGTGAACAACACGTCCTGCGTGAACGCGCCCACCGTCTCGGGGATACCGAGAATCGGCCGCCCGAGCGGGTGGTCGCTCCAGTAGTGCTCGGTGAAGAGCTCGTGGACGAGATCGTCGGGGGTGTCCTCGACCATCTTGATCTCTTCGAGGATGACCTTCTTCTCACGCTCGATCTCGTCGACCGGGAAGGCCGGATGCAGCACCAGGTCCGACAGGATGTCGAAGGCACGCGGCAGGTGCTCGTCCATCACCTTGATGTAGTAGCCGGCGTATTCCTTGGACGTGAACGCGTCCAGGTTGCCACCCATCGAGTCGAACTGCTGCGCAATCTCCTCGGCGCTGCGTCGCGCTGTGCCCTTGAAGAGCATGTGTTCGATGAAGTGGGCGATGCCGCCCTGCTCGGGGTCTTCGTGGCGCGAACCACGGGCCAGCCACACCCCGAGGCTCACCGAGCGGACGTGAGGCATGGTCTCGGTGACGAGGCGGACGCCGTTCGGGAGCGTGTCGTGGACGATCATCGGCAGGAGGGTTCCCGTGCCCCCACCAGCAGCGGCGGGCGGACCGGGAAACACCGATCATAGCAGGGCTGCGGGGCCCTCGAGCCCGGGGTCTGCTACCGCTCCCGCGCAGCACCCGTCACAATGGTCCTGGACATGTCAGAACTGGACGCCACCGTGCCGCCGTCGCTTGCCGCCGGCCCGACCGATCTGGCCGGGCTGACGCCAGACGAGCTGTCGACGCTGGTCGAGCAGCTCGGCGGCAGGGGCTTCCAGGGCCGCCAGCTCTTCAGATGGATCCATCGCAAGGGGGTGACCGACTTCGAGGCGATGACCAACCTGCCCAAGCCCCTCCGCACGGCCCTCGCCGAGCAGACCCGCATCAGCACACCCGAGATCGTCCGGAAGGACGTCTCCGCCGACGGCACCACCAAGCTGTTGCTGCGCCTCGATGACCGACGACAGATCGAAGCGGTGTTCATCCCGGACACGCCGTCGCAGACCTTCTGCATCTCCACCCAGGTGGGCTGTGCCATGAAGTGCGGCTTCTGCCTGACCGGAACGATGGGCCTGGCCCGACACCTGACGGCCGCAGAAATCGCCGGGCAGGTACGCGTCCTGGCCAAGGAGCTCGGTTTTCTCGACACCCCCTTCAACATCGTCGTGATGGGAATGGGAGAGCCGCTGCACAACTACGACGCCACCATGAAGGCGCTGCACCTGATGGGCAGCCAGGATGGCCTGCACGTCTCGCCGAGGCGGGTCACGCTGTCCACGGTGGGTGTCCTTCCCGGCCTCGAGAAGCTGGCCGAGGAGTCGTACATGCCGAACCTGGCCATTTCGCTGCATGCCACGACGGAGGCGCAGCGTGACCTGCTGGTGCCGATCAACCGCAAGTACTCGTTGGCGCAGCTGATGGACGCGTGCCGGAAGTTCCCACTGAAGAAGCGCAGCCGGATCACCTTCGAATACGTGCTGCTTGCCGGCATCAACGACACCGTCGAGGATGCCCGCCGGCTGGTGCGGCTGCTCAACGGGCTCAAGGCCAAGGTCAACCTCCTGCCGCTCAACGAGGCGCCCGGCATCCCGTACACGCGCCCGTCGGACCAGCGGGTGGACGCCTTTGCCCAGGTGCTGGCCAACGCCCACATCACGGTCTCGGTGCGCAAGAGCCGCGGCAGGGACATCCGGGCCGCGTGCGGGCAGCTCGCCGTGGAGAAACCTCAGCTGGCCTGAGGCAGTCAGTCCCGGTAACGCGCCGCGATGTCGGTCCGGAAATGCATGTCGGTGAACGAGATCCGTTCCACCGCGGCGTAGGCGCTGGTGATCGCGGCGGCCACGGTCGCGCCACGGCCCACCACGGTCAGCACACGTCCACCAGCCGACACCACCGTGCCGTCATCCGCCGTGGTCCCGGCGTGAAAGACGACGACACCGGCCCGTTGTTCGGCCTCGCTGATGCCGCTGATCGGGTAGCCGGTGGTCATCGCTCCCGGGTAGCCGCCCGAGGCCAGCACGACGCCGACCGCCGCGTCGCCGGGAATCGGCAGCGGAGTGTCGGGCAGCCGTCCGACCGCTGCGGCCAGCAGCAGCGGCGCCAGCTCCACCGGCAGGAGCGGCAGCACGACCTGCGCTTCGGGATCGCCGAAGCGGACATTGAATTCGATGACCTTCGGACCGTCCGCGGTGAGCATCAGGCCGCAGTACAGGACGCCGGCAAATGGCGCACCCTCGGTACGCATGCCTTTCAGCACGGGGTCCACCACCGTGCGCATGACCAATGCGACCAACGCCTCATCCACGAGCGGACTTGGGGCGAGGGCGCCCATCCCCCCCGTGTTCGGGCCCTGGTCGCCGTCGAGCGCGCGCTTGTGGTCCTGCGCCGAACCGAACGGCATGCCGCGCTGACCGTCGCAGAGCGCGAAAAACGACACCTCCGGCCCCACCAGGCACTCCTCGACGACGACGATGCTGCCCGCCGTGCCGAAGCTGGCCTGACGCATGGCGGCGTCTACCGCCGCAAGGGCCTCGGCAACCGTTGCCGCCACGGTGACGCCCTTGCCGGCCGCCAGCCCGTCGGCCTTCACGACAACGGGCGCGCCGAACTCGGCCACCGCGGCTTCGGCCGCCTCGACCGTGGTGCAGATCCGGGCCCTGGCCGTCGGCACACCATGCCGCTCCATGAAGGCCTTGGAGAAGGCCTTGCTGGTCTCGAGGCGCGCCGCCGCCTGCGAAGGCCCGAAGACCGCGATGTCGGCAGCCCGCAGGGCGTCGGACACGCCCGCGGCCAGCGGCTGCTCCGGGCCGACGACGACCAGGTCGACGCGTTCCTGCCTCGCACACTCGGTGACCGCCGCGGGGGAGAGGATGTCGAGGGCGATGTTGCGCGCACAGGTGGCCGTGCCGGGGTTGCCGGGGGCGCAGAGCAGGTCGCGCACGCCGGTCTCCCGATGGAGCTTCCAGGCAAGCGCGTGCTCACGCCCTCCGCTGCCGAGGACCAGGACCTTCATGTGTTACGCTTTCGGTTTGGTTGGCCGGCGACGGCCCACCCCAACGCCATGCGGGAGGAGGTGAGTCGAATGGCCGAAGTCAAGGTGCAGGAAGGTGAATCGATTGAAAGCGCCCTGCGACGCTTCAAGCGCAAGGTGCAACAGGAAGATATCATCAAGGACATCAAGAAACATTCGTTCTACCTCAAGCCTGGCGACAAGCGTCGCGCCAAGCAGGCCCTGGCCCGCAAGCGCAGCCGCAAGAAGCAGCGTCGCGAGACCGAGTAGGAACGAGGACCCACCTTCTGCCGACAAGGCGGACGGTGCACGGCGGCGACTGGAAGCGATTCCGGTCGCCGCCGTTTTTGTCTGCGTGCCGCCACGGCCGCGCTTCTTGACCCTGCGCGGCCTTGGTGCTACTGTCAGCCCTCTTAAGGGCAGGATTTCCCTGAATTTGCAAGGGATTTACACGGAGCGGGAGAGACGCGATGCAGATTGAAGAGCGGGTCGTCGGCGGAGTGACGATTCTGGACCTGTCGGGCAAGATGACGCTCGGCGAGGGAGACGAATTGCTGCGCGAGAAGATCGCGAGCCTGGTCAACGCAGGTCAGAAGAGCCTCCTGCTCAACCTCGAAGGCGTGCCTTACATCGACAGCGCCGGCCTCGGCGAGATGGTGCGGTCCTATACCACCGTCAGCCGGCAGGGCGGCAAGCTGAAGCTCCTGAACTTGACCAAGCGCATCGAGGATCTACTGTCGATCACGAAGCTGCTGACCGTATTCGAGACCTTCGACACCGAAGCGGAAGCCATCCAGAGTTACACGGCCTAGGTCTGGCCGTCTGCGGGCGTCCAGCACGCCTCGCGACCATTGCGTTGACCGCCTCGCACGCACCCGGCACGCCGCGACCCTCCGTCGCGGCGTCGCTATTTCTGGCCCTTCGTCCGGCCCAGTGGACCAAGAATCTCATCGTCTTTGCCGCGCTGATCTTCGGCCAGCGCCTGCTCGACGGCGAGGCCGTGGTGCGCGCCATCGTTGCATTCCTTGCCTTTTGCGCCATCTCCGGCGTCGTCTATGTCGTCAACGACGTCGTTGACCGGGACGCGGACCGGCAACACCCGCTCAAGCGCTTCCGGCCGATTGCCGCCGGGCACCTGTCGGTCTCGCTCGCGCTTGTCTCAGCCCTCAGCCTGCTGGCTGGCGGCCTGCTGGCGGCCATCTGGCTGGGGCCGGCCTTTGTGGCCCACGTCCTCGGGTACCTCCTGCTGCAGGTCGCCTACTTCTACGGGCTGAAGCGCCAGGTCATCCTCGATGTGCTGTCGATCGCGCTGGGGTTCGTCATCCGGGCATCAGCGGGCGGGGCCGCCATCCACGTCGTGGTCAGCCAGTGGTTGCTGGTCTGCACCATCCTGCTGGCGCTGTTCCTGGCCCTGGCCAAGCGCCGCCACGAGATCACCCTGCTCGGCGAGGACGCCGCGCGGCATCGGGCGATTCTCGGCGAGTACACTCCGTACCTGGTGGATCAGATGATTGCCGTCGTCACGGCGTCCACCTTGATGGGGTACGCGTTCTACACGGTCAGCGCCGACACGGTCGAGCGGTTCGGGACGCCGTGGCTGGGGTTGACCCTGCCATTCCCGCTGTACGGGATCTTCCGGTACCTTTACCTGGTCCATCGCCGCAGTCAGGGCGGCAGTCCGACCGAGCTGTTGCTCGCGGACCGTCCGTTGCTGCTGTGCGTGGCCCTCTGGGGCGCGACGATCATCGCGCTGATCTACCATCCGTGGACACTCGCCCGATGACCCGCGCGCCGCGCGGCTGCCGGGGCGGGAAGTCCTGAGTGTCACCAGCCATGCCCGAGTTTTCCGTGCGCGCCGATTCCGTGAACGTCGAGGACATCATGCGGCAGATCCGCAGCCGCGTGAAGGAGAAGCGCGGCGCCGACTACACCGAGGACGAGATCAAGGAACTGGCCAGCGTGAAGCTGGAGCGGTTCCTCGACCCGCTGGCGGTGCGGTCGGGGCTGCTCGACGAGTACCGTCGCCAGCGCAGCACCACCTCGCTGCTCGGGATCGAGGCGGCCCCCGACCTCTACGCCTTCGACGCGGAGACGATGTACGCCTCGTCGCGTGGCGTGGCCGGCCGCATGCTTCGCACGATCAGGAAGCTGCTCAACCCGGTCCTGAAGCTCTTCATCAACCCCAACCCGCTGATCCACGTCATGAACCTGCAGACGACGATCAATGGCTACGTGACGCGTTCGATCGGCCGGGTGAGCGATCACCTGCAGCAGCGTGACGCGCTCAACTTCGAGGTGCTGAACAACCTGGTCGTCGAGCTGACGCGGGTGAGCATCGCGAACCGCAACATGATGATGCGGGTCGAGTCGCTGAACACACGGCTCGATTTCGCGGAGCGACGGGCCCGCGCCCTCGAGGCGGTGGTGCAGTACAAGCAAGGCGCGTCGCCAGTGTCGCTCACCACCCTGGAACCGGTCGCCGACGCCGGGCTGTCGCCCGAAGATGCCGACAAGGCGGGACGACGGCGACGGCGGCGACGCGGGCGACGACGCGGCGCGGGGGGCGAAGGGGGCGAGGGCAGTGAGGGCGGTGAGGGGGGCGATGCGGGCGCCGGCCAGGACGGCGGCGCCGAAGACGGCCCGTTCGACGTCGGGCAGGACGGCGGACAGGTCGAGGCGCGACCCACGTCGGCCGGCGTTGGTGGCGCCGACCCCGCAGAGTCGTGAGGCTCGGGGTCGTCGTCCAGCGGTATGGCGCCGACATCAACGGCGGCGCCGAACTACACGCCCGCTACATTGCGGAACGACTCGCGCGCAAACATGACGTCGAGGTCCTGACCTCGTGCGCGCGTGATTACGTGACGTGGCGGAACGAGTATCCGGCTGGACAGGAGCTGGTGGGTCCGGTGCAGGTGCGGCGCTTCGAAGTGTCGCGTGAACGCGACCCGGACGAGTTCGGCCGCAAATCGTTCACGGTGTTCGAGACGCCGCACTCGATTGCCGACGAACTCGCCTGGCTCGATGCCGAGGGACCCACCAGCCCCTCACTGATTGCACACATCGAGCAACACGCGTCGACCTACGACTTCCTGTTCTTTTTCAGCTATCGCTATCACCACAGCTATCACGGGGTCCGGGCGGCCGCCGAGCGCGCGATCCTGGTGCCGACCGCCGAACGTGACCCGGCCATCGGACTCGGCATCTTCCCGCCGATCTTCCGGGGGGTGCGGGCCGTCATGTACAACTCGCACGAGGAGCAGGCGATGATCCGCGCCGTCTCGGGCAACGACGCCGTACCAGGAGTGGTGGTCGGTGTGGGTTCGGAGATTGCCGAGGACGCCGACGCGGAGCGCTTCCGCCGCGCGTACGACATCCGCGGACCCTACGTGCTGTACGTGGGTCGCATCGACGAGAACAAGGGCTGCCGAGAGCTGTTCGAGTTCTTCCAGCAGTATCTGTTCAACCAACGGCGGCCGCTGCAACTGGTGCTGGCCGGCAAGGCCCTGCTGCCGATCCCCGAGCATCCGCTCGTGCGCCACCTGGGCTTCATCTCGGACCAGGACAAGTACGACGCTCTTGCCGGCTGCGCGGCCCTGATCATGCCGTCGTTCTACGAGAGCCTGTCGATGGTCGCCATCGAGGCCTGGGCGCTCGGCAAGCCGGTCCTGGCCAATGCCCGCTGTGATGTCCTGCAGGGGCAATGTCTGCGCAGCAACGCCGGGCTGTTCTACGCCGACTACCCGGAATTTGCCGAGACCCTCCACATCCTGACGAGCAACCGCTCATTGGCGCACGCGCTCGGCGAGAATGGCCGTCGCTACTATCGCGAGCACTACGCCTGGCCGGTCATCGACGCCAAATACGACGCCATGCTGCAGCAGTTGCGCGACGCGCCGCCGCGTCCGGGGACGATCGAGGCACTGCCTGGGTGGATCGCCCGCCACCGCGGCCAGTTGCCGCCGGCGCGCGAGGTGCTCGACGGTGTGCCGGCGGGCGCCGCACCACGGCCGGCCGCAAGTGGCGCGCGGACGAGACCGCAGGGCCCGCCGCGCGGCGCCAGGCGAGGCTCCGGCCGCCGCCACGCCGGCTCCAGGCCGGCGCCAGGGCAGGGGCGCTGAGTGGCGGCCGTCCACCAGGTCCTCGCCACACTCGGATACGGCGATGCCATCGGCCACGAGGTGCTCGGCATCCAGCGCGTCCTGCGCGCTGCCGGACACCACTCGGAGATCTTCGTCCAGACCGCGGATCCGCGCCTCGAGCACCTGACGCGGGACTACCGCGACTTGATCGAGGAGAGCTCGCCAGAGACGGTCCTGATCCATCACTTCTCGATCGGATCGCGGGCCAGCCGTGTCGCCTACGCGCTGCCCGACAAGATGATCCTCGTCTACCACAACATCACGCCGCCGGAGTTCTTCGTCGACGTGCATCCCCTGCTGGTGCAGCTGTGCTTCATGGGGCGACGCGAGCTCAGCGCCTATCGTGACCGCTGCGTGCTGGCCCTCGGCGACTCTGCCTTCAACACCGAAGAACTCGTCGCCGCGGGCTTCCCGCGGACAGGCGTCCTGCCGGTGGTGCCCAGCTTCGCCCACCTGGAGACGAGCGCCACCGGGACGATCGCCGACAGCTTCGATGACGGCTGGACCAACCTGATGTTTGTGGGCCGGATGATCCCGAACAAGAAGATCGACGACCTGATCCGCGTGTTCCACGCCTACAAGACCCGCTGCAACCCCCGGTCCCGCCTGCTGCTGGTCGGTTCCTACGGCGGCTTCGATCTGTACTTCGCGATGCTGCAGCAGCTGGTCGCCACGCTGAAGGTGCCGGACGTCTTCTTCCTCGGTCACGTCAGCAACGAGGAGCTGTCGGCGTTGTATGACGTCGCCGACCTCTTCCTGTGCGCGAGCGAACATGAAGGCTTCTGCGTGCCCCTGGTCGAGGCGTTCCACAAGCGCGTGCCGGTCCTGGCCTACGCCGCCACGGCTGTCCCCTCGACGATGGACGGCGGTGGCGTGCTCTATGACACGAAGTCACCAGCGCATGTCGCCACCCTGATCGAGGCCATCCTCGATGACGAGCCGCTGGTCGAACGGATCCTCGCGTCGCAGGATGCGGCCCTGGCCCGGCTCGTGGCACAGGATTTCGACGGCACCCTGCTCAGATTCGTCGACGAGGCGCTCGCCGCGCCTGCGACTGGGGCGCCACCCGTGTCGTTCGACTTCTGGGACCAGTTCGAGCTGCAGGAACGCCTCGAGGAAGTGCGTCAGTACCGGCCCTCCGCGCTCCGTGCCCTGCCCACCGTCGCGGCGGGCGGCATCGGGTCCGCCGCGTCGGCGGGGCAGGCCCCTGAGTCTCTGGAGACCATGGAAGGCGTACCCCTCACCCCGCACCCGGAACCCGGAGTGTGATGCTCAGCGTGCACCAGTGGGTGCCGGCGGCACACAAGGGCGACGCCATCGGCGACTCGGCCCGCCGTGTGCGGGAGCTGCTGCGGGCGCGCGGGCACGACTCCGAGATTTTCGCGCTCACCGTCGATGAGGACTTGCGACACGACGTGCGCGCCTTTTCCGACCCCGGAGCCAGACGCGGTGACGTCACGATCCTCCACTTCGCGCTGCCCTCGCCCATGACCTCGGCCTTCGCCTCGCTTGCCGGCGGGCGGGTGCTGCAGTACCACAACATCACGCCGGCGCACTTCTTTGCCGACTACGCCCCGTCCATCTACCGCCTGGCCATGCTCGGGCGACAGGAACTGGCGACGCTGGTCGGGCACGCGGATCTGGCACTCGGCGACTCGTCCTACAATCGCGCCGAGCTCGACGCCATGGGGTTCGCACCGACCGGCGTGATGCCGATTGCCATCGACCTCGAGCGGATCACCCGGGCCCCTCGGCGGCCGGCGCTGGAGCGGGTGCTCGGCGACGGACTGGTCAACTTCCTGTTTGTCGGCCGGATCGCGCCGAACAAGAAGATCGAGGACCATATCCGGCTGGCCGAGCACTACAAGCGCTACGTGGACAGCCACTACCGCTTCATCTTCGTCGGGCGCCACGACGCCGTGCCGTCGTACTACGCGACGATCCGCGCGCTCATGGAGAAGTACCAGATGCCGGCCGACCGGTTCTGGTTCACCGGCCCCGTTCCCAACGCCGACCTCGCGGCGTTCTACAGATATGCGAGCGTGTACATCTCGCTCAGCGAGCACGAGGGCTTCTGCGTGCCGCTGCTCGAGGCGATGGCGGCCAGCGTGCCGGTACTCGCGTACGGCGTGACGGCGGTGCCCGAGACAATGGGAGGCGCCGGCGTCGTGTTCACGCCGAAGGACCTGGAACTGGCCGCCGAACTGCTCGGCCGGCTCACCTACGACGATCGGCTGCGCGCCGATATCATCCGCGGCCAGCACGCGCGGCTCGAGGCGTTCAGCGAGGCCCGCCTGCAGGCGCACCTCGATGCGCTGCTCGCGCCCTTTGCATGATCATGCCCGGATCACACAGGATGCACCCGTGAAGATCGCATTCATCATCCAGCGTTACGGCACCGAGATCCTCGGCGGCTCGGAATACCACTGCCGACTCGTGGCCGAGCGCATGGCCGCCCTCCACCAGGTCGATGTGCTCACCACCTGCGCACGCGAGTACACCACCTGGAAGAACGAGTACCCCGAGGGCGCCGACCGCGTCCGCGGTGTCAACGTGCGACGGTTCCCCAATGCCCGCACTCGCGATCTCGAGGCCTTCAACAGCCTCTCGGACTGGCTCTTCAACTACCCCCACACCCGTGAGGACGAGCTGCGCTGGCTGGAGGAACAGGGCCCGTGGTGCCCGGCGCTGCTGGACTACCTGCAGCGCTCGCACCACCAGTACGACGTGCTGATCTTTTTCACCTACCTGTACGCACCCACGGTGCTGGGCCTGCAGATCGCCCCGCACAAGAGCATTCTCGTCCCCACCGCCCACGACGAACCCGCCATCCACCTCGGGATTTACAAGGAGCTGTTTGCCACCGCCGGCGCCGTCGCCTTCAACACCGCGAGCGAGAGGGCGTTCCTGAAGCGGACCTTCGATATCGGAACGACCGTGGAGGAAACGGTGGGCTGCGGCGTGGACCTGCTCGACACCGACGGCCAGGGCAAGCCACGGCGCGGCGTCGACGCACCCCTCGAGGGACCGTTGACCGACGACGAGGAGCCGCTGCCGCAGACCGTGAAAGACGGCGTCGAACGGGGCCGTCGCGGCCGCGGACCGCGGCCCGCACGGCCGGTGGCCGATCGCAAGCGTGGCATCGGCGAGGCCTTCCGGCGGCGGCATCGGCTGTTCGGGCACGTGGCCCTCTACGGTGGCCGCATCGATCCAGGCAAAGGCTGCGAGGAACTGTTCGAGTACTTCAGCACCTATCGACAGGCCGGCGGCGATGCGACCCTGGCATTGATGGGCGCGAAGCTGATGCCCATTCCCGAGACGCCCTGGATCCGCTTCGCCGGCATGCTGCCGGAAGCGGAGCGGCTCCAGGCCCTCGACGCCGCTGACGTGGTCGTGGTGCCCTCGCCGCTGGAGAGCCTGTCGCTGCTGGCACTGGAAGCCATGGCGATGGGCACGCCGGTGCTCTGCAACGCGCGCGCCGATGTCCTGGTCGAGCATTGTCACCTCAGCAACGCCGGGCTGTTCTATGCCGACCGCGACGAGTTCGTGGAGGCGCTGTCGCTGTTGATGGCCGACGACCGGCTGCGCGCGGCGATGGGGCGCAACGGCCGTGACTACGTGCAGGCGCACTACCGATGGGACGTGATTCTCGGCAAATACGACCGACTGATCAGCGGACTCACGACGTCGGCGTCGCCAGCACCTCGCGGACCTTCGTCAGCAGCGCGCTGAACGAGAAGGGCTTCTGCAGAAAGGCCACGTGGGCGGGCCGCAGCCCGGTGATCGCCGTCGCCTCCTCGGTGTAGCCCGACAGGAACAACACCCGCAAGCCAGGGCGGAGCTGGTGCATCGCCTCAATCAGCGCCGGACCCGACATGGCCGGCATCATCACGTCGGACACGACCAGATCGACGGCCGCACCGCCCTGCACGTGGGCCAACGCTGCGGCGCCGGTGCCAGTGGGGGTGACGCGATAGCCCCGCGACGTCAGCACGTGCACGATGATGTCGCGGACCGCCTGGTCGTCCTCCACCACCATTACCTGCTCGGTACCTGCGGGCAAACTGGCGTCGCCTGCCCCGACCGGCGCCTCCTCTGCCTGGGCCTCGGTGGCACATGGCAGGTAGACCTTGAAGACGGTTCCCTGCCCGACCTCGCTGTACACATCCACGTGCCCGTTGGCCTGACGTGCGATCCCATACACCGTCGAGAGTCCGAGTCCGGTGCCCTTGCCGTGCTGCTTGGTGGTGAAGAAGGGCTCGAAGATCCGTGACTGGACATCGGCCGGCATGCCCGTGCCTGTGTCGGTCACCGCCAGCCGCACGTACGCGCCCGCGGCAATGCCGCCGGGCGCGCGCAGCCCCTCCGGCCCGAACACGACCTGGTCGGTCTCGATCACCAGCGTGCCGCCGTTGGGCATCGCGTCCCTGGCGTTGACCACCAGGTTCATGACCACCTGCTCCACTCGCCGGGGATCGGCCACCACGGGGCACGACGACGCCGAGAGCCGCAGCACCAGCTCGATGTCATCGCCAATCAACCGTCGCAGCATCCGGGCGAAGTCACCGACCACAGCGTTCAGATCGAAGTGGGATGTCGGCACCACCTGGCCGCGACTGAACGTCAGGAGCTGCCCGGTGAGTGCTGCGGCGCTGTGGCCGGTGTCCCGGATCGTGGTGATGGCGTCGCGGAGGCGATGCCCCGGCGGCATCTCCTCCAGGAGCAGTTCGGTGTAGCCCGAGATGACCGTCAGCAGGTTGTTGAAATCGTGGGCGACGCCGCCGGCCAGGCGGCCGATGGCCTCCATGCGTTGCGCGTGCAGCAGCTGCGACTCGAGCTTGCGGTGCTGCTCCTCGGCCGCGCGTCGCGTGCTGACGTCGCGCAGGATGACGGCCAGGAATTCGCGGTCGGCCAGCCGCACCGGCGAGACCGTGCCTTCCACCGGGAAGCTCGTGCCGTCCGCGCGCCGTGCGTCTGGTGCGAGCACGTACGTATCTCCGTCGGCGCCCCACGCACAGAAGTCGGCGAGGCGGCGACCGATGGCTGCCTCCTGGCTGATGCCGAAGGCACGCGCCGCCGACGGGTTGATCATCGTGATACGGGCATCGCCCTCGGCGACCAGGAACGCGTCCTCAGCCGAGGCAATGAGCGTGGTGAGCCGCGCCTCCGATTCGGCCAGCCGCCGCTCCGTGCTGACCTGTCCAAGCACTCGCGACACCGCCTCGGGCAGGTAGTCGATGTACTCGGCGCTCTTGGTGACGAAGTCGCGCACGCCGGCGCGCAGCGCCCGAATGGCCGTGCCGTCGTCACTGCGGCCGGTGACCAGGATCACCGGCAGGTCGAGACCGAGATCGCGGAGGTGCTGGTGAAACTGCAGTCCGTCGGCCTCGCCGGGGAGATGGAAATCGAGCAGCATCAAGGCAAAGCGCTGATGGCGCACGCACGCGAGCGCGTCCTCGGCGGTCGCCGCGGTCACCACGTCGAAGCCGGCACGTTCCAGTTGCAGGCGCTCGAGTCGAGCCACGCCCGCATCGTCCTCCACGATCAGGATGCGGCTGCGCTCAGCGCTCACGGGCGAGCAGGAGCCGGCATCGCGCTCGGCCCTCCTGGGACGGCGATGATGCCGAGAAAGAGTCCGATGCGGTGCAGCGCATCGCTGAGCGCTTCGTAGACCACCGGCTTGGTGACATAGACGTTGCAGCCGAGGGCGTAACAGCGCTCGACCTCGTGGGGGGTGTCGGTCGTGGTGAGCATCACGACAGGAATGCTGGCGGTCATGGGCGACGCCTTGAGCCGACGCAGCACCTCGATGCCGTCGAGGCCCGGCATGCGGATGTCCAGCAGCACGAGGAGCGGAGCGCCCGGTTCGCGGCCGGCGTGCGCGCCCTGGCCGTGTACGTAGTCGAGCGCATCCTGTCCGTCGCGCGCGCGGACGATCGGCATTGTCACGCCGGCGCGGCGGAGGTGCCGCTCCACCAGCACGGCATGCCCGTCGTCGTCTTCGGCCAGCAGGATGGTCACGCGGCTACGTGGCATCGGCAAGTGCTCCTGAGGCGTCCTTCGGCAATTCTACGTAGAACGTGCTGCCCGATCCGATCGTCGAACTGACCCACACGCGTCCTTCGTGACGCTCCACGATACGTTTCACGATTGCCAGGCCCATGCCTTCTCCCCGTCCGATGCCGGGATGCAGCCGCTGCAGCGGCTGAAACACCTTGTCCAGCTGTGCCTCGGCGATGCCGAGGCCGTTATCGGTCACCCGGACGACCGTATAGCCCGGCCCGCCGGCCAGCGCATCGTCGCAGGCCACTTCGACGCGTGGCGGCAGGTCGGGCCTGCCGTAGGCCACCGCGTTGCCAATCAGGTTGGCAAACAGCTGCTCGACGGCCAACGGATCGCCCAGAAGGCGCGGCAGAGGCCCGACGTGCACCGACCCGCCAGACGCGGTCAGCGTGGAGTGCATCGCGTCCACGACCCGCCGCACGACGGGCTCGAGCGCCAGGGGCTGGACGCGGTACTCGACACGCCCGGCTCGCGACAGCCGCAGCAGCCCATCGATGATTGCCGCGAGACGTCCCACGGCTACGCGAATGAAATGCAACGACGGCGAGACGTCCTCGTCGAGGATGCGGGTCGCGCTGGTGCGGGTGTGTTCCGGCACTCCCGGCGCCTGCAACAGCCCGGCCAGCCGTTCACCAGCGGCCGTCAGTTCGCGGCTGAACCCCTCGACGTTGACCAGCGGCGAACGCAGGTCGTGCGAGACGCTGTAGATGAACAGCTCGTTCTCGCGGTTGGTCAGCCCGAGGTCGGCGTTTGCCGCCTCGAGCCGGTGCCGAGACTGCTGCAACGCGAGCGCCACCGATGCCGCCTGGGCCAGCATGCCGATGACGTCGGCGTCGTCGGAGCGGAAGACGCGGTCGGGGCTGCTGGCAACCTGCAGGACGCCGATCGGCGTCCGGTGCTCGTCGATCAGCGGCGCGCCGATCCACTCGCCGGTGCCGAGCACCCGCTCGACCTCGGGTGGTTGCCGCTGCGCCTGCCTCTCGGTCGCCGTCAGGCGGAGGAGCCGACCGGTGTCGATGACGCGCCGGGGCGCGTCCCAGATGAACGGCGTGCCCGCTGCGGGTGCCGACCCGGCGTGCCCGTCTGCCACGGCGGCTGCGACCACCGCCTGTGTCCCCGCCAGTTCGCCTTCCAGCGTGCACACCGACGCGACGGCGCCGGAGAGGGCCAGCGCGCGCTCGGTCGCCACGTCGAGCACCGCGCGCTGACTCCCGGCGGCAGAGAACAGGCTGACCGCATCGGCGAGCGCCCCCACGGCGGCGCGCTGGCGAGAGTCGAGCGCCGCCGCCATGCTGCGCAGGGCGCTGTCAACGGCACTCAATTCGTCGGTCACGCCCTCGGGGAGGGCCGCGTGGCCATCGGCGAGCGCGAGTGCGGTGTCGGTGAGCAGGCGCACGCGACGGCTGATGCCGCGATGGAACCACCACCCCAGCGCGAGCACGGTGAACAGCGCGGCGCCGGTGCCGCCGACCACGACGGCCAGCAGACGTGCCTGCGCGGCAACCAGCGCGACGCGACGGAAGTCGTCGAGACGCTGTTCCTCGGTGCGAAACGCACGCACGGCGTCGCGCAGGTCGTCCATCATGGCCTTGCCCTGCAGCACGCTGACCCGCTCGGCCTCACGCGTCAGGGTGCCGGCATCAGCGGCAGCCAGCAGGCTCCGGAAGTGCTCCAGAATCCTGGCGACCCGCCGCGAGAAGTCCAGGGCGCGCCCGTGCTGGACCGGCGCGTCCTGCGTGAGGGTCTGCAAGTCTGCCAGGGTGCCCGGCAGGCGCTCGCGGGCCTCGTGATACCGCGCAAGCAGGTCACGATCGCGGGTGATGATGAACCCGCGCACGACGCTCTGGGCGTCCACAAGGTGCGCCAGCAACTGCTGCGCGTCTTCCAGCACGGCCTTGGTGTGCAGGGACCAGCGTTGCGCGTCCGCTTGACGATCCTGCGCGATGACCAGCGCGGCGAGCAAGCCGATGAGGACCAGGCTCGGCACGGTCACCAGGATGACGGCGCGGCCGAGAATGCTCGACGGCGAGATCACCAGCGTAGGCACCGTGGTGCCAGGCATCGGTGCCTGCACGCGAGGGTCAAGGTGCGAGGCGCACCACGCGCGTCCGACTCGGCCTGGCGATGTCGCAGGCCGCACGGCGCTACTCGCATGCTAGCGGCCCGGGGTGTGCGCTGCCCAGGAAGGCGATCTCGTCCCGGCGGACCTGCGGGAGACATTACCGGGAGGCGTCGGAATCGTCGGCCCCGCTCTTCTTGCGCCGGGGCCGGATGTCGTAGCGCTTGATCATCTCGTTCAGCGTGGTGGGCTTGATGTGCAGCAGTTCGGCGGCCCGCTTCTGCACGCCGCCGGCAGCCTCCAACGTGGTCTCGATCAGGCGGCGCTCGAAGTCGCCGGTCACCTCCTTGAAGGAGATGCCGTCGGGCGGCAGCACGAAGTTGGGGATCTGGAAGCGCCGTGTGATGCGCACGTTGTCGGGGATCAGATCCGGTCCGATGCGTGAACCCGGGCACAGCACGACTGCGCGCTCGATCACGTTCTCCAGCTCACGCACGTTGCCCGGCCAGTCGTAGTCGAGCAGCAGGTCGAGGGCTTCAGGGGCGAGCTCGAGATCCCGGCGGTTGTTCTCCTCGCCGTACTTCTCGAGAAAGTGCTGGACCAGTAGCGGGATGTCTTCCTTGCGCGTCCGCAGCTGCGGCAGGTTGACCGTGATGACGTGCAGGCGATAGTACAGGTCCTCGCGAAACCGGCCATCGTCGACCATCGTGCGGAGATCGACGTTGGTGGCGGCGATGATGCGCACGTCGACCTTGATGGTGTCGACGCCGCCGAGGCGCATGAACTCGCGCTCCTGAATCACCCGCAGCAGCTTGGCCTGCGTCTCGAGCGGCACGTTGCCGATTTCGTCAAAGAAGATGCTGCCTTTGTCGGCGATCTCGAACAGGCCCTTCTTGGGCGCGACCGCGCCGGTGAAGGCACCCTTGACGTGTCCGAACAGGTTGCTCTCGAGCAGGTCTGGCGGCAGATTGCCGGAGTTGACCGTGACGAAGGCCTTTTCAGCCCGCAGCGAGTTGTTGTGCAGCGCCCGCGCGACCAGTTCCTTGCCGGTGCCGCTCTCGCCATAGACCAGCACGGTGGAGCGGCTGGGAGCGGCCTGGATCACGAGGTCGAACACCTGCCGCATCTTGCCGCTGCGGCCGATGATGTTCGCAAACTTGCTGCCGTGCGACTGCAGGTTCTGCTTGAGGATGCGGTTCTCGCGCGACAGGCGCGTGCGCTCGACGGCGTTGCGCAGCACGCCGGCGACCTCGTCGTTCTTGAACGGCTTGGCGATGTAGTCGAAGGCTCCGCGCTTCATCGCCGACAACGCCGTCTCGACCGACTGGAAGGCGGTGACCATCACCACCGGCAGGTCCTCGTCCATGGCCTTGAGCTCGCCGAGCACGGTGAGCCCGTCCATGCCGGGCATCATCACGTCCACCACGGCGGCGTCGAATGACCGGGTCCTCGCCAGCTCGAGTCCGTCCATGCCGTTGATGGCCAGATGAACGTCGTATCCCTCGCGAGCGAGCAGCGCTTCGAGCACTTCTCGCATCACCTCCTCGTCGTCGATGACGAGGATTGTTCCCCTGGCGTTGACCATTGCAGACTTTCTTCGGGGCGCGTCAGCCCGCGCTGGTTGCCGCGCTCGCGCTCCGTGACGACAGCAGGGCGGGGAACGACAGCGTGAATTGCGTCCCCTGTCCCAGCTGGCTGTCGCAGACGATGGTGCCGTCGTGCTCTTGCACGATGCCGTACGTGATCGACAGGCCGAGGCCGGTCCCCTGCCCGATCGGCTTGGTTGAAAAGAACGGGTCGTAGATGCGGGGAAGGTGCTCGCTCGGAATCCCCGCGCCGGTGTCGCTCACCAGCACGACGATCTGGTTGCCCTCACGTCGTGAGGCGATGGTCACCCATCCGCCCTTGGGCATGGCGTCGCGCGCATTCAGGAACAGGTTGAGGAAGACCTGCTGCAGCTTGTGCTCCACCGCCCGCAGCGTCGGCCCCTCGGCCTCCAGTTGCTTGCGCACCTGCACGCTCGCCGAACGGAACTGGTGCTCGAGCAGCGACAGCACGTCGTTGATCACGACGTGCAGATCCACCGGTCCGGTCTCGCTCTGCGCCGGCCGCGACAGGTGCAGCAGGCTGTTGACGATTTTGGCGGCACGGAACGTCTGGCGCTCGATCTTCTCGAGCAGCCGGGTGCGCGGGTCCTCCGGGTCGGCCTGCTCGAGCAGCATCTGCGTAAAACTCGAGATGCCGGTGAGCGGGGTGTTGACCTCGTGTGCGACACCCGCGGCCAGCAACCCGATGGAGGCCATCTTCTCGGAAATCTGCAGCTGCTCTTCGAGCTGCACCCGGGAGGTGATGTCCTCGACCATCAGCACCGAGCCGGCGTGTGCGGAGCTGGACGTGCGCAACGGGTGGACGGCTGCGTTGACCAGCCGCTTGCGGGCGCCGTCGGCGTGGCGCGACACCAGCGGCATGCGATAGATCGTCTCGTTCTCGGCGACACCACGCTCGGCCATCCGCACAGCCGCGAGGAACTCCGGGTCGAAGAGCTCGTCGAGACGGCGACCGACGGCCGTGGCCACGGGCACGCCAGTGATCTGCTCCATCGCCGGGTTCCAGCGGAGCACGACGCCCTCGAGGTCGGCAACCAGCAGACCATCCTGCAGCGATTGCACGACGTTCTCGCTGAACTCGCGCATGCGATTGAGCTCGTCGGCCTTCTCGCGCAGCGCGCGATACAGCCGGCCGTTCTCGATCGCGGTGGCCACCTGTGCGGCGACCGCGTTGAGCAGCGTGAGATCTTCGGTGCTCAGCGGTTCACCACTCGGGCGGGAGCCGAGCCCGATCACCGCGATCGGACCGTCCTTGGCCAGGCACGGCACGAAGTAGTGCAGGCCATGGTCGCGCCAGAACCGCACTTCGTCGGCCGCGAACCGGCGCACCGTGAAGGGGTCGTCGAGGCTCACCACCTGACCGGTCTCGATCCGCGTCCCGATGCCGGAGAACCGCTTCAACGCGGGGACCGAATCCAGCGCCGCGCCCACCGCACGATGCGCGGCAAAGCCCCCGTCGGCGCCAGGCGCGGAGGCGACAAAGAGCGTGATGCGGTCAACGCCGAAGGTGTCGGCGAGCCGCTGCACGAGGCGCTCGGTCAGCCGGTCCAGGTCGAGGTCGGCATTCAGGTCGCGGGCGAAGGCCAGCAGGGCGCGGCGGTAGTCGTACCGGTCACGATAATGCGCATAGTCGAGTGCTGTCTGGATGGCGTTCTTGACCATCGGCGCCAGCAGCACCACCAGCAACGTCGCCAGGATGGCGATGACCGAGTTGTGCTGCTCCGACCCACCGAGGAACATCTCGCCGGCGAAGCGCAAGGTGGTCGTGTAGATCGTGGCGATGGCCGCCAGCACCGTCGCGTAGACGACGGTGCGCTTGATGATGACCTCCACGTCCATCAGCCGGTACCGGACAACCGCGGAGGCAAAGGCAAGCGGCACGAGCGCGAGCAGCACGACGAGCAGGCCAAGGGCCTCCCACGGCTGATAGCCGAGCGCATACGGGAGGCCGTAGAACAAGGCGAAGGGCAAAGCGCCCGCCAGCGTGCCCCAGACAATCCAGCGCAGCTGGCGCCTCGCCGTCACCGAACGCAGTCGCCCCAGCGTGCGCATCATGATCGTCTGCCCGACGATCAGCGCCGCGACCAGCTGCAGCATCTCCGCACGGTCGAGCGCGACGACCCAGTTCTCGAGCGCGTCGCCCGGCATTGCACCGGCCGACAACACCGAGACCCGCGCGAGCCCGAGCACAATCGCCGGCAGATACAGCAGCGGCAGCAGCATGCCCGCCCGGGCCGCCTTGGCCCACGCGTCCTGGCGCTCCGGGAAGACCAGCGCGAAATGCACGAACAGCGGCGGCAGGGCGAGCATCGCCACCACGTCGCCCCAGTAGAAGACCCAGTCGAGCCGGTCCAGACGACCGCTGTACGAGAAGCCGCAGACCCCGAAGAAGGCGACCGTCAGCCAGAAGAAGTGCAGGGTGGCGGCGTCGCGCGGCCGCTGGACGCGGACCGAACAGCCGACCAGCAGGGCGAAGATGGCCACGGCGGCCAGCGCGTAATACAACAGGCGGGCGCCATCGGGCAGGTGTGCGAGTTCCAGTCGCAGCGGCCGCTCATAACCGGCCCGGGAGACGACATAGGACAGCGGACGCCCCCGCTGGCTCCCATGTTGCGCGTCGAGCACCTGCTCGACCCTGTCGATACCGCGGCCGTTGATCGCCACCAGCACGTCACCGCGCTCGATTCCGGCCTCTGCTCCCGCCGCCTCGGGGCCCACCCTGGCCGCCACCACACCCTCGGCGCGCGCCTCCCACAACACCCCGTCCTCCACCTCGACCCAGGAGAACCGTACCGTGATGTTGGCCACCACCAGGGTCAGCAGGACCGCCGTGACGAGTACGGCAAGCGCAGCGCGGCCCCATTGCACGCGGTGCGGTCCGTCAGCGGTTCCTGCCCAGAGTCCCTCGGTCATCGTGTGTCAGTCGACGAAGCTACAGCCGCGCAACGGCGCCGCGCATCGCTATGGGGCTGTGGTTAGCAAACGGTGTTCCACGTACGAGACAGCTGTGGAAAGCCGCGTCATTGCCAAACGCGCCTGATTGGCAAGGTATTCCGCCGGCACGCCGACAACCCCTGCCAGCGTTCCAAGGAACGGGATCGGTATAACGATATTTTGGAGTTGGTCCTATCGCTGTACCGGCGGGCCTCATGACGGCCATCCGGGCGTCGGCAGGCAGGCTGCGCCCGGGCGAGTGCGCCGCGCTCGCATGCGGAAACGGGGGTCTAGAACTTGACGAGCACGCCACCAACGACGCGCTTGGGGGGGCGGATGACGAGCAGTTCGTCGTAGATGGACCCTACCGCTTCACCGTCACGGAACAGGTTGCGCACGGCGACCACCAGTTCCCAGTCCGCCCCGGTCGCGCTGAGGAAGGGCAGGCGCTGCGACACCTGAACGTCGAAACGCGCGTCGGTGCTGGCGTCGGGGAGCAGGGGGCTGCGGCGGGCAAAGGCCGAGTTCACTTTCCAGGTGGCCGCCACTCGCGTGGCGGTCTCAGGGATGTCGGTGACCACTCGAGCCGTCACGTCGTGGATGCGCTCGGCGCCCCGGCGATCAGCCGAGGGAGCCAGCAGCGCGATCAGGCCGCGCTCGCCGGTGCCGAACCACTGCGCGCGAGCGACGGTGTATTCGAGCGACCCGCGGAATCGGGGACCGGCATCCTGCGCCACTCCGAACACCCAGCCGTCGGCGCTGAGGTTGCCGCCGTTGGCCACGGCATAGTGACCCAGGTCGGGAGCCAGGCCCTGCGGGCCGACGCCGAACATGGCCACGAGTTGGTTGTCCACCGACTGCTCGAAGCGACGCACACCGAGCAGGACCTGCCCGAACTGGCGCTCCAGCCCCACCTCCACATGCCGCGTCCGTTCCGCGCTGAGGCGTCCACTCGCCGAGGCCGACGTGAACGTGCGCTGCGGCGGCATGGCGAAGGCATCGAGGTTGCGGGCGTCGAACTCCTCGGCGCCGGGCGCCAGCATCTGCTGCGTCACACCCACTCGCAACCACGTCTTGTCGAGCGGCGACACCGACACCGACACGCTCGGGCTCATGAGCGTGGGGCGCTCCAGGTAGTCGTGATACGCGTACCGCGTGCCGTACGTGACGACCGCGCGCCGGTGCAGGCGCCATGTGTCGAAGGCGTGGATGGTGCCGGCGACGCGGCGGCGCTCGGGCACGCTCGCCAGCACCGCCGGGGTGTGGTCCGAGTAGGCCTGCAGGGCAAACGAGGCGCCGAGGTCCAGGGCATGTCGCGATTCGGTCGGTCGCACGTAGTTGCCAGCGACACTCCAGGACGACAACTCGCCGCGTCCGATCGCGCCGCGCAGCGACCACTGGCCGGTGTTGCCGATAGGCGCACCGACCGTCGCGTAGGCCACGCCTGCCGGGCCTTGCGCCCAGGCCGTGGCTTCGCCGTCCGCACCTTCGTCAAACGAGGTGGTGGTCAGGAACTGAATCTGCCCGGACAGCGACGCATCGCCGCCGAAATACGAGGTTGTGCTGCGAGCGGACGCCTGGACGGTGGACGAGCCGAGGCGCTCCTCAATCCACGCGATGTCGTCCTCGATCGCGTCCAGCGCCAGCTGGGTTTGAGCGTCACGCAGCACGGACCGCTTCATGTGCCGCAACCGCCAGAGACGCGGCGAGTGCTCATGATCGGGGGTGGCGTCATCGACCTTCGTTGCCGCGGGTGCGGGGGCGATCGTCGTGGCGGCACCGCCGAAGCCGGCGGCGATGACCGGAGCGGGCGCCGTCGCTGCCGGAGACGTCGGCGCAGCGGCGGTGTCGGTGAGACGGGCCAGGCGTACGGTGTGGCGGGCGCTGGCCGCTGGCGCCACGTCTACAAACGCGCGCATCGATGCGCGGTAACCGGCCCGCTGGGCGCGTATCAGGTATGTGCCCACCGGGACGGCGGAGAACATGAACCGCCCTGTCTGGTCGGTCACGCCAAACAGGGCGTCCGGACCGAGCGCGGACACCGCAACTCCGGCAATGGGGGCACCGTGCTCATCGGTGACGACCCCCTCGATCCGACCGGCAACCAGCTCCATGCCTGGGACGCCTGATGAGGCCCCGCTGTTGGCGCGTGCTTGGACCCGTGGCTGCGCCGTCGCCGTCCAGGCGAGACTCAAGCCGAGTGCGAGCGCCGTCAGCGTCACCGATCGGGTCATGGGCACTCCAGTGACAGGTCCTCAGCCGACGCGCCGCGACGAACAGGCCGCACCGCGTCAGAGCCAGCCCGTCGAAAACTAGGAACCTGCGACGGTAAAAACGACGTCGTGGGTCAGGGACTTGCCGGTCTTATTGTCCGTCACTTTGACTTCCAGGCGGTAGTCCCCCGGCTCGAAGGCTGACACGGGCACGTTCAGGCTCCCCACCAACTGGTGGCCCTGGGCCACATCGAACCCTGGAGGCAGCGTCTCGCTGTTCAGCTTCTGGGGCGCCACGCCGCGGAACTTCGACTCACCGAGCGGGCCCTTCTTGAAAGGCTGCCACTCGATGGTCACGTCAGGCTTCTTGTCCTCGCCGAGCGCCACCCCGTAGACGATGAAGAACACTGACAATTCGTCGGCGGCGACGAACTTGCCGTCCACAGCGGGCGAGACCTCGAGGTTGCCGATGACGTAGGGCTTGAGCTTCTGGGCATCGCCAGCCGGCACTTCCGTCAGCGGGGTGACCTTGTTGGCCAGGAACACTGTCGAGATCTGGAAGGCATCGCTCCAGTAGTCGGGCACCGTGATGGGGGCCTTGTGAACGGCGACCTTGAACGGCCCGGGAGCGGCCGCCGGGTCCTTCACCGCCACGGCCACGTAGGCGTCGTACTCGCCGGCTGGCACGCTGAATGGGCGGCTGAACGTCAGCGGTCCGTCGGGCCCACGCGGCACCGCCGTCAGCTCGTAGAAGTCTTCCCAGGGATACTCCACGCCCGACACCGCCTGGCCGGCCAGGTCCTGCACCTCTTTGCCCTTTTTCTTCTTGTCCTGCTTCTCCTTCTCCTTCTGGGCCTTGGGGTCCAGCGGCGGAGGAGCCGGCGGCGGCACGGCGCCCTTGGGCGCCAGGCGGATATACGCGCCCAGATTGCCGCCCTGGCCAATCGCGCCAGGCTGCAGGGTCACCGTGAACGGCGCGTAGATCTTCTTGTCGGAGGCCTTCAGGTAATCGATGGTCAGTGTCATCGGCGCCGTCGTCGCCGGGTCGGGGGCCACCGTCTGCGCGACCGGATCGGCGACGAAGACCGAAGTCCCGGGCGCCAGCGCCATGGCCTGGTTGGTGGCCCCGACGACCCCATCGATGAGCGCCTGCTTCGGGTCGAGAGGCTTGGCGGCCTTGTCGTCCTTCTTCTGGGCCAGGACTGGACCCACGCCGATGACGAGGGCGAGCACCCCTGCCGTGAGCCACGTGATCTGAATCTGTCGCATGCGTGAGTTCCCCCGGCATGCGCCCGCATGCCCAAGACCTTCGGATCATAGAGCCGGATGCACCGAAGTCGAAAGGGCAAAAAGGCCAAAACCCGCGAAAAGCGCAACAGTGCCGGCTGGAGATAGAATCCACAGTCGCTGACGCGAGGGTCGGCCGGTCGTCCACTCCGGGCCTGCCGCCGCCGACCGATTTGCCGCGCCCCTGCAGGCGCTTTCCGCGCGCCGACCGTGCCAGAGTGCCGGTCGCCAGCGCATTGGACCGGGTGCCCCATGCTCAACGACTCGCTCGTCATCGTCCTGGCCGGAGGGGTCGGCGAACGTCTATCGCCGCTGACCAGAGAACGTGCCAAGCCGGCGGTGTACTTCGGCGGTCCCTACCGGATCATCGATTTCACGCTCAGTAACTGCATCAACGCCGGCCTGCGCCGCATCTTCATCGCCACCCAGTACAAAAGCTTGTCGCTGAACCGCCACATCCGGATGGGCTGGAACGTGGTCGCCGAAGAACTTGGCGAGTTCGTCGAGATCCTGCCGCCGCAGAAGCGCGTCAGCGACAACTGGTACCTCGGGACGGCCGATGCCGTGTACCAGAACCTGTACTCGGTCGTCCGCGAGGCGCCCAAGCGCGTCGTCATCCTCTCCGGCGATCACATCTACAAGATGGACTACTCCAAGATGATCCGCTGGCATATGGAGAAAGGTGCGGCCGCGACCGTCGCCACCTATGAAGTGCCGGTCGAGGAGGCCGCCAGGCGGTTCGGGGTCATCCAGGTGGACGAGGAAGAGCGCATCGTCGGCTTCGAGGAGAAGCCAGCCGACCCCAAGCCGATTCCGAGCATGCCCGGCGTGGCCCTGGCCTCGATGGGGATCTACGTCTTCGAGGCCGACGTGCTGGTCAAGGCGCTCGAGGAAGACGCCGCCCGTGACAGCAAGCACGACTTCGGCAAGGACATCCTGCCCTCGCTCATCGGCAACGTCCCGGTGTTCTCATACCGGTTCTCGGACGAGAACAAGAAAGCCAGCAAGTACTGGCGCGACATCGGCGAACTCGACGCGTACTACGAGGCCAACATGGACCTCGTGCAGGTCAATCCGGACTTCAATCTGTACGACCCGGAGTGGCCCATCCGCACGTGGATGGAACAGGCGCCGCCAGCCAAGTTCGTGTTCGACGACGAGGGGCGCCGCGGCGAGGCGGTGGACTCGATCATCTCGTCGGGAGTGATCGTCTCGGGCAGCACCGTGCGCGGCAGCATCCTGTGCCCGAACGTGCGGGTCCACAGCTACTGCGACATCGAGCGCAGTATCCTGATGCCCGGGGTGCGGGTCGGCCGGCACGCCCGCATCCGCAACGCCATCATCGATCGCGACGTGTTCATTCCGCGGGGCGCCGTGATTGGTCACAACCTCGACGAGGACCGGAAGCGACACACCGTCACGGCCAAGGGCGTGGTGGTGGTCACCACCGATGACGAGCCGTACGTGCAACCGCCAGAGCCGACGCGGCGGGAGCATGAGGAGGCCGCGGACGCCCGGGGGCAGCAGTAGCGCAACAGGTAGGGGCCGCTCCCCGAGCGGCCGTCAGCCGCCCGCCCCGTGCGGGGTTGACACGGCAGACGCAGAACGGCGCGTTCGGGGAACGCGCCCTACCTCCATCAACTTCAGGAGCACGCAGCAGTGAAGATTCAGAAGGTCATTGGACGCGAGATTCTCGATTCGCGCGGCAATCCCACGGTGGAAGTCGACATCACCCTCGACGGCGGGGCGTTCGGCCGGGCCGCGGTACCCTCCGGCGCGTCGACCGGCGAGCGTGAAGCGCTCGAGCTGCGCGACGGCGACAAGTCCCGCTACCTCGGCAAGGGTGTCCGCAAGGCGGTGGCCAACATCAATGGCGAGATCGCCGAAGCGCTGGTCGGCAAGGAGTTCGACCAGGCATCGCTCGACGACACGATGATCGAGCTGGACGGCACCGAGTTCAAGAGCCGTCTGGGCGCCAACGCCACCCTCGGCGTCTCGATGGCGGCCCTGCATGCCGGCGCCGACGAGAAGGAGGTGCCGCTGTACGAGTACATCGGCGCCCTGCGCCACGCGATGGCTGGCGGCGGTGCTGCCGACCTGCTGCCCTCGCCGATGATGAACATCCTCAACGGCGGCGCCCACGCCGGCAGCAGTGTCGACTTCCAGGAGTTCATGGTGATGCCGCTCGGCGCACCGAGCTTCTCCGAGGGTCTGCGCTGGGGCACCGAGATCTTCCACACCCTGCGCGGCATCCTCAAGGCCCGCGGCCTGTCCACCGGCGTCGGCGACGAGGGTGGATTCGCGCCCAGCCTGAAGAGCAATCAGGATGCGCTGGACGTGGTGATGGAAGCGATCACCAAGGCTGGCCTCAAGCCCGGGGAAGAGGTCTGGATCGCGCTGGACACCGCGTCCAGCGAGTTGTGGAAGGACGGGCAGTACGTGTTCAAGAAGTCGGGCTCGCCCACCCGCACCAGTGAGCAGATGGTGGAGCTGTTTGCCGACTGGGTCCGCCAGTACCCGATCTGCTCGATCGAGGACGGCCTGGCTGAAAGCGACTGGGACGGCTGGAAGCTGATGACCGACCAGCTCGGCGACAAGGTGCAGCTGGTGGGCGACGACGTCTTTGTCACCAACCCGAAGATCCTTTCCGAGGGCATCGAGGCCGGGATCTGCAACTCGCTGCTGGTCAAGTTGAACCAGATCGGCTCAGTGACCGAGACCCTGCGCGCGATGAAGATCGCCTGGGATGCCGGCTACACGACCATCGCCTCGCACCGCTCGGGCGAGACCGAGGACAGCACCATCGCCGACCTTGCCGTCGGCACCCGCGCCGGGCAGATCAAGACGGGCTCAGCCAGCCGCAGCGACCGTACCGCCAAGTACAACCAGCTGCTGCGCATCGAGGCCGCGCTCGGCAGCAACGCCAAGTACGCCGGCAAGTCGGCCATCAAGGGGCTGCAGTAGTCCCCGTGGCCAGCAACCGCGGGCCGGTGGCGCTGATCATCCTCGATGGCTGGGGCCTGCGCGAGGAAGCCGACCAGAACGCCGTGAAGTTGGCCCAGCCGGCCAACTTCATGCGGCTCTGGTCCTCGTACCCGCACGCCACGCTGCAGGCCTCCGGAGAGGCCGTGGGCCTGCCGGCCGGCCAGATGGGCAACTCCGAGGTCGGTCACACCAACCTCGGCGCGGGACGCACCGTCTACCAGGACCTGACGCGCATCGACAAGGCCGTCGCCGAGGGCACGTTCGCCGAGACGCCGGCGCTGCGGGCCGCTGTGCAGTCGGCCATCGACAAGGGCACCACCCTGCACCTGCTCGGCCTGCTCTCGGACGGCGGCGTGCATAGCCACCAGGCGCACCTGCACGCACTGCTCCGCCTGGCCAAGTCCATGGGACAGGCCAGGATCGGCGTGCACGCAATCACCGACGGCCGCGACACCTCGCCGCAGGGTGGTCGTGGCTACGTCAAGGCGCTCGAAGCGGTCTGCGCCGAGACCGGCGCGCACATCGCCAGCGTGTCGGGCCGGTACTACGCCATGGACCGCGACAAGCGCTGGGATCGCGTCGCCCTGGCCTACGACGCGATCGTCACGGGCACTGCGCCATTCGGCTCGTCGGCCGGCGCCGTACTCGAGGAGGCCTATTCAAAGGGCATCACCGACGAGTTCATCCTGCCGGCGACGATCGTCGATGCCCATGGCCGCCCCGTCTGCCCGATGGCCGACGGCGACTCGGTCATCTTCTTCAACTTCCGCGCCGACCGTGCGCGGCAGATCATCAACGCGCTGATGTCGGCGGATTTTGCCGGATTCCCGACGCCGAGCCGTCCCGACGTGGCGCTGACGACGTTTACCCAGTACGACGCCACCTATCGGTTCCCGATCGCCTTCCCGCCGCAGGCGGCAACCCAGTACTTCGGCGAGGTCCTGCAGGCGCATGGCCTCACGAACATGCGACTGGCCGAAACCGAGAAGTACCCGCACGTGACGTACTTCTTCAACGGCGGCATCGAGACGCCCTTTGCCGGCGAGCAACGAGTGCTGCTGCCCTCACCCAAGGTGGCCACCTACGACCTGCAGCCCGAGATGAGCGCCGCCGGTGTAGCCGATGCGTTTGTCGACAGCGTGTCGCAGCGCAAGCACGACGTCATCATCTGCAATTTCGCCAACCCGGACATGGTGGGCCACACCGGCGTCCTCGCGGCGGCCATCGCCGCGATCACGGCCGTGGACGGCTGCCTCGGCCGATGCATCGACGCACTGCTGGCGGCCGGCGGCACCGCCATCGTCACCGCCGATCACGGCAACGCCGAGCAGATGTGGGACTACCAGCTGAACGCGCCGCACACGGCCCACACCACCAACCTGGTGCCGGTCGTGCTCGTGGGGCCGGACGTGGTGGGCAAGGCGCTGCACGACGGCGCGCTGACCGACGTGGCGCCGACGCTGCTGTCGCTGCTCGGGATCGAGCAGCCGGCGGAGATGACCGGGCGAAGCCTGATCGGCTGAGGCACTCGGCTTGGGCCTGCGAATGCATCGCCTGGCGGGTGTCAGGCCGGCTCGGGGAGCCGGCCCTACCAGCTGACCGGCCCCACCAGCTGGATTGACGGACCAAGGCCGCCCGAGTTCAGGCGGCCTTGGTCCGTTCTAGACTTCTTCGGTCGCCGCGTCGGGGGCGATGCGCAGTGACTTGAGGAACCGCCGATCGCTGTCGGTGATCGCCACGTGTCGCGTGGCGTGAGAAGGGTGCGGCAGCGCCAGTCTCCTGGCCTTCGTACCGGACCGGGCGGCGAACCCGATCTCGGCGTCCAGCGTCACCCGAAGGTCGTACCCAGCCTCTCGTGCGCGAGCACGGCAGGCTTCCACGCGTGGATCAGAGGCCACGGCGTCGGCCATGGCCTCGGCCAGCTCCTTCGCCAGTCGATTCACGGTGTCGTCCACACTGAACTCCCTTCCGGCACACAGGCAGGAGCCCTGCGTGCAGCTCGACGAGGCACACGCGATCCGCCGGGATGATCGGTGCGGTCGAGCGCCAGCGATTGTTCATTAGAGGAGGCGTCTGGAGGTGATTGACGGAATCTTGGCGATTGTATCGGTGGGCCTGGAGCAAGGCAAGGACGCCGCCGCAAACGCCCCGCCGCCCGGCGGCAGCGCCGACACCGGCGACGCAAGGGGGCCGATGGTACGATGCGCGCAGCCTCCCGATGCCCCTGCTCTCCGTCCGTCATCTTTCCACCGGCTTCCCGATCGGGGGCCGTTGGGTGCCCGCCGTGCAGGACGTGAGCTTCGAGATCGCCCGGGGCGAGACGCTGGCGCTGGTCGGCGAATCCGGTAGCGGGAAATCGCTGACGGCGTACTCGCTGATGCGGCTCGTGCCCCCGCCCGGCCGCATCCTGGACGGCGAGATCCTCCTCGAAGGGCGCAATCTGATGGACCTCTCCGAGCGCGACATGGAGCAGGTCCGCGGCGCCAAGATCTCGCTGATTTTCCAGGAACCGATGAGCGCCCTGAATCCGGTGCTGACGATCGGCAGCCAGCTTGTCGAGGCCATGACCGTCCACGGACTCGGCGGCGCCAACCCCAGGGCGGCTGCGCTGGACCTGCTGGCCACGGTCCGGATGGACGACCCCGTTCGACGCTACGCGGAGTATCCCCATCAGTTGTCGGGAGGCCTGCGCCAGCGAGCCCTGATCGCGCTGGCGCTCAGCTGTCGCCCGTCGGTGATCGTCGCCGACGAGCCGACGACCGCTCTGGATGTCACCCTCCAGGCCGAGATCCTCAACCTGCTGCGTCAGCTGAAGCACGAGTTCGGGCTCTCGCTCCTGCTCATCACCCACGACCTTGGCGTCGTGGCTCACACCGCCGACCGCGTCGCCGTCATGTACGCGGGCCGGATCGTCGAACAGGCGCCGGTGCGGACCCTCTTCAAGGGGCCGGCACACCCGTACACCCAGGCGCTGCTCCGGGCCATGCCTGGATCCACCCACAGCGCCCGACGCCTCGAACCCATCGAAGGACAGGTGCCGTCACTGCAGCAGATGCCACCCGGTTGCGCCTTCGCGCCGCGCTGCCCGTGGCGCCACGCCGCGTGTGATGCGGAGCCGCCGGCGATGTATGCCGTCTCGGAGCACCACGGCTCGCGATGCGTGCTGGTGCGGGAGGCGCAGCAGCTCGCTGCGGGCCCGGCGGCGGAGTTGTCGGCCGACTGATGCCGCTGCTCGACGTGCGTCGGCTGGGCAAGTCATACCAGCAGCGTGCCCTCTGGCGCGCGCCACACGTCACCGAGGCGGTGCGCGACGTCAGCTTCACGATTGACGCCGGAGAGACCTTCGGCCTCGTCGGCGAGTCCGGTTCGGGCAAGACCACGACCGGACGATGCATCCTGCGCCTGATCGAACCGACATCGGGCCAGGTGTGGTTCCAGGGTGAGGACCTGCGCGCCCTCGACCGCACCGCCCTGCGGCGGCGGCGGCGGCAGATGCAGATGGTGTTCCAGGACCCCTACGGTTCACTCAACCCGCGTCACCGAGTCTCGACCATCCTCGAAGAACCCCTCGACATCCACGCGGTGGGGACCCCGACCTGGCGCCGGGCACGGGCCACCGAGCTGCTCGAGCTGGTGGGCCTGGAGCGCGACGCGCTGAGCCGCTACCCGCACGAGTTCAGCGGCGGCCAGCGGCAGCGCATCGGCATTGCCCGGGCGCTGGCGCTCGAGCCCTCCTTTATCGTGGCCGACGAGCCGGTGTCGGCGCTGGACGTCTCGGTGCAGGCGCAAATCGTCAACCTGCTGGCGGAGCTGCAGCAGCAGTTGTCGCTCACCTATCTGTTCATCTCGCACGACCTGCGGCTGGTGCGGCACATCTGCACGCGCGTTGCCGTGATGTACCGCGGCCGGATCGTCGAACTGGCGCCGGTGTCGGCGCTCTTCGAGACACCACGGCACGCCTACACGAAGGCACTGTTGTCTGCGGTGCCGATCCCCGACCCCGACATCGCGCCGCAGCGCATCGAGTTCGACCCGGCGAGCGTCGACCCCGAAGCGCCGCTGGTGGAAGTGGCGCCAGGCCACTGGAGTCGGTCGTGAGTGCCAGCTGGCGGACCCCGGCGGACGCCTGCCCCGCGACTCGACGCGTCAGCGTTTTCTGACGAATTTGACTTCGAAGACCCACGGCCAGAGCTTCCCGGTGACCAGGAAGTGGCCGGTCTTCGGATCGTGGGCGATGCCGTTCAGCACGTCCACCCCGCGTGAACGCTCGGTGGGCGTCAGCAGGTTGGACATGTCGATCCAGGCCGTCACCACCCCGCTCTTCGGGTCGATGCGAGCGATCCGGTCCTCCTGCCAGATGTTGGCGTAGATGGACCCGTCGACGTACTCCAACTCGTTGATGCGGGCAATGGCCTGGTCGCCGTCGCGCACCCGCAGGCGCCCCATCTCCTCGAGGGTGTCCGGATGCCAGAAACGCAGCGTGTCGGACCCGTCGCTCATGATCAGCCGCTGGCCGTCGTAGGTCAGCCCCCAGCCCTCGCCCTTGTACGCAAACTCCTTCAGCCTGGCGAAGGTCTTGCGGTCGTAGACAAAGCCTACGCCCGTCTGGTAGGTCAGCTGGATGAGCCGATCGCCAACCGCAGCCACACCCTCCCCGAAGTACCGCGCGTCGAGCGCAACCTGCTGAAGGGCGGCGCCGGTGGCCAGGTCCACCCGGCGCAGGGAGGACTGCCCGTGCAGGCCGGTACCCTCGTACAGCTGGCCGTCCGCCACCGTCAGACCCTGCGTGAAGGCGGCCGGGTCGTGGGGATGACTCCGCACGATCTGGTAGCCGTACTGCTCCACCATCGCAGCGGCCGAAGGCGTGGTCGCTCGCTGCTCGGACGTCGTCGGGGCCGACGCCCCGCAGGCAACGACGAGCGACGATCCCACGAGCAGCAGGATAGCGAGCCGGGCATACAGGGACTGAAACATGGAGGACTAGGGTAAACCCGCCTTCGCCCTTCGGGCTACTGCGGGGCATGCCGGGGAAGGAGGCGAGGGGCTCGCCTCTGCTCACGACACGGGTGTGGCCGTGCGTTCGAACAGGCTGCGGATGACGTCGAAGTACGTCTCCGCGATGACGTCGTAGCCGGCCGGCGTGGGATGCAGCCCGTCCGAGCCGATGAGCGGTGACTGCTCGCTCCCGAAGGCCGCGTACAGGTCCGCGCACCCGGTCTGATAGCGGCGGCACAGGTCGCGGAGGCGCGTGTTCAGGTCGCGCACCACTTGCGGCGCGGTGCCCTTGATGGACCCGGGACGCTGAGGAGTGAGGGTCGCGAGGATGACCGCCACGCCGCGACTCTGGGCGTCCCGGGTGACACGCTCGAGGCGCGCCACCACGTCGCTGACCGCGCGGGCCCCCTCCGTGTTGATGTCGTTGACGCCTCCCTGCACGATCAGGACCTGGGCGCTGCTCTGCCTGAGTGCCGCCGGGTAACGGTCCTCGATCTGGTCCATGAACTGGCCGGGCACGCCGGCGTTGGTGAAGGCGAACCGCTGATCCGGGTATCGCTCGCTCAGCAGGAACTCGAGCTTCTGGGCGTAGGTGTCGCCTGCAATCTCGCGCTCGGTGGCCCGTGAGGTCGTCCCGAAGGTGAAGCTGTCGCCAAGCGTGAGGAAACGTTCCACGGTCAACGTCGGCGCGACCACGACGGTCACCGCCAGGCTGCACGTGGACGTCTGCAGTTGCGCATCGGTCGCGGTGCAGGCGACCGTGGTCTGGCCGACCGGGACGGGCGTGCCAGCCGACGGGGTGCACCTGATGCCGACCGGGGCAACGCCTCCCATTGACTGAGGCATGCCGTATGCCAGCAACACCGGCTGCCCGGTGGTGGTCCGCAGGACCATCGGGGCGCCACACGTCAGCGTGAGCGGGGAGAGGACGGGCGGGCTGGGCTGTGTCGGCGTCGAGGGCGACGAGGCGCCTCCGCCGCAGGATGCACAGAGCAGCGTCGCGGCCAGCGCGGCTAGTACGGGAACACGCATCGAGACGTGCAGGATCGCACCAAATCGCTAGGCGGCCCGCGTCACGTCCTTCTCGACCTGCCCGTCGCGGATGTGGATCGCACGATGGGCGTGGGCGGCAACGTCGGGCTCGTGGGTGACCAGCACGATGGTGTTGCCGGCGGCGTGAAGCCGCTCGAAGAGCGCCATGATCTCCACGCCCGTCTTGGAGTCCAGGTTCCCGGTCGGCTCGTCGGCGAGCAGAATCGACGGGTTGTTCACGAGCGCGCGGGCAATCGCCACGCGTTGCCGCTGGCCACCCGAGAGCTCGTTGGGCTTGTGGCCCATGCGATTCTCGAGTTCCACCTTGGTCAGCGCTGCCTTGGCGCGGTTGGCGCGTTCGGTGCCGCTGACGCCTGCGTACACCAGCGGCAGCTCGACGTTGTGCAAGGCCGACGCCCGGGGCAGCAGATTGAAGGTCTGGAAGACGAAGCCAATCTCCTCGTTCCGGATCCGCGCGAGCTCATCGTCGTCCATCCGGCTGACCTCCTTGTCATTCAGGAGGTACGTGCCCCGGCTCGGCGTGTCGAGGCAGCCGATGAGGTTCATCAGTGTCGACTTGCCTGACCCCGACGGACCCATGATCGCGACGTACTCACCGCGCATGATCTGGATGGAGACGCCGCGCAGCGCGTGGATCTCCTCCGAGCCCATCACGTAGGTCTTCCAGAGGTCCCGGGTCTCGATCAACGCCATGGCATCAGCTTAGTACGGCGAGCCGCCGGCCGTGGTTCCCCGTCGATCGTCGCGGTCAGGGCTCCGCGGTCCTCTGTCCGACCGGCACGTTGGGCAGCGGTTCGGCGTGAGGGACGTGGACCACCACCTCCACGTCGGTGGCCCCCGGGGCAGGGTACCTGGCCCACAGCACCCGCCGCTCTCCGGCCGCCAGTGGCGTGAGGTCACGGCTGCCGAGCGGGGCGTTGGCGCCGTCGCGCAGTACGAAGAACTTGTGCTCGTGCGACAGATCGGCCAGATAGACCTCGGCAAGGGTGCCGCGGTCCGGACCATCGGCACTGAACCGCTGGGCGATATCCAGCGCGGGCGAGTCGGGCTCGTTGGTGTTGGTGACGGCGATCCGCAGCTCCAGCGTATCCGGGGCGACGCGGTCGAGCGAGACGACCCCGATGGTCAGGTGTCCCTCCTCCCCGGCCGTCTCGGCCAGCGGCATCGGCAGCGGCGCGGGCGCCGCTCGACCGCCGGCGGTGGGCGTCGAGGAGGGCGCCTCGGCGGGCCGGCGCAGCAGCGTGAACAGCACCGCCACGGCCAGCACCATCGCCAGGGCGGCAACCCAACGCCAGCGCCGGGTCGGCGGCGGCGCCTGGCTTTGGACCGAGGACGGCGGCAGCGGGTCTGGCGCGAGGGGCGAGGCGGTTGGGATATCGGTCACGCGGAGGCGGATCCTTCGCGGCGCGCCGAGCGTTCGGCACGCCGCCGGATGTGACGCACCATCGACCACAGCGTCAGCGCGTGCAGCTTGGCGTCCATCAGAAACAGGCGGTAGAGGCGACCGGCCCGGCCCGGGAAGGTCGCAAAGGTCTCAGCAGTGAGACGAGATCTCCCCGCCCCGAGTTTGTCGATGCGGAACACGAGTTGGTAGCGGGCGAAACGGTGGCGACCGGCCAGCGCGTAGGTGTGCAGGGGGATCACCTCGCACACCGCGAAACCCGGGCGCTCTGCCCCGATCACGTGAGACGCCAGACCATTGCTGCCGGCCGGGTCGGCTCCCCACGCGCGGGCCAGCACCCGCATCGCCAGCCCTGACCGGGCGGCAGGAGACATCGCCAGCAAGGCCTCCCACACGGCGCGCGGGGAGGCCTCGATGTCGACGCTCCACGCATCGACGAACGGCAGGAGGGCGTGATCGCTCACGCCTCCTTGTATCAGTCTTCCTGCGTTTCGTATTGCGTCTTCAGCTTGGCGACGACGTTGGGGTCGGCCAGCGTCGTGGTGTCGCCGATCGCCTTGCCCTCCGCGATGTCGCGCAGGAGGCGGCGCATGATCTTGCCCGATCGGGTCTTGGGCAGGTCAGCCGCGAAATGAATCTCCTCGGGGCGGGCGAGAGCGCCGATCTTCTTGACGACATGGCCGCGCAGTTCGTGTTCGAGGCCGGTCGAGGGCTTCTGGCCGTCCTTGAGCGTGACAAATGCCGTAATCGACTGCCCCTTGATGTCGTGGGTGCGCCCGACCACCGCCGCTTCCGCGACGGCCGGATGATCGACCAGCGCGCTCTCGACCTCCATGGTGCCGATGCGATGGCCACTGACGTTGAGCACGTCGTCGACACGGCCGAGCAGCCAGATGCAGCCGTCGGCATCGACACGGGCGCCGTCGCCGGCAAAGTACGCGCCGTCAGGCCACTTGCTCCAGTACGTCGCCTCGTAGCGCTCGGGGTCGCCGTAGATGCCCCGCAGCATGGCCGGCCAGGGCTTGTTGATGGTGAGCAGCCCGCCGCCCTGGGTCACCGGCTCGCCACGCTCGTCGCGAATCTCGATCGAGATCCCCGGGAACGGGTGTGTCGCCGAACCCGGCTTGGTCGTCGTCAACCCGGGCAGCGGCGTGATCATGATCTGGCCGGGATCGGTCTGCCACCAGGTGTCGACGATCGGGCAGCGCTCGCCGCCGATGACGCGGTGGTACCACATCCAGGCTTCCGGGTTGATGGGCTCACCCACCGAACCAAGCAGCCGAAGGCTCGACAGGTCGTACTTGTTCGGCCATTCGTCGCCCCATTTCACGAAGGAGCGAATGGCAGTCGGCGCCGTATAGAAGATGCTGACCTTATACTTTTCGATCAGCTCCCAGAAACGGCCGTCGTGCGGCCAGTTGGGGGCGCCTTCGTACATCATGGTCGTGGCGCCGTTCGCCAGCGGGCCATACACGATGTAGCTGTGGCCGGTGACCCAGCCGATGTCGGCCGTACACCAGTAGGTATCGTCGTCCTTAAGGTCGAAGACCCACTTC
>JBKJQW010000121.1:0-10568 GCA_046593715.1 Luteitalea sp.
CTTTAGCATTCTCGCCGCAGTTTACATCGCGGCCGCCACCCGCGTGCGCCAACCCAGGCCCAAGGCTCAGCGTGCGCCCGCAGCTTAAGCCAGCTTAGAACAAAACAAAGGATATCACATGGACAACATGACCCTTATCGCCGACGCTTCGATCACCACGGCTGGCTTTGCCACCAGTGTCGGCTGTATTGCGCCAGCGCTGGGCGAAGGCCGGGCTGTCGCCACCGCGCTCACGGCGCTCGCGCAGCAACCGGATGCCTCCGCCACCATCACGCGCACGCTCTTCGTGGGCCTGGCGATGATCGAGTCCACCGCCATCTACTGCTTCGTGGTCTCGATGATTCTCCTGTTCGCCAATCCGTTCTGGAATCAGGCCCTCGCCCAGGCGACAGGCAACTGAACCCGTGCTCATCGACTGGTTCACGGTCGGCGCGCAGGTCGTCAACTTCCTGGTGCTGGTGTGGTTGATGAAACGCTTCCTCTACACGCCGGTCCTCGACGCCATCGACGCGCGCGAACAGCGGATCGCTGACGCCATCGCCGACGCCGACCGGACAAGGGCCGACGCCACGCAGGAGCGCGACCGCTTCAAGGACAGCAACGAGGCACTGGACCAGCAGCGTGCCGCTCTCATGGCTCAGGCGGCAGACCAGGCACACGCCGCACGTGACCGCATCCTGGACGAGGCGCGTCAGGCCGCCGATGCTCTCGGTGCCAAGCGGATGGAGTTGCTGCGACGCGATGTGCACACGCTCTCCGAGACCCTCGGTCGCCGCACCGAACAGGAGGTGCTCGCCATTGCGCGGCAGGCGCTGACCGACCTCGCGTCGGCGAGCCTTGAAGCGCAGATCACCGAGGCGTTCACGCGTCGATTGCGGGCACTGAGCGGCGAGGCCAGGGCCGGGCTCGCGGCGGGCCTCCAGTCCACGTCGGATCCGGCGACCGTCCGCAGCGCGTTCGACCTGCCCGAAGAGCAGCGGGCCGAGATTCGACGTGCGCTCAACGAGACGTTCTCGACCGACTTACGCGTCGGCTTCGAGACCGACGCGGCCGTGGTCGCCGGAATCGAACTCACCGCCAACGGTCACCGGGTGGCGTGGAGCATCGCGGAGTACCTGGTGTCGCTGGACAGGGCGGTCGGCGACCTCGTCACAGAGCCACTCGACCCATGACCGACGCGCCCGACAGCCTGCAGGGCGTCGTCGACCGTGCGTTCGATCGCCTCAGCCAGGCGAGGAAGGCCCTCGCGCCGCAGCTGACACCTCGCGAGGTCGGCACGGTGATAACGGTCTCGACCGGCATCGCAACGGTGTCGGGCCTTCCCAACGTCGGCTTCGAGGAGTTGGTCACATTCCCGGGCGGCGTGTCGGGCATCGCCTTCAACGTCGACGAGGACGAGGTGGCTGTCGTCCTGCTCGGCGACTACTGGCAGCTGCATGCCGGCGATACCGTCGAGCGCACCGGTCGGGTCATGGACGTGGCCGTGGGCGACCGCTTGCTGGGACGCGTCATCGACCCGCTCGGTCGGCCGCTCGATGGGCACGGGCCGGTCGCCTCCAGCCAACGGTGGCCCATCGAACGACCCGCTCCAGCCATCATGGACCGCGCGCCGGTCACCGTGCCGCTCCAGACGGGTCTGAAGGTGATCGACGCGCTCGTGCCAATCGGCCGCGGGCAGCGCGAGCTGATCCTCGGCGACCGCCAGACCGGCAAGACGGCCATCGCCATCGACACCATCCTGAACCAGCGCGGCAAGGACGTGCTCTGTGTCTACTGCGCGATCGGCCAGCGCGCGGCCGCGGTGGCCAAGGCCGTGGCCGTTCTGCGAGAGCACGGCGCCATGGCGTACACCGTCGTGATGGTGGCTGAGGGGAACGACGCGCCCGGCCTCTCGTACATCGCGCCGTACGCGGCCACCAGCATCGCGGAGCACTTCATGGCGCAGGGCCGCGATGCGCTGATTGTCTACGACGACCTCACCCAGCACGCCCGCGCCTATCGAGAGCTCTCGCTCCTGCTGCGCCGTCCACCCGGGCGCGAAGCCTTCCCCGGCGACATCTTCTACATTCACTCGCGGCTGCTCGAACGGTCCACGCAGCTGCGGCGCGAGCTCGGCGGCGGATCGCTCACCGCGCTGCCGATCATCGAGACCGAAGCGCAGAACATGTCGGCCTACATTCCGACCAACCTGATCTCCATCACCGACGGACAGGTGTACCTCTCACCGTCGCTGTTCGAGCTGGGCGTGCTCCCCGCGGTCGATGTCGGCAAGTCCGTGTCGCGCGTCGGCGGCAAGGCGCAACGGGCACCGTACCGGGCCGTGGCGGGCGACCTCAAGCTGGCTCACGCGCAGTTCGAGGAACTCGAGGCGTTTGCCCGATTCGGCGCGCGCATGGATGAGGGCACGGGCAAGACCCTTGCGCATGGTCGTCGGATCCGCGCCTGCCTGCAGCAGCCGGAGTTCGCCCCCGTCTCCGTTCCCGCCCAGATCGCCATCCTGCTGGCGCTCACCGGCGGTCTCTTCGACGCGGTGCCGCTGGAGTCCATGCCCGAGGCCGAACACGCCGTCCGTGAGGCGGCGGCGAACATACCGGCGGATGTCTGTGCGCGGCTGGACACGAACGCCACCTTGAAGGACGACGATCGTCTGGCGATTCTCGATGTCGTGCGAGCTGCGTTGGCTCGTGTGCAGCCGACACGTGAGGGGCCGCCATGAGTGACACCACGGCCAGCCTGCGGCGAAAGATCGACAGTGCCGGCGACCTGCAGTCGGTGGTCCGCACGATGAAAGCCATGGCCGCCTCGAGTATCGGGCAGTACGAGCAATCGGTACGGGCGTTGGCCGACTACTATCGAACCGTGGAGCAGGGCCTGGGCGCATGCGTTCGCGAGAACGCGCCCGTGACCCCTGGCGGCCGGCCGGGCACGTACGCCGAGGCCGGAGTGCGTGGCGCAGTGGTCTTCGGCTCCGACCAGGGTCTGGTCGGGCGCTTCAACGACGTGGCGGCCGATCGCGCCATCCAGACGCTCGCGGCGCTGCCAGGGACCCCGGTGGTCTGGGCCGTCGGTGAGCGCGTGCACGCGCATCTGGCCGACGCCGGCCTGAGGCTCGCGGGACGCTTCATCGTGCCCAGCTCGGTCAGGGCCATTGCCTCGCTCGTCGGGCAGATTCTGGTGGCCACCGAGATGGGGCAGGGCGCTGGTCTGGTCACCGAGCTCCATCTGGTCTACAACCGCCCTGCCTCTGGCGCGGTGTACGCGCCGGTGAGTCAGCGACTGCTGCCGCTGGACGACGCCTGGCGCCGCACGCTGGCCGACCGACCATGGCCGACGACGCGGGTGCCGGAAGTGATGGGGGCGGGCACCGACACCGTGCGGGCGTTCATCCGCGAATATCTCTACGTCTCACTGTTTCGGGCCTGTGCCGAATCGCTGGCCAGCGAGAATGCGAGCCGCCTGGCGGCCATGCAGCGCGCCGACAAGAACATCGACGAGCTGCTGGAGGAATTCACCGGGCGATTCCATCGCGTCCGGCAGAGCGCCATCGACGAGGAGCTGTTCGATGTCGTGGCCGGCTTCGAAGTGCTGCGGCGCTGAACCGACGTGTCGCCAGATCGCGAGCGTCCCCAGCACGTTCCGGCGACTAGAATGGCCAGGGACGCCCGAGCGAGACCGCATCTGAGGAGCGAATGAAACCAAGCATCACCCTGGGCAGGTTGTTCGGCGTGGACATCGGGCTGCACTACAGCTGGTTCCTGATCGCGCTGCTGATCACGCTGTCGCTGGTCGGCCACTTTGGGGCAACCGATCCCAGTTGGAGCCGCCCGACCGTATGGGGCTCGGCGTTGGTCACGTCGGTGCTCTTCTTCGCCTCGATCGTCGTCCACGAGCTGTCTCACGCGCTGGTGGCCCGCGCGCGCGGCGTCACGGTTCGTTCGATCACGCTCTTCGCGCTTGGTGGTGTCGCGACGATGGACACGCCGTCGCCGGATGCCAGGACCGAGTTCTGGGTCGCCGTCGCCGGCCCGATCGCCAGCGTCGCGATCGGTCTGGCCTGCTACGCCCTGGCGGCGTCACTCGGCTGGTCACCACAGGCCGACGTGAGCCCACTGACCGCTGTGCTCGGCTGGCTGGGCTACATCAACATCTCACTGGCGGTGTTCAATCTGATTCCCGGCTTTCCGCTGGACGGGGGGCGGATCCTGCGGGCGATTCTCTGGAAGCGAACCGGCGACGCCGACCGGGCGACGATCGCTGCGGCGCGTGTCGGGCAAGTCGTCGCATTCGGCTTCATCCTGCTCGGGGTGATGCGATTTTTCATGGGCGCCGGCATCGGCGGGCTCTGGATCGCGTTCATCGGCTGGTTCCTGCTGCAGGCAGCCCAGGCTACCTACGCCGAGGTGGCGGTGGTCGCCGAGCTCCGCGGCGTCCACGTCCGCGACATCATGACCACCGACTGCGAGACCGTCAGCCCGGACATGCGTGTCCAGACCCTGGTCGACCAATATCTGCTTCGGACGGGCCAGCGCTGCTTCGTGGTGGGTGATCCCGGCACAATCATGGGTTTGGTCACGTCCCATGAAATCAAGGACGTGCCTCGAGACCGTTGGGTCAGCGCGGCACTCAGCGACGTCATGCGCCCGATCGCCGATCTTCGGACGATCGGACCCGACATGCCGGCCATCGACGCATTGAGACTGATGGGGCGGGAAGACGTCAACCAACTGCCGGTGATGTCTCAAGGCAAGTTCAGTGGCATGGTGAGCCGGCGGCATGTCCTGCAGGTCCTGCAGGCCCGTGCCGAGTTGAATCTGCCCGTGGCCGCGCCCGCCCGACGCTGACCGCGCCGGGCGCACGCGTCTGCGCGGTCAGGCTTGATAAGCTGCTGACCCATGCTGCAGGCTTCGCCCGATCGGATCGCCCTCGACCTCCAGGTGCTCACTCGCGACATCGGCGTGCGCCTGGCCGGCACGCCCGAAGAACGCGCGGCCGCCGCTCACGTCCTGGCCTGCGCCCACGCCACTGGGGCCACGGCCTGGGACGAGTCGTTTCCGATGCGCGCCCGGGCCGTCACCGAGGAGCAGCTCGAGGTGCGTATCGGCGACACCTGGCAGGCGTATGCGTGTTCCCTGTTCAGCAGCACACCGGGGACCGACGGGCAATGGCGCACCGCCGACCTGACCACGCTGACACCGACCGACTACCAGCGCGACGACTTCTCGTTCCTGCGCGGCAAGGCGGTGATCCACATGGGCTGCCACATCGAGTCCCGGGCCACTTATCAGCGGTTGATCGATGCCGGCCCGGCATTCCTGCTGATGGTCGATACGCGCTATCCGGCCGACACGCCCCGTGCCGACGGCATGTTTCCGGAGTACACCGCCGCCATCGGCGCGGTGCCGACCCTCAACGTGGCGCATCACGACGCCTGGCACTGGGTGGCCAGCGGCGCCACGCAGGCCAGGTGCCGTGTGGTCGGCGGCATGGTGCCGGCCACCTCACAAAATGTCGTCATCGACCTGCCGGGCACCGATCTGGCCGACGACATCCTGTACGCGAGCGCGCACCACGACACGCAGGCCGACTCGCCGGGCGCCGATGACAACGGCTCCGGCGTCGTCGGGGTGATCGAGCTGGCGCGCCTGCTCCAGCCCCGGCCACGTCGTCGCACCATCCGGCTGATTTCGTTCGGCGCCGAGGAGCAGCTGTCGGTGGGATCGGCCACGTACGTGCGGACCCATCGCGAGGAGGTGACGCGGCGCGGCCGGTGCATGTACAACCTGGACAGCTACGGCTCGCATCTCGGCTGGCTGCAGTTGTATATGAATGCGCACGAGGACTTCGAGGCGTCCTTGCGCCCCTTTTTCCGCGCCGCCAACCTCCACTACCAGACGGTGACGTCGGTGGTGCCCTACGCGGACCACTTCCCGTTTGTGGCCGCCGGGCTCCCAGGCGTATTCCACTATCGCGTCAACTGCGATGGCGGACGTTTCTTCCATCATCGCGCCGACGACGACCTGACGCGCGTCTCGCCGCACGTGATCGCGCGCGATCTGTCGGCCGTGGCCACCTGGCTCGACGCCATGGCCCAGGCCGAGACGCTGCCCTTCACGCCGGCGATCCCCGAGGCCCAGCGCGCCGAAGTGGCCGGGTGCTGGGACGATCTGTTCGGTGGCTGGAGATGACGCCGTCGCTCGATCTGCTGGCGTTCGGGGCGCACCCCGACGACATCGAGATTGGTCTGGCCGGGTGCGTGGCGCGACACGCGGCGGCGGGTCACCGCGTCGGCCTGTGTGATCTGACGGCGGGGGAACTCGGCAGCAACGGCACGCCTGACCAACGACGAGCCGAGGCCGCCGCCGCCGCTCACATCCTCGGCGCCGTGTCGCGCGAGAACCTCGAATGGCCCGACGGCGGCATCACCGGCGCCCCCGACCAGCTGTGGTCGGCCGTGGACTGCATCCGCCGACTGCGGCCTCGCACCGTCGCCATCCCGTACTGGCAGGACCGTCATCCCGACCACGGGGCGGCAAGCCAGGTGCTGTTCACCGCCTGTCATCGCAGCGCGCTGCGACGATTTGAAACCGACCAGCCCGCGTGGCGGCCGGAGTGGGTCTGTTACTACTTCATCAACGACACCGCCCCGCCCTCCTTCCTGGTGGACGTCTCGGCCTGGTACGACCGCAAGCGCGCGGCGCTGGACTGCCACCGTACGCAATTTGCCCCGGCCGATCCCGCGGCGGTCGCGACACGCCTGGTGGGGACCGGCTTCCGGCAGTTGATCGAGAGCCGTGACGCACAGTTCGGCGCGCTCGCCGGTGTTGCATTTGCCGAAGGCCTGGTCGTGCGAGAGCCGCTGCTCCGCGGCGGATTGCTCAAGGACATGCCGTGAACGTCGGCATCGTCTGCTACGCCTCGATCGGCGGGAGCGGGGTGGTCGCCACCGAACTTGGGCGAGCCCTGGCGCAGCGCGGACACGACGTCCACCTGATCAGCCACGAGCCGCCATTCCGCTGGCGTGAGGGCGAGCCGCGGCTGGCTTTCGAACCCGTCACGGTGCCGCCCTATCCGCTGTTCCAGGAACCCCAATACCTGCTGGCACTGGTGAACGCGATCGTCCGCGTCGCCCGCGCCCGTCGGCTCGACATCGTGCACGCGCACTACGCGGTGCCGCACGCCACGGCGGCCTACCTGGCCGACCAGATGCTCACGGCTGCGCCCGGCGGTCCCATCCCCCGCACGATCACGACCCTGCACGGCACCGACATCACGCTGGTCGGCAGCGACCCGTCCTATTCGTCGGTGGTGGCGTTCTCGATTGAGCAGTCCCACGGCGTCACGGCCGTCTCGCAGAGCCTGGCCGACGACACCATGCGGACGCTCGGCCTCACGCGTGACATCCAGGTCATCCCCAACTTCCTCGACGTCACGCGCTATCAACGCCGCCCCGATCCCGACCTGCGGGCGCGCATCTGCGGCGAGCAGGCCGACGCCGCCATCCTGCTGCACACCTCGAACTTCCGCCCTGTCAAGCGCCTCGACGCGGTGATCGACGTGTTCCGACGAGTGCGCGAGCAACTGCCCACCAAGCTGGTCCTGGTCGGTGACGGTCCAGAGCGCCCGCGGATAGAACAGCGCGTGACCGAACTCGGGTTGGCTGACGACGTCCAGTTTGCCGGCGAACAGCCTGATGCGCTGCGTTGGCTCTCCGTTGCCGATCTCTTCCTGCTGCCATCGGCGCAGGAGAGCTTCGGGCTCTCGGCGCTCGAGGCGATGGCGTGCCAGGTGCCGGTGATCGCCGCGCGCGTGGGCGGCCTGCCCGAGGTGGTGACCGAAGGTGCCACCGGACACCTGCGTGCACCGGAGGACACCGAGGGCATGGCGGCTGCTGCGCTGGCGCTGCTCCGAGACCCCGCGCGCCGCGCGGCGATGGGACTGGCTGCGGCCGCCGATGCCCACGCGCGCTTTCAGCGCGACACCGTGGTGCCCCAGTACGAACAGTTCTACGAGGCGGTGATCGCCGCCGGCCGACGCTGAGGCGCGGTCGCGGGCCGGCACGGGCCGCCTTCCTGTAGAGTGCGTGGTCATGTCGATACGGCACGCCGCGCTGCGGCTCGTGATTGGGCTGGTGCTGACCGCGCACGCAGCCACCGTCAGTGCGGAGGGGCGTTGGACCGAGCTGCAGGCACGCGCCTGGTACGCGCGACAGGGGTGGCTGGTCGGGGCCAACTACGTGCCTGCGACCGCCATCAACCAGCTCGAGATGTGGCAGGCCGGCACCTTCGATCCGGCGCGCATCGATCTCGAGCTCGGATGGGCCGCCGGTATCGGCATGAATACGATGCGCGTGTTCCTGCACGATCTCGCCTACCAGCAGGATCCTGCAGGTTTCCTGGACCGTGTCGACCAGTTCCTGGCCATTGCCAGCAAGCACCGGATCCGCCCGATGCTCGTGCTCTTCGACTCGGTGTGGGATCCGTTCCCGGCGGTCGGGCCGCAGCGGCCACCTCGCCCTGGCGTGCACAATTCCGGCTGGGTGCAGGGCCCCGGGAAGGTGGCCCTCGAGGACCCGTCGCACTGGCCACGCCTCGAGGTGTACGTCAGTGCAGTCGTCAGCCGCTTCAAGGCCGATGCGCGCGTGCTGGCCTGGGACTTGTGGAACGAGGCCGACAACATGAACGACCCGGCGTACAGCAGTCTCGAGCCCAGGAACAAAGGCGAGCTCGTGCTCGCGCTGCTGCCGCAGGTGTTTGCCTGGACGCGCGCAGCAGGACCGTCGCAGCCGCTCACGAGCGGCGTGTGGCGGGGCGGTGACTGGTCGAGGCTGACCGAGTTGCCAGCCATCGACCGGCTGCAGCTCGCGCTCTCGGACGTCATCACGTTCCACAGCTACGACCCGCCGGCGCAGCTCGAGGCGCGCATCCGACAGTTGCAGGGCTACGGCCGGCCGATCATCTGCACCGAGTACATGGCGCGTGGCAACGGCAGCACGTTCCAGGGCGCGCTGCCCGTGCTCCAGCAGCACGGGGTCGGGGCAATCAACTGGGGCCTGGTCGAGGGCAAGGCCCAGACGCACCTGCCGTGGGACAGCTGGCGCCGGCCCTATGTGGATCGTGCGCCTGCCGTGTGGTTCCACGAAGTGTTCCGCAACGACGGCACGCCCTACGAGTCCAGGGAGACGGCATTCATCAAGGAGCTGACCGCCCGGCGCGTCGGCAGGTGAGGGCCACACCCGTCGATCACGCCTCGGCGGTTTCGGGCGACGTCTCGTCCGGCGTCGAGGGCATGGCTACGGGGGCCATCCAGGACACCTCCCAGTGGTGCCCGTCCGCACCATGGACGCTCCAGCCGTGCCTGAAGCGGGAACTAGAATGCCGGCATGCGCAAGCGGCGCAATAGCAGCGCGAGACCAACCCCTTCACGGCCCGTCGACGCACCGCGCGGCGAGCGACCCGAGGCGCTCCATCATCGCGTGTACGTGGTCAGGCTCGCGCATCCGCGGCACCCAGGTGTGCGCGACTGCTATTACGTCGGCATGACGGGTCTGCTGCCGCAGCAGCGCCTCGAGAACCACAAGGCTGGCGTCCAGGCGGCACGAGTGGTGCGGGCGTACGGCCTGGAGCTGGCCTTCGAGTGGTTCGACGACATCCCGCCGATGACCCATGCTGACGCGGTCGCATGCGAGCCCGCTCTGGCCGACGAGCTTCGCGACCGCGGCTTCATCGTCTTCGGCCCGACCGCCCGGCCGCTGACGTAGAATCCGCCTGACACCGTGACATTGGACCGCCGAGCTTTCCTGACTGCCACGGCCCTGGCTGCCGTCAGCCCTTCGCCCCTGCACGCGGTGGGCTGGCGCGCCGGGGTAGCCACCCTCGACATCACGCCACGGACCTCCCTCTGGATGGCCGGGTTCGCGGCGCGGACCCAGCCCTCGCAGGGCACCTCTCAGCCGCTGCACGCCAAGGCGCTGGCCATCGAGGACGAGCGGCGCGAACGACTCGTGGTCGTGACGCTCGATCTGCTGGGCGTCACCGCCGGCATGTCCGCCCGCATCGGCGCGGCGGTCGCCAGGCAGCATCGGGTGCCGCGTCACCGGCTGTTGCTCGCCTCCAGCCACACCCACAGCGGTCCGGTCGTCGACACGCAGCTGATGGTGGCCTACGACGTCACGCCGCAACAGGTGCGCGACGTGGAGGTGTACACCGCCGCGCTCGAGGCCCAGGTGGTCGAGGTGGTCGGCCGGGCCCTGCGCGCGCTCGCGCCGGCCACGCTGCACAGCGGGCACACCACGGCGACCTTCGCCGTCAATCGTCGCGTGCAGTACGCCGCCGACGGGCCGGTGGACCATCGCGTCCCGATGCTGCGCGTGGACATCGGCGGCGGGCCGCGGGCCATCCTCTTCAGCTACGCGTGCCATAACACCACGCTGTCGGCCGCCAACGTGGAGTGGCACGGCGACTACGCCGGCGTCGCGCAGGCGGCCATCGAGGCCGCCCATCCCGGAGTCACCGCGCTGTTCATGACCGGGTGCGGTGCCGACGCCAACCCGATGCCGCGCGGGACGAGGG
>JBKJQW010000068.1:0-7623 GCA_046593715.1 Luteitalea sp.
CTGGATGCCGACGCGCGAGCAACGTCGCGCGCGACAGATACGCGGCTTTTTTCCATGGGGCGACATCGAGCCGGGGCGCGGGCATGTGCCGCGCGCGTCCGCAGGGGCACTTCGGCGTCACGGACCAGAACTCGCAGGGCCGCCTGCCACGGAGCAAGGATGCCTCGGTTGCGGTCGTCCGCCCTCTGAACTCGCGCAACCGTTCGTGAGCCGCGTCGGGTAACGGCAGTACCATGTGCAGGGACGTCGCCACGTCTTCTGGCTCCTCCCGTGAACGACCACCAGCAACGAGACGAATCGTCCGTCAGCACGGAAAGCGAACGCAGCCCGGTCCGCGTCGAGCTTTTGGGAGGCTTTCGCCTGCTGGGTGCCGCGGCGCCAGCGTTGCGCCTGCCGAGCCCCCGTCAGCAGCAGCTCGTCGCGTTTCTTGCCCTGCATGGCGGCGACGCGCCCGTGCCACGACAGCAGATCGCCGCCTCGCTCTGGCCGGAGTCCACCGACGCACAGTCGCTGACGAACCTGCGGCGCGAACTGCATCATCTGCGCGAGGTTGCGCCGGCGATCGACGGGCTGATCGACGCCGGCAGCGGCACGCTCGCCTGGCGCGGCGCCGCCGCCACGGTGGACGTCCGCAGCTTCGAGGCGTCCGCCGCCCGCGGACTCGAGGGCGATCGCCCGGCGTTGCTGGAGGCGGCGCGCCTGTACCGCGGCGATCTGCTGCCGGGCGCCGATGGCGACTGGCTCGACGGCCACCGAGAACGTCTGCGCGAGCGAGCGACGACGGTTCTCGCCCAGTTGGTGGAGCGGCTCGAACGGGAGCGCGCGTTCGGGGAAGCGATTGGCTACGCCAGGCAGCTGACCCACCTGAACCCATTTGACGAACAGGCGTGGTGTGCGCTGATGCGTTGTCACGCGCGGCGCGGCGAACGCGCCACCGCGCTGCATCTCTATCAGCAATGCGCCGCCGTTCTCAAACGGGAGCTTGGCATCCAGCCGGGTGCCGCCACGCGACACACCTACAGGGAGATTCTCGACCTGGACGTCGCGGCGCCGCCGGTGTCGGCCCCGGCCCACACGACGACCTACCCGCTCGTCGGTCGAACCGCCGAGTGGCACACCCTGCAACAGGCCTGGCAGGCTGCGGCCGCTGGCTGTCCAGGGTTGTTCCTGATCCGCGGCGAAGCGGGTATGGGCAAGACCAGGCTGGCCGAGGAGCTGGTCGCGTGGTGCCGCGTGCATCGCGTGCCCGCGGCGACCACGCGTTGTTATGCGGGTGAGGGCCGGCTGGCCTACGCGCCGATCGCGGCCTGGCTGAAGAGCGGAGCCATCCAACCCACCTTACTGAACCTGGATGCCTCGTGGCTGACCGACGTGACGCGCCTTTATCCCGAGCTGGTCTCAGGGCGCCCCGAGGTTCCCGCACCCGAACGCGAGCTCGAGAGCTGGCAGCGGGTGCGCTTCTTCGAGTCGTTGTCCCACGTGTTCCGGTCGGCGGCGCCGCTGGTCCTCGTGGTGGACGACCTGCAGTGGGCCGACACCGACACCATCGAATGGCTGCACTTCTTCCTGCGTTCGGCCGGAGACACGCCGTGCCTGGTGGTCGGCACGGCGCGCTCGGACGAGGAGCAGGACAACCCGCCCCTCGGACGCCTGCTCGGCCAGCTGCAGCGCGACCGGCTGCTCACGCCCCTCGCCCTGGCTCCACTGGACGCGGCCGCCACCGCGCAGCTGGCCGGTGAGGTCGCCGGCGCCGCGCTCGACGAAGAGGACCAGGCGCGGACGTTCCGCGATACCGAGGGGCACCCGCTGTTCATCGTCGAGCTCGGGCACATGGACGGGAGCCGCGAGGCGGGCGCAGGCGGTGGCGCCGGCACTGACGTGTCGCCGGTGCAGGCAGTGGTCGCGGCGAGACTGGCGCGACTGTCTGACGAGGCACGTGCCGTCGCCGAAGTGGCGGCGACCGTCGGGCGCGACTTCCGGTTCGACATCCTCGCCCAGGCCAGCGACCTCGAAGAAGACGCCGTGGTACGCGCGCTCGACGAGATGTGGACTCGTCACATCGTCCGGGTGCAGGCCGAGGAGCGCTGGGACTTCAGCCACGACCGCATCCGGGAGGTGGCCTACAGCGGCATCGGTCCGGCACGCCGGCGGTTAATCCACCGGCGCATCGCCCAGGGCATGGAGCTGCTGTGCGCAGGCAGGCTCGACGACGTCAGCGCCGCGATCGCGATGCACCTCGCACGCGGCGGTCTGCCGGGGCGCGCCATGCCGTTTCTCGAGCGTGCTGCCGCGGTGGCGACGCGGGTGTCGGCCAACGAGGAGGCGATTCGCTGCCTGATGCAGGCCCTGTCGCTCCTCGAAGTGCTGCCCGCCGGCCGCGAGCGCGACGACCACGAACTTTCCTTGCGGGCCAGCCTGTCGGTGGCCCTGAACTCCGCGCGCGGCTACTCGGCGCCGGAGGTCGAGGAGAACCTGCAACGGGTGATGGCCCTCTCGGCAAGCGGCGGCCGCGAGCCCGTCCCCGTGCGCTGGTTGTGGGTGGCGTTCTCCCTGCGATTCATGCTCGGCGACCTCACTGGAGCGCGTGGGGTGTCCGAGGAGATGCTGGCGCGCAGCCAGTCCGATCCCGCGTGCCTGTGTGAAGCGCATCACGCGATGGGCGGGTCGTTGACGAGCGTGGGTGAACTGGTCGCGGCCGGTGAGCACTTCGAGGCGGCACTCGCAGCCTACGACGCCCGACCCCGGCAGCAGTCGGCATTGGCCTCGGACCTCGGCGTGTTCGCACATGGCTGGTACTCGCACACGCTGTGGTTGCTCGGCGAGGACGCCTCGGCGCTGCGGCATGCCACGCAGGCTATTGCCCTGGCGCGCGAGCGGGGCCACATGTACAGCCTGACCCTGGCCTATGCGTATGCCGCCCTGCTGCACCAGATGCGCCGCGACGAAGCCGGGCTGATCGAGTGCACAAACGCCGTCGCGGACCTGTGCGCGCGGCACGGGTTCGCGTATTACGGCGAGTGGGCAGGTGTGCTCGCCGGCTGGGCCCATGGGCAGACGGACCCGATGCAAGGCATCACGGAGATCGAGGCGGCGCTGGGGCGGCTCGACGCGAGACGGGCACAGGCGCGCCGGCCGTACTACCTGTCGCTGCTGGCCGAGCTCTGTGTCGCCTCCGGCGAACGCGACCGCGCCGCGGCGATCGTGCGGGCGGCGATAGCGCTGGCCGAGACCCGGGGCGAGCGCTGGTGGTTGCCAGCGCTCTACCAGCAGCAAAGCGAGTTAGAGCCGGCACCGACGTCCACCGCGACACGCGAACGAGCATTTGCCCTCGCTCGCGCCCAGCACAATGCAGGCCTCGAGCGGCGCCTCCTCGCCTGGTCGCCGACGCCAGGAACGGGCTGAATCAGGGCCGTTCGGAGCCGAACTCCGGCCCGAACGCTTCACGAACGCCGCCCCTCGTAGCCTGTGCTGCAGGAGGAAGTTCACATGACCCTGACCCGTACCCTCGCCCTGTCCTCATCGCTGGCTCTCGGCCTGACGATGGCCGCCGTTCCCGGGTTCGCCCAGGCGCCGCATGTCCTGGTTCCCGCGGACAAGGTGCAGTGGGGCCCCGCTCCGCCCGTGCTGCCGGCGGGTGCGCAACTCAGCGTGCTCGAAGGCAATCCCGGGGAGAAGGGGCCGCTGACACTGCGACTCAAGATGCCCGCCAACTACGACCTGCCCCCGCACTGGCACAGCATGACCGAACGCGTGACGGTGCTGAGTGGAGCGATCCATGTCGGCATGGGCGACGCAATCGACCGCAAGGCCAGCCAGAAGCTCGAGCCCGGCGGGTTCGTCTCGCTGCCCGCCAAGATGCATCATTTCGCGTTCACGACCACGCCGACCATCGTGCAGATCAGCCTCGACGGCCCGTTCGACATCGTTTACGTCAACCCCTCGGACGACCCGCAGAAAGGCACGAAGTAGCCATGGCGACGCCAGGCACGCCCGCAGCCAACATCGAGGTCCTGGCCGCGCAGGTGCGCGGGGCCATCATCGGGCCGGACAGCCCGGCCTACGACGGCGCGCGCCAGGTCTACAACGCGATGATCGACAAGCGCCCGGCGCTGATCGTGCGCTGTGTCGATGCCGCGGATGTGGTCGCTGCCGTCAACTACGCCCGCGCCAACCAGATGCTCGTCGCCGTGCGCGGCGGCGGGCACAATGGTGGCGGCCTCGGCGTCTGCGACGACGGTCTGGTGATTGACCTGTCGGAGATGAAGGGCGTGCGCGTCGACCCGGCGGCGCGCACCGTCCGCGTCGAAGGCGGCTGCGTGTGGGGCGACGTGGACCACGCCACCCATCCGTTCGGCCTCGCGGTGCCGAGCGGCTTCATCTCAACGACGGGGGTCGGCGGCCTGACGCTGGGTGGCGGTATCGGTTACCTCACCCGTCGGTACGGGCTGACCATCGACAACCTGCTGTCGGTGGACGTCGTGCTGGCGGACGGCCGATTCGTGACAGCCGACGTGGACACGCACGCCGATCTCTTCTGGGCCGTACGCGGCGGCGGCGGCAACTTCGGCGTGGTGACGTCGTTCGAGTTCCGCGCCCACCCCGTCTCCACGGTCTACGCGGGGCCCACGTTCTGGCCGCTCGAGCAGAGCACGGAGGTCATGCAGGCCTATCGGCACTACATCCTCGGCGCACCCGAGAACGTCAGCGGTTTCTTCGCGTTTCTGACCATTCCGCCGTCGCCGATGTTCCCGCCCCATCTGCACCTCAAGAAGGTCTGCGGGGTGATGTGGGTATGCACCGGCGATCCGAAAGCGGCAGAGGCCGCCACCATGCCGATGCGGTCGATCGGCACGCCGGTGCTGGACCACCAGAGTGCGATGCCCTATCCGGCCGCCAACAGCCTGTTCGACGCGCTCTACCCGACGGGGCTGCACTGGTACTGGCGGGCTGATTTTGTCAGGGAACTGAGCGACCAGGCGATCGTGCTGCACGGCGAGCACGGCGCGGCGCTGCCGACCATGCATTCGACGATGCACCTGTATCCCATCGACGGCGCGGCCCATCGGGTCGCAGCTGACGCAACGGCGTTCAGCTACAGGGATGCCAACTGGGCGGCGGTGATCGTCGGCGTCGATCCGGATCCGGCCAAGGGCGAGGCAATGACCCAGTGGTGCAAGGACTACTTCGACGCCCTGCACCCCCACTCAGCTGGCGGCGCCTACGCGAACTTCATGATGGACGAGGGGCAGGAGCGCGTGCAGGCGTCGTTCCGCGACAACTACGCGCGACTGAGCGCCATCAAGGGCACCTACGACCCGGGTAACCTGTTTCGGGTAAACCAGAACATCCACCCGGCGCCAGCGTAGCGACGTGCGTTCCGTCGGTCGGCGTCGTTGCCTTTACACAGGAGGGCGCGTGCGCCGACGTCTGTGGCTGTGGCTGGTGATGGGCGTGATGCTGTCGGGATGTGCGGTAGTCGATCGCATGTCGGGCGAGGGCGAGGCCAAGCGCATCCGACGCGTCGGCCAGCCGGCGGAGGCACTGGTGCTCGGGATCCGAGACACAGGGATCACGGTCAACGACAGCCGGGTCGTGGCGTTCCGCCTGGAGGTACGCCCGCCGGGCGGCCAGCCATACGAGGTGGACGCGCGCGGGCTGGTCGGCCCCCTCGACGTGCCGCGGATTCAGCCGGGTGCCGTGTTGCCTGTGGCCATCGACCCGGACGACCCAGGCAAGGTGGCGCTGCGCATCTATCGCGACAAGTCCAGCCGGAGTCGCCAGTAGAAGGAGCGCTGTAGGCACAGGCCGCACCTGTACTCCCCCCCCCGAGCGTGTCGCGACGATAACCGGGAGGCGAATGAACCAGCGAAATCGTTTATTTCAAACCACTCTTGTCCAAATTAGCGTATAGGTGACAGCACGAAGGGACCGCTGGCTCCGGCGGTAGGATGAGGACTTCTCACGGTTCACATCCACCAACGGAGGGCGGCCCCTTGACGCGATTCTGCAGCATCTTCAGCCAATTGCTCCAGCTCTTTCCCCGCCAGGAGTTCCAGCGCGCCGTGGCGGCGACCGGCGCCGAGCGCCATGCCCGCGGGTTCACGTGTTGGGGGCAGTTCGTCGCCATGCTGTTCTGTCAGCTGGGGCGCGCGCAGTCGCTGCGCGAGATCTGCGGGGGCCTGGCCAGTTGCGAGGGACGACTCGCGCATCTCGGGATCGCCGCGCCGTCGCGGACGACGCTCGCCTACGCCAATGCGCATCGGCCTTGGGTGCTCTATCAGCATGTCTTCGGGCAGTTGCTGGACCGGTGTCGGGCCCAGGCCGGACACCACCGGTTCCGGTTCCGCAATCCGCTGCTGTCGATTGACGCGACCGTGATCGACCTGTGTGCGGAGGTGTTTCCGTGGGCGGCCTTCCGACGGACCAAGGGCGCGGTCAAGCTGCATTGCACGCTCGATCACCGCGGGTACCTGCCGACGGCCGTCGTCATCACCGATGGCCGGACCAACGAGGTCCGCGTCGCGCAGCGCACCACATTTGCGCCCGGCACCATTGTCGTCATGGACCGCGGCTACCTCGACTTCGCGTGGTTCGCGCGCCTCGACGCGCAGGGCGTGCTGTTTGTCACGCGCGCGAAGGAGACGACCGCCTACGCGGTCGTCGAGACGCGCCCGGTGCCCACCCGCGGCGGCATCGTGGCCGACGAACTGATTCGCCTCACAGGTCCGCTGTCGCGCACCAAGTACGGCGCCGACCATGCGCTCCGCCGCGTGGTCCTGCGCACCGACGACGGGACCATGCTGGTCTTCCTGACCAATCACCTCGGCCTCGGCGCGACCACGGTCGCGCGGCTGTACAAAGACCGGTGGCAGATCGAATTGTTCTTCAAGGCCCTCAAGCAGCACCTCCGCGTGCGGACCTTTGTCGGGACCTCGCCCAACGCGCTGCACATCCAGATCTGGACGGCGCTCATCGCCCTACTGCTCCTCAAGTACTTGCAGCTTCGCGCGCGTTTCGGCTGGTCGCTCTCGAACCTGGTGGCGCTGCTCCGCATGAATCTGTTCGTCTACCGCGACCTGTGGGCGTGGATCGATGATCCCTTCACCGCGCCACCGGTGCCACTCGAGCCGGCACAGGGAGTACTGGCGTGGACGTAACTTGGACAGCAGCCAGGGGGTGTTGTTCGGCACCACGGCACAGACGCGCCCAAAGCCGCCACGTTTCACCCCTCAGACGGGCCGACTCCGGCTAATTTGGACAGCAGTGATTTCAAACGATGAAAACTTGGTGCGCCCGGCAAGAGTCGAACTTGCGACCTTTGGCGTCGGAGGAAGACGGAGCGGGAAAGCAGGAGCCAGCCCGAGACCGCGTCGACCCGCCTCGGATTGTCCATATTTTGTCTACCGACAACGAAGGTCTCCCCGCACAGCACTCGTCGCGGGCCGCCGCCTGACCTACTCTTCCTGAAGTCGAATGACCTGCCCGGGAGCGAGAGCGTTCAGCGCCAGCAGAGCGGCCGGTCTCAGGGGGTCGGAGCCGCGTCAGACTCGCGCCAGCCGCGGCGCTTTGCACTCCTCCAGCACCTGGACCGCGAGCGTCCGGCTGACGGTCGGAAAGTCATCC
>JBKJQW010000117.1:0-3494 GCA_046593715.1 Luteitalea sp.
CCGTTAGCACAGTGAGCCCCTTGCGCCCGGCCAGTCCGTACACCAGGTTGCCCAACCCACGCTACCTGTTTCTCACCAACCGGTACCGCGAGGCGCTGGGCAACCTGGTGTACGGACTGGCCGGGCGCAAGGGGCTCACTGTGCTAACGGGAGAGGCAGGCACCGGCAAAACCACGCTGCTGACCGTCGCACTCGCGCAGTGGCGCGAGGCTGGGCATCTGGTGGCCACGCTGCGCAACCCGACCATGGACCGCGCGGAGTTCCGGCAGTTCCTGCAGCACGAGTTCGGTCTCAGTGAGGCTGCCGCGCAGTCCAAGCCGGCGCTGCTCCGGGAGTTCGAGGCGCTGCTGCGGCGTCGCCACGCCGAGGGACTGCTGACCGCGCTGGTGATCGACGAGGCGCATAGCCTGCCGACCGAACTGCTGGAGGAGATCCGGTTGCTCGCCAATATCGAGACCCCGGAGGCCAAGCTTCTGCCGCTCATCCTGCTTGGCCAGCCGGAGCTGGCCGACCGCCTCAACGATCCGAGCCTGCGTCAGTTGAAGCAGCGTGTCTCGCTGCGCTGCTCATTGGTGCCCCTCGATCTGCGGGAGACGGCGGCCTACCTAGCCAAGCGCATCCACCTGGCCGGCGGCGACAGCCTCAACGTCTTCACGCGCGAGGCGGTACAGGCGATTCACCACGGGGCCAATGGCATTCCCCGTCTGATCAACGTGATCAGCGACAACGCCCTGGTCAATGGCTTTGCGGCCGGCCAGCGTCCAGTCGGTCGTGACATCATTCGCGATGTCTGCCTCGACTTCGACCTGCCTGTCCTGGGCAGTGTGGCCGCCGCTCCTTCGTCAGCGACGCCTGAGGCCCCGCCCGTGACTGGCGAGGCACCGACGGCCCCAGCGGCAGCCCCGGGGATGACCTCAACGGGAGCGCCAGCTCCGGTCCTGGAAGAGTCGGCGCCCGCCGCGTTCACCACGTTGGACACGGTGAGCGCGGGTCGATCTGCCGCTCCGACGGCACCCCCGCCAGGCATCCTGTCCGGTGTACGCGTGATCCCCATCGGTTCGGCCCCGCCGGCTGCACCCGCCCCCGAGCCGCACGTCCACACGTCGTGGCTGCGTCGCTGGCTTCGCTGGCCCCTGTCCCTGTTTACGTCGAGAGAACGTGCATGAGCCGCATCGATGAGGCCCTGTCGAGAATCCACCCGTCTGTAAACCCTCCGGTCGATGACGCCGCGCCTGCCGACCCGTGGGACATGACCGAGATCGCTCCGGGCGAGCCGCAGGAGGGCGATGACCCGGAGCCGGCCTTCGCCTCCGAGATCGCGATACCCGACGCGACGCCGCTGGCGCCGGTGGCGGCACCCGTGACGCCGCTGGCGCCAGTCACGCTCTCTCCCACGCCCGCGACGCCGGCGATGCTGCCGCCCGGCCCTCCGGTCGTAGTGTCGCCCGTGTCGGCGCTGTACGAGGAAAAGGTCGTGGGCGGCGAGCTGTCGCCTCAGGTGACCGAGGAGTACCGGCGTCTGGGCGCGCTTGTACACCACATGCAGGCCGAGCGGGGCGTGCGCGTGGTGATGGTGACCAGCGCGGTGGCCGGCGAGGGCAAGACGCTCACCGCCACCAATCTGGCGCTCGTCCTGAGTGCGTCGTACGGACGCCGGGTCCTGCTCATCGACGCCGACCTGCGACGCCCCACCCTGCACCAGGTGTTCAACACGGTATCGCTGGCCGGTCTCGGAGACATCCTGAGCGGCGCGGGCGAAGTGCCGCCGCTCGTGCAGGTGACGCCCCGACTGACGCTGCTCACCGCCGGCCGTCCCAATGCCGATCCGTTGGGGGGCTTGACGTCGGATCGCATGCGGCAGCTCCTGCAAGAGGCGCGCGACGCCTTCGACTTCGTGGTCATCGACACGCCACCGGTCGGTCTGCTCACCGACGCCAACCTGCTGGCGTCCATGGTGGACATCGCCCTGCTCGTCGTGCGCGCGACCTCCACGCCGTACGACCTGGTCAAACGCGCGGCCGATGCCATCGGGCGCCACCGCATCGCCGGCGTCGTCCTCAATCGCGCGCAGCCCCAGCACGGCCACAACTACCACTACTACGCGGGCTACTACGGCGGCGCCGGCCGCGGGCCACGGCGCGACTGACCGCATGGCCAACGTCCTGCAGCAGATCACATGGCGCAGCGCCGTCCTGATCCTGTTCGAGAGTGTGCTCCTGATGGGAGCAATGATTCTGGCGACGACGCTGCGCCTCGGCAGCGATGCGCTCGAAGAGGGCCGGGCCCTTGACGCGGTCCTGAAGATGGGCCTGGTCGTCGGGGTCTGCCAGGTCTGCCTGTACTACGCCGAGTTGTACGACCTCCGCATCGTGGCGGACCGCCGCGAGCTGTTCGTGCGCGTGCTGCAGGCGCTCGGCGCCGCGTCGTTGCTGCTGGCGGTGATCTACTACTGGTTTCCCTCGCTGATCGTCGGCCGGGGCGTGTTCCTGCTGGCCGCCACCGCCGTGGTCTCTCTTGTCGCGGGGTGGCGATTCGCCTTCGAATGGGTCGAGGGCCGGGTCGGCCCGCGAGAACGCATTCTCGTGGTGGGCACCGGCGCCGCCGCGCTCACGCTGGCCTCCGAGCTCAAGGCGCGCCGCCAGGAACTCGGCGTCCGTATCGTCGGGTTCGTGGACTCCGAAGGTGCGCGTGCGCTCGGCGACGACGAACACGTGCTCGGCACCGTGGACGACATCCCGAGCATCGTCAAGCAGCATCAGGTCGAACGGGTCGTCGTCAGCCTGGCCGATGCGCGAGGCAAGCTGCCGATGGACAAGCTGCTCGACATGAAATTGAACGGCGTGGTGTTCGATCACCTCGCGTCGGTTTATGAGGAGTACACCGGAAAGATTGCTTTGGAGAACCTGCGTCCGAGCTGGCTGATTTTCTCGGAGGGCTTTCGCAAGTCGCAAGCCCTGACTGCCACCAAGCGCCTGGCCGACCTCATCGCGGCCAGTCTCGGCCTGGTGCTTGCCGCCCCGATCATGGCCGTGGTCGCGGCCGTCGTCCGCATGACCTCGCCTGGGCCAGCGCTGTACCACCAGGAGCGCGTCGGGCAGGGAGGCCGCACCTTCACGGTCCACAAGTTCCGCTCGATGCGGAGCGACGCGGAAGCCGCCACGGGCGCCGTGTGGGCGACGCGGAACGACTCGCGGGTGACGCCCGTTGGGGCGTTCCTGCGCAAGACCCGACTGGATGAACTGCCGCAGCTGTGGAACGTGATGCGCGGAGAGATGAGCCTGGTCGGACCGCGGCCGGAGCGGCCCGAGTTCGTCCGCATGCTCACCGAGCAGATTCCCTTCTACGGTCAGCGGCACAGCGTGAAGCCTGGCGTGACTGGCTGGGCGCAGGTGTCCTACACCTACGGGGCCTCGGTCGAAGACGCGATGGAGAAGCTGCAGTACGACCTCTTCTACATCAAGAACCTGTCGCTCGGCCTCGACCTCTTCGTCCTC
>JBKJQW010000140.1:0-28551 GCA_046593715.1 Luteitalea sp.
ATCGCCCCGCACTATGCGCGCACGCTGGGCGAGTGGCGCCTGCGGTTCTTCGACCGACTGGCCGAGGTGCGTGCCCTCGGCTTCGACGAGCGGTTCATCCGCATGTGGGAGTACTACCTGGCGTCGTGTGAGGCGATGTTCACGGCCCGCCAGATCTCCGCCCTGCAACTGGTCCTGGCGCGCGCATCCGAGTAGCGTGCGCCCACCCGGGGCCCGTCATTTGTCGGGCATTACGCAGTCGGCGACCAGCGGCAGGTGGTCGCTGGCCACCAGCGTCAGCCGATTGCGCGGCAGTGTGACCTTTTCCACTTTCAGCCCGCCATCGACGTAGATGTGGTCGAGGTGGAACATCGGCAGCATGCCCGGGTAGGTGCGGCGCCGGCGCAGGTGGTGCGTGAGATCCACGCCCTCGAGCATCTCGCCCAGCGTCTTGGACGTCAGGCCCTTCACCCATTCGTTGAAGTCGCCGAGCAGCACCTTGGGGCCTCCCGCCTGGCGGTCGGTCACGAACTCGGCAAGCATGGGCGCCTGCCGGCGACGCTCGAAGACTGCCGTGCCGAGGTGGACGTTGAACACATGCAGGGCTTGCCCATCGACGTCGATGTCCACGCGCATGCAGCCGCGTGGCTCCCGCTTGTCGCACGAGAGGTTGCACTGGTGCGTCTGGGCGATCGGCAGGCGGCTGAGCACCACGTTGCCGTAGGACTTGCCGCGCAACAGGCGGACCGAGTCCATCGCCCAGCCCATGCCCAGGAGTGCCCCGAGGGCGGCGGCCTGGCCGTCTTCCTCGGGCCCGTTGCCGACCACCTCCTGCAGGGCGATCACGTCGGCGTCCAGGCTCTCGATCACCGCGGCGATGCGGTCCAGCCTGGTGCGGCCGTCCATGCCGCGGGCCTTGTGGATGTTGTAGGTGGCCAGCCGAAGTCGGCGGGGTGAATGAGCGGGGGGGCCGTGCTGTGTCATGATCGCCCGCACTCGCGGGACTTCCAGCCTACGCCAACCCGCGTCGTGAAAGGGAAGTGATGAGTCGCCTGGCCTCCGAACTCAGCGTCCAGTGCCCCTGTTGTCGCGCCGACCTCGTGGTGGACGTCAACCTCAAGCGGGTCGTCTCGCACAAGGAAGCCCGCACCGGTCCGGTCCGCGACATCGACGATGCGCATCGCCTGCTTGCAGAAGAGGCGGCGGCGCGCGAGCGCCTGTTCGAGCAGTCGTTCCAGGCCGAGCGCAGCCGGCCCGACGAACTCGACCGCCGGTTCCGCGAGGCCCTCGAGCAGGCCAACAAGGAACCCATCACCCGGCCTGAGCGCGCGTTCGACCTCGACTGACGCCAGCGGCGGGGAGGTTGGCGCTATCGTCGTGTCCGTCGCCGTTGGAGGCGCACCGAGGGCGCAAACACCGCCGGCAGCGGGTGCCAGCGGTGCTGCCCGGCGTAATACAGCGGCTTGAAGCCCGGATAACGGTCCATGAATCTGTGGTAGCGGGTGCGCAGCCGTCTGATGCGAGCATCGGCGGACCGGATCGGCCGGTGAGGCAGGTCGATCAGGACCTGCTCGACGTGCCAGAGGTTACGCGGCGAGCAGCGCCAGTCGTAGGGCGCCAGCACCGACAAATCGAGGACGCCGTATCCGGTGATGCGTCCGCTCACGTCGACGTAGGGCTCGACGTAGCTGCAGGCGAGATCGCGCAGGGTCCGGAACACCGGCTTGCGCCCGTGCAAACCCGGGTCGCGCGACCGCGCGATGCTGCCCCAGCCCGTCGCCGCACGATAGACGAACACGACGTGATCGAGCTTGTCCTCAGACTCCAGGCTCATCACCAGGGGCGGCCAGCCGCGTGCTTCGAGGATGACCGCGGCGCTCAGCGCGGCTTCCATGCAATGCGCGGTGCCGCGCGCCACCACGGTGCGGAACGACCGCTGCGTGTCGCCAGCCGGTTCGTCGTTGTACAGCAGGCCGTTCAGCCAGCGCTGCACCTGCAGCGGCGTCCGCAGACGGGCGATGAGGCGTCGCTCGCGCGACGTGAACACACAAGGCGGCATCACGAGGTCAGGGTACGCAGATGATTCACGTCGGCACCTCCGGCTACAACTACCCCGAGTGGAAGGGCCGGTTTTATCCGGAGAAAATCGCCGCCAAGGCGATGCTGCCCTACTACGCCGGTGTCTTCGACACGGTCGAGATCAATTACACCTTCTATCGCATGCCCACGCCGACCCTGTGCGAGAACTGGGCCGGGCAGGTCCCTGACGCCTTCACCTTTACGCTGAAGGCCCCGAAGCGCATCTCGCACGACCGCCGCCTGCAGGACGTGTCCGACCCGCTGCGGGCCTTCTGTGCGGCCGCCGCGACGCTCGGTCCGCGGCTCGGATGCGTGCTGGTGCAATTGAACCCCACGTTCAAGTGCGACCCACCGCGCCTGCAGGCGTTCATCGACGAACTGCCCCCGGCGCTGCGGGTGGCGTTCGAGTTTCGCCACCCCTCGTGGTGGACCGACGAGATCTACGCGATGCTGCACGCGCAGAACCTGGCCCTGTGTCTGGCCGACAGTCCCGAGCGCCACACGCCGTTGGTCCGGACGGCCGACTACGGCTACCTCCGCCTCCGGGACGAAGGCTACAACGAGGCCGACATCGATCGCTGGGCGCAGTACGTGAGGGACCAGCAGGCAGACTGGCGCGAGACCTTCGTGTACTTCAAGCACGAAGACGAGGGCAAGGGACCCGAGTTTGCCGCGCGCTTCAAGACCAGGCTCGGCGCCGCGAACGCCTGATGCCGGGTGCCTCAGCATCTGCGCCGCACGCGGGTCGAGCGACCCCCGCGGCGACGCCTGGGGGCCACCTGTCCCCGTCGCGTCATCGCGCCTGACCGCCCCGGATTGCCGGTGGGGACTTGGTGACGGGACAACCATGGCGTACAGTGCGTTGGTCGGCATTCGCTCGAGCCTGGACTGCCGATCAACCCACATTCGACGAGGACACCGAGCGCCCATGGCAAAGAAGAAAACTGCCGCGAAGAAGGTCGCTGCCAAGCCGGCAGCGGCCAAGCCGATCAAGGACGTGATGAGCAAGTCCGCGCTGGTGGCGCATCTGTCAGGTGCGACAGATGTGGCCGCGAAAGACGTTCGTGCCGTGATGGCTGCGCTGGAAAGCGCCATGCATGCGTCGATCGGCAAGAAGGGCGCCGGCGTGTTCGTTCTGCCAGGCGTGCTGAAGATCACCGCCGTCAGCGTGGCGGCCAAGCCGAAGCGCAAAGGCATCAATCCGTTCACCGGACAGGAAGCCGTCTTCGCAGCAAAGCCGGCGACCGTCAAAGTCAAGGTACGTCCGATGAAGAAGCTCAAGGACGCCGCCACCTCCTGACCTGCGCCTGCATCAGCCGGTAAGGTTGCACACCAGCAGGGCTGGATCTTCTCTGGAAGTCCAGCCTTGTTGTGTGTGCGGCCGCGATCGACGCCTTCTCAGGCCTTGGTCGTGTGGTGCCGGGCCCACGCGACGACCGCGTGCTCGGCCCAGTAGCCGTCGTGCTCCGCGGTCGGTTCGCTGACAAAGGCGCAGTGGCCGCCATCCGGTGTGATCACGACGCGCACCTGCGGGTTATCGGCGATCTCGGGGCGCGCGAACTGCTCGGGCGGCACGAAGGGGTCGTTGGCAGCCGCCAGGATCAACGTCGGCACGCGGATCGCGCCCACGACCCGCAGGCTCGAGGCCTCGTGGTAGTAGCGGGAGGCCGTCCCGAAGCCGTTCATCGGCGCCGTATAGGCATCGTCAAACTTGCGCACCGTCCACACGGCGTCCAGAGGCCGCAGATCGTACAGGTCTGGAAACAGCGCGGCCTTGCGGCGCAGCCGGCCGCGCAGATTGCGCATGAAGTTGAACTGGTACAGCAGGTTCGGGCGGCGTTCCAGGGCGTCCACGCAGAGCGCCAGATCCATTGTCGGCGACACCGCGCAGATGGCCTTGAGCTGCGGCGGTGCATCGGCGCTGAGTTCCCCGGCCAGCTTCAAGGTCAGGTTGCCGCCCAGCGAGTAGCCCGCCACGACGACCGACGGGGTCCTGTGCTGCTCGATCAGGTGACGGAGCAGGAACAGCGGGTCGTGCGTCAGCCCCGAATGGTACAGGCCGCGCGACAGGTGTTCGGTCCCGCCGCAGTTGCGTTGATTCAGCCGCACCACGCTGAAGCCTGCCGCCCACGCCTTCGCGGCGATGCCCCGCATGTAGTGCGCGAGGCTCGAACCCTCGAGGCCGTGCAGCAGGAGCAGGGCCGGCGCCTGGTCACGCGCGGGTTGCCAGTTGCAGTGAGCGAGGACGCGGGCGTCGGAGGCGGTGTCGAAGTAGCAGGCCTCCGCCGGTGGCAAGGAGGGCAGCGCCCGCGGTCGTGCCCACGCATACACGGTCATCCGGTGGCCGCCGCTCCAGCGACGAGAGGGGACGTACTCGCCAAACGGCAGCGCGGTCGTTACCGACACGGGCGCGAGATCACTTGAGCCGGTAGACACGGAAACGGCCATCGCGATGCAGTTGCTCGAGGTTCACGTCGCGGTCGATGACCAGGACGTCCAGGTCGAAGCGCTGGGCCAGGGCCCGCGCCGACGCAGCATCGACGGTGGCGAAGTCGCCGATGGCCTCGAGACGCGCCTGCACGCGGGTGGCGACGTCCCGATCGTACAGGGCGAGCGCGGCATCCTTCACGCCTTCGACAAGGACGTCGCGTCGAGCCGTGACCCGCACGCTGTGGCCGTACCGCCAGCCGTGATCCGGGTCGGCCAGGACATGCGTGTCGCCTGGCGACCGGGTGGCCAGCCACTGCCCGACCCGCACCCAGTCGTCGTTTTCGAGTCTGGTCTGGAGAAAGGCACGCTCGGGGTGCTCCACGCCAAGGCTGAAGACGCCCCGGGCGACCGAGGCGACCAGCAACACCGCGGCGACCACCGCCGGTCGTCGGGTGTGGCCCGTGACGCTGCGCGACGTGTGGGCCGCATGCCCGGCCGCTTCAGCCAGGGCCCACGTCATGCTGATGACGGCAAACAGATCCACGATCCAGAAGACGCGTGACGTCTGCAACTGCACCGCCAGGGCGACGTGCCCCGCAATGAAGGGCAACGACGCGAGAAATGTCGCGGTAAGGAGGGCGACGCCCGCGACCATGCCGCTCTCCCAGGTCGCCGCCAGACCGGACCGCACACGCCAGCGCCACACCGCCACCACCACACACGGCAGGACCAGGTTGGCCAGCCAGGCGTCGAGCGCCCACAGGTTCGGGAAGACGTAGTCCTTCGAGGCGAACGCCCGAATCCAGGCGGGATCCATCACTTGCAGGCGAAGCGCCAGCGGTGTCAACAGGAGGGCGGCCACGGCCAGGAGACCGGCGCCGGTCACGCTGGCGATCACGCGGCCTCGCCACTGCGGCCGCATCGCCGCCGTCGCGCCCGTCAGCCACACCGCCCACCACAGCCCCGTCGTCGGATGAAGGACGGCCGCGAGCGCCACCAGCGCCCATGCCGTGCCCAGGCGGTCGCGGGCGCAGGCGGCCGCGGCGGCCGCTCCGCAGGCAAACGCCAGGCCACGGGGATGGTAGTAGGCCTCGAACGTGTTGGCTCCGGTCTCGGTGATGCGGTGGCGCAGGGTGGCGGCCAGGCAACACGCGGCAGCCGTCCAGCGCCGCGTCGCGAACCGGCTGGCAATCACCCACACCGACGCCAGCAACACGGCCAGGCTGACCAGATGCCCGACCAGGAACAGGTGCTCGATCGTGACGGTCGTGTGTGACACGATCCACGCGGTGATCTCGTCGCTGACCATCAGCTGTCCCTGTGCCTGCAGCAGCGCGCTGTCCTTCGGGAACAGGGAGGGGTCGATCGTGTCAAGGATCGACGGCAGGTAGAAGGACTGGTCGGCGACGCCGTAGCGGTATCCGGCGGCGTTGGCGATTGCCAGTCCCAACAGGACCACCAGGGCTCCGGCCAACGCTGCCACGCGCCCTGGCGATGGCCGCATCATGCCGGACGTTCCGGCGGCAGCAGTCTGCAGTCGGCCGAATCGCCATACATGGCCGGCACGGGGAGGCCGCAGAGCCGCAGGTAGACCGTCAACTGCCCACGGTGATGCACCAGGTGCCGCACGACATAGCGCGAGATGGCCTCGGCGCGGGTCATCGTCTCGACGTGGACGCCGTCGCGCATTAGCGTCCACCCCTCGTCGAGCATGGGATCGGCGAGACCGTCGAGTGCGGCATGGGCGCGCGTCACGGCGGCTTCGTGCGTGGCCAGGATCTCGGCACCCGAGACCGGCACGGCAGGGCCGGGTCCACCGGCCCCCATGTCGTACGAGCCTCCGCGCGTGAACGCCTCCGTCCAGGACGGAATGACGGCCACGTGCATGGCCAGTCGTCCTAGCGAGAACGACGTCGGGTGCGGCGTCCAGCCGAGTGGGGCGTGCTGTGCCGTGTCCAGGACGGCGCGGGTGGCGGTCAGTTCAGCGTCCAGGTGCTGTCGGAGGAAGTGGACGGTCATGTTGCAGCGCTCCCAGTATGGATCCGATGCGCGGCTGCGGTGTCGTTCGGCCGAGTTCCAGCCACGTGCCGAGCAGGCGGCGGTCGCGGCTCTGGGGATCGGTGTCGGCCGGGACGAAGCCATCCGACGTCGTGATCCGCAGCTGCGCGGCCCGACCCTGCTGGCCGGCGCGGGATGGAGGCGCGTCGATCAAGGTCCGCGCCGCCTGGCCCGCTGCGAGCGCCCACGTCTCGGTGCTGTTGCCCCAGGTGGCCGTGACGGTGACCGGTGCCGCGCCAGCGCGCAGCTCGAAGGTCCGCCACGCGTCATCGGGAAAGACGAGGGTCAGCACCACGCTGGCGCGTCCGCGTAGCCACAGCCCCGTGGGCTCGGGCCACGCATCCTCGCCATGGACCAGGACCGACAGCCCTGCATAGTTCTGGCTGCCGAGCACGGCCGGGGTCGACGGCCGCGCGCTCGCGTCAACGATCTGGAGCGGCGTGAGGCGGAGCCGGGGCGACGCCTCGGTCAGCGCTGTCGAGGCCTTGAATCCGACAAACCCGATATCGACCGGCAAGGTGAACGTGCGCCCCCACGATCCGGGCGGGACCACCGACACCGACCATGTCTCCAGTGGCGGGCTGGTGCGGCCGGCGTGCACGGCCAGCGCGCCTTCCACGGCCGCCACCTCGCGCCCTCCGTCGGCTGTCGGAGGAAACACCAGATCGACGCCATAGCGGCCGGCTGGCAGGGAGAGCCGTCGCCCGAACAGCTGCGTGGCCCGGTCCTCACGCCGGTCGCCGGCGGCATGCACGACCAGCGGGAACAGCTCGGGCACCGTGGCGACGTCGATACGAGTAAGCGGATCATAACGAAAGGCAAGGGGTCGGCGGCCGGCATCGAACTCGTCGAGCAGGCGCACGCGGGGCCGCTCATCCAGCGTCGGCGGTGTCGTGCTCGGCGGCAGCGCGCGGGCCGCGACGCCCGACAGGGCAGCCCCGATGCCGATCGCCACGGTCCAGGCCATGAAGTGCTGCGTGCCGGCATCGCCAACCCGCTGCCAGCGCGCTCCGAGTACCCGGCCGGTCAGCAGCGCCACGCCGCACCACAGCAGGACGCCGACCCACGCCTGCGAGGGCGCCTGGCGCAGATACGTGGGCAGCAGTGTCCACACCGGGGTGGCCGGTGCCAGATACTCGAGGACCTGCGAGGCGCCGTCACGGCCGGCGACCAGCAGCAGGCCCCCCTGCGCGACCGCAAGCAGCACGGTGAGGGCCGTGCCGAGGCAGAGCAGCAGCCGCTGCGCACTCCGTCGCAGCGGCTGCGCGGCACAGGCGTGCCAGTGCGCCGCGATCGGCACGACCAGCAAGGGCAGGGCCGACACCAGCGGCCGCCCGACGATGGCGCTGCCGCCCCACCAGATGTGGAACGCGCCGACCACACCGAGCAGCCCCGCAAACACCGCCGCGGTCTCGAGGGCCAGCCGTCGCCGTGCCCCGCCCTGTCGCCACAGCCACCACAGGCCCGGCACCGCCATCAGGAGGGCGGGGGCGAACGCGACGATGCCGTATTCCTGGTCGAAGAGCAGCCCGGGACCACCCGCTGGGAGATATTCGAGGCGTGTCTCGCGCTGCGATCCGTACGGGGCAGCTGGCGACCACGTTCCCCAGATCAGCTTGAAGAACACGAACCACAACGACAGGCTGATCACATTGGGGAGCGACACCGCCAGGGTGCGCCACCTCGCTCGTCGCCACGCGGCCGCGTCGGTCGGCCATGGCAGCCACGCCCGCAGCAGGGACACCATCCCGAGGACGGCGGCCATGACCAGGTACTTGGTGCTGAACCAGGGGAGACAGCCGATCGCCGCGCCCGACGCCCACCAGCGCCACGGTGGCGGGTTCGGGTCAGGCTGCTGCCGTTGATCGGCACGCCACCCAGCCGTCCAGGCGAAGGCGAGCGCCACCGCACACGCCGCCGGCACCTCGGGATAGACCGCGAACGTGTTGAAGATCCACGGCGGCCCGAGAGCCAGTGCTGCCCAGGCAAAGGTCGCGGCCGACGCCGATCCGGTGACCGCCCACGCCGACCGCCAGGCCGTGGTCAATGCGACCGCGGCGAGCAGCAGCAGTGCATACACGACCAGGTCGTAGCCGCCGAGGGCGTACACCGGCGTCATCAGCACCGGCATGCCGATGGGATGGATCGAGTAGATCTGGCGGTCGATACCGCGCGTCAGGTAGTGCGGAGCCAGGGTACGGTGGAAGTACTCCTGGTAGTCGGCACGGGCGTGGTTGTTCTCGATGCGCAGGTCGCCGTCGCGCCAGAGGCTCTGGGCGATCACCAGATAGTGCGGCTCGTCGCCGCCGGGGAATAACGGGGTGCGTGTGAACTGGCTGGCCAGCACCGCCGACGAGAGGAAGCTGGCCAGCAACACGCCTGTGGTCCAGCGCCGCGCTCGTGCGCGTGCCTCACCGGCAGTCATCGCCTCGCTCGGCGTCCTTGTGGCCTCAGGAGCGGCGGCGCGCCATTGCAAGGTGAGCGCGATGAGCGCGAGTGCAGTGAGGATGCCCCACGCCAACAGGGCGCCAGGGCCCGCCAGCAACATCACGGCCGGCCACACGTCGGCCACCCACGGCAGGAATGGCAGCACGAGCCATGCCCCACCTGCGAGCACGCGTAACGGCGCCAGCGCCACCGCGTCGGGGCCGCCGAGGCCCAGACGGCGCGCGAGGGCGCGACAGACGAGATACCAGGCGAGGAAGAGGAGCGCACCAGCGGCGACGCTGGCCAGCAGTGCGCCGGCCGAGGGAAGCATCGCCACCCGCATCGCCCCAGCCGGGGCGTGCATGCGGTCGATCGACCCGAGTGTCGCCCAGAAGCCCAGACCGGCCGCCGCGCCGAGCGCAGCGGCCATCAGGGAGCGAGGACTCATTGGGTCGGGAAGTCTACCTTGGGCACATCACGCGCCGAGGCGGGCGCCTCGAAGTACTTCCATTCCTCGAAGCTGAAGATCTTCGCCGTGATGTTGGCCGGGAACCGGCGGCGCAGGGCGTTATAGGCCTGCACCTTCTCGTTGTACCGACCGCGTGCGACGGCGATGCGGTTCTCCGTGCCTGCCAGTTCGTCCATCAGCCGCATGAAGTTCTCGTTGGACTTCAACTGCGGGTAGTTCTCGACGACGACGAGCAGGCGCGCCAGCGCGGAACTCTGCTCGTTGGCGGCTTCGATGGTCTCGCCCGGAGTGCGGGCGCCGGCCAGCTTCTCCCGCGAGGCCGCAATGCGGTCGAGGATCGCCTTCTCCTGAGCCGCGAAGCCTTTCACGGTACTGACCAGATTGGGAATCAGGTCGTTGCGGCGCTGCAGCTGGTTCTCCACCTCGGACCAGGCGCCCTTGATGGCCTCCTGCTGGCTGGTGAAGGAGTTGTACGAGCAGCCCGTCAGGGAGAAAAGGGCCAGCACCAGCAGCCCGTGCTGCCAGAAGGTTCGTCGATTCATCGTTGTCCTCGCATCTCAAGACCTGTACCACGGACAGGGTCACTGTGTCGTTGCGCGCGTGGTCCCCCACGGCGATGCCTCACCATCGTGACCCGCCGCCACCGCCGCCGCTCATCCCACCGCCGAAGCCGCCGAAGCCGCCCCCTCCGAAACTGCCCCCACCGAAACTGCCGCCGCCGAAGCCACCGAGCGCGCCGCCCATCATGGGCCCCCACATCGAGCCGCGACCCCGCCGCCGCCCCCCGGGACCGCCGCCGCCCCCGCGGTTGGACAGCCACATGAACCCGAGCAGCGCCAGCACAATCACCCAGAGCGGGAGGCCACGCTCCTGCCGCGGTCGCGCCTGCGCCACCACGGGCAGGTCGCCGAGTGACACGTTGCGTTCCTTGGCGACGCGCTCGGCGACCGCCGTCACGCCGGCCAGCAGCCCCTCGCCGTAGCGTCCCTCGCGGAACAACGGCGCCATCAACTCGCGGCTGATGCTGCCCGAGAAGCCATCGGTGATGACGCCCTCGAGCCCGTAGCCGACTTCGATCCACACGGCCCGGTCGTTGGGCAGGAGCACGAACAGGATGCCGGCGTCCTTGTCCTTGTCGCCGATGCCGCGGCCGCCGTTCTCATACCACTTCACCGCCAGTTCCCGCTCGTCGGCAAACGGCGCCAGGGCCCCGCGAGTGGCGACGATGATGGTGTCGCCAGTGGCGCTGTGCAGCCGTCGGATGAGGTCGTCCAGGCGCGCCTTGCTGGCCTGGTCAACGACATTGGCAAAGTCGTTGACCGGCTCGGTCAGGGGCGGCAGGGCCTCCTGGCCGCGAACCGGGCGGGGAGCCGTCACGCACAGCAGGGCGGCGCATGCCAGGACGAACGCCTGGGCGCCGAGTCCACGCCCGCTCACGCTGGTGTCCTTTCGCTGCTCCACGTGTCGATCAGCCTGAGCAGGCCCTCCACGGTGTCCAGATACGCAGGAAAGAGCGGGACGGCTTCACTCGCCTCGAGGGTCTGGTCTTCCTCGAGCCGGAGCAGTCGCGCCAACAGCTCGCGATCGAGGTCGGCCACCTGGCTGACGTGCGCCGCCAGCGCATCGGGCGTGCTCTGGCGCGGCGCGTGGGTGACCAGCGCAAACGTCTGGATCAGCGAGGCAAACGGGGCGGCCGAGGCCATGATCAGGCCCGCCACCTCGGTCGGTCGCTGGCCGGCCAGGAGAAATCCCTCGCGCAGGTGGATCGCGTGCGACCGGATGCTGACCTCGCATGCGCGGCGCATGTCCTCGTCGGCCACTGCCAGGCCGACAAAGGGGTCCTCGCCATGCACGAGGATGTGATGCGCGATGATGTCGCCGTACTCCAGCGGGAAGGCGTCGAGGCTGCGCCGGAACTCGCCGGCCGGCAACAGCAGCGGCATGTCGAGACCCTGCCCTTGCCACGCCCTGGCGCGATCGGCGCCGGCCGCCAGGTCCGCGTAGTCGAGGCGGTCCACGAGGGCCAGCGTCTGTACCGCTGCCTTCACTGCCCGCGGATGCGGCCGTGCGTGAGTCCCGAACACAACCACGGCGCGCAACCGGGCGCCGAAGATGCCGGCCAGGTCGTCGGCGAGAGTACGTGCCGCTTGCAGCGCTGTCATGAATACGATTCTAGCGGCGAACGCGCCCCTGGCAAGCCCGGACCCGGGCACGCGTGGCGCGGCTGGCCGACCTTCAGCGCTTCGTGAACCTGTAGTGCGACACCATCCACTCGTTGCCGTGCCGGCAGGCGAAGAGTTCGGCGCAGGCCAGGAAGAAGATCCGCCAGCGCACCCACCAGCGGGTGACCGCGTCTGCGCCGTAGGTCGCCGCAAAGATCGAGCGCACGCGCGGGGCCGCGTCGTCCATGCGAGACAGCCAGGCCTCGCACGTCCTGGCGTAGTGCGTGCCTGCCAGACGCCAGTGCGCGTCGATCCTCAGGTGGTCCTGGAAGTACAGCAGGAGGTCGTCGGACGGCATCTGGCCGCCCGTGAAGAAGTGGCGCGCCATCCAGTCGCCCGGCCCGGCATCCTCGTAGGGATAGGCATGCTCGCGGTGGGTGAAGATGTGCACAAAGGCCTGGCCGCCGGGGTGCAGCCATCCGGCGACGCGCTCCAGCAGCCGCGCGTAGTTGCGCATGTGCTCGAACATCTCCACCGACACGACGCGGTCCACCGGGTCGGCGCATGCAAAGACGTTCATGTCGGCGGTGACGACCTCGAGGTTGCGCAGGCCCCGCGCGGCCGCGCGCGCGTCGATGTAGTCCTTCTGGGTGCGGGAGTTGGAGACCGCCGTGATGCGCGCCGACCGATAGCGCGAGGCCATGAACAGCGACAGCGACCCCCATCCGCAACCGAGTTCCAGAATCCGTTGACCATCGGCAAGTGCGGCACGCTCACACGTCAGCGCGAGCATCGACTCCTCCGAGGCTTCGAGGGTCGTGACGCCGGCTGGCCAATGGCCACTGCTGTACTTGAGGTGCGGCCCGAGCACGATCTCGAAAAACTCCGCCGGCACCTCGTAGTGCTGGGCGTTGGCATCGGCGGTGGCAATGGCGATTGGAGAGCGACGGAGCGTGTCGACCCACGCCATCTTGGCACTGTGCGCAGATGCGGCGCTGTCGCGCCCGACCTCCCGAAGGCGGATGGCGAGGTTGCGGCGGATGCCCGCACGAATCAGGGCATCGGGCAGGACGTCGCGCTCGAGGAGCGAGTCGAGGGTCAGCATTGGCTCACGCCCGCCTCGGGCCCGGGAAGAAGACGTTGGTGCTGGCCTGATAGGCGCGATAGGCGTCGCCGCGGCTGCGCAGTGACGACGCCTCAGCGTGAGGGACGCCGGTGCCATATCGCATGACGTAGAACATCAGCGGGATGACATGCAGGCCGAGCCATCCTCCGGGCGACCCGAGCGCGAAGACGCCGAACCCGCACCAGATGATCCATTCGAAGAAATAGTTGGGGTGCCGCGAGTAGTGCCAGAGGCCGTCCTGGCAGACACGTCCGCGGTTGGCTGGATCGCGCTTGAACCGCGCCAACTGGCGGTCCGCCGTCGACTCGCCAATCAGGCCCCCCAGCCAGATCGCCACCCCGACCCATTCGAGCACCGCAACGCTCGCGGTCCGATTGAGGGCGCTGACGGCAAAAGGAACCGTGAGCACCAGCGCCGCAACGGCCTGGACCTCGAAAAACGCGAGCATCCACAGGTTGGCCCGGGCACCCCAGTCCGCGCGCAGGCGGGCGTAGCGGGCATCCTCCTGCGGATGCTCCGCCTGCACCCGGACGAACAGGTGGCCGGCCAGCCGGATGCTCCACGCCGAGACCATCGCCAGCAACAGCAGGTCGCGCGGCGGCCACCCCTCGGCCAACCACACGTAGGCGCCCACGACCGGCACGAACGCCGCCGACCACGCGACATCGACAATGCCGGCGTTGCGCAGCCGCAGCGACAACAGCCACACCGCGACCATCAGCGGAACGAGGATGAGCAGTCCAGCGAGGAGCAGGGCGAGCAGCGGCGGCATGTGTCGATATTGACGCCGCCCGGATGTCCGGAGTTGCTACCTGTCGAAGGGGCGGGGGACAATCGGTCCAGATGCGGCTGCGCGAACTGCACGTCGGGTGCCTGGGGGGCGGAACTGGACTGCCGAGCCTTCTGGGGGGCCTGAAGACCAACCCCTGGCTGCAGGTCCATGCCATCGTCACCATGTTCGACAGCGGTGGGAGTTCGGGCGTGTTGCGCGACGAACTCGGCGTCCTGCCTCCTGGCGACGTCCTCAAGTGCGCGCTGGCCCTCGCCCGTGACGAAGGCGAAGCCCGCCGCGTCCTGCTGACCCGCTTGCCCACGCTCGAACATCGCCGGCTCGGCGGCCACACCGGCGGCAATTTGCTGTTGTCGATGATGGAGCAGTTCAGCGGCGACTTCCAGGCGGCCGTGGACGGCTTGCGGGCGGTGCTCGGCTGTCGCGGCTACGTCTGGCCCATCAGCACCGAGCGCGCGAGCGTCTGCGCCGAGTACGACGACGGCACGACCACAAGCGGCGAGGTGGAGGTGGATGCCGGTCAGGCCGAGGGCCGCCTCGTGCGTCGGGTCTGGCTCTCGCCGAAGGTGACCATCCATCCCGCGGCGCGCGACGCCCTCGGGCGCGCCGACGCGATCATCATCGGGCCGGGCAGCTTCTACACCAGCCTGCTGCCGCCGCTGCTGGTCGAGGGCGTGCGCGAGTCTGTGGCGCGGGTGCCCGGGCCGGTGGTGCTGGTGGCCAATCTCCTGACCGAAGGGCGAGGCATGACCGACTTCACGGCCGCCGATGCCGTGCGGCGCATCGGCGAGCAGATCGGGCGCCCGGTCGATACCGTGCTCTTCAACGCGGCACGCCCGCCAGCCGCGGTACTGGCGCGGTATGCCGCCGAGCACAAGCATCCGTTGCCGCTCGGCGACATGCCCGCCGACGTCGAAGTGGTCGAAGCGCCGCTGTGGAACGGTCCCATCGCGCGCCACCAGCGTCGCCGCCTCGCTTACGCCATGTGGGGCGTGCTCGCGCGGCGCCTGCTGTAGTCGCCGGGCGCCGACGGCCATCGGCTGGCGTCACGCAGTCGCGACCGTGTCGCGGCTGGCGTCCCACTTCACGACGCGGCCCTCGCGAAGCGATTGGTTGATCATGTGCGCGCAGGCGGCTGCATGGTGGCCGAAGCGCGCGTCCTCGACCGGCGGCACCCGTGACCTGACGGCCGACACGAAGGCGCGCACATGAGACACAGTGGCGTCCTCTCCGTGTGTGGCCCACTGCTGGCCGGTGGCCATCGACTGCTGTGGCTGCAGGAACGGGCTCTCGCTGGCCTGCACGTCCGGATCGGCGTAGTAGGCCGACTCGAGCGCTGCCGGCCACGACCGCACGACCCACCGGTTGTTCTCGCCCGGGCGCTCGGCCGTGAAGCGGATGTCGTCGTCGGTCAGATGCAGCGTGCCCTTGGTCCCATGGATGTGGACGCCCTCCTCACCACCGGTGCTGTTCAACGTGCAGCCGAGCGTGAGCGTGAAGCCCTGCGGATAGGTCAGCACGGCATCGAGGGTGTCTGGCACCTCGTGGGTGTCCTTCCAGCGATGGGTGGCGCCGCCGGCGATCACCTGCGAGGGCACGTCGACGTCGAGCACGTAGTGAACCCAGCTGGTCAAGTGTACGAACAGGTCAGTCGCCAGGCCGCCGGAGTAGTCCCAGTAGCAACGCCACCGGAAGAAGCGCTCGAGGCTGAACGGGCGTGCGGCCGCCGGTCCAAGAAACTGCGGCCAGTTCACCGTCTGCGGGCTGGCATCGGGTGGAATCGGATACAGCCACGCGCCGCTGGCGCTGTTGCGGTTGAAATTGGCCCGCACGAGCGTGATCTGCCCGAGGCGGCCGCTCTTGACCAGTTCCCGCGCGGTGATCTGCTGCGCGGAGCTCACGCCCTGGCTGCCAACCTGCAGTATCCGCCCGGTTCGCTTGACGGCCGCGATGATCGCCGTGCCCTCGTCGGCCACGTGGGTCATCGGCTTTTCGAGGTAGACGTCCTTGCCCGCATCGAGGGCCGCCACCGCCATCGTCTTGTGCCAGTGATCCGGGGTGACCACGAAGACGGCGTCTACGGAGCGGTCGTCGAGTACGGCGCGGTAGTCGGCCAGGATGGCCGCTTTGCCGCCGGCGCGTGCGCGGGCCCGCTCGGCGCGGCCGGTGTACGCGTCACACAGCGCGACGACCTCCAGCCCAGGCACCGCCAGGCAGGCATCCATCACCTGTTGACCGCGGGCGCCGGTGCCGATGAACCCGAGTCGCAGCCGATCCGATGGCGCGCCCTGGCGGTTGCGTGTGACCGTCGCCGCGGCGTTGGCCGGTGGGAGTCCGGCCGCGGTGCCGGCAATCACGGTCGAACGGATGAAGTCGCGTCTGTCCATTGGAACGCATCTCTCATGCACGATGGTGAGTTCAGCAGGCCAGGCAGAGCCAACGCCACGACGATCGCCTCACGTCGCGGAATCTGCCGCTGCCCTTCATTCTGAATTGCCGAATTCTGAATTCGTCTACGCGTCCTGCTTTCGCGGCAGCAGCGACACGGCCGCGGCGCCGACGGCGGCCAGGATCATCAGCAGGAGAAAGCCGGGGCGATAGCTGCCGATCCGGTCGCGCATGCCGGCCACGAACATCGGCGAGAGGGCTTCGGCCAGGCCGTCGGCGGTCAGGACAAATCCCATGACGCGCCCGAGGCGCTGCACACCGAACAGGTCGGCGGCCATCAGGGGGATGATCATGTAATCTCCACCGAGTCCGATGCCGAACAGCAGCGCGAACACGTGCAGCATCGCCCACGAGTCGGCGAGCAGCAGCAGGGGGATGGCTGCGGCGACGATGACGTAGATGAGCAGCATCACGTGTTTGCGCGGCCAGCGGTCGGCCAGCCACCCCATGAGCAGACGGCCGATGATGCTGCCGGCCAGCACCAGCGAGAGGATGCGCGCGACCTCGCCCTGGCCGTACTGCTGATCGAGGGTCAGATACAGCTTCAGGTTCTGCATCGTGCCGCCGACCGCCCCGATCGAACACATGCTCCCGACCAGCAGCAGGTAGAACGACGACGACCGCAGTACGTCGCCGAGCGGCAACGCGGCGGGACGCGCCGCCTGCTCGGCGGCCCACGCGGGCGGTGCGTCCTTGACAAACCACGCCAGCGGCCACGCCACGACAATCATCAGCATCCCGAGCGCCTGCATGGCGCGCTGCCAGCCGAAGGTCATCGTCAGCCAGTACGCCAGGCCTGGCACCACGGTGCCGCCGATGCCGATCCCGAGGTAGGCAAAGCCCATCGCCTTGCCGCGCGCGGTGGTGAACCAGCGCGAGAGCAGTACCTGCACGGGGAGCGGGCCGCCAAAGACGTACCCGAGCGCGTTGACGATGTAGAACAGGTAAAAGCCGGTGAGCGTCGAGACGGTGCCGAGGCCAATCATCGCGCCGCCGGCCATCAGGATGCCGACCAGCAGCAGTCGCCGGGGCCCGTATCTGTCGATCATCCAGCCCGCCAGGTATCCAAACAGCGGCCCGATGATCAGCTTGCTGTAGGCGTTGCCCGACGTGACCTGCTGGCGTGTCCAGCCGAACTCCTTGACGAAGAAGTCGTAGAAGAAGGTCAGGCCGTAGAGCCCGATGCCGACCGCGGCAAAGAGCGCGGCAAAGGCCGTCGCCGCTGCCGTGATCTGGCCGCTCCGCGGCAGGCTGTCCTCGGTGGGTTGCGTCATGCGGTTGCCTTGGCGGCCTTGAGTCGAGCGTGATCGGGATGGGCCGTGTAGAACGGGTCGAGTGGGAAGCATCCCGAGACCAGACCATTCCGCGGCCCGGTCGTGCAATCGCTGAAGGTCCGGCAGATCAACTTGCGCTTGAGCGGCTGGCCGCGCAGCACATCGAGCGGCAGGTCGGGATAGGACAGCACCATGCGGCCGAGTCCGATGAAGTCGGCACCGCCGCCGCGCACCACCGCCTGGCCGACGTTGGGCAGCCATTCCTGCAGGTAGCTGTAGGCCGAGCCGACGATCCGCAGGGCGGGGAAGTCGCGCTTGAGCGCGGCGGTGACGGCGATCTGCCGTGCCACGCCGAGTAACGGATCCTCCGGCGGCTGATACCCGTCGGACGGCGGAAATGTGGCAGGCCGCTGGATGTGCGGGTTGTAGTACGGACTGCCGGCCGTCAGGCACACCAGGTCGATGCCGAGATCGGTGAGCAAGGCGAGGAAGGCGCGCGTCTCCGACAGATCAGGCAGGGCGGCCGTGCCGTCCCAGGGGCCGAACGCGTAGGAGTAGTCGGCCTGCACGACGTCTGGCACGCCGACGCCGTCCTCCCCCTTGCGGAACGGCGTGGTGTCGAAGGCCGACAGCCGCACGCCAACGGCCAGGCCTGGCGCATCGCGCCGGATGCCCTCGACCGTCTGGCGCAGCAGTCGCGTCCGGCCGGCGAAATCGCCGCCGAAACGTCCCTCGCGGGTGCGCGCTGACAGCAGTTCGTGGCCGAGATAGCCGTGACAGTGCTTGACGTCGACGAAGGTGAAGCCTGCGCGCTGGGCGACCACGGCAGCCTGCACGAGACGCGCCGACAGGTCGTCGAGGTCGTCATCCGACAGCAGCGGAACAGGTGCGTCAGGGCTGACGCGACGGTCCAGCACAGGATGACGGTAGGCGGCGAGGGGTCTGGCGCGCTTGTCGGGATCGGGTTTCGAGTATCGGCCGGAGTGCGTCAGCTGCAGGCCGATCACCAGGTCGTCGGTGTCGAGGCCGGCGCCGCGGTGCCCCTGCAGCAGGTCGTCGCGCAATTGCCGGAGGTCGGCTTCCGAGGTCGGCCCCAGGCACAACTGGTTGGGATTGGCGCGTCCGTCATGGCGAACCGCGAACGCCTCGCCCCCCCAGATCAACTTGGCCCCGCTCTCGCCAAACCGTTGCCAGCGCCGGCGGGTGAGGTCGGTGGGGCGTCCATCGGCGGTGCCGTCCCATCCTTCCATCGGCAGGATGCAGAACCGATTGCCGGCGTGGCCGCCGCTCGTGTCGATCGACAGCGCGAGTGGCGAGTCGGGCGCCGACTGCAGCTGCGGTTCGAAGGGCAGAGTGGCGCCGATAGCCGCGAGGTGGGACTCCAGCTGGGCAGCCGTCTTGAGTGCGGCGATGCGCGGGTAGGTGCGACTCATGCAGGTCCTGGAAGAAGGAGGCGCCGTGTGCGGACGGGCCGCTCGGGGAGCGGCCCCTACCTAGACCGTCGGCAGCCCGTACGGCGCGCGGTATTCGCGCGTCAGCAGGGCATTGGCCTTGGGGTCGTCGACGCATTCTTCCTTGGCCGCATCCCACGTCAGCTTGTGACCGGTGCGATAGGAGACGTTGCCGAGCAGACACATCGCGGTGGACAGGTGGCCAAGTTCGATGTCGGAGATCGGCCGCTGCCGCGACCGCATGCAGTCGAGGAAGTTGCGGATGTGGGACAGGTTCTGGTCCGACGACCCGGCACGCATGCCGGCGGCGCGAGCCTTGTTGGGGCCGTTCCACTCGCGCTTCCATACCGGCAGCACGGCGTCCTGCTCCGAGAGGTACTGGGGGGTGGGGGCCTTGGCGGTGCCGCCGGTCTCCGGGATCACCTCGAACCCGGAACGGTCCAGAAACAGGGTGGCGTCGGTCCCGTAGAACTCGATGCCGTAGCCGCGCCCCGCGCCCTGGTAGGCGTTGCCGGTACGGTTGCCGTAGGTGCAGATGAAGCCCGGGAACTCGTAGACGGCGTCAATGGTGTCGGGCGTCTCGCGGTTGTCGTCGAGCACGAAGTTTCCGCCCACCGCGTAGATCGTCTTCGGCGCCTGCTGCTTCATCGCCCATAGCGCGAGGTCGAGCAGGTGGACGCCCCAGTCGGTCATCATTCCGCCGGCATAGTCCCAGAACCAGCGGAAGTTGAAGATGAAGCGATTGGGATTGAAGGCCACCTTCGGGGCCGGGCCAAGCCACATGTCCCAGTCCAGTCCGGCCGGTGGCGCGGCATCGCTCGGGCGTCCGAGGCCCGCCGGCGTCTGGTTGCCGACATTCCACGAGTGGATGCGGTGCACCTTGCCAAGGACGCCTGACTGCACGACCTTGATCGCCTCCTGGAAATGCAGACCGGACCGCTGCTGCGTGCCGACCTGGACGACGCGGTCGTACTTGCGAGCCGCGTTGACCATCGCGCGGCCCTCCTTCACGTTGTGCGAAATCGGCTTCTCGACGTAGACATCCTTGCCCGACTGGCACGCCAGCATCATCGGGGCCGCGTGCCAGTGATCGACCGTGGCCACGATGACCGCATCGAGGTCGGTGCGATCGACGACGCGCCGGAAGTCGGCCTCCATGGTCGCCGCCCCGCCGGCCTGTCGCTCGGTCATGCGCTGGGCTCGCCTCCGGTTCACGTCCCACACGTCGCAGACCGTGACGATCTGCACGTCGTCATGCTGCTGGAAGTTGGAGAGGTGCGAACGGCCCATGCCGCCAACGCCAATCGACCCGATACGGATCCGGTCGTTGGCTCCGCGGATGCGTTGCCGGCTGGCCGCGGTCTGTGGCGAGGCTTGGGTCTGGGCGCCGCCGGCGTGGCTGCCGGTGACCATGCCTGCCGCAACGCCCGCGGCCGCCGTGGAGACGAAGGAACGTCTGGTGATGGACATCAGAAAGTGACCATGTCGGAAATGGTGACGGGCCGGTTCTCTTCACAACTGCGACGCGCGGCAATACCGGTGAGCGCCGACATCGCTCCGGCGCGCGAGTCCGGGATGCGGAGGTGCCCCGGCACCTGGGGGCGGCGGAAGATCAGGTTGCGCAACGCATCGTCGGCGCCGCCGTGCTCGCCCTCGACCGTCGGCACGTCGATCTGTGTGCGCTTGCCGAAGGCCTTGATGACAAACACCTCCATCGCACTCGCGACCTCGTAGGGCTGTCCGTCGTACGAGCGGATCTCGACGCGTCCGCCGTCGCCGTTGAAGGTCAGCGAGTAGCCCTCGACCGGCAGATAGGCGTTGAGCGAGTACGACATGATCACGTCGCTGCTGTACTTCACGGTGGCCGTCATCGTGTCGTACGAGGTGACCTCGGGCCGGAAGACGCAGGCGTCGCGCAGGTAGCCATCGACCTTCTCGACCTCACCGCCATAGAGCCGCATCGCCGAGGGCGACTTGGTCATGTCCCAGTAAAACGGGCACTTGCCCTTGTGCGGGCACGGCCGGCAGTTGGTGGACCGGAACGGGCCAGCGTTGCCGTAGCGCTTGATGCCCCCGTAGGCCTGCACCTGGACCGGCTCGGCGTCGAGCAGCCAGTTCACGTAGTCGAAATGGTGCGTGGCCTTGTGCACCCAGAGCGATCCGCTCTGGGCCTTGATGGCGTGCCAGCGGCGGAAGTAGTCGGCGCCGTGGCTGGTGTTCAGGTACCAGTGGAAGTCCACCGAGTGGATCGTGCCGATGGGCTTGGACAGCAGCAGTTCCTTGATCCGGACGTGCGCCGGCGAGAACCGCATGTTGTGGCCGACGATGATCTTGCGGCGGTTGCGTTTCTCAGCGTCAAGGACTGCCTGGGTCTGCTTCTCATCGATGGTCATCGGCTTCTCGGTGATGACGTCGATGCCGAGGTCGAGCGCGCGGACGATATATTCGGCGTGGTGGTCGTCCACGGTGGTGATGGCCACCAGGTCGGGCTTGGCCGTCTTCACCATCGTCTCGAAGTCGGTGAACACCGGGCAGTCCACGCCGATGATCTGGCGCACCACCTCGGCCCGCTTCGGGTTGGGATCACACAGGCCGACGAACTCCACGACGTCGCCCCATTTCTCCTGTACGCCCCGCCCCCACATGGACGACCCGCGGCCGCCGGTGCCCACCAGCGCGTAGCGTCGACGGCGTGCGGGCGTCGCGCCAGGCTGCAGGGCGGCAGCAAACGAGGGAGGGACTGCCGTGGTCGCCGTCAGGGCGGCGGCCGAAGATGAGAGGAATTCGCGGCGATTCATGGTGGGAGAGGTTGTGCGGCCTATTGTAGCGGCCGGAGCAGGCAGGGGGGCCGCTCCCCGAGCGGCCCCCCTGGCGCATTGACGGACGGCGCGTTCGCGGAACGCGCCGTCCTACCACATCAGAAGAAGAGGCGGAAGCCAATCTGCAGGTTTTGCGGCAGATTGTTCTGACTGGTGACGATGCCGAAGTTGGCGTTGGTCGGGTCGAGGTTGGGGTTGTTGAAAAACACCTGGTCCAGCGCATTGTAGATTTCCAGGTGGAGCTGCGCCCGCACGCGCGACGTGATCTCGAAGCGCTTGACGATCGACATGTCCATGTAGTTGAGCGCCTGGGCGCGCAGGTTGGTGGGGCGGCTCGGCAGGGTGCGGTAGTTCTGCGCCAGCTGGATGCGCGGGTCGTTGCGGCGCTGCGTCTCCGGGATGTCGCTGAAATAGAACCCGCTGGTGTCGAACACGGGCTGGCCGACGGTGTCGGTCGAGTAGCTGGTGGTCAGCCCGTTGATGTCGCCGTTGTAGTAGACGTTGCCAATCGTCAGCGGCCGCCCACTCTGCCACTGGTAGATGGCCGACACGTTCCAGCCGCCGGCGATCAAGTCGAGCGCCTTGTTCCAGCTGCTGCCGAACTTGCGCCCGCGACCGAAGGGCAGCTCGAAGATGCCGTTGACGACGACGCGGTGCGGCACGTCGACGTCGGAGCGCCGCTTCTCGTAGATGCCGGCCGGGCCATCGACGCCGTTGAGGGCGAAGGTCTGCTCCTCGAAGCGGGAGAGGGTATAGGTGGTCAGGAACGAGTAGCCCTGCGTGAACCGCTTCTCGAGGCGGAACTGCGCCGACTCGTAGCTGCTCGAGCCATCGTAATTGCGGCTCTGCACCTGAGTGAACTGCGGGTAGGGCCGCAGCAACTGCTGGCGCTGGATGTTGGCCGTGTTCAGGTTGGTCCCCGGCAGCAGGCCCACAAACGGGTTGGCCACCGGCTGCGACAGGTTGGCAATCACCGCCGTATCGCGCACGTTGCTGGTCGAGAGGAACTGCCGCGGCACCGGGTTGATGTCGGTCTCCACCGTCAGATCGTAGCCGCGGTTGCCCGTATAGCCGGCTTCCACGACCCACTGCCCTGGCAACTCACGCTGATAGCTCAGTGCCCAGCGCATCGCCTGCGAATTCTGGAAATCGACGTTGGTGGTATAGCGGTTCAGGTTCTGGCCGACGAAGGTGTTGGCGCCCGCCGAGTTGCCGGCGGGCTGGATGACGCCGCCCGGCCACGGGTTGGACAGGTTGGCCTGGTAGGTCAGACCGCTGTCGTTGGTGACGACGACCGGCGTCACCTGCGCGTAGCCCGGTTGGAAGATGGCGTAGTCAAACAGCGCCGGCACCGTGTAGATGGCCAACCCGCCGCGCAGCACGGACTTGCTGTTGATCTGGTAGGCGAAGCCGACGCGCGGCTGCCAGTTGTTCTTGTCGGCATTCCACACCCCGGGCGTGGCGTCGCTGACAAAGCCGACGCCGCCGACCGGATTGAACTGACTGGCCGGCAGTTCGGCAAGCGGGCTGAGGGCGTAGCGGGCCCGTGCCGCGCCGGTCACGTCCAGCGTGGCGTTGGGGTCGAAGCCGCGCACGTTGGCGTTGCCGGCCTCGGTCGGGGCGCCCTCGTGTTCGTAGCGCAGTCCGAGGTTCACCGTCAGCTTCTCGCTGACCTTCCAGTCGTCCTGCATGAACACGCCCTGATAGAGGCTGCGGTTGTCGCGGCTCGGGGCGATTTCGATCTGGCTGTTGCTGGCGGGCAAGCCGAGCAGCAGCGACGCGAGGTCCTGGCCAATCGGCGCATTCGGCAGGCCCGACCCACCGTTGGTGAAGCCCTGATTGAAGCGGTAGACGCCAGCGGCGTGATAACTCGGGCTGCTGACCTCTCTGTAGAGCCGGACGTCGTAGCCAGCCCGCACCGAGTGGTTGCCCCAGAACTTGGTGAGTGTCGGCTGGAACGTCTTGATCGACGACACGGTGCCTCCGGCGTACGAGTCACCGAGTGCACTGTAGGCGCCGGGCTCGATGCGCGGGAAGTATCGGAAACCGCCAAACTGCCCGGCCGCGTTTGACGAAAAGCCGAGTGAGGCCGGGTCGAAGAGCCCCTGATTCTGGCGGAGGCTGGGTTCCTGGAACTCCGACCAGCTGCCGCGCAGGTTCAGGACCATCGTCGGGCTCATCGTCCAGACGTGGTCGCCGGTGACCGCGTTGTTGATGCGGAACAGGAAGTTGCCCGTCGGGATGATGCCGTTCTGCTCGCCCGTCCAGTTGCCGCGATACTCGGTGCGGTTGTTGCGCGAGTAGCGGACAAACGACTTGTGGTCGTTGTTGAACTGGTGATCGCCGCGGACGTTGACCGTGTAGAAGTCGTCGCCGCGCTCATTGGTGCTCAGGAAGTTGTTCTGGCCCTGCGCGTTGCCGGGCTGGTTGGCCGCCGGGTAGTACTTCAGCAACTCGCGCGCAACGGGGTTGATGCGGTTGGCCGGTATGACGTTGCCGGGGAACGCCGTCCGCCGGACCTGACCGTTCACGAGCTGCGCGGTGGCGGGGTCGAAGATCTGGATGCCGAGCGGCAGCAGGGCCGAGAAGTCGCCATTGCGCTGCGCGTCGGTCGGCACGGTGAACTGACCGGGCTCGGGGAACACGTCGTACAGCCACTCGAAGGCGGTGAAGAAGAAGGTCTTGTTGCGGCCGTTGTAGAAACCGAGGTCGACCGGGCCGCCGAAGGTCCCGCCATACCTCTTGTAGTCGAGCTGCGCCTTCGGCTGGCCGGCGCGCTCCAGGAAGAAGTCGTTCTTGCTGAGCGTCTCATCGCGGATGTGATAGTAGGCGTCGCCGCGGAACTTGTTCGTCCCGCTCTTCATCGTCACGTTGACCGTCGCGCCGGCGGTATGGCCCTGCTGGGCATCGAATGTCGCGGTCTCGACCTTGAACTCCTGCACCGCGCCGGCCGGGGGCACGAACGCCGCGCGACGGCCGTGCGCCATGTTCGGCGAGCCGTCGAGCGTGAACTCGTTGCCGCCCGCAGCGCCGTTGGCCGTCACCGCCGATGTGCCGGCGTTGTCGAACGGGCGCGAGAACTTGAGGTCGCCGGTGTAGACGGTGCCGGCGGCCAGTCGGGTCAGCGTGAAGGGGTTGCCGTCCGACAGTGGCATCAACTGGATGCGCTTCTCGTCGATGACCTGCCCTTGCGATGCCGAGCGCGTGTCGAGCAGGGGGGTGCCCCCCTCGACGGTGATGGTTTCTTCGAGGCCGCCGAGTTCGAGTGCGAAGTCGAGCGTGAGGCGGTCGGCAATCCGCACCTCGACGGCTTTGCGCTCCGCCCGCTTGAAGCCGGTGAGCTCGACCTTGATGTCGTACGTGCCCGGCGCCATGAATGGGATCGAGTAGCTGCCGCCTTCGTTGGTCACCGCAGTATTCGTCGTGCCGGTCGCCATGTTGGTCACCGTCACCGTGGTGCCAGGCAGGGTCCCTCCCGACGAGTCGGCCACTCGACCCTGGATAGCGCCTCGAGAATCCTGTCCGGCGCTGGTGGAGGAGAAGCCCAGGACACACAGTACGGCGAGCAGCGCCGCGTGCATGCCGGCCTGGTGGTGTTGCAGGAGCATCCGCATTCCGAAACCTTTCGCTTCCATTCGCAGTCGTGTACAAAAGGTCGGGCCAGTGCGCGAGGAAGCCCCGCGGCGAGCGCTGTATCGCAACCGAAATGGCCGGACCTCTTGAGTGATTTGAGAGGCCGGAGTATAGCAGCACAGGCCAGGGGAGGCCGGGTCACGACCGAGTACCGTTGACACAGGCCGGACCGCCCGCCGAGAGTCGGCAACGACCTTGCACAGGTCTCCTTCATGTCATTGCCCGGCCGCACCGCCTTTTCATACCTGATCACCACCGGATGTTCCGCCGTCCTGGCCCTCGCCGTGCCTGCGGCGGCTGCCGGTCAAGCCGCTGCGAGCAAAGACGCGGCGTCCGCGCCGCCGGCGGCCCTGTCGGCCCAGGTAGCGCTGGATCGGGCCGGTTTCTCGCCCGGCGTCATCGATGGCGCGCAAGGGCCCAACACCCGACTCGCGCTGCAACGCTTTCAGAATGCACGCGGCTTGAAGGCATCGGGCACGATGGACGAGCCGACGCGGCAGGCGCTGCCCTCGGAACCGGCGCTGCGGCCGTACACGGTGACGGCCGAAGATCTAGCTGGGCCGTTCGTGGACCGTATCCCCAGCGACATGATCGAAAAGACCACACTTGAGGTTCTGGCGTACACCTCGCCCGCCGAGATGCTCGCGGAACGCTTCCACACCTCGCCACGATTGCTCACGCGCCTGAACCCGCAGGTGAAGTTGACAGCCGGCGCGGTGCTGCAGGTTCCCAATGTCGAGCCGTTCCTGGTGCCGGGCACGACCGAGACGCGCAAGGTCAACCCCGCGGACGCGGCTCGCGTCGCCGACGTGCGGGTGTCCAAGTCAGCCGGGGCGCTGATGGTGCGTGGCAAGGACGGCTCCGTCCTGTTCTCCGCGCCGGTCACCTCAGGCAGCGAGCACGACCCGCTGCCCCTCGGCACCTGGAAGGTCACCGCGGTCTATCTGCGTCCTGTGTTCAACTACAACCCGGACCTGTTCTGGGACGGCGACCCGTCGCACAGCAAGGCCAAACTCCCGGCCGGCCCGAACAACCCGGTGGGCCTGGTGTGGATCGACCTGGACAAGGAGCACTACGGGTTGCACGGCACGCCGTCGCCCGAGACGATCGGCGTGGCCCAATCACACGGGTGCGTCCGGCTGACCAACTGGGACGCGATGCGCGTGGCGGCGCTGGTGGGGACCGGCACCCCCGTGCTCTTCGAGCCGTGAGACGCCCGCGCGCGAGGTCGGCGGCCTGGACCGCGGGGCTGGTGGCTGCCGCGACGGTCGCGTTGCTGGGGATCGGCTACTTCATGGCGCAGGTCCATCGCGGCTGGTGGCCGGGGGGGGTCGCGAGTGACGACGTGCGACCCGCGTCGAGTCCGCCGCCGCTGCACCCGGGCGCCGTGCGGCCGGGGCCTCGAGCCGGTGTCCCGACAGCCCCCGGGGGCGCGTCGCTGCCGCCCGCTCAGGCAGCTGAGCACTTGCGCCGACGGGCGCTGACGATCCCGGTCTCGGGGCTGCGAGTCGGCGACTTGCCGCCCTCCTCGTTTGCCGAGACCAGAGGGGCGCGCATCCACGAGGCCCTCGACATCATGGCGCCGGCGGGCACGCCGGTGGTGGCCGTCGAGGACGGCACCGTGGAGAAGCTGTTCACGAGCGAGGCCGGCGGGTTGACGGTCTACCAGTTCGACCCGTCGAAGTCAGTGGCCTATTACTACGCGCACCTGCAGGGGTATGCCAGAGGCCTGGTGGAGGGTGCGCCTGTCACGCGCGGCCAGGTGCTTGGTTACGTCGGCAGCACCGGCAACGCCAATCCGGACGCGCCGCATCTGCACTTTGCCATCTTCGTGCTGGGTCCGGAGAAGCGCTGGTCGGAGGGAACGGCGATCGATCCCTCCCTGGTGCTCAGGTAGGGCATCACACAATTTCAGAATTCAGCATTCAGAATGTCGCCACCGCCGCAAGCCTGGCGGCAAGCTGGCAGGGATGGTCTTCAGACACGGCAATTCTGAATGGTGTCAACAAAGGGCGCGCACCGACGTCGATGCGCGCCCACAGCTGTCTCAGAATGCGTACTTCAGCGCGAACCGGATGACCCGCTGGTTGCTGGCGGCCGTGATGGTGCCGAACTGCGGACTGGCAAGGCTCGTGTTCGGGTTGCCCCACGCCGGCGTGTTGGTCAGGTTGAACGCATCGCCGCGCAACTCGAAGAACCGGTAGTTCTGGCCGAAGGTGAAGCGCTTGACCAGGGAGAAGTCCAGCGCCGTGAAGCCGGGTCCGCGCACGCCGCTGCCGTTGCGGGTGGTGTTACCGAACGTCGCCGGAGCCGGCTGCGAGAACACCGCCGTGTCGAAGTACTTCACGTTCGGGCCGTAGCCGCCGAGGATTTCCGGATCACCGTTGCGGTCGGCGTAGAGCGTGTTGCCCGGCGCGCGCAGTAGTGCCCCGTCGGCCGTCACGCTGAGTGGCGTGCCGCCCATCAGGGTGAGCAGCCCCGAGGCCTGCCAGCCGCCCAGCGTGTTGCGCAGGAAGGCGTTGTCGGAACCCTTGAAGAATGGCAGGTCCGCCACGAAGCTGGTCACCCAGGTGTGGCGCCGGTCGAAGCCCGCCAGCCCGTAGCTGCGCTCGCGGTCGGCCGGCGTCGAGATGCCGCCGTTGTCGTCGGCGAAATTGCGGGCCTGACCGAAGGTGTAGCTGTTGGTCATCAGGATGCCATTGAGGAAGCGGCGATCGAGCTTGGCCTGCATCGACTGGTAGTCGCTGCGGCCCGGCACGCGCGACGGTACGTTGGCCGTCCGGCCGAACGGCGCAAACAGCGGCCGCCCGGCATTGTCGAGGCCGAGCACCGTCGCGGCGTTGAGATCGAGGGCGTAGAGCATGCCGATGCCCCGGTTGGCGACGTAGGCGACTTCACCGGTGAATCCGAAGCCGATCTGCCTCTGGTAGGCCACGTTCCACGAGTGCAGGTAGCCCTCGTAGATGTTGTCGGGAATCGAGAACAGACCCGAGTTGCGCAGGAACGGCTGGTCGACCGGGACGATGCCGCTGCTTGGGATGTCTACCGAGCCGACGGTGGGGAAGCCCGCCGCGAGGCTGCCGCCCTGCGTGAACGCATTGGTGGCCTGCTGGATGATGTTGCCCTTGGTCGGGTAGTTGAACGCGTACGTGTTGTCGGGATACGGCGCGGTGGCCGCACCGTACCCGGCGCGGAGCACGTCCCTGTCGCTGAGACGCCAGGAGATGCCGGTACGCGGCGCGAAGTTGGTCTTGCGGGTCTTCGTGCCGAGGTTGTTGGGGACGTCCCCGTAGCCCGCGACCCGCAGGGTGTTGTTGGACGGGTCGTAGCTCGAGAGGCCGCCTTGCTCCTGGATGCCGACGAAGGGCGTGTAGTACTCGTGGCGGAGACCGAGGTCGACGGTGAG
>JBKJQW010000133.1:0-19325 GCA_046593715.1 Luteitalea sp.
CCCCCCGCACTTTTTGCGACGGCAGCACGACTGTCTGTTCGCTCACTCGCCCGAGACCCGACCCGGATGTTGCCACAATTGACGGCGACTGGGTCTCCGATGTTTCTGTGCTTCACGTGGACATCCGGCGACGCCCACGAGGTCGAGATCGTGGACTACCACTGAGAGGGCCGCCATGGAGACGACCAAGATGCGCGCGACCTGGCGGTCCCGGCCCATCGCATCAGCGGCATCGTCCATGGCACGGGGGCGATCACGGCCAATACGGCGTGCTCCCACTCGGCAAGTACTTCGGCGTGTCGCCGGATCTGTGGTTCGACCTGCAGCCGGACTACGGACTGCGCGGCGCGTACGACCATCTGGCCTCAGGTCGCGTCCTCGGTAAAGACCAGGGTGGCATGAGGGCCAGTGGCCCTCGGCACCAACTCCCCTGTTTCACCCCCTCGAGACTTCCGCGCTGCTCCCGGGACGACTCGCAGGTCGTGCGCGAGATCGTGGTCAGAGGCTGCGCGACGGCGCCGAGAGGCGCGCCGCAAGCCGGACCAGTGACGCGCGGTCCTCTTCGCTGAGCGTTCGGAAATGGTGCAGCAGGGTCAGTTCCTGCCCATCCACGGGATCGGCGTCGAGGCCCTGCTCACCGGTGTGACTGCCGGCAGAGACCAGGGTGGCGCGCAACCGGCGCGCCAGGTGCTCTGCCCTTGCCTGATAGAACTCCGTGAGCCGGTTGTCGGCGCGTCGAGCGGCGTCGTAGGCTGACTCGATGACGTCGCGGTCCTCGCGCGGGCGTACGTCGCGCAACCGCTCGCGGAGCGACCAGTGCGCCTCCCGCCAGGCATCCAGCAACATGCGCTCAGTGGACGGCACAGGAGCCGCTGCGGGGACCGACGATGGGGCCGGCTCCGGGGTCGGCGCTGGGGCCGGTGCGTTCCGGGTCCTGGTGTCGCCGACGATGCGCAGGTGAGGGCGTGCCGCGTGGCTGGCAAGTGACGCGGCGGCATCTGGTTGTAGGCGATACACGGTACACCTCTGCCCGGGAACCGCCCGGTGACCGGAGACGCCCTCTGGCAGCGCCACCATTCACCGTAGCAAGAGACGCGCCAGGTCGTGGGCCACGCCAGGGCTCTCGCCAGGCTGCAGCCCGCCCAGGATCGACCCCGCCCGCACGGCTTTCGGTCTTCCTCAGCGATCCCTTTCACCCCCCAGACGTCCTACTTCGGCGGCGGTGCGTAGGTCAGCCACGCGAAGAGCGTATGCCCGTGCCGCGTGGGGGTGGCGGGCCCGGCCGGCACGTGTTGCCACACGTAGCCCCCCTCGACGGCGAGTGCGGGGGCAAGTCGGCGGGCGGTGGTGAGGTAGAGCCTGTTCTGGTCGTACCCCCGTCGGGGACCGGCGGCGGTGTCGTCGAGGGTCAGGAACCACTCGTCCCACACGGCCAGCGACCACGGACTTGCGCCGATCGGCCGCACAACGCGTCCAAGGACGCGCAACCGATGGGAGGGATCGCTCCACCGATCGAGATGCCGCTGCTCCTGCCGAATGCGGACCGATGGCGCCCACCTGGCACGAGCAGGCAAGGCCAGGTTGACCTGTTGCCAGGCCCGCTGCTCATGCAGCGTCGACGTGTCCGTCCAGCGGGTGACCGATGCGTACCCGGCCCAGGCCGTCACCCGCGCACCGAGGCGGCGCCCGATGGCGCCGCGAACAATGAGCTGGTCGCGATCGCTGACGGCATCTTTCCAACGAGGCTGGACTTCGGCGTGCACGATCCAGTTGCGGCCGAGCGGCGGCTGGGCCACCAGCAGGAGCCACCCCTGGACGTCGTGCGACGCCCCGTCGACCTGGGCATGCGCCGGTCGTCCCGCCAACAACGCCAGCAGCAAGGCGCCAATGCGGACGGCGGCTGTCACGAACCAGCCAGCAGGCGGCTCACGGTCCTCATGCCTCCCACACGCTGCAGACCCGGCACGAAACACGCGGTGTCCATCGCGGTATCGTCTGCATCCAGGTCCTTGACGTCGTACGACAGCGTGTGCCGAGTCCCACTGGCGGCGACGGCAACAGCCGCCCAGTAGCGCGCCGCACCGGTGGCCACGATCTCGGCGGGGGCGTCCGGTGGCAGCGTCGCCAGCGCCGCGGCGATGTCGTGGATCCTCGCCTGGTCGTCGCTCACATTGAAGGTAAGCCAATGGTTGTGCGACCGCTGCCGCGGAGCTACCGACGTACCTGTCTGGAAGACGCCGAGCACGAGCACGGGCCGCTCGGCACTGCGCGCTGCGGCCACGGCCGGCAGCGCCAGTCCTGCCTGTACGCCTTCGGGATGCACGACGACAAGTGGACGTCCCGTGCCGGGGGTCCACGGGCTGGCAACACGGTCGCCCTCGCCCCGCGAAATCGCGCCTTGTGCGTCGCGAGACAGCTTGGCCAGTGACGGCAAGGCCACGGCACGCGCCAGCCGAGCACGCAGGACACCCAGGTCCTGCGTCGCTTCGGCCTGGGCCCGTGCCACCCGCTGCCAGTCAGCACACAGCTGGTCGTAGGTCAACGCCTGCGCCGGTAGTGGATGGTTCAGCAACGCCAGCATGTCGCCAAGTCTCTCGATCGGCGCGGACGGCTCCTTGCCCGCATCGGTCCGGCCGAAGGCCTGCTGGTCGAGAAAGCGGTACACGTGCTCGCGCGTCGCCTGGTTGTAGTTGTGCGGGGCGTCCACCTGGTGCTGGGTGAGTTGGCCCGCAGCACCATACAGCGCGTAGATGCGCGAGATCGCCGGGTACTCCTCGGTCGGCACGTGCTTGGTCCAGTCGCCGGTGGCCGACGTCAGCAGCATCGGCTTGGGAGCAAACGCCGCCGCGATGTCGAGGTTGCTGATGCCGAGCCGCAAGCCTGGCGCGTTCTCGCAATATGAGCCGCCCTGCATGTACGCCGACACCATGTTGACGGGCGCGGCGTAGGCGATGCGGTCGTCCACGGCGGCGAGCAGGAACGTCTGCGTGGCGCCGCCCGACGCCCCGGTCGCCCCTATCCGGGTGACGTCGACCTCCGGCAGCGAGGCGATGAGGTCCACGGCCCGGATGGAGTCCCACAGTTGCAGGCCGAGCGGACCGAACGCCCAGAGCGTCTCGGCGCGGCCGTGGAACGAGTGCGGCACCTGGATGGTGTCGTTGTAGCCGACCATGTCGTAGAGGAAGACCACGTGCCCACGGCGCGCCAGGTTCGCGGCGCGCAGCGGCACCGACGCCAGGGGCTGATGCTCGAGGCGGCCGTAGTTCCAATGTCCGTGTGGTGGCACGACCGCCGGATGCTTCCCCGGCGTCGTCGGGACGAAGAGGTGGCCGCCCAGGAAGAAGCCTGGCCAGGTTTCGAGCAGGACCTTCTCGATGGTATAGCCGTCTCGTTCGAGCTTGCCGAACCGCTGCGCATTGAGCGGCGTGCGGTCCGGCATGGGGTCAAGCCCCGCGGCTGTCAGAACCTGCTGCTTGACCCGTGATCGACGCGCGTCCCATGCCTCACGCGTAGCAGATTCCGGCATCACCACATGGGTGTCGGTATCGGGCACATCGACGTTGCGACGGTCCGCGCCCGAGGCGGTGACGGTGAGCGGGCCCGGGGGCGCTTGGGCGAGCAAAACCAGCAGCAGCGCGAGCATGACGCACTGTAATGCACCAGCCATGGGGCGAGGCAAGTCCGCCCCGTTGCAGGCGGCGCGGCTCGGTGGTACCGTCACACGCTGGAAGGACAGCCAGACTCTACGCCACGAGTTTCGAGCCCGCCTGACTCGATTCTGCTCGCGTGCCTTTGAGCGGGGACCTGTGCGGCCTCCGGCATCTTCCGAGTGGCCTGCCTGTCGCAGGTAGGCCGGCATCGTCAGGCAAGGAGGATCGGCAGTGGCGAAGAGTCTGTTCGTCGGGAACATCCCGTACCAGATCAGTGAGCCCGAACTCGAAGAGATGTTCGCGCAGGCGGGCGCCGTCGAAAGCGTCACGGTGATGCGTGACCGCATGACGGGTCGTCCGCGCGGCTTCGCTTTCGTGTCGATGGTTAACGACGACGACGCCCAGAAGGCGATCCAGCAGTTCGATGGCAAGGAGATCGGTGGCCGGGCGATGGCGGTCAACGAGGCGCGGCCCCGTCCGGAGCGCGGGCCCGGCGACTTCGGGGGCGGCGGTGGTGGCTTCGGAGGCGGCGGCGGTCGTCCCGGAGGTGGTGGAGGCGGTGGCCGCAAGCCTGGCGGTGGCGGTGGCCGCGGCGGTGGCGGCTACGGCGGGGGTGGTGGTGGCGGTGGTAGCCGTCGCGAGCCGCGCTGGTAAGGCGTCGAGCCCGAAAGGTCCAGGCTCAGGGAAGGCCACTTCCCTGAGCCCCCGATTCAGGCCTCAGCACTCGCTGAGGCTGAGGGGGATGTGCAGCGCGAGTCCGCCGTCCGCGGTCTCCTTGTACTTGGCGCTCATGTCCTGCGCCGTCGCCCACATCGTGTGAATGACGGCGTCCAGTGACACCTTGGCGTTCTCCGGGTCGCTCGCGAGCGCGAGTTGTGAGGCGGTGATCGCCTTGATGGCCCCCATCGTGTTGCGCTCGATGCAAGGAATCTGCACCAGCCCGCCGATCGGATCACACGTCAGGCCCAGGTGATGCTCCATGGCGATCTCGGCGGCCATCAGGACCTGACTCGGCGAGCCTCCGTTCACCTCGGTGAGTGCCGCCGCCGCCATCGCCGACGAGACCCCAATCTCGGCCTGACAGCCCCCCATCGCCGCGGAGATCGTCGCGCCCTTCTTGAACAGGCACCCGATCTCGGAGGCGGTCAGCAGGAAGTGCACGACGCGGTCGAATGAGGCCGTCGACCTGCCGAACACGACGTCGTAGGCCAGGACCGCCGGTACGACCCCGGCCGCCCCGTTGGTCGGCGCCGTCACCACCCGCCCAAAGCACGCATTCTCCTCGTTGACGGCCAGTGCGAAGGCCGACACCCAGTCGAGGGTCCACCCGAAATCATTCCCCCCAGCGCGGATGGCGACGCACCAGGTGTCGATGTCTGCCTGCCCGGCATCGCCGAGCAGGCGCAGATTCAGATCAGCCGCACGGCGGCGCACGTTCAAGCCACCGGGCAGCCGACCGGGCGTGTGGCAACCGCGATACATGCACTCGCGCATCACCTGCCAGATGCGTGCGATGTAGGCGCGGGTCTCGGCTTCGGGTCGCCAGGCGGCTTCATTGGCGAGCACCACGTCGGACACTGACAGTCCGGTCCCGTTGCACCAGCGAATCACATCGGCGGCGGTGTCGATCGGGAATGGCAGGACCATGCCGCCGCGCACCTGTGCAGGGCCGCCTTCCCACGCCACAAATCCACCGCCGATCGAGAAGCAGGTCAACGATTGCGCGCCGGTCTCGCGCCACGTGCCCTCGAACCGCAAGCCGTTGGGGTGGGTCGGCAAGGACTCCCGGGGATGGAAGTGCACCTGCAGGCCGACACGCTCGCCGGTCGGCAGGGTGACCGCCTGTTCGGCCAGCACCTGCGGCACGCGAGCCTGCACATCGGTCATGTCGCAGGTCTCGGGATCGTCGCCCATCAGGCCGGCCACGACGGCCACGTCGGTGCCGTGGCCCCGGCCGGTCTTGGCCAGTGAGCCGTACAGGTGCACGTCGATCGCCTCGAGGCCAGCCAGTCCTGGCGACGCGCGCCAGCGCACGACGCACTCCTCTGCCGCCCGCCAGGGGCCCAGGGTGTGCGAACTCGACGGCCCGACGCCGATCTTGAAGATATCGACAATCGACAGGCGTTCGTCGGTCATGCGTCAGTCACTCGGGAGGGCCGCCGCGATCTCCGCCACGTCCGCTGCCGACAGCGTCAACCCCGCCGCCCCGACGATGCCGTCGACCTGCGCGGCCGAACGACCGCCGACGATCGCCGCGGTGACGACGGGGTGGCGCAGCGTCCAGGCAATGGCCACCTCGCCCGGCGAGCGACCGTGCCGGGCTCCGATGACGCGCAGGACCTCGACCAGGGCGAGATTGGCCGAGAGGCGTGGCTCCTGGAACTCCTTGTTGCCTCGACGCCAGTCACCCGGGGCCAGAGTGTCGATCCGCTCGCGGCTCATCGCACCGGTCAGCAGGCCCGACAGCATCGGGCTGTACGCGAGCACGCCGATGTTGTGCTCGAGACAGTACGGGAGGAGCTCGGCCTCGATCCCCCGACGCAACATGGAGTACGGCGGCTGCAGCGACCCGATTGGGGCAATCGCTTCGGCCGTGTGCAAGTCCTGCAGCGTGAAGTTCGACACGCCGATGTGGCGGACCTTGCCCTGCCGCTGCAGGGCGGCCAGGGTCTCCCACGCCTCGCTGACGCTGCCGGCCGACGTCTCCGATGCCCCCTGCCAGCGCGGCCAGTGCACCTGATACAGGTCGATGGCCTCGGTCCGCAGGCGCTGCAGGCTGTCCTCGACTTCACGGCGAATCGACGCGCCGGAGACGTCGTGCGTCACGACCCGGTCCTCGCCCCAGACCAGGCTGCATTTGGTGAACACGTACGGCCGCTCCGACGCCGGGATATCGGAGAGGGCCCGGGCCACCACCGCTTCGGAGTGCTCGAGCCCATAGGCCGGCGCGGTGTCGATCCAGTTGATGCCGCACGCCACTGCCCGGGTGATTGCCGCGATCGAGTCCGAGTCCTCTTGGGGTCCCCACCCGAATCGCCACTCACCGCCGATGGCCCAGGCGCCAAACCCGACCGGCGTGATCTGGAGATCGGTGCGACCGAGCTGCCGTGTCTGCATCCCTCTAGTCTATGTTGGACGGGGACTCATTCCTGGTTCGGGGTCGCCTGTTCCCCTGTCACGGGAGGCGTACATTGAGCACCACCGTGGCCGAGGCTGCGGACATGGTGTCGGAGGGGACGTTCACCAGGAAACGGCGGCCGTCGGGCAGCGGCCCGAAATGAAAGCGCATGTCGAAGCCGAGGAACGGAATCTCGAACAGCGCCCGCGGCACGCCGATCGTCGGCGTTGGCCCTCGAAGGTCGACACTGGCGCGCATCAACGCGCGGTTGAGGCCGTGAAACATGAGCGCACGCCCATCGGCGCTCCAGGCCGGCTCGCGACCATAGTCAGCCGACACCTGCCACCGGCGGCCGTCGACCGGCACCGGGATGATCCACACCTGCTGCCCTCCCGATTCCGGTGACGAGTAGGCCAGGTAGCGCCCATCGGGCGACATCGCGGGTTCTTGGTCGTTGTGGGCCGACTGCACGAGTGGCACGGCGTCGGCGCCGGTGAGCGATCGTGCCCAGATGTCCCAGCCGCCCTGCTGATCGAGGCGCTGCACGATGATGGAACGGCCGTCCGGCGTGATTTCGTACGGCACCACCCGGCCGTCGAGATCGAACAGGAACTGTTCCCGCGATCCACCGTGCGCCGATGTGCCGAAGAGCGCCCAGCGGCCGGTGCGCGATGACGCGAAGTAGACAAAGGCGCTGTCGCGCGACCAGACCGGCGCGATGTCCTCAGCCGCGTGTTGGGTGAGTCGGACACGCGATCGCCGCGAGAGGTCGAGCACCCAGATCTCGCGGGTGCCCGTCTCGCGATCGACATCCTCGAAGGCGACCAGGCGTCCGTCGGGAGACAAGCGCATGTCCCGGACATGACCGGACGCCAGGGTCTCGAGTGGCGCGCCGCTGGCATCGACGATCCGCAACTGGCGCGGGCTCTGGCTGGCGCCGACAAACGCCACCGTTCCCAACGGCTGTCCCCCTCCCCCGGAGCCGACGGCGGCCGCCGAGATCCGGGCATGGCCCGCGCCGTACGGGTCGATGGCCACGCCGCCGTTGATGGTCACCGCGTCGCCCGCCAGCGCGCCGGCGGCGACGTCGAGACGGCGCGCCTGCAGTTGCCCGCCAGACACGTAGACGATCCGATTGCCGACCAGCGCCACGTTGGACGCGATCTCGGCCAGTTCGCGATCCGGGGCCTCCGCTCCCTCCGAACGCCGCGCCAGATACAGCGTCCGCCGTCCCGTGCGCGCGGTCAGCGCCGAGTAGACGAAGTGCGCGCCGTCGCCGGTCCAGACCGGCCATGCCAGCTGCGTCCGCAGCCCTTGCCGATGGCTGCGGACCGGCCGCGGCTCGCCGCCGCCGGCCGACACCGAGACGATCGACGACCCGTGATCGACCGAGTACAACAACGTCCCATCAGCGCTCCAGGAGCCCGAGGACGGCCGACGGGCCGGCGCGATCATCTGCGGCTCCCCGCCCGAGGCCCGCACCTTCCAGACCGACACGCCCCTGAAGAACGCAATCCACTGCCCGTCCGGCGACCAGAACGGATCACGGGCACCCTGCGTCTGCTCCATCTCGACGGCGGTCACGTCGTTCAGGCGACGCACCTGCAGGCGCCCCGCGGACGTGTAGGCGATAGCTGACCCATCTGGCGACAGCGCGAGGCTCTGGATCTCGTCACGCGGCCCAGCCGGCGGAATTGCGAAGCGCACCTCAGCGACCGGCGACGGCCGTGCAGCCCACCACCACGTGCCCAACGCGAGACCGGCCACCAGCGCGGCCGCTGCCGCGCCAGCCGTCACCAGCCGCGACGAGCCCCTGCGGCGGACGGCACGGGTCGGCTCGGCCGGCACCAGCAGGCTGGAGAGCGCCATCTCCAGCGCGCCTGTGCTCGCGTGGCGCAGCGCAGGGTCCGGGGCCAGCGCGCGCTCGACGACGTGGATGAAGGCCAGGGGCAGGTCGCTGCGCACGTCGGCGAGCGGGACGCGCTCCCCCGCCCGGTGTGCGGCCAACAGGGACTCGGGCGAGTGTGCCTCCACGGGCACCGAGCCCGTGACAAGACGGTACAGCAGGACGCCAACGCTGTAGATGTCGCTGTGGGCGCTGGCTTTGCCGCCGACAAACAGCTCGGGCGCCATGTACAGCGGCGTGCCCACCTCGTCGTGGACGAACGCCCCTTCGGCAGCGGTGGTGCGACCCGTGCCGAAGTCCATCAGCACCAGCCGCCCATTGCGGTCACGCATCACGTTCTGGGCCTTCACGTCACGGTGCAGCAACCCGGCCGCGTGCACGGCCGACAAGGCCGAGCAGACGTCGATGCCAATCAACGCGGCCTCACGGGCGTTGAAGCGGCCGACGCGCAGCAGCATCGCTTCGAGCGTCTCACCCTCGACCAGCTCCATCCAGAGACCGACGAGTCCACCTCGCCGCTCTGCGCCAAAGACCGTGGCGACGTGAGGGTGCTTGACGCGCGCCAACAGCCGGGCCTCGCCAATGGCGTCGGTCGTGCCACGCTCGGTCTCGCGGTCGACGGTGAGCTTCAGCGCAACTTCGCGGTCCAGCTGCGGATCCCATGCCCGGTACACGCAACCCCGCGCGCCGCGCCCGATCTCTCCGCGCAGCGTGAGATGTCCCCACGATTCGCCAGGGTGCAGAGGGGGCGGCGGCAGAGCGGCCGCGCCGTCGGGGTCGGGAAGCGTGTCGCGATGCAGCCGCGCGACCTCGGCCAGCACCTTCAGTTCCTGCAGGACGGCGCGGGTCTCGGGATCGACCGCCAGACGGTCCCAGTCGATGGTCTCGCCATCGGCCAGCGCTCGCGACACGTGCTCGTACAGCGCCTCCGGGTCACGCAGCATGGGACAGCCGGTAGTGTAAAGGAATTGTGAATTTGGAATGGGAATGCAGGCCCGATCGGCCGCGGCCTCATGGCAGCGGCGCGTTGAGGATGACCGTTGCCGGCACCGGCGGGGCCAGCGCCGGTGGCACGTTGACCACGACGCGTCCGCCATCGGGCAGCAGGCCGTACTGATAGCGCATGTCGTAGCCACGCAGGGGAATCGCAAACAGCGCCTGCTCCGCCCCGAGGACCGGTGCGCCGTCTCGCACGCGGATCTCTCGCCGGATCAGCTGGTGCGCACTGCCGTGGTAGAAGAGCGCGGCGCCGTCTGCCGTCCATTGCGGCTGGCGCCCGTGCTCGTCAGAGACCCGCCAGCGCTGGCCGTTGCTCGGAACGCGCTCGAGGTAGACCTGGCGGCCCTCGGACTCCGGCGACGAGTACGCCAGCCAGCCTCCATCCGGTGACAGGCTGGGCTCCTGTTCGTTGGCGCGCCCGCGCACCAGGGGCGTGGGCGCGCCGCCCGACAGCGGTCGCAGCCAGATGTCCCAGCCGGTCTCCTGCCCTTCCTGCTCGTACAGCAGGGCGGACCCGTCCCGGGTGATTGCATAAGGAATCGCCGACGCGTCAAAAGTGAAGTGCACATGTTCGGCAGCATCACCGTTGGCCGACGTCGAGATCAGCGTGGGCAGCGGGCCCCGCTGTGACAGGAAGTACAGCCGGCGGCCATCCGGCGCCCAGGTCGGCGCGATGTCGTGTGCGGGATGGCGCGAGATGCGGATCGGCGGGCCCGCGTGGATGTCCACCACCCAGACGTCGCGGCCACCCGTCGAGGCATCGACCTGCTCGTAGGCGATGCGCTGGCCGTCGGGCGCGACACGCAGGTCACGCACGTCACCGGACGCCAGGTCGATCACCGGTCGCCCGGTGGCGTCCAGCACACGCAGGGTGCGCGTGGTGCGGGCGCCGCCCACATACGCCACTGCTCCATTCTCGGACACCGACAGCTCGATCTGGCCATCTCCGTACGGGTCGGTCACGACACCGCGCGCCAGCACGCGGGGCTGCCCGAGAAACCGACCGTCGCGGGGGTCGAGCCGGCGCACGGTGAGCGCGCCGGCCTCGACGTAGAACACGTGCGGGCCAGCCGCCACGGCATTGGAGCTGAGTTCGAGCAGCACGAGGTCGGGCGCATCGACCGCCGCGTCGATCGAGCCCAGATGGACGGCCCGGCGTCCGGTACGCGCATCAATCGCCGAGTACAGCACGTGTGACCCGTCGCCGACCAGCGACGGCCAGCGCAGTACCATCCGTGCCCCCGGGACCTGGGTGCGCAGCACCCGCGGTGGGCCGACGGGCGGCAGCAGCATCAGCGACGACCCGTTCTCCACCGAATAGACGATCGATCCGTCTGGTCCGCCGCCCCCGGTGGACGGCCGGCGCGCCGGGGCCACGAACTGCGGCGCGCCCCCTGCCGCGCGGACGCGCCACAGCGACGAGCCCGCGAAGAAGTGCACCCACTGGCCATCACTCGAGAAAAACGGATTGCGGACGCCGAGCGAGGGTTCCAGCGCGGCCGACACGTCCTCGTTCAGCGACCGAAGCCGCAGCCGGCCACCCGCGGCATAGGCGAGCCGCTGGCCGTCGCGCGACAACGCCACACTCTCGATTTCGCTGCCCTCGGGGTGGACGACGAATCGCACTTCGGAGGGAGGCGGCTGTCGCGACCGCCAGGCGCCGAGGAAGACACCGACCGCGAGGACGGCCGCCGCCATCGTCGCCACTGTGAGGACCCTGCCCCGCCGGCCCGATTGGGCCGCCGGGTCGGCGCGCGGCGACATCGGCGTCCACAGTGTGGCGAGCGCCGCGCTGAGGTCGGCAGCGCTGGCGTAGCGCTGCGCCGGATCCGCGGACAGGGCCCGCTCGACACCTCGCACAAAGCCCAGTGGCAGGTCGCTGCGCAGGTCGGCAAGCGGACGCAGTGCCGAGCCGCCTGCCGGGGCCACCGCCGGTCCGGCCACCAGGCGATGCAGCACCGCGCCGATCAGGTAGAGATCGTGCTCGACGCCACACGCCGAGCCCTGGGCCGACTCGGCCCCGCGTGCCGCGCCCGGTGGCGCGGCCGCCGGCGGCGTCACCGCCCCTGCCGCTCCAGGCGCGGTGTCGCGGCCGGCGCCAAACGGCACCACCACGGTCCGACCATTGCGGTCGCGAAGAATCTGGCGGGTGTCGAGGTCGCGGTGCAGGACCCCGGCTTGGTGCATGGCGGTCAGCGCCGCACAGATATCGATCCCGATCAACGCCGCCTCGCGCGCACTGAATCGACCGGCGTGGGCAAGCACCGTCTCGAGGGTGTCGCCGTCGACCAGTTCCATCCAGATGCCGACGCGCCCCGTCCGCCGCTCGGCGCCGTACACCGCGGCCAGGCTCGGGTCGTGCACCCTCATGAGCGCGCGGGCATCACGCAGGGTGTCGCGCCCCGCAGGATCGGTGTGCACGTCGGGCGCGATGGCCAGGATGACCTCGCGCCCGAGCGCGGGATCCCAGGCACGGTAGACCAGGCCGCGCGGGCCCGGCCCCAGGTCGCGGCGCAAGGTCAGGTGACCCCATGCACCACCCGGTGCCCAGGACGGCGCCTCAGTCGCCATCGAAACGACACTCCAGCGTCAACGCCGTCGCCAGACGGTCGAGGTAGTCAGCCCGCGGAATCTCCGTGCCGCCAAACTGCGCGAGATGCGGCGTGACCCACTGTGTGTCCAGCAGCGCGTACCCGCGCGTCTGCAGCCGCTCCACCAGGGCGACCAGCGCCACCTTTGAGGCGTCGGTCACCGTATGGAACATCGACTCGCCGAAGAACGCCCCGCCAATCGCCACTCCGTACAGGCCGCCGACCAGCCGGTCGTCCTGCCAGGTTTCCACCGCGTGGGCGAAGCCGAGGCCATGCAACGCCACGTAGCTGCGGAGGATGTCCTCGGAGATCCAGGTGTCGTCGCGTGTCGCGCAGGCGCGCATCACGGCCTCGAAGGCGGTGTCGACCCGGACGTCGAACCGCGCTTGCCGAACGACCCGCTTCAGGCGTGACGGGGCGTGAAACCCGGCAAGCGGCAGGATGCCGCGCGGGTCGGGTGAGAACCACTCGATGCGTCCGCGGCGCGCCGAGCCCATGGGGAACCAGCCGAGCGCGTAGGCTCGCAGGAGCAACTCGGGATCGATCGGCTGCCTGGCGCGGGAACGCATGGAGAGCTGCGCCCTACTATCGCATCACGTCGCTCATCTTCGCGCCACTGTAGCCGGTCATCTCCAGATATCCGACCCCCCGCACACGGGTGACGGCCCCTCCGGGTGCCGGCCCGGCGGTGCCGTCCACGCGAACCGCCCCTTCCCAGTAGGTCACATTGGTCGATCGCCGCGTGCGCAGCTCCTGGGCATCGATGGCCGCCCGCACGACCAGATTCAGGTCTGCCCCGTCAACCTGGACCCGCCACTCGACCGGATAGGTAGCCCCACTGCTCGGCGACGTCCACGTGCGGCCTGGCGTCACGGAAAAGTCGGCTGCCGACAGGTGTGTCGTCCGGCCATCGCGCTGGATGATCGTGCCGCTCGAGAACGGGTTCGCGCCGCCATCCTCGCTGCGCAGCCGGTACAGCATCAGCTCTCTCCCGTCGTCGAGCTGCAGCGCGAACCAGTCCCAGCCACGCGTGCCCGGGTCCAACGCACTGGTGCCGAACTCGTGATCCATCCAGCTGGCGCCGCGGACCTCGGTCGTGCGCGTGCCGATCCTGAGCGTCCCGGCGGTCGGCATCCGCGTCAGCGAGTAGTAATGCGACGCGTTGCCGATGTCCTGCCCCTTGCGGCTGTAGCCCGCCTCGCCCTGCAGGACGGCCGGCTTGCCTGGCTCGAGCGTCAAGTCGAGCGCGAAGGCGCCTGCGTCGGCCACCAGACGATGCCGGCCTCGAGCGTCGAGCGAGACACGCCAGTTCTCGTTCCAGACGTCGAATCGGTCCGGACGCGCGCCGGCCCAATGCACGCCGGCGCGATTGAGTCGGTCCGCGAACCGGTGGATCGTGCCGTCGATATCGGTCACCGCGACGTGCGTCATGTACAGGTCGCGGACCGCGAACGCGGACGGGTTGACGGGCGCGGCGTCCACGCCAACGCGAAAGAAGGTCACCTGATAGCCGTACGCCCGCCCATCGTCGCCTTGCACGTTGCCGGTGTAGTACCACCACTCGAGCCGGTACTCGGGATGCGCGACGTGATCCTGCGGCACACGGACAGGCCGCGACGAAGACGCGCGCTTCCACACGTCGGGCGCCTGATGCCCGCCGATGTCGGCGCCGCCGACTCCGCTGCCGAGCAGCAGCACCAGGAGTATCGCGCGCGCCGGCCTCATTCGTCCTCCAGGGGAGCGCGCCCCTCGCGCATCGCCCGATGTGCCGGGTAGAGCCCCGCCAGCAAAGTCGTGACCACGACGAGCACGCACATCTGCAGCAATGCCCCCCAGGGAATGGCGAGATGGATGGTCCAACCGAAACTCTGCACATTGACGACGTAGACGAGGATCAAGGCCAGCAGCAGGCCGAGGAGCAGGCCAGCCACCTGGCTGATCGTGCCGAGCATCACCGCCTCTGCCACCACCATGGCCCGTATCTGCCCGCGGCCAGCACCGACCGCCCGAAGGATGCCAAGCTCGCGACGGCGCTCGATGACCAGCGTCATCATCGTGCCGACGATCCCCAGCAACGCCACGATGATCGCGATGCCCTGCAGGGCATATGTAATGGCAAACGTACTGTCGAAGATGCGCAGCACCTCTTCGCGCAGCGACCTGTTGGTGAAGATGACGACGCCGGCAGCCCCGTCCAACTGCGTGAGCAGGTGCGCCCGTACCGCAGCCGCCTGCCGGCCGTCCTTCAAGTAGACGGTCAGCCCGGTCGGCCGCTGCGGACCGAAATGACGGGCCAGGGTGGCGTTGTCCATCATCACCACCCCTCGGTCGCTCGAGTAGTCGAAGTACACCGCGGCAATCTCGAACAGCCTCGGACCGGCCGGCGTCGCCAGGGTGAGGCGATCGCCGGCTCGCTTGCCGTACCGGTTCGAAAACGGCTCGGAGACAATGACCGCGTCACGAGTGCGCGCCCCTTCGAGCACCGCCCCTGCATCGCCGGCGCCGCTCACCATCTCCTTGAATCGCAGCCCGCCGAAGCGCTGCTGCAGCGCAAAGTCGCCGGCTCCCATGTAGATCAGGCTGTTTGCATACGGGACCGTCACGCTGTGGAAGGCATCCACCGCCGCGACCTCCGGGAGGGCCCGCACCGTGTCCTCCACCTGCCGCGAGACGGTCGGGGCGCGCGCCCCGGCTCGCCGCGATGCCGGCCCGACAAACAGATCGGCCTTGAGGCTCTGTCCGACCCAGTCGATGACGGTCTGACGGAAACTGCCGACCATCACGGTGATCGCGACCATCATCGCCAGACTCACCGTCAGGGCGGCGACGCTGACGGCCACGCGACCGATGGCGCCACCAAGCGCCGCGTGGGCCAGCCACCCGCCGACGCCGAACAGCCGATACCACAGCAGTCGTCCGCGTTGCGTCGCCGCCTGCAGGCACGTGGGCATCAGCAACGCGGCACCGAAGACCAGCGCAAAGCTGGCCAGGTAGCCCGCCAACGGCAGGCCGCGAACGGGAGGCAACTGGCTGAGGCCCCCAGCCGCCGCCAGCAGGGCCGCGGCGAGCAGGCGGGTCCGCGTCTGCGGCGCCGTGCGCGCCTGGGCCCGCTCGGCCCCTCGCAACGCGGCATTGGGCGGCACGCGAGCGGCTTCGCGGGCCGGCAGCCAGGCGGCCAGCAACGCGAGCGGCACGCCGACCAGCACTGCCAGGGCGATATCCTGCCAGCCGAGCGCCGGCGGTGCCGCCGCGGCGGCCACGTACAGCGTGTTGACGGTGCGCGATGTGAGCGACACGGTCACGTCGGCCAGCGCCCGGGCCAGCGGGATACCAAGGCCCACGCCGAGCACGCCGAAGACCGCCGCCTCGCCGAGAAACAGCGTCTGTACCTGCCGGCTCGTCACGCCAAGGGCCCTCAGCGTGCCGATCTCCTGGCGGCGCGCAAGGACCGACACCGACACGGCGTTGTAGACCAGGAACAGCCCGACGAGCAGCGCGATCGAGGACAGCGCCGTGAGGTTGAGGTGGAATGCCGCGAGCATCTGCTCGACCTGTTGACCTCGCCGTTCCGGACGCTGCACCGTCAGGCCCGCTGGCAACCGCGCGGAAATCGCCCGCTGCGGCGCGGCGACATCGGCGCCGTCGGCGAGCACGAGGTCGATACGATCGACCCGTCCGAGCCGCTCGAAGGCCCATTGCGCTGCAGCGATGTCCATCAGCAGGAAGTTGCCGTCGAGCAGCCTGGCGGGCCCCTCGGCCTCGAGCAGGGCACCGACCCGGAACGTCTTGGGTCGGTCGCTGATGATGACCTGGAGCGGATCACCGACGCGCAAGCCGTGTCGGTCGGCAAAGGCGCGGGTAATCACGACCGCTGCCGGGTCGGTCAGCAGGGCAAGGATATCTGCGGCCGCCCCGGGCGCTGGAGGGCCGCCATCGGTCTCGCCTACCTGGTAGTCGCGCACCGGGAAGTCCCGCAGGATGTCGACGCCGAGCACGCGGAGTAACTCCGTGCGATGGGCGGGAGCCTGGCCCGACGCCTCGGGTTGGCCCACCCGCACCAGCACGTCCCCATCGATGACCGGGCTGGTCGCGCCATAGGCGCGTAGCCAATCGAGCCTGGGCAGCACCTCCTCCGGAATGCCAAAGCCGGCGCCGAGGATCTCCAGGCCGGCTCGCCCCGACGTCAGATCGAGCGCAGCCTCGAAGCCGCGCACCGCGCTGGCGTTGGTCAAGCGAATGGCCAGCACCACGGCGATGCCCGCCGCCACTCCGACGATGGTGATCGCCGTCCGGAGCTTCTCGGCCCGGAGCTGTCGCAGGATGAGCTGAGCAAACAGGCGCAGCATCAGCGGGCGGCGAGCGGCACGGCGGCCAGGGGGGCATCTGGCGCGCCGTGTTCGGGGCTGTCCACAAAGCGGCCGTCGCGCATGTGCAGCGTCCGGTGAGCAGCCGCGGCAATCTCGGGCGCGTGTGTGGCCAGGAGGATCGTCAGGGCCATCGACGAGTTCAGCTCGGTCAGGAGTTGCAGGACACGGGTGCCGTTGCCCGAGTCGAGGTTGCCGGTGGGCTCATCGGCGATGAGGACGGCAGGGCCGTGGACGATGGCGCGGGCAATGGCGGCACGCTGCATCTCGCCGCCCGAGACCTGCGAGGGGTAGGCCTGCAGCCGCGCGGTCAGACCGACGCGGTCGCCGAGCGCCCGCGCCTTGCGCGTCGCGTCCGCGGGGGTGACGCCATCGAGTAGCAGCGGCAGCGCGATGTTCTCGGCCAGGGTCAGGGTGGGCAACAGGTTGAAGAACTGGAAGACAAACCCAATTTGCTGCCGACGGACACGGGTCAGGGCTTCATCGCTCAACACAGCGATATCGGTGCTGCCGAGGTGGATGCGGCCGGCGTCAGGCCGGTCCATGGCGCCACACAGATGCAGGAGCGTGGACTTGCCACACCCGGAGGGCCCCATCAGCGCCACGAACTCACCCGCAGCCGCGACAAAGGACGCGCCTGAGACGGCATCCTGGTCCTGTCCCTCGTAGCGCTTGGTGACATCGGTGACCGTGAGCATGGCTGGGACCCGTTTGGACGGCTCGAAGGGCCTGGTCGGTTCCGGGGCGAGGAAAAGGCGCCGTCCAGCACGCTTCCACGCTACCGCCAGATATTAACCTTCCAGCGGACTCTTGCCGGTAGAGCGCCGTTGAAGTCAGCTGCGTGGTAGCCTTTGGTTGCCAGACCGTGCGTTTTTGGCCGAACTTTCGTTGACCGAACTGTATCCGGCTACTGACGAGCGCTCCGATTCGGGAAATCCCCGCAGCGGCCGATTCCGGATGGAGAGCGGGGCCCCCCAGCGCCGTCCGTGGTCGAGTGCAGAACGCAATGAAGAATCCAGAGACCGCCCAGCTGATCGGTGTCAGCACGCAGATGGTCGAGCTGAAGCTCGAGATTCAGCGCATTGCGCGCTCGGACGCCAAGGTGCTGGTCACTGGCGAAAGTGGCGTGGGCAAGGAGCTGGTCGCTCGTGCCATCCACTTCCACAGCGCCCGCGTCGACAAGCCGTTCATCGCGATGAACTGCGCGGGTCTGCCCGAGACGCTGCTCGAGTCCGAGCTGTTCGGCCACGTCAAGGGCAGTTTCACCGGCGCCTACCGGGACAAGCTCGGCAAGCTGGAGTCGGCTGACCAGGGCACGATGTTCCTCGATGAAGTCGGGGAGATGACGCTCCGGATGCAGGGCCTGCTGCTGAGGTTCCTCGAGACCGGCGAGCTGCAGAAAGTGGGCGCGGACCACCGCGGCAAGCTCACCAACGTCCGGATCATCGCGGCGACCAATCGCAACCTCCAGGACCTCATCCACAAAGAGACCTTCCGCGAAGACCTGTTCTACCGACTCAACGTGATTCACTTCATGGTGCCGCCGTTGCGCGACCGCCGTGAGGACATCCCGCTGATGATCGAGCACTTCCTTCGACGATATACCTCGCTCGGCAGTCATAATCTCGTGAGGGGCTTCGAGCCGGAGGCCTTCCAGGCGCTTGTCGAGTACACCTGGCCTGGTAACGTCCGGGAGCTCGAGAACGTCATCGAGCGCCTGGTGGTCACCGGGCGGCACGAGCTCATCCGCATGGATGACCTGCCACTTGAGATCAAGGCCCAGCGCGGCATGGCCCTGCGACCGCGCCGTGAGCGCCGCCGCACGGTGGCCGACGATTTGTATAGAAAACTCGTCGAAGAGAAGCAGTCCTTCTGGACTGCCGTCTACCCGCTCTACATGGAGCGGGAAATCACCAAGCAGAACGTGCGCGACATCGTGCGCCGCGGCCTCGAGGAGGCCCGCGGGAATTACAAGATCGTGTGTCGGATGTTCAACATGGAACAGAACGACTACAAGCGATTCCTGAATTTCCTTCGCAAGCACGACTGTCAGTTGCCGTTCAAGGAGTTCCGTTGATGAAGATGCTTCCGTACACGACCGGCCTGGCGACGATGATCCTGACCGCGTGGCTGCCCATCGGGGCGTTCGCGCAGGCGGCCACGTCAGGCGCCGTCCAGCCGCTGCCGGCGCAGGAGGGCGTGGGGGTCAAGGACCCGACCTACGTGATCGGCACCGACGACGTGCTGGCCGTGGTGTTCTGGGAACTGCCCTCACACGGCGCCGAGGTCGCGGTGCGGCCCGACGGCAAAATCACGCTGCCGCTGCTCAACGACATCCAGGCCGCCGGCCTCACCCCGGACCAGCTGCGCGCCGCCATCACCACCGCCAGTGCCAAGTTCATCCGCGAGCCGGCGGTCTCGGTGATCGTCAAGCAGATCAACAGCCGGAAGGTATTTGTGACCGGGCAGGTCGGACGTCCGGGACCGTACCCGCTCACCCAGCCGACGACCGTCTTGCAGATGCTGGCCATGGCCGGAGGCGCCGCCGACTTCGCCAAGAAGACCAAGATCGTCATCATGCGCGTGGAAAACGGTCAGACGACCAGCCACAAGTTCAACTACAAGGACATCATCCAGGGCAAGCACCTGGAACAGAACATCCTGTTGCAGCCCGGGGACACGGTCGTCGTCCCATGA
>JBKJQW010000091.1:0-10991 GCA_046593715.1 Luteitalea sp.
GGCTACGCCAGGTCGGACGGCCTGCAGCTGGTCGAGGTCGCGGGCGGTTTCCAGATCGTCACGCGCCCGGAACTCTACGAGTGGGTGCGGCGGCTGTTCAAGGAACGGACGACATCGGAGTTGTCGGTGCAGGCGCTGGAGACGCTCGCGGTGATCGCTTACAAGCAGCCGGTCACCTCGGGAGAGATCGCGGAGATCCGCGGCGTGACGGCGACCACCGGCGTCCTCAACACGCTGCTCGACCGCAAGCTGGTCAAGATCGTCGGCCGCAAGCAGGTCGTCGGTCGGCCGTTCATGTACGGCACGACGCGCGAGTTCCTCGACAAGTTCGGCCTCAAGGACCTTTCGGATCTGCCGAAGGTCGAGGACATGTCCGAAGCGCTCGGCTTCGACCTGCCCACCCCGCTCGGCGGCGCCGACGGCGGGTCGCTGCCCTTTGACGAGACCGGGCCGATCGAGCCGTCGCTGTTTGCCGACGAGCCGTTGGCGGAGCCGGCCTCAGCGCCCGACGCCGCACACCGCGGCGCACCTGCCGATGACACGCCGGCCGACGTCAACGCGTCGGACGAAGAACATTGAGGCGGGAGCCTCCCACCATGCCTCAGGAGCGCCTGCAGAAGATTCTCTCCGCCGCCGGGGTCGCGTCACGGCGTGTCGCCGAAGCGCTGATCTCGGAAGGGCGTGTGCGCGTCAACGGCGAGGTGGTCAGCGAACTCGGCGCCAAGGCCGATCCCGATGCCGACCACATCGAGGTCGATGGTCGCAAACTGCACACCACGGTGCCACGCCGGTACCTGCTGCTGTACAAGCCGGTGCACTACATCACCACCCGCTCCGATCCGCAGCGCCGGCCCACCGTCCTCACCTTGCTTGGCGAGGCCGGGCTGGGGTTGTACCCGGTCGGGCGGCTCGACTTCGACTCCGAGGGGCTGATCCTCCTCACCAACGACGGCGAACTGGCCGACCGCCTCACCCACCCCAGGCACGAGGTGCCGCGGACGTACGAAGTGCGTGTCTTCGGCGTGCCGGCCAGCGACGCCCTCCGCCGCCTCGAGAGCGGCGTGCCGCTCGACGGCCGCCGCACCGCCCCGGCCAAGGTGCGGGTGATCGAGAGCTTCACCAAGAAGTCGGGCGAGCAGACGCTGCTGCAGATGGTGATTCACGAGGGGCGGAACCGGCAGGTGCGGCGGATGTTCCAGGCCGTGGGGCTGCCGGTGATCACCCTGGCGCGTACCAGCATCGGGACGCTGACCGACCGCCGCATGAAGCCGGGGATGTACCGCGAATTGCGGCCCGCGGAAGTGCAGCAGCTACGTGCCGATGCCGGTCTCGCCGCCGGACCGGCGCCAAAGAAGACACGCACCAGCACCACGCCGCAGGTCGGCGTGCGCTTCGGTCATGCGCCCACGCCGAGCCACATCACGCGCACGGTGGGGGGCCAGCCGAGGGCGAAGAAGGTGACCAAGCGGGTCTCCAACAAGATCACCCTGAAGGAAGCGGCGCGGCAGGGCCGGCCCAAGCGCGGAGCCCGCAAGCGCACACCGTAGGCGGGCCCGGACGCGCGCGCCTTGCCCTGGCGCGTCTGCGCCTCACCAGGGCAGGTCCGCCCACAGCCGGACCAGCGTCAGCAATTCACCGGCCGATGGCGCCCGCGCGACCTCCGCGTGGCTCATCAGCGACGTCACGTGGACGCGGACCGGCGTCGCCTGCGAGTGCAGGTACGCGCCGAGGGCCGCCGCCTCGCTGTCGGGAATGACGTCGTCCCCCTGTGCGTGCATGACCAGGACCATTGCACGGGGCGCTGGCGAACTGGCCGGGGAGAGGGCGTCCTCGGTCCCCCAGCGGTCCAGGAAGGGAAGCAGGCGCGCGCCCAGGCCGAGGGCGTCGCGCTCGTTCACGAGGCGCATGAACGCCCCCGCCTCCGGCGCCAGGGACGCCGCCATGTCGCGCGCCTGCTGGAATTCGCGCTGGGCCTGCGGCTTGTCGAACATGTCGACGTGTGACGCGTGCAGGAACTGGTGCACGGCGGCACGCAGCGGCGCGACCTGATCGGCCGGCACCACGTCGGCAGCCATGTTGGTCAGCAGAATCACCGCGCCGTATTCATGGGGCCGGTGGGTGCGGCCATCCGGCTGGATGCCCGTGCAGAGGTATCGCATGACGCCGGGCAGGCGGGCGTGCCCCCCGACCGAGAAGACAAAGCCGACCCTGTCGCGCAGGCGCGGCCGCCCCGCCGCGATGATCGACAGGCCTCCGGCAAACGAGATGCCGAGCAGGCCGATGCGGCCGTCACGGTGCGACGGCACTTCCGGCGCGTCGAGCATCGCGAGCGCGGCGTCCTCGATGTCGTCGGTGAGGCGTGGCGTGACCAGGTACTCCTTGAGATCCGGCAGGGACGGCGTGATGACGGGCGTCCCCGAGGCGGCCAGCGCCTCGGCAAAGGCGATCAGGCGCGGCTCCTCGATGCCGAGGGCGTGCACACCGCCGGTCAACAGGATTGGCCGGGTCCGGACCTGCTGCGGACGATACAGGCGTGCCACCCTCGGTCCGTGCCGGGCGGTGAACGACAGCATCACCCGATCGACAGACGACGTTTGCCATCTGCCGACGTGCGCGGCGATCGGGCCCGGGACTCTGCCCATGCGCACCAGCAGCGACATCGTGCGTCCGTAGCGACTGTGCGACAGCGCGAACCACGCGACCGACAGCAGGGCAGCCACGACGAGTAGCGAGATCACGGCGGCGCGCACGTCGCCAATTGTAGGCGTCACTCGGCAGGTCGCCGCGGTATCCTGTGGCCCGGTGCTGATCGCAATCGATGGCCCCTCGGGGGCGGGGAAGGGAACGGTGGCCCGGGCCGTCGCGGCGGCGTTGCGATGCCGGCATGTGGACACCGGCGCCATGTACCGCGCGGTTGCCTGGCGGGCCCTGGCGACGGGTGTCGATCTGGACGACGAGGCAGCGGTGGCCGGGGTGGCGCGCACCGCGCAGATGCAGGCAGAGCAGGGCCGCGTAGTCATCGACGGCACCGACGTGACGCGCGAGATCCGGACGCCCGCCATGGACGCGGCGGCTGCGCGGGTGGCACGTCTGGCATCGGTGCGCGAAGTGCTGGTGGCGCGCCAGCGCGCCTTTGCGGTGTCGGGCGACCTGGTGATGGAGGGTCGCGACATCGGCACGGTCGTGCTGCCTGAGGCCGACGTCAAGGTGTACCTCGACGCCTCGGCCGAGGAACGGGCCCGTCGTCGCGCCGGCGATACCGCGCACGCGGCACAGGGGGGGGACGTCTCGGCCATTGCCAGCGCCCTCACCCAGCGCGACCACAGCGACCGGAATCGACCGGTGTCGCCGCTGACGCAGGCGCCCGAGGCCACCTACATCGACACGACCGGCCTGCAGATCGAGGTCGTCGTGGACCAGGTGCTCGAACTGGTCAGGGCCGCCCGGGAGCGCTGACCCGGAGGCCCCGGGCACCCTCGCTGGCCGCCGCGCCCTTTGACGGCCGCCCCCGAATGGTATAAATTCTGTCGGTTGCCCGCATATTGCGTGCCACAACCGACAGCCGCCGGCGCTGTAAAGACCGGCAAACGCCACCGAAGGGGATTCACTACGCATGTCAGATCAACTTACGGACCAGCCGGAAGTACGCGAAGTCGTTGCCCGGCAGTCCGCTGCCGCCACTACCAAAGCGATGTGGACGGCAGATGATCAGGAAATGGACCCGCAGGAGTTTGCCAGCCTGCTCGACCTGTACGACAACAGCTTCCGGAACATCACCGAAGGCGAGGTCGTCAAGGGGACGGTCCTGTCAGTGTCGGACTCGGCGGTGATTGTCGACGTCGGGTTCAAGTCGGAGGGCATGATCCCTCTCGACGAGTTCCTCGACGAGAACGGTGATGTCCTGGTCCAGCCCGGCGACACCGTCGACGTGCTGCTCGAGCGCACCGAAGATCGGGACGGCCATATCGTGCTTTCGCGCGAAAAGGCCGAGAAGATGAAGATCTGGGACGAGGTCGAGAAGGCCTTTGCAGATCGCAAGGTCGTCATCGGTCGCGTCATCGAGCGCATCAAGGGTGGTCTTGCCGTGGACATCGGTGTCCGCGCCTTCCTGCCCGGCAGCCAGATCGACGTCCGCCCGGTGCGTAACCTGGATGCCCTCAAGGGCCAGGAACTGCGCATGCGGGTGATCAAGGTCAACAAGAAGCGCGGCAACATCGTCCTCTCGCGCAAGGTCCTCCTCGAGGAGGAGAACGCCGAGAAGAAGAAGCACACGCTCGAGACGCTGGCCGAAGGCAAGGTCATGCGCGGCGTGGTCAAGAACATCACCGACTACGGTGCGTTCATCGACCTCGGCGGCATCGACGGCCTGCTCCATATCACCGACATGTCGTGGGGGCGCGTCCAGCACCCCTCCGAGCTGTTCAAGGTCAACGACGAGGTCGACGTCATCGTCCTCAAGTTCGACCCCGAGAACGAGCGCGTCTCGCTCGGTCACAAGCAGCTCACGACCGACCCCTGGTCCGACGTGGTCGAGCGCTACCCGGTCACGGCGCGCGTCACCGGACGCGTGGTCAGCCTCACCGATTACGGCGCCTTCATCGAACTCGAGCCGGGCGTCGAGGGCCTCATCCACGTCAGCGAGATGTCGTGGAGCAAGCGGGTCAAGCATCCGTCCAAGATCCTCAACGTCGGCGACAGCGTCGAGGCGATGGTGCTCGGTGTCGATCCGTCGGCCCGGCGCATCTCGCTCGGCCTCAAGCAGGTCGAGACCAACCCCTGGCACGAACTCACCGACAAGTACCCGGTGGGCACCAAGATCAAGGGCAAGGTCCGCAACCTCACCGAGTTCGGCGCGTTCGTGGAAGTGGAAGACGGCATCGACGGCCTGATCCACATCTCGGACATGTCGTGGAGCAAGCGTCTCAAGCACCCGTCCGAGATGCTCAAGAAGGGCGACGTGGTCGAGGCGATGGTCCTCAACATCGACGCCGAGAACCAGCGTCTCTCGCTCGGCCTCAAGCAGCTCGCGGCCGACGTGTGGGACGACTTCTTCGGTCGGGTGCAGGTTGGTGAGGTGGTCGAGGGCAAGGTCGTGCGCATGACCTCGTTCGGCGCGTTCGTCGAACTGGCCGAGGGCGTCGAGGGGCTCATCCACGTCTCCGAGTTCGACGCCGAGGGCGGGCAGGAGAAGGTCGAGCTGCAAATCGAGCAGACCTACCCGATGAAGGTCATCAAGCTGAGCCCGTCGGAGCGGAAGGTCGGCCTGAGCATTCGTGCGCTCAAGGACGACAACTACCGTGCCGACTGGGGTCAGTACATCAGCGAAGCCGCCTCCACGGGTGGCGCCACGCTGGGTGATCACTTCAAGCAGCAGCAGTAGGTGCCGCATCGACGCCGGGCGGAGGAACCTTCCTCCGCCCGGCGTCTTTCCATTCGAGGCCAGTCATGACCAAGGCCGATCTCGTCGAAGAGGTCTCCCGCGTCTCGGAAGTCACCAAGAAGGACGCCGAGCTCATCGTCGAGACGGTCTTCCTGTCGGTCATCCGCGCGCTGCATGCTGGAGACAAGGTGGAGCTCCGGGGCTTTGGCAGCTTCCGCCTGCGCCGACGCGAGCCCCGCAAGGGCCGCAACCCCAAGACCGGCGACCGAGTCGACGTGCCGTCCAAGCACGTGCCGTACTTCAAGCCCGGCAAAGAACTGAAAGACCTCATCAACGCCAGCGCCCGCGAGGACCTGGACGCCGCCGCGCCTGCGGCAGCCCCGTCGCCCGCCGCGTCCTGAGACCATGGATCATCTCTGGTCTCCCTGGCGGCTGCACTACGTCACCGCCGGCCAGGCGCCGCCGGGCTGTGTGTTCTGCACCGCCGATACCGGCACCGACGCCGGACAGGCGTCCCTGGTGGTGCACCGCGGCGCCACGTGTCTGGTCATCCTCAACTTGTTTCCCTACAACAACGGGCACTTGATGGTCGTGCCTGGACGGCACATCGCCACGCTCGCCGACGCGACGGTCGACGAGTTGCACGAGATGATGTTGCTGACCCAGCGCGCCGAAATCGTGCTCCGCGCGGCGTACCAGCCCCACGGGATCAACGTCGGGCTGAACATCGGCCGCGCGGCCGGCGCCGGCGTCGCCGACCACCTGCACATCCACCTGGTCCCTCGCTGGAACGGTGACACCAACTTCATGACCACCGTTGGAGAGACCCGCGTGCTGCCCGAAGCGCTGGACGCCACGGCGAGCCGCCTGCGGCCGCTGTTTGCGGCCGCGGCCCTCTGATAGCCTACGCAGGTGCAGGTTCAGCCCACCGATCGCCAGGCCGCCTTTGCCGCCCGCGCCAGCCAGTTCGCCATCGAGGAGGTCGCGCCACTCGCGGCGGCGATCGATGACCAGCACGCGTTTCCACGGGCCCTGATCGCCAGGGCCGGTGCCCTCGGCCTCATGGGCGTGACCATCCCCGAGGCGTGGGGAGGCGCCGGCCAGGACGACCTGGCCTACGTGCTGGCGCTTGAAGCCGTGGCTCGTGCCAGTGCCACGGTCGCGGTCATCCTCTCGGTCAACAACTCGCTGGTCGCCGAGACGCTGCTGCGCCACGGCACGGACGCGCAGCGCGACCTCTGGCTGCGTCGTCTCGCCCGGGGCGAGGCCATCGGGGCGTTCGCGTTGTCGGAAGAGCACGCCGGGTCCGACGCCGCCAACCAGCAGGCGACCGCCACGGCCGATGGCGTCGGCTACCGCCTGCGCGGCACCAAGGTCTGGGTGGCCAATGCCGAGGCCGCCGATCTGGTCATCGTCTTTGCGGCGACCCGCCCGGACCTGCGGGGCCGCGGCATCACGGCCTTCCTGGTGCCGATGGACGCCCCCGGCCTGGTTCGACGGAACCTGACCGACTCGCTCGGCGTGCGCGGCCTGGGCTGCATGGACCTGGTGCTCGACGATGTCGTCGTCGATTCGTCGCAGGTGATCGGCCAACCGGGACAGGGTTTCTCGATTGCCATGGAAGCGCTGGACGGCGGCCGTGTGGCCATTGCGGCACAGGCCCTCGGCGTGGGGGAGGCCGCGTTGCACGAGGCGCTCGACTACGCCAAGCGCCGTGTGGCGTTCGGCCAACCGATTGCCCAGTACCAGGCCATTCAGTTCATGCTGGCCGATATGGCGACCGGACTCGAAGCGGCCCGGATGCTGACATGGAAGGCCGCCAGCGCGCGCGTGCGCGGCCACCGCGGCACCCTCGAGGCGTCGATGGCCAAGCTTGCCGCGTCAGAAGCCGCGCATGCCGCTGCTGATCGCGCCATGCAGATCCTGGCCTCGGAAGGCTACCGCCGCGGGTCGACCGTCGAGCGGCTCTTTCGCGACGTTCGCGCCACCGAAATCTACCAGGGCACCTCCGAGGTGCAGCGCATGATCATCGCCGACGCGGTGCTGGCGTGATCGGGTCCATTGCGCTGGCCTTACGCATCGAGGCGGCTGAAGCTCGATTGAGTCTCGCGATGGCCGAGGTCTCGCGTGCACATGGGATCGCGGGCGCCTTCGGCCTGGCGATTGGCCGCGGCGCGGCGGTCTACTGTGGCCCTGGCGCGCCGATGACCAAGGTGATTGGCGTCGCGCTCGGCGAGCCGCTGCTCGACGCCGACATCGACGCGATCGAGCAGGCCTTCCTGCCGTTCGGGGAATGCCCGGGCCTCGAGATCGCCTCGCTCGGGGACCACGCGTCGGTCCGACGGTTGGAGGCGCGGGGCTACAGACTGCAGCGGATCGAACTCGTGCTCGGCTGCGACATCGAGGCGCTGCTGCCGCAAGTGCTGCCCGATGGGATCAGGGTGACGACCGGCCCGGAGGAGGAGTGGGCACGGATCGCGGTCGAGGGCTTCGCTGCCGCAGAAACCGTGACCGGTCGGGATGCGCCTGCCGAACAGTACGACGCGGCCGCCCTGGAGCAAGTGGTGCGGCAGTTCGGCGGCGTCACGTCCATCGTCCGCTACGTCGCGTTCCTGCACGGCGAGGCGGCCGGCTCCGCGTCGGCTCGCGTCGACGAGGGCATCTATCAGTTGTGCGGCGCCGCGACGCTGCCGCGCCATCGCCGGCAAGGCATCCAGTCGGCGCTCCTCTCGGGCCGACTCGAGGCCGCGTGCGCCGCCGGGTGCGACCTCGCCGTCGTCACCGTGGAGCCCGGTTCGCGGTCGCAGGCCAATGTGCAGCGCCGCGGCTTCGTCCCGCTCTACAGCCGTCTCGTGATGGCGAGGGAGGTGCTGCCGTCCTCGCCAGATCACGTCTCCGTGTCCCCTGCTCCGACTCGAGTCCAGTGACTGATCTCTCTGCGTTCCGCCCGCGTGCCGTCGTCTTCGATCTCGATGGCACGCTTGTCGACAACATGCCGCTGCACGCCCAGGCGTTCGAGCATTTCGCAGGGGCGCACCACCTGCCGCCGCTGACCATGGACGTGCGGCGTCGCATCGATGGCAAGCGCAACAGCGAGATCTTCCCGATGCTGTTCGAGCGCGAGATGGGGATGGAGGAAATCCTGGTCCTCGAAGAGGAGAAGGAGGGCGCGTATCGGCAGTTGTCGCGCGGGCGACTCGACCTCGTGCGCGGCGCACTGACGCTGTTGGCGCGTCTGCAGGCGCACGGCATCGGCGTTGCCGTGGCCACCTCGGCGCCGCTCAAGAACGTGGTCCACACCTTTGCCGAAACCGGCCTCGGCGCCCAGGTGACCATCATCGCCCGCGGTGACGAGGTGCCACGGGGCAAGCCGTTTCCCGACGTGTTCGCGCTGGCCGCCGAGCGCCTGCACGTCGCCGCCGACCAATGCCTGGCCTTCGAGGATGCGCCGATCGGCGTCGCTGCGGCCATCGCCGCCGGCATGACCTGCGTGGCCATCTCGACGACCTTCTCTGCCGAACAGTTCGAGGCACACATCCCGGCCCCGCACGCGGTGGTGCCCGATTACGAGACCTTTCTCGCCGGGCCCGGTCGCTGGTTGCTGGACGGGTAGCGGCCCCCGCGAGTCCGACTCGCGCGACCCCTATCTGGGGCGCGCCTCGTCCACATCGCGATGGAAGACGAAGAGGGGATCGGCGCTGGCGGCCCGTGTGGTGAAGTTCCAGGTGCGGCCGCCGCGCTGCTTCAGCCGCAGTCGCTTCTCCTGGTAGTCGAGCGTGAAGGCCTCGATGCTGGCCAGTGGCAGGGAGAAGGCATCCTTGTGCGACGACTCGTACCGCAAGGCGCCACTCGCCGCGCGCAGCACCCCCTCGCACGAGCCGACGCCGTGCTGGTGGACGACTGCGACATCTGCGCTGACCGCCGCGGCCGCTGCACCTGAACTGGCTGCGGGCGGCAGCGTCACCTCCACATCCGTCGGTCCATGCTCGCGGATGTCAACGGTCCGCACCACCGGAGGCCGTCCCTCGACCTGCACGTTGAGTTGATGGCTGCCGGGGGTGACCTCACGTGACGTGAAGGGCGTGGTCCCGAGGAACTTTCGGTCCAGGAAGACGTACGCACCCGCGACGTCGCTGGTCACCCGCAGCTCAGCGCCCGTCGCGGCCGCATCGGTCGTAGTCGATGGCCTGGCAGGTGACGTGCCCCTCGGTGGGCGCGTCGTCGTCACTCCGTCACCACGGGGCCTCGGGCGTTCGGTCGAGGCCGGCGATTCGTTGCGGGTAGAGGGCGGCGTACTCCGCGCGCCGTCGGCCACCGGCGGCGCCGTCGCGCTCGGCGGCGGGGCGGATCGGTCAGCGGCGTACCAAGCCAGGGCTCCGCCAACCGAGGCCAGGACCAGTAGAATCCACAGCAGGCCGCGCCCCCGTGGGGCGTCAGGCTCTCCGGGGCTGCGCATGTCGGCCAGCCTACCACGTCATCACGTACGCCTGGACCCACGCCAAACGCATGCCTCCCCGCCTCAAACTCGTGCCCAGTTCGCCAGAAGCGACGACCGAAATCGTCCCCGGCGACCAGCCCATCGTCATCGGTCGCGACCCGTTGTCCGGCGTCGTGCTCTCCGAGCCCAGCGTGTCGCGGCGGCACGCGCAGTTGGTGCGCCGCGATGACGCCCTCGTCATCGAAGACCTTGGCAGCGCGGTGGGTACCTACGTCAACGACCAGCGCATCACCGCCCACATCCTGAGCGACGGCGACCGGGTGCGGTTTGGCCGACAGGTGCAGTTTGAAGTGGTCAGCGAGGCGCTGGCGTCGCTGCTCGAGTCGGCCGGCCTGGATGAGCGCAGCACTGGCGTCCGGCATTTGCAGGAATTGCTCGACGTGGCGCGGCAACTCAACAGCGCCGCCGTCCTGCCTGAAGTCCTGGCCGCCGTCCTGCGTTCGGCGATCCGGATCATGCGTGCCGAAAGCGGGGCGCTGGCGCTGATCAACGCCGACCAGAAGCTCGAACTCGTGCTCCGCCTGCCCAAGCTCGCGGCGCCGGCGGTGGCGCAACAGGAACTCGAACTGCTGAGGCAGGCGGTCAAGGGGCATCGCACGATCACCAGTCAGGCGATGCACGAGACGTTGATTGGCGTGGCGACCGGGGCGCGGCCCGACATGGTGGCTACCCCGCTGATGGTGGCGCGCCGCGCGCTGGCCGACGACTCCTCGTTCATCGGCCGGCTGGAAGGCGTGGGCGCCCTGCTGGTGTCGCGTCCGGCAAGCACGCAGGTCGTGCCGCGCGAAGAGATCGCCATCTTCGAGTCGTTGGCCGCCGATGCCGCCATGGCCATCGACAGCGCGCGCCTCTACAAGGAAGCGCGTGCCAAGGCCAAGTACGAGCACGAGATGACGCTGGCCAAGGACATCCAGGCCGCGCTGCTGCAGGCGCCGCCGATGGTGCCCTATGCATCGACGTTCGCGCAGACCGAGTCGGCCGCCTCGGTCGGCGCCGACCTGTATCAGGGAGTGACCCGCCCGGACGGCAGCCTCGCGCTGACGCTCGGCGACGTCTCGGGCGGGTCACTCCCTGATACAGGTCGCCGCCGACCGAGGCGGCCGACTCGGTCTG
>JBKJQW010000012.1:0-14701 GCA_046593715.1 Luteitalea sp.
CGCGTGTCGAGCGTGCAGCAGCTCACGCGCACGAAGTCCCACGCGTGCAGGCCGCCGCGGAAGCGGGCCGCGCCGCTCGTCGGCAGCACGTGATTGGAGCCGATGGCGTAGTCGCCGGCCGCCTGCGCCGTCCAGGGCCCGATGAAGATCGATCCGGCCACCGGAATGGCGGCGGCCACGGCGGCCGTCTCCACCACCAGGTGTTCGGGCGCGATGCGATTGGCCAGCGTCGTGGCTTCGGCCATGTTCCTGGTCACTACGATGGCGCCGTTGCGCGCCAGCGCCTGCGCCGCCGGCGTGCCCTCCGCATCCGCGCCTGCCAGTTGGGCGGCGATGGCCCGCGCCACCTGCTGCGCAAGCCGCCGCGAGGGCGTCAGCAGGATGGCTCGCGCGTCCACGTCGTGCTCGGCCTGCGCCAGCAGGTCCGCGGCGATCCACGCCGGGTCGCCGGCCGCGGCCACCACGACGATCTCGCTCGGGCCGGCAAAAAAATCGATGGCGCAGTCGCGCGCCACCAGCGCCTTGGCCAGCGCGACGTATGCGTTGCCCGGGCCGACGATCTTGTCCACCCGCGGCACCGTGGCGGTGCCGTAGGCCATGGCCGCAATTGCCTGCGCCCCACCCAGCTGGAACACCCGGTCCACCCCCGCCTCCACCGCCGCCGCCAGCACGGCTGCATCCGGGCGCGGGCACGCCACGATCACCTCGGGCACGCCAGCAGCGCGCGCGGTGACCGCGGCCATCAGCAGCGACGAGGGCAGCGGGTAGCGTCCGCCGGGCACATAGCAGCCGACCCGCTCGAGCGGCACGACGCGCTGCGAGACCTTCACCCCCGGCGCCACCTGCCTGGTCCAGATGGGCGGCACCTGCGCGCGCGCCACCATCCTGATGTGCCTGGCCGCCTTGCGAATGGCGGCCCGCACCGGTCGCGGGCACTCCTCGGCACCGGCGTGGATCTCGGCCGGCGACAGCTCGATCGGCCCTTCCAGGGCATCGAACTTGCGCGCCAGTTCGATCAGCGCCTTGTCGCCACGTGTCCGCACGGCCTCCACGATCTGCCTGACGCTGGGCTCGAGGCGCGCGTGGTCGTCCGGCGTGCGGTCGAGCAGGCGCCGCATGGCCTTCGCGTCGGAGGAGTCGAGAATGGCCAGCATGGTCACATCACGATCTTGTTGAGGGGGTACTCCACGATGCCTTCCGCACCCGCCGACTTCAGCTTCGGCATCAGGTCGCGCACCGTCCGCTCCTCGATGACCGTGTTCACGGCCACCCAGTCCTCGTCGCTGAGCGGCGAGATCGTCGGGCGCCGCAGCGCCGGCACCAGCTCGAGCAGGCGGGCCAGCCCTTCGCGCTTGATGTTGAGCATCAGCCCCACCCGTCCCTGCGCTTCGATGGCCGCGCGCAGCAGCAGCGCGATGTTCTCGATCTTGTGGCGCTTCCAGGGATCGGCCCACGCCGCCGGGTTGGCGATGAGCTGCGTCTTGGACTCCATCACCGTGTCGATGATCCGCAGCCGGTTGGCGCGCAGCGTGGACCCCGTTTCGGTGGCCTCGACGATGCCGTCGGCGAGCACGGGAGGCTTCACCTCGGTGGCACCCCACGAGAACTCGACGGTCACGTCCACGCCGCGCTCCTCGAAGTACTGCTGGGTGACGCGCACCAGCTCGGTGGCAATCGTGCACCCGGCAAAGTCCTCGGGGGTGTGGAATCGCGATTCCTCAGGAGCCGCGAGCACCCACTTCACCGTCCCGAAGCTCTGCTTGGAGTACACCAGCTCCTGCACCGGCACGACTTCGGCGCGCGAGGCGATGAGCTGCTCGGCAATCCAGTCCTGTCCGGTGAGCCCGGCATCGAGCACGCCGTCGGCCACGTAGCGCGCCATCTCCTGAGCGCGAATCAGCATGCACTCCAGTTCGTTGTCGTCGGTGCCGGGGAAATACGAGCGGGAGCTCACGTAGATGTTCCAGCCAGCGCGGGCAAACAGCTGCACGGTGGAGTCCTGCAGCGAGCCCTTGGGGATGCCGAGGCGAAGGGGGGGCATGGTCAGGCAATCTCCTCGGTGAAGCAGCTCACCGTGCCGAGGTGGCACACCAGGCCGTCGCCCTGTCGCTCCACGCGGGCCAGGACCGTGTCGGTGTCGCAGTCGGTGAGCAGGTGCACGACCTTCAGGCGGTTGCCCGAGGTCTCGCCCTTCATCCAGAGGGTGTTGCGGGTGCGGCTGAAGAAGGTCACAAAACCGGTCTCGCGGGTGCGCCGGAGGGCCTCTTCGTTCATGAAGCCCACCATCAGCACCTCGCGGCTCGCGTCGTCCTGCACTACGGCGGGCACCAGCCCGTGGAATTTCTCGAAGTCCATCGCCAAATCCCTGAAAAAGCCCCTGAACACACAAAAACCCCGCCGGCGTGACCAGCGAGGCTGCAGGAGGCGTGCTGTTGTTCGGGTTGCGAACGAGGTGTTCAGCAGGCGCGCAGACCATCACCGGTCCCACGGAGGTGGGAATGGTGGTGATGGAGATGATGCTGGCTGCGGCACGACATGACCCCGAAAGCGTAGCCGGGGACCTGCGGGGCTGTCAATGCACGCCAGTTGACAAAACCGGGCCGGACTCCGCATCGTAGGACGTTACACACATGTTCCGCGTCGGCTCCCGGGCTCCCCGGTGCTGCCGCGGTTCGATGCGGTCGCGTCCCTCTCGTTCAGGGTATGGAGAGGTGTGGCATGGCCGCGCAAGGAGAACAGACATGCGGAAGTTGATGTTGGGTGTCGCCGCCGTGGCGATCGCGTTCGGCACGAGCCTCTCGGCCGAGACCAAGACGGTCACCGGCGTGCTCGTCGACGTGATGTGCAACACCAAGCAGGGCACCGAGAAGGCTACCGGCGCGGCGCATGCCGACTGCGCGGCCACCTGTGCCAAGAAGGGCTCGCCGCTGGCCGTGGCCAGCGACAAGGGCATCTACGAGGTCACCGGTGCCTGGACCGAGAACAAGAACGAGAAGTTGATCGAGTTTGCCGGTCACAAGGTGGAAGCCACCGGTGACGTGATGGAAAAGGACGGCAAGATGATCATCGCCGTCAGCGCCATCAAGATGGCGCACTAGCCGTACGCCGCTGGCGGGTAGCGCGGCTGCGGACAGCCGCCCTGCTCGCCGGCCACCTAGCGCAACTGCACCACCGCGGCCACCGGCAGGTGGTCGGAGGCCTGCGTGGTGATCACCGCGGCCGACCGCGGCTGCAGCCCGCGCACGAGGATCCAGTCGATTCGCTTGCTGGGCACCTCGACGGGAATCGTGAACCCGTCACCCGCCCCCGCCGCGGCCCACACGTCGGTGAAGGTCGCGGTCAGGCGTCGCCACGTGGCGCTCCCGGGCACGTCGTTGAAATCGCCCATCGCCACCACCGGGCCCTCACCAAAGGTCTTCGCCATCTCGAGCAGCGCGTCGGCGCTGGCGAGCCGCTGCGCATCGGCGCGGCGGTGGTCGAGGTGCGTGGTGAGCACGAGCACGCGCGTGCCGTCCACGTCGAGCACCACCTGCAGCACCCCGCGCTGCTCGCTGCCATCGGTGTTGGGGAGCGCCCGGTTGCCCACCGACACGATCGGCCGCGTGGTCAGCAGCGCATTGCCGTAATCGCCCCCCTGGTGGTCGATGTTCTTGCCAAACGCCAGCTGCATGCCGCACAGGTCGGCAAGTTCCTTCAGCAGATCGCGTCGCCCCGAGCGCTCCACGCCGCGGTCCACCTCCTGCAGGCCGACGATCTCGGCCTTGCTGTCGCGGATCACCTGCGCCACGCGGGCCACGTCAATTGTGCCGTCGCTGCCTTCGGCGTGGCGGATGTTGAAGGTCAGCAGCGACAGCGTGCGCGGCGGCGCCTCGGTGATCAACGCGCGCTGGCGGCCGAAGGCCTCAGGCACCTGTGCCTGCGCCGCACCACTCATGCCCACCAACGCGGCCGCGACCAGCAGCACGCTGCGGAGCACCTGCCGCCGGCGTAGCTGGCGACGTGACGGTCCGAGGGTTGAGCGCGCGGCGATCACGACGTCGCCTCCGCTGCGGGGCCATCGGGCTGCCCGTCACGGCCCACGAGCGTCCATCCCGTGAAGAGCTCGAGGTGGCGCAGCATGCCGCGCAGTTTCTCTTCCACGGCCGAGCCCACTGGCTCGAGCGGCAGCCGCGGCGTGGTGCCGGCATACCCGGCCAGCGTCATCGCGGCCTTCAGCCCGGCCACGCCGTGCTCGAGCGTCACCGCGCGGGCCAGCGGCGCCAGGGCCCGCTGCAGCGCCAGGGCCTTGTGCAGCTCGCCGGTCATCACGAATTCGTACAGCTGCACGGTCAGGTTGGGCACCACGTTGGCCACGGCCACGATGCTGCCGGTGGTGCCGGTGAGCAGCGCCTGGTACATGATGCCGGCCACCCCGGTGAGCACGCTGAAGTCGTCGCGCACGCGGGCGAGCATGTCGTTGACGTGCGCGATGTTGCCGCTCGAGTCCTTGATGCCGACGATGTTGTCGTGGCGGGCGAGGGCGGCAACGGTCTCGGCGGCAAGGTCGGCGTGGAAGACCTGCGGCTGGTTGTAGAGCAGCAACGGAATCGGACTGGCGTCGGCCACCCGCTCGTAGTGCGCGAGCAGCACGTCCTGGGTCATGAAGCGCGTGTACGAGGTGGGCGGGCGCACCAGCGCATGCGTCGCGCCGTTGGCCCCGGCACGCTGGCAGGCCTCTACCGTGGCGCGGGTCGAGTCGCACCCGGTGCCGGCCAGCAGGTGGCGTCCGGCCGGCATCGCCTTGCGGGCGATGGCCACGATGCGGTCGGCCTCGGCGGGGTCGACAAGGAACGACTCGCCGTTGGTGCCGAGCACGAGCAGGCCGCTGAGCCGTGATCGCATCAGGGCGGCCACCGTCTCGGCGAGCACGCCTTCATCAAGCGCATCTTCGGTGAAGGGGGTGGGCAAAGGAGGGAAGACGCCGCGAAGCATCCGCGTATTGTCCTACAGGCAGGCCGGCCCGCCTGCCATTCATCCCCGGTCGTGTCGATCGGCCATCAGGTTGACCGACAGCGTCACCAGGGCGATGGCCGCAGCGGGCGCAAGCAGCCACGGCGCGTGACGCAGCGTGAACGGGCTGAGGGCCTCGGTCAGCATCGTGCCCCACGACGGCGTGGGATCCGAGAAGCCGAGGCCGACAAACGACAGCGTCGCCTCCGCCAGGATGAACGACGGCACCAGCAGCAGCGCCTGCGTGGCGATGACCGGCCACGCGGCCGGGAGCAAATGACGCCTGATGAGCCACAGCTGTGTGGCGCCCGCGGCCTGCGCGGCCAGCACCGACTCGCGCGCCCGCTCCGAGGCGACCACGGCACGCACGGCGCGGGCCACGAGCGGCCACCCCGCCAGCGTGAGCACCAGGGTCATCAGGGCAAAGAGCGCCTCGAACGACAGCGAGAGCGGCAGGGTGGCGCGCAGCACCAGCACCACGTACAGCGCCGGCCAGGCGATGAACAGGTCGGCGAGGCGCATCACGCCCGCGTCCAGCCAGCTGGGTCGCGATCCAGCCAGCAGGCCGAGCACGGCCCCAATCGACAGGGCACCGGCCAGTCCGGCCAGCGCCAGGCCGAGCGACAGTCGCGCGCCGTAGAGCACTCGCGTCCACTGGTCGCGCCCGAGCGAGTCGCTGCCGAGGGGCAGCAGGGGCTCGGCCGCGTCGGCGCTGCGCACCAGGCGGCCCGAGAACCACACCAGCGGCAGCGGCGCGTCGAGCGGCCGATAGGTGGGCGGCAGGCGGTGGACCAGCACGCGCCGCTGCAGCGACGGCGGCGCGAGGGCCAGGTCGGGGCGCTGCGTCGCGACGTCGCTGGTGGCCAGCCAGGGCGCGGCCGCGGCGGTAAGGCACAGCAGAGAGAGCAGCCAGGCGCCCACGTGGACGGTGGGCTTCATCTGACCGGCGCCCCGGCGGCGGCCCCGGCGGCGGCCCCGGTGTCGCTGGCGATGCTGACGCGCGGGTCGAGCCACAGGTGCAGCGCGTCGGCCGACAGGCTCACCACGCTCACGATCAGGGCCACGGCCGCGGCGCAGGCGGCAGCCAGCTCCACGTCCCTGGACTGCAGCGCGTCGAAGGTCAGCATCCCGAGGCCGCTCTGAACCGCAATCAGCTCGATGGCCAGCGCGCCGCTGAGCAGCTGCCCGGCAATCACGCCGGCCAGGCCGAGCACCGCCGGCACCGACAGGGGCCACGCGTGGCGCCAGGTCACCTGCGCGGCAGGCACGCCGCGGGCGCGGGCGGCGGTGAGGCAGGGGTCGCGCAGCACGCCGTGCAGGGCCCGCGCCTGCAGGCGCTCGAGCAGGGCGGCTGCGGGCAGCGCCAGGGCCACGACCATCAGCACCAGCGACGGCAGCCCGGTGCCCGAGGTCAGCAGCAGCAGGAGCAAGGCCATCACGAGGGCGGGCAGCGACAGCAGGAGCACCGACAGGGTGGCAATGCAATGGCGCACCACCGCTGAGGACGAGCGGGCAGCCAGGACGCCGGCGGGGATGCCGAGGACAAGCGCCAGCAGCAGCGCGGCGGCGCCGGCCTGCACCGTGCTGGCGGCGCGCTGTGCCACCAGCGCGAGCACCGGCTGGCCGAAGCGTGCGGACGTGCCGAGGTCCAGGCTCGGCAGGTGCCACAGCCGCGAGGCAAGCCGCTCGAGCAGCGGGCGATCGAGACCGAGCCGCGCCCGTTGCAGGGCCAGCGTGGCTTCCGAGCCCAGGTGGTCGCCAGCCGCGTCCCCGGGAGCGAGGCCCGTCAGCAGGTACACGCCGATGTAGGCGACGAGCACGAGGGCGAGCGCAAAGACGAGTCGCCCGGCAAGGAAGCGGCGCATCGTGGCTACCGGGTGCCGATCTCGGCGGCGTTCCACAGCACCTGGGGGGCCAGCAGGCCGGGAGCCACGTGGGTCAGGCGGGCGCTCGTGGCAATGGTCACGCGCGGCACGGCAAAGACAACCACCGGCAGCTCGCGGTCGAGCAGGACCTGGGCCTGCTCCACCGTCCGCTGGCGCTCCGCCTCGTCGGTCATCGACAGCTGACGTGTCATCAGCTGGTCGAGTTCGGCCTCCCACGGGGTGGCTGGCGTGGGCTGGCCGGGGTGCCACAGGTGGAAGCGCCCTGACGACAGCCAGAACTCCATCAGGCCGGAGGGATCGGTGTCCGAGCCCGGCAGCGCGTGGTAGATCGCCTCGTAGGTGCCGGCGGCCATCCGCTCCTGCAGGCCACGCGCGTCGAGGCTGGCAATCTCCACCCGCAGCCCCACCTTGGCCAGGGCGTCCTGCAGGACGAGCGCGGCGCGGCGGCGCACGGTGTGCCCCTGCTGCACGAGCAGGGTGAACTGCGCCGGCCGGTTGGTGATGTCTTCCCGGATGCCGTCGCCGTTGCGGTCGCGCACGCCGACGCGGTCGAGCAGCTCGCCGGCCATCGCCAGCGAGTAGGGGCGCGGCGCGATGGCCGGGGCATGCCAGCGGTGATTGCCCGGCGTGATCATCCCGGACACCTGCACGCCGGCGCCGCGGTAGACGGCGTTGATGAAGCTGGCGCGGTCCACGGCGTGGGAGATGGCCTCGCGCAGCTCCCGGCTGCGCAGCCAGGCGCGGCCATCCACCGGCGGCCGGGTGCCCGTCGCCGGCGGTGGCGGCGGGCGCAGGTTGAACCACAGCATGTCGGCTTCGAAGGCCGGGCCGAGCTCGAACAGCTGCAGGCGGCCCTGCGCGGCCAGGGCCCGGGCTTCGGGCAGGTCGTCGGCGCGCAGCTCGGAGGTGATCACGTCGGCCTGGCCTTCTCGCAGGCGGAGCATCTCGGCATCCTGTGAGGGCACGATGTCGAGGCGCAGCCGGCCCACCCGTGGCAGCTGCGTCCCATCGTCTGCCACCCGCCAGTAGTGGGGATTGCGTGCCAGGTGGATCGCCACGCCCGGGTCATGTCGCGCCAGCACGAAGGGCCCGGCGCCCACCATCCCGGCGGCCGGCGCATTGAGGGCCCACGCGGCAGCCAGCGTGCCGTTGGCCACCAGGCTGGCATAGCGGCTGCGCGGCAGGATCGGCAGGGCGTGCAGGGGCCGCAGTCCGGGGCCGTAGGGCGCGGGGTAGGTCAGCTCGAGGGTGCGCGCGTCGAGGGCGCGTGCGGTGAGGGGCGCGCCGTTGACGGTGAGCGAGTCCACCAGCGGGCTGGCCACCCGCGGGTCGTAGGCCGCTGCCAGCGAGAACACCACGTCGTCTGCGGTGATCGCGCTGCCGTCGGAGAAGCGCGCCCCGGGCCGCAGGGTCAGCCGCACCCGGCGTCCCTCGTCCATCGTCGTCCAGGCCTCGGCCAGCGCCGGCTCGAGGGCCTGCGTCACGTGGTGCACGCGCACCAGCGGCTCGTGGAGCAGTTGGCTCACCACGAGGGAGGCGCGGTCCACGGCCAGCAATCGGTTCAGGCTGCCTGGCTCCGAGCGCAGCGTCGCAATCAGCTCGGCGGTCCCTGGTTCCTGCCGGCCGCTGGCCAGCCACCACAGGCCGACGATCACGAGCAGCGCGACGAGCAGGAGGCTGGCGAGACGCTTCATGCGAGGGCAACTCCTTGTCTTCAGCGGTCAAGATCTTGGCCGGTTGTGAGGGGCGTACAGCCTCGGGGACGGGGCGCGTCGGCGATGTCCGCGATGGCACGATTCCGTTCGCGAGTAGATTGTGCGTCAGCGGGTCAACATTCTCGGTCCTCGGCTTGTTCGGTTCACCTCGTCCCCATCGTTATCACCAATCTTTTCCACATGGCACGCGCCGTGAATTATCTTCAGGCGTCCGGAACCTCGTCGCCCACCTGACCCAGGCATGTTGCAGGCCAGGTGCGAGGCCCCCGGAGGTTTTCCCCTCGACACCTGGAGTCTGCACCATGTCCACCCTTCGCTCGCTCGAAGTGCGCGGTACGACCACTCGCGCCTTGTTGTCCCGCACCGTGGTCTGGGTGTCGGTGGCGCTCGCGTTTCTGGCGCTGCCGACCGCGTCTCACGCCGACCTCCACCGCGCGCGGCTCTCGAAAGGGTTGAGCGACACGGTGCGTGGCGGCAAGGCCCGCGGCGTCATCGTCTCGGGCACGCGCGAGCAGGTGCTGGACATCGCGGCGCGGCACGGCTTGAAGGTGGACAAGATCCTGGCCACGGGCGCCGTGATCACCGTGGCCGATTCTGCCGAGTTGTCCAAGCTCGCAGGTGACCCGAGCGTGCCGGTGGTGGCAGAGGATGCCGCGGTCTCGGCGCACATGACCACGGAGGTGGCGGCGCTCGGGGCCGACCAGGCGTGGACGGGGCTGCTGGGGCTGGCTGGGGTGGATGGGGCCGGCGTCGGCATCGCGATCATCGACTCCGGGGTTGCCGCGCAGCACGAGGCGCTCAAGAAGCGGGTGGTGGCCTCGGTGGATTTCGTCACCGGGTCGGGCAGCAAGCCTGGCGACGCGTATGGCCATGGCACCCATGTGGCAGCGATTGCGGCAGGCGCGGTGACCACCAAGGCGGGGCGGTTCAGCGGCGTGGCCCCGGGCGCGCATCTGGTGAGCCTGCGGGTGCTGGACGGCAACGGCCAGGGCACCACGAGCGACGTGATTGCGGCCATCGACTGGGCGATTGCCAATCGTGCGGCGTATCAACTGCGGATTGTCAATCTCTCGCTGGGCAAGCCGGTGCTCGAGAGCTGGGCCGACGACCCGCTGGTGCAGGCGGTGGAGCGGGCGAGCCGGGCCGGGCTGCTGGTGGTGGCCTCGGCGGGCAACTGGGGCACGCTGCCCGACGGCACGCATGTGCGTGATGGCATCACCTCGCCGGGCAACGCGCCGTCGGCGATCACGGTGGGCGCGATTGACACGATGGGCACGGCGGCGCGCAGTGACGACCGGGTGGCCGACTGGAGTTCGCGCGGGCTCACGGCGGTGGACGGCTTCCTCAAGCCCGACGTCACGGCGCCGGGGCGGCGCATCGTCTCGGCGTCGGCGGCGGGCAGCACGCTGGCGGTCAGAGAGGGCGCGGTCAGTGCGGGTGCGGGCGCGCGGTTCTATCTGCGTCTCTCGGGCACGAGCATGGCGGCGGCAATGGTCAGCGGCGCGGCGGCGCTGGTGCTGCAGGCCGACCCGTCGCTCCAGCCGCACCAGGTCAAGGCGCTCTTGCAGCTCACGGCTGGCCGGGTGGCCGACGCGGGTGTGGCGGCAGCGGGCGCGGGTGCGATCAACGTCGCCTCGGCAGTGTCGGCGGCCCGACTCGGATTGCAGGATCTGCCATCCACGCAAATTGCCGGCGAGACGATCGCCCGCAGCGGCCTGACCTTCACCGCAAAGGTGGACGCCAGCACGCTGGTGTGGGGCGACACATTGGTGTGGGGTGACACGCTGGTGTGGGGCGACTGAACTTACTAGCCAACAATCATGGTTGTGGCACTGCGATGTGCTGTAGACTCTGTAGCACTTCGCGTCATGCCCTTCAAGATACCAGCGACATTGCGCCGAGTACTGCGGTCGGGAGATGTTGTCGCTTGTGAGCATGTCCTGCGGAAGGTCGAACTTGCGGCGCCCATCCGGGCTGCCTTGGTCGCCGACATACGTCGCCAGTCTGGCGCTATATCAGCCGCCAACGACAGCCTCGCGTTAGCGGGAATTGACTCGGCGGACATGAGCCTTCGTGTCTTTTCCGCACGAGTGAGTGGCGAGCTGCTCGGTGCCTCGGGTCACGTAGATGAAGCACTGTCGAAATTTGCTCGTGTCATAGTCGACGGAGAGTTAGCCGGGGAGCACGAGCAAGTGGCGCTGGCGTCTCTGTCTCGTTTCACTTTGCTCGCAAGCCACCGAGCCCTCGCGGAGAGCCAACAGGCCCTTGAAGATGCGAAGAGGGCCGTGCTTCGCGCCGGCGATGCTCAACTGCGGGCGGCACTCCACGCGAGGGTTGGGCAAGCACACGCACAGCGCAGTCTGCCAAATGTTGCGGTGGCCGAACTCAGCTCTGCTCTGAGTCTATTAAAGCCCGAGCCGAATGCCTCGATTGAGGGATTCGCATACCTAGCCCTTTCTGGAGCCGAGTATAACTTGGCGCGACCCCGAGAGGCGGCAAACTGGGCCCGCTCTGCCAGCTCAGTAGCGGAAACTCATGGCCTTAATTCTTTGGGAGCTGCGGCCCGAGCAAACCTTGCCTTTTTGGAGTTCCGCCGGGGACATCTCCAACGGGCTCGGGCGTTGGCGACTTCGTCCCTGACTGGCGTGCAATCTGTCTCCCTCGCGAGGGGCGCTCTCCTGGACACCTTGGCCAACGTCGCGATGGAGTTGGGCGATATTTCTGGGGCCGAGGCTGCAACAGCAGAGATCGAAGCCATTGCCTCTGCGTTCAGCGGTAACACGTTGCTCTTGGTAGATTCAGCACCCGTCCGAGCTAAGGTGGCGATAGCACTGAACAGAACGGGCCTTGCCTACGACATTCTCACTCACGCCCGATCAGTCGCGGACGCGCGTGGCGATGCAAATAATTGGGCAAAGCTTACTCTTTTGCGCTCTGAAGTTGCTTCCGAACTTAGAGATGGCGATGGGGCGGATGCTGACATCTTGAGCGTGGTAGAGGGTATCGAGGCCCCGAGTGCAGAGACACTGGCCCTCCTCGCCCGTGCTCGTGCTGTCAGAGCGGCACATCAAAGAGACGGAAGGCGGTTTAACTCAGAGATCGGCAGGTCGATAAGAGTCTTCGCCGCCTCAGGCGACAGGTTCCACGCAAAGCAGACGGCTGCTCTTCAGGTGGCTCTGGCCTTGACAGACTGGCCAACCGGCCCCTCCATCTCTACTCGCAGACACCGTCTCCATTTTGAGCTAGGCGAGAGTCTCGCTTTTGTTTGCGGGCTTCTTCCGCAGCCCCATATCGCAGGAAGTGAGTGTGTTCGGCTCCTTAAGCGAATGAAAATAGTTTCTGAGGCCTACGTGAGTAAGTTCAGGGGCGTATGTCCTGACCCCAACGGCGGCTTGGTGCTGGGGTCGGTTGGAGAAGACATCTTCGCACTGCACGCCGCATCTCTGCCCGACCCATCATCTCGGCAGTCAGTCGCCCACCTGATGGGTATTTTAAGGTCCTCGGTCGCTGCAGTCCGAGCGCAGTCCGAATCCCGTCGGAAGGTTCTTTCCTGGGACCTGGAGGTCGTTCCCGAAGGTCGTAAAGGCCTCTACATTTCCGGCGAGATGAAAAAACTCCACTCCACCATCAGGAGGATCGCAGTGAGCGACATTTCCGTTCTCATCGTAGGTGAGACGGGGACAGGGAAGGAAGTCGTTGCGGAGGAAGTGCACGCCATGTCGAGGCGTTCGCAGGGGCGCTTCGTCCCGTTCAACATGACGGCCGTGCCGCGCGACATGCTTGAGGGGCAGCTCTTCGGATACCGGCGCGGCGCCTTCACCGGTGCCGTGCACGACGCCAAGGGAATCATTCGCGAGGCGGAAGGCGGCACTCTCTTTATCGACGAGATCGGTGAACTCAGTCTCGACTTGCAGCCGAAGCTGCTGCGCTTCCTAGAGAGTGGCGAAATCCAGCCGCTGGGTGAACGGCCACAGAAGGTCGACGTACGTGTCGTCGCCGCTACCAACGCGCGACTCGAGGAACTGGTACGCGCTGGGCGATTTCGCGAAGACCTCTTCTACCGTCTTAACGCCGTTTCGCTGGCCGTCCCGCCCCTGCGCGACCGACGCGAGGAGATCCCGACCCTCGTGAATCACTTCCTGACGTTGCACGCGGCCCGCGCAGGCAAGTTTATTCCGCAGCTGACGCCGCAGGTGCTCGAGTGTCTGTGCTCCTATGACTGGCCAGGCAACGTCCGCCAACTAGCCAACGAACTGAAGCGCATCGTGGCTCTCAGCGACGAAGAGGAACTGATCGACGTGGGTGACCTGTCGTCGGTCCTGCGCGAACCGTTGGGTGTCGCACCTCCGCAGATCGAAGAAAACGCGGTGCGAGTTCGTCTCGACCGAACCCTGCAGGAGATGTACGACGAGGTCGAGAGGGCGGCGATTGCGCGGGCGATGGAGCACTCCCAGCACAACCTCGCTGACACGGCGCGGCTGCTGGGTATCACGCGCAAAGGCCTCTACCTGAAGCGGCGGCGTCTTGGTCTCGACGACCCCTCCGCCAACTGACCGTCGACCGCGATGTGGCGTGGCGCCGGTTAGGCTGGCGGCGCGAGCGGTGACAGCGGCGCGCCCGCACCAGGCGACGCCTTGCGCCAATCCTGGCCGACCAGCTGCGCGATTGTCGCGGCCACCTGGCTCTGCGACGCCGGTGGATGCCCCGCCTTCCACACCCCGCGGGCCTGCCACGTCGGCGCGGCAATGGCTGCCCACACGTTCTGCGCGCCCTCGGTGTCCTTGCCGTGGCTGTGCCAGTCCTCGGCCGTGTTGCCGCGGCCGTGATCGGTCACCAGCATCACCGCCGTCCGGCCAGCAAAGGCCGGCGTCGCCTCGATGAGCGCAAACAGCTTCTCCAGCCAGCCGTCGAACCGGTGCAGATACTCAATCACCCGCACGTAGCTGCGGTTGTGCGCCCAGTCGTCGGTCTCGTCCAACCCGATCCACAGCGCCCGCGGCTGATGCCGCACGAGATGGTCCATCGCAAACTGCCAGGTGTAGTAGTCGTACCGCGCCGTGTCCCACGCCGGTACCGTCGCAAACTGCGCGGCGCTGAGCGCTTGTAAACCGGCGTCCGGCACGTCGTAGGCCTGGTAGCCCGCGTTGGTGTAGACCTCGTTGTCGCGCGACGCGGCAATCGATTTGAAGACGTCCCACGACCCGAAACACGCCACCTGCTCGCGCGTGGCCTTGAATTCGCTCCGCAGGAACTGCAGCACCGTGTCGAACGGGTAGCGACGGTTGTCGTTGCTGGTGATGACCCCGTCGTGCGGCACCCCGGTCATGAGCTCCGCGTAGCCCGGATAACTGAACCGCTGCGCGTTGCCGAGCGTCATCACACTGCCCGCCTGCTGGTCGCCGACAATCGACCCATGCCGGGTCAGGAACGTGCCCCAGAGAAACGGCATGAGCGCCGCCCGCCGCGCCTCCCGCGTCGGCCGCCAGTACGCCTTGTAGAGCGGATGCGCCTCGGCAGGCTTCTTCGGCCCGAGCACGTGCTGCAGCAGCGCCAGGTCCAGCCCGCCAAACATCTCCTGCGTCCGCACGCCGTCCAGCGAGATGACAATCACCCGCTCGGCCACGCCCGCCGGAGCTGGGGCCGGTGTTTGTCCGGCCCGCGCCAGTGGCGCGGCCGCCGTGGCCGCCAGCGGTGCGGTGGCCAGAGAACGAAGCAGCTGTCGTCGGTTCATGTCGGTCAGTGTCCTGTGGCGTCAGCCGGTGCCATCGTGTCGGCCCGGGTGGAATCATGCAGTGAGAGGGAGGCCAGCATCGGCACGCCCCGCGCGTCGTGAATCCGCACCCGCAGGCGCGACGCGGTGGTCGGCGCCGTGGCGACGACCCGGGTGTGCCCAACCGTGGTGCCGTTGGCAATCCGCTGCCAGCCGCCCGCGACCCACGCCTCGATCTCGAAAAGCGAGATGCGCTGGCCGCGCGCGATGTACTCCTGCAGCCGCACCCGGTCGAAGGTGACCTCCTGCCCGGCGTCCACCGTGACGCTGCCGGTGCGCGCGCTGCCAGCCGGCGCCCACCAGGTGTCGAGGTCGCCATCCAGCACCGCCGCCGCGGCATG
>JBKJQW010000086.1:0-4723 GCA_046593715.1 Luteitalea sp.
CATCGGGATGGCGTTGGCCCAGTTATGGCCAGGGCCGGCCTGGAAGTTTGCGGGGAAGCGGAGCGACACGGTCGGCACGGTCCACGAGATGTCGCCGATGTCGTCGGAGCCTCCTCCGCGCTTCTCGTCGTCAGGGATCTCTTGCTGGCCCTTCAACTCGGCGATCTTGGTCGAGAGGCCCACCACCGGCACCCCGAGTTCGGTCTGCGTCGCCTTGGCCAGGGTCAGGTCCGCGTCGGTCCAGATCGGCAGACCCACCTTGGTGATGTTGTCGTGCATGGTCAGGGCCAGCGGTTTGTTGAAATGCTGCGGCCAGGCCGTACCCAGCACCCGCGAGGTGAACGTGGTGTCGGTCATCATCGCCGCACCTTTGGCGATGTTGTCGCCAATCTCCCACATCCGCTTGATGTTCTCGTAGCTCGTCTCGCGGAAGTAGTACCAGACGCTGGCGTTGCGGGGCACGACGTTGGGCTGGTCGCCGCCGTTGGTGATCACGTAGTGCGACCGCTGCTGCAGGCGGAGGTGCTCGCGACGCATGTTCCAGCCGGCGTTCATCAGCTCGACGGCGTCTAGGGCGGACTTGCCGCGCCACGGCGCGCCGGCGCTGTGGGCGGACTCGCCGTTGAAGGTGTATTCGACCGAGACCAGGCCGCTGCCCTGGGTTTCGCCCCATGAGGTCACCAGGTCGCTGCCGACGTGGTTGTAGAGCACGACGTCGACGTCCTTGAACAGGCCGGCGCGGACGTAATAGGCCTTGGTGCCGACCAGCTCCTCGGCGATGCCGGGCCAGATCACCAGCGTGCCGGGGATCCTGGCCTTCTCCATCTGCCGCTTGGCGGCAATGGCCGCGACGATGTTGAGCGGCGTGCCGGAGTTGTGACCCTCGCCGTGCCCGGGGGCGCCCTCGACGATGGGGTCGCGGTAGGCGACACCGGGCTTCTGCGACGCCTGCGGGATGCAGTCCACATCAGAGCCCAGGGCAATCACCGGCGAGCCGGAGCCCCAGCGCGCCACCCACATCGTCGGGATGCCGGCATAGCCGCGTTCGATGGTGAACCCGGCCTGCTCGAGGATGCCCGTCAGGTACTTCGAGGTCTCGAACTCCTGGAAGCCCAGTTCCGAGAAGCTGAAGACCATGTCGGTCATCTGCTGACCGAGGTCGAACATCTCTTGGGATTTCACGTCGGCGGTGACGGCGCTCTTGAGCGCGGCCAGCTTGGGGTCCACGGCGACTTTGGCCGCGGCCGGCGCCGGCGCTGCGGCGGGGGCCTGGGCGCGCAGCGGCGCCCCCGAAAGGGACGCCACCAGAGCCGCAAGGGCCATGGGCAGGGCAAGTTGTCTCATGCTCGGCCATTCTAATCGACGTCGTACCGCGGTGGTCCGGGTGCCCATGGTCGGCCTACAATGGCGGGATGTCTTCCCCTGTCCCGGTCGTCTCTGAAGCGCTGCGGCGCGAGGTGGAGCGGCGGCGGACGTTTGCCATCATCTCCCACCCGGACGCGGGCAAGACCACGCTGACCGAAAAGACGCTGCTGTATGCCGGGGCGATCGAACTGGCCGGCGCCGTCAAGGGGCGCGCCTCACAGCGCCATGTGGTGTCGGACTGGATGGACATCGAGCGGGAGCGCGGCATCTCGATCACCTCGGCGGCTCTCGAGTTCGAGCTGCACGGCTGTCGGGTCACCCTGCTGGACACGCCGGGGCACAAGGACTTCAGCGAGGACACCTACCGCACGCTCCTGGCGGCCGACAGCGTGGTCATGGTCATCGACGCGGCCAAGGGCATCGAGACACAGACGCGCAAGCTGTTCGAGGTCGCGCGCCGGCGCAACCTGCCGATGCTGACCTTTGTCAACAAGCTCGACCTGCCGGGTCGCGACCCGCTCGACCTGCTGGACGAAATCGAACGGGTCCTTGGCGTCTCGGCCGCGCCCATGAACTGGCCGATCGGCACTGGCGACCGCTTCAAGGGCGTCTACGATCTGCGCCGTAACGAGGTGCTCTTCTACGAGCGCATCGCCCGCAGTGCGCGTCGGGCGCCCGTCACGGTGACTGGGGCCGACGACCCGGCCCTGGCGGCCCTGATTGGCGAGCAGGCACGCGAGGAACTGCTGGAGGGCGTGCACCTGCTGTCGGCCGCGGGTACCCATTTCGACCTCGAGCAGTACCGCGAGGCCAGGCAGACGCCGGTGTTCTTCGGCAGCGCGCTGACCAACTTCGGCCTCGAGTCGTTCCTGGAAGCCCTGGTGCAGTACGCGCCGTACCCCCAACCGCGGCCGGCCGCCGACGGCACGCCAATCGACCCGCTGCGTCCGGACTTCAGCGGCTTCATCTTCAAGATCCAGGCCAACATGAACCCGCGTCACCGGGATCGGGTGGCCTTCGTCCGCGTGTGTTCCGGCGTGCTGACCAAGGACATGCAGGTCGTCAACACGCGGCTGAAGGCCCCGGTGCGGCTGTCGCGGCCGAGCCGCTTTTTTGGCCGCGATCGGGAGACCATCGACGAGGCGTACCCCGGAGACGTCGTGGGCCTGGTCAACCCGGGACGCTTCGCCATCGGCGACACGCTGTACGCCGGCGCCCCGGTCGTGTATCCGCCGATCCCGCATTTTCCGGCCGAGCACTTCGCCGCCTTGAAGCTGCAGGACGTGCGCTTCAAGCAGTTCGACGACGGGGTGCGCCAACTCGAGGAGGAAGGCCTGATGCAGGTGGTCTTCCCGGTGCACGGCGCCCGCTATCCGATTCTCGGCGTAGTGGGCGCGCTGCAGTTCGACATCATCGAGGCGCGCATGCGCGAGGAGTACGGCGTGGCCTGCCGGGCCGAGAAGCTGTCCTACGTGGCCGCCCGCTGGATACAGGCCGATGCCAACGCCCGCCTGACGCTGCCCAACAACGTCATGTCGACGACGGACCGATCTGGTCGCCGCGTCCTGTTGTTCCCGTCGGAGTGGGACCTGCAGTTCTGTGAGCGCGAGAACCCCGACGTGCAGTTCCTGGCCGTGGCCTGAGGGTCTGCGCGCGCGTCGCACCGCCGAGGTCGAGGCTGTTTCGCGTAGGATGCGGGCCATGCACACCCGCATCCTGCTTGCCGCGCTGCTGATGGTGCCGCCACCCGCGCTGGCGCAAGTGCCGCCGGCATCTCCCACGCTCCCTGCGGCTCAGGGGCAGGGGCAGCCCGACGCGCCACGCTACGAGAGTCGACTCGAGATCGTCGAGGTCCGCTCGGGCACGAGGCGCATCGTCCACCGCAGCCCCGTACGCTTCGAGGCGCCGAACTGGTCGCGTGACGGGAGGCACCTCCTGATCAACCAGCAGGGCAGCCTGTACCGGATCCCCGTCGAGGGCGGCACCCCACGCGTGCTCGATATCGGCGCCGTCCAAGGGTGCAACAACGACCATGGCTACTCGCCGGACGGGACACTGCTGGCGATCAGCTGCCGTCCCTCGTCATCGGTGTATGTCGTTGCCGCAGGGGGTGGGACGCCGCGCCTGCTGACGCCGTTGACGCCGTCCTACTGGCACGGGTGGTCGCCTGACGGACAGACCCTGGCGTATGTGGGGCAGCGCAACGGCGACTACGACATCTACGGCATGCCGGTCGGCGGTGGTGCGGAAACGCGCCTGACCACGGCGCCGGGCCTCGACGACGGACCCGACTACACGGCCGACGGGCAGTGGATCTACTTCAATTCGGTCCGCACCGGGACAATGCGGATCTGGCGCATGCGGCCCGACGGGGCCGAGCAGCAGCAGGTGACCTTCGATGCCCAGTATGCCGACTGGTTTCCGCATCCGTCGCCAGACGGCAAGTGGCTGGTCTTTGTGTCCTTCGATGCCAGTGTCGAGGGCCACCCCCCGTACAAGGACGTGGCCCTGCGGATGATGCCGATCGGCGACCGCACGGCAACGCCGCGGGTGCTGCTGACCCTGTTCGGTGGACAGGGCACCATCAACGTCCCGTCCTGGTCGCCAGACAGCTCGCAGTTCGCCTTCGTGTCCTGGGCGCCGCTGCCGTGAGCTCGCACTATGCCGGGCTTGGGCTTTGACAGGGCCCGGCATGACGAGCGACGATCGTCGGATGGCTGTGGCCCCCGCCTCATCGCACGTCTCCTTCGACAAATCGCTCATCAAGGTCGTCCTGCTGGAGTCGGTCCACCGCAGTGCGGTCGAGGCGCTTCAGGCCGACGGCTACACGAACATCCACGAGCATGCGCGCGCCCTGGAGGGGCAGGCGCTCATAGAGGCCATTGCCGACGCGCATGTCCTCGGGATCCGGTCGCGCACCCGGCTGACGGCCGATGTCCTGGCGGCGGCCCCGCGGCTGATTGCCATCGGGGCCTTCTGCATCGGCACCAATCAGGTCGATCTGGCGGCGGCCGAGACGCTCGGGTTGCCCGTCTTCAACGCGCCGTTCTCCAACACCCGCAGCGTGGCCGAGCTGGTGATGGGCGAGATCATCTGCCTGTTGCGCGGCGTGTTTCCCAAGAGCGTGGCGGCGCATGCCGGGCAATGGGCCAAGAGCGCGGAAGGGTATCGCGAGGTGCGCGGCCGCACGCTGGGGATCGTGGGCTACGGCAATATCGGCAGCCAGCTTTCCGTGCTGGCCGAAAGCTTCGGCATGCGGGTGATGTATTACGACGTCGTCGCCAAGCTGCCGCTGGGCAATGCCAGCCGCTGCGCATCGCTGGACGAACTGCTGCATTGGTCCGACATCGTGACCATG
>JBKJQW010000103.1:0-9848 GCA_046593715.1 Luteitalea sp.
GGGCGTGCGCTGCCTCGAGCGCCTCGGCGATCTGCCGCGCGATCCGTAGGGCCTCGTCCACGCGAAGCGGGCCGCGCGCCACGTGCTGTGCGAATTCCTGGCCCTCCACCAGTTCCATGACCAGAGCCCGGATACCACCGTGTTCCTCGAAGCCGTACACCTGGGCGATGTGCGGATGGTTGAGTGCGCCGAGCGTCCGCGCCTCTCGGGTGAAGCGGGCCAGCCGATCGCGATTGCCCGCGAGCGACTCCGGCAGGACCTTGATCGCCACGTCGCGACGGAGGTTCGTGTCGCGTGCCCGATAGACCTCCCCCATCGCGCCGGCCCCCAGCGGGCAGACGACCACGTACGGGCCGAGTTGGGCGCCGGACGACAGGGTCGCCGCTGGGCTCCCGCCGGTCCCTCCGCCCGCCCGCGCGGGCGACGCGTCGACCTGGTGCCGGCCGGCGGTGGGCAGCAGGGCGTCGGCATCCGCGTGGGCCGCCAGGAGTGAGGCCACCTCGCGGAGGATTTCGTCGTCGTGGCTCTGGGTACGCAGAAAGGCGAGACGCGCTTCCGGCGCGCGTTCCAGCGCGGCATCGAACAACGCCCGAATCTGCTCCCAGTTCGACGGGCTGATCATCGGGCCTCACCACGAAGCTCGCGGAACAGCCACGCTCGCGCGAGCGCCCAGTCCCGCTTCACCGTGATCGGCGCCACGCCGAGGCCGGCCGCAATCTCGTTGCCCGTCAGTCCTCCGAAGAAGCGCAGTTCCACCAGCCGGCTCTGACGGCGATCGATGGCGGCCAGTCGAACCAGCGCGGCTTCCAGCGCGATCACGTCGAGGTCCTCGGGGTCGACGCCGACGTCGATGTCCAGCAGGGGCACGCGATGCGCCGCTCCTCGCTTGACCGCGCCGTGGGCACGAGCGTGGTCCACCAGAAGGCGCCGCATCACGTGCGCCGCGATGGCAAAGAAGTGAGCCCGATTCTGCCAGCTCACGTCACGCTGATCCACGAGGCGCAGATATGCCTCGTGCACGAGTGCCGTTGGCGCCAGGGAATGGTCGGGACGCTCCCGCCTCAGGTAGCCCCGCGCCAGTGCACGCAACTCCGCATAGACCGCTTCAATCAAGCGGTCGTCGGCCTCCCCACCCCCTCTGCTCCACGCGGCGAGCAGGCGGGTCACGTCCGGCGGCTGGGTCATGGCTCTCCTGCAGATACCCCGTTATACCGCAGTCGCCCGCCCCGCTGGCGCCCATGAGACCAGACGCCACGCGTCCCCGCGTTTCCGATGCCCCTACGCGCCGATCGCTCCCGGCGCCAGGCCATCGGGAGGTTGGAGATGCGTGCTCGTCATCACCTGACGCTGATTCGCTGCTGGATGGGCGTCGCCTGCCTGCTCGCCAGCTGCGCGCCCGCCCGCGCCGCTGCGAACGCGTCCGACCCCATCCAGCCATCGACAACCGCTGAGGGGCCGGCCTCGGCACCGCCATGCCGACTGGTGATCACCGAGGCACTGCGGCCGAGCGTGCAGCTGGCCTGGGCGCGATCGCCGACGTTCCGGTCCCAATGCGCACGCCTTGCCCAGGCTGGCACGATCGTGTTCGTGCATATGGCCGCCTCTGTACAGATTCGCCGGCAAGCGCAATCGGTGATCGGCGTTACCACGGACGGCGCCACGATTGCGCGCGTGCTCGTGCGGTCGAGCGCTGACACCGTGGAGCTCATCGCGCACGAGTTCGAGCACGTCCTCGAGTATCTCGAGGGTGTGGATCACCGTCGCTCGGGTAACATGCTGTCTCACGATGCGTACGAGACAGACCGTGCCATGGACGCGGGCACGCGTGTCGCGCGAGAGGTCCGCGAGAGCCGGCGCACGCAGCGCTGACCACGGCGTTGATCGGGCTTACGAGGTGAGGCCGCAGAGGGCTGCGGCGGGCTCGAGGAGCCTCGTCGCCAAACACTCGGCTCGGTCCCCGGGTGAAGGCTGCGCATGCTGCCTGTGGGCCTAACGTCAGCGCATCACCAGCGGCGCGCCAACCTTCACCGAGCGGCGGATGCTGGAGTCAACGATTCACAGCTGTCCGCACGGGCACGCATGCAAGATCCTTCGCGACCAGGAAACGACCCCGATAATTTTTGCGCACATGCTGGAGGCTCCCTGCGAGATCGGACAGGCTCAGGCTTCGATAATCTGGCGAGCCCCGGTCTTGGTTTCCGATGGCGGTCGCCAGCGAGACGCCCAGCAAGCCCCATGTCACCGCGTGCAGGTGCACGAGCGGCGACCCGACGAACGTGCCGGGCGCGGGTTGTAGCCAGTAGGTGGGCGCGAAGCCCAGAACGGCGATCGCGGCGCACACCCCCGCCCTCCATACATAGAACCGCTCGGGCACACCTGTCGCCCGGCGCACACTCAGCACCGCGTCACCCATTGATCCTCCACACGTGGACGCGCCTCTCTCAGTGACGCGTCAACGGCGGGACAACTGCCTCAGCGCAGCCGTGCCGAGAGGTCTTGGCTGACGGTGACACCCGGGACACCGGCGAGGCCAAATACTGCCGGGCAACGCTTGAAGATTGGCACCCATGAGCACTCCGGACGTCAGAACGGTCAGTCAACTGCTGCACGCTTGGGGACTCGGGGACCTGCAGGCGCAGGAGGCGCTCGTCCCACTCGTCTACCACCAGCTGCGTCAACGCGCCGCCGCCTTACCTGCGCCGCGAGCGGCCCGATCACACGTTGCAACCGACCGCGCTGGTGAACGAGGCCTACATCCGGCTGATGGGGCAGCAGCGGACGACGTGGCACAACCGGGCCCAGTTCTTTGGCGTCGCGGCCCAAATCATGCGTCGCATTCAGACTGACCATGCGCGCGGCATCGCGCCGCCACGCGTCCGAACGGCGTCAAGGTGACGCTCAAGGACGATATGCGCACGTGTCCCCGCTGGACTGCGAGGTGCTCATGCTGGACGCTGCGCTACAGGAACTCGATCGGAACGGTCGGTTCCTCATGAACATCGACGCAGAGTCCAGTCTGCCATCCATCATGCTGTCACGGAACTGGACTCCACTGGCCGACCGCGTCGACGGCAAAGGGGCGCGTCAACGACCAGGCCGGTGGCCCTGCACGGCTTGTCTCGCGCGGATACTCTTTTTGATGAATGATTAAGGGCGGCCGACCTCTCGAGCTGCGGCGCACCCCGATGACGAGCAGAAAAGGATCCGTGAGCAGCCAACCCACTCCTGACCCCCTGAGCCAACAGCTCCGTCAGGCAACAGCAGACCAGCATCGCCACCTCGATGAGGGCCTGTGCTACCTGGTGGGCCCGGAATTGGGCGCGCAGCGTTACGCCAACCTTCTCGCGGCGATGTTCGGGTTCTACGTCCCGTTCGAGGACAGCTTGGCGCGATGGCAAGTCGCGCCTCAGCTCCAGCACCTGCCGTTCATCCGGCGGGGCGGCCTGCTCGCGCGTGATCTCCACGCACGCGGCATGGCGCTCGACGCGGTTCACACGTGTTCCGACACGCCAGACCTGGCCACCATCGATCACGTGGCCGGCGCCATTTATGTGGTGGAAGGCGCCTGTCTTGGCGGGCAGGTGATTGCGCGATCGGTGAGCCAGCGGCTCGGCATCGGGCCAGGCGATGGCTCGGCATTTTTTACCGGTGCCGGCCCCGGCACCGGGGCACGGTGGAACCGAGTGGTGGCATGGCTGGACAACCTTGGATGCGGCCGCGTGGAGGCAGATCGCGCAGTGGTGGGCGCGCGTGAGACCTTTACCGCGCTCGCGACGTGGCTTGCCGCTCGGGAGGTCCTGGATGCCTGAGCGCGACGCCGTGGACGTCACCAACTGCGATCGTGAGCCGATTCACATTCCGGGGGCGATACAGCCGCACGGCGTGCTGCTGGCACTGCAGGAGCCCGACCTGGTCATCAACCAGGCCAGCGGCAACGCCCCTCAGCTCCTGCGCCCCGACGTATCAGACCTGGTCGGCCGCCCCTTGTCGGAGGTGCTGTCGGCCGATGCCATGGCCACGGTACAGGCCGCGGTACGCCGTGAGGTGCTCGCCGAGTGCAACCCACTGCGGTTGACCGTGCGCAATCAGGTCTGTGACGTGGTCCTGCACCGCCATGACGGCGCCCTGATCATGGAGATCGAGCCGCGCGTGCAGCCGGCAGAGGCTGAGCGGACCCATCATCCACTCCGCCACGCGGTGTTGCGCCTCCAGACGGCCTCGACCCTGGGCGAGCTGTTGGAGCATGGGGCGCGGGCGGTGAGCCGGCTGACGGGCTTCGAGCGAGTTTTGATCTACTCGTTCGACGAGGACGGCCACGGCCAGGTTGACGCCGAGGTCAGGGCAGACGGTTTCGAGTCGTACCTGGGCCTGCACTATCCGGCGTCCGACATACCGCGCCAAGCCCGTGACTTGTACCTGCGCATCGGCATCCGCAACATCCCGGACGCACGCTACACTCCAGCACCGCTCATCCCACCGTTACGGCCGGACCGGGCGGCTCCGCTCGACCTCAGCTTCGCCGTTCTGCGCAGTGTCTCGCCCGTCCATCTCGAGTACCTTGCCAACATGGGCGTCCGGGCGTCGATGAGCATCTCGCTCGTCGTCGGTGACCGCCTGTGGGGTCTCATCAGTTGCGCGCAGCACAGTGGGCCCCATCACGTTCCGTACGAGGTCCGCTCCGATTGCGAACTGTTGGGCCGCACGATGGCCCTGTTGGTCGGAGCGTTCGAGGACCGCGAGACGGCCGCGGCCCGACAGCGGCGACGTCCAGCGCTCGCTCGGCTCTCCGTGGCGTTGCGTGCCGACGACGACGCGCTGGCAGCACTGCTGGAACGGCCGCGTGAGCTGTTCGAACTGCTCCGCATCGATGGTGCGGCGATCCTGAGCGAGGACGTGCAAAGCGCGGGACGCGTGCCGCCACCGGAGTCCATACGTGCCATCGCGAAGGTGGCCCAGCAGTGGGACGACTCTGGCGTCTTCACGACGGATTCGCTGTCGCGATGCGCGTCTGAGTTCAGCGCTATCGCAGACGTGGCAAGTGGACTCATCAGCTTTACGCTGCCCGGGTCGCCGCCCCGACGGTTCCTCGGCTTCAGGCCCGAACTTGCGCATACGGTCAATTGGGGCGGCGATCCCCGCAAACTGATTGAAGATGACGCTGGCGCCAGATTGCATCCACGCCGGTCCTTCGCACTGTGGCGCGAGGACGTGCGCTGGCGCTCGCAGCCGTGGCAACCGACCGATCAGGACGCTGCCGAGGAACTGCGGCGACTGGTGGTCGAAGTCGACCTCGAGAAGCAGGTCGAACGTGAACAGCGCGCCGTCCGGTCGCGCGACGACCTGGTCGCCGTCGTGTCGCACGACTTGAAAAACCCGCTGAACATCATCCAGATGCAGGCGGTGCTGCTCCGCCATGTGACCGGAGCGGACCACGAGGATCGATCGTCTCGCCTGCGCGCGTCACTCGACACTATCCAGCGGTCCGTGGCGCACATGGACGCGATGATCCACGACTTGCTCGATCTGTCGCGTATCGAGGCTGGCCGCTTCGTCGTGCAACCACAGGCGGAGCCGATGCTGCCCATGGTTGAGGAAGCACTGCTCATCCTGCGCCCGCTGGCCGACGCGAAGAGACTGGAGCTGCGAGCCGTGGTCGAGAGCGGTGTCGAGGTCCTGGCGGATCGTGAACGCATCTTTCAGGTGCTGTCGAATCTGGTCGGCAATGCGATCAAGTTCACCCCCGCTGGCGGCTCCATCGAGCTCCGCGCCAGTGCCGCGAAGGGCCGCGCGCTGTTTGCCGTCACCGATACGGGCCCCGGGCTCGTGCCGGAGCAGCTGGCTCAGTTGTTCAATCGCTATTGGCAGGCATCGAAGACAGGGCGCGACGGCTCGGGTCTGGGTCTCTACATCGCCAAGGGCATCGTGGAAGCACATGGCGGAATGATCTGGGCCGAGCACGCCGAGGCAGGAGGTGCGACGTTCAAGTTCACCCTGCCTCTGGTCGAGGCCGACTAGCGATGCGCATGGAGGGGACCGTCGGGCGTGAACCGGTTTGGTGAACGGGTGCCCCTCAGCTCCAGACCGGCAGGCGGACCGCTCACGGCTTGGGTAGCCTCGGTGGGCGTGTACCGCGAAGGGCGGCACCAGACACAGGGATGTACTCGAGTTCCTGCCCCTCGCGCACGGCGCGCAGCAGGACACCGCCCCGGCTCATGTCACCGCGACCGACGAACGTCGAGGGAAACACGAGTCGGCTGCCGAGCACGTCGATCAGCGGCTCTGTGTACTTGGGCGACGCGATGCTGCCGAGGAGCACCACCTCGCCCGCCCATTCGCGCGACAGCCGCACCACGTCACGCCGCAACGGCTCGAGGTAACGCGGCTCGCTGGCGTCGATCGGCACGCTCGCGAGTGCGTCCAACTCCCGCGCGCCCACCGGCGTGGATGGTGCCACCAGCCCCAGGCACGGCGTGATGACGAAGGTGCGACCCGGCCCGAAACAGTCCGCGTACGCCAGCTTCCCACGAAAGTACAGCGCGCTGATGAAGGCGTAGGCCTCGCCGATCGGCACGCGCTCGCCCGATCGGAGACGCGCCGCCAGCGCAACATTTGGCGATGTCCGGAGGAGTCGTCCGCGCGGCCCTGCGGCATTAGCTGGCGAGAGCAGGAAGGCACGAGGCGTCGTCATCGCTCGACCGTCATGGACACACGTCGCGGCCCACGCGACCGGTCACGCGGAACGCTGCTCCGCGGGCTTGACCGCGCGGCCGAGATTGTGCGCGCTGTTGATTAGCGCAATGTGCGAGAACGCCTGCGGGAAATTGCCGACCAGCCGACCCGCCTGCGGATCGTACTCCTCGGCCAGCAACCCGACGTCGTTGGCCAACGCCACGACTCGTTCAAACAGCGCCCGCGCCTCGTCGATGCGTCCGAGCAGCACGTAGGCATCGACCAGCCAGAAGCTGCAGGGCAGGAAGGCGCCCTCGCCAGCGGGAAGGCCATCGTCGGTGACACCGGTGTCGTAGCGATAGACCAGACCATCACGTAACAGATGGCGCTCGACCGCCGCCACGGTGCCGGCGATCCGCGGATCACCTGCCGGCAGGAAGCCCATGGTTGGCAGCAGGAGCAGGCTTGCGTCCAGGGCGTGTTCGTCATAGGACTGCACGAACGACTGCTGCGTCGGGTCGAACCCGCGTTGGCACACCTGCGCATGAATGTCGCGGCGCACCGCGCGCCAGCGTGGCAGATCGGCGTGCAGCCCGCAGCGCTCGGCAGACTTGATCCCGCGGTCGAGTGCCACCCACGCCATGACCTTGGAATGGACGAAGTGCCGTCGTCCACCGCGCACCTCCCAGATGCCCTCATCTGGCTCGGTCCAGACCGTCGCGACGTGGTCCACGAGCGCACGCTCGAACGCCCACGCCGCGTCGTGCTGGGCCACTCCGCTGAGGCGGGCCTGGTACATCGCGTCGAGCACTTCGCCGTAGACGTCGAGCTGCAACTGATCGTGCGCGCCGTTGCCGAGCCGCACCGGGGTCGACCCCTCGTACCCGGGCAGCCATGGCACCTCGGACTCGACGAGGCGCCGCTCGCCAGCCAGCCCATACATGATTTGCACCTGCGAGGGTGCGCCCGCCGCTGCCCGCATCAGCCACGCGCGCCACGCCTCGGCCTCGCTCGTGTGTCCGGCGTTGATCAGCGCGAGGAGGGTCAATGTGGCATCCCGCAGCCAGCAGTACCGGTAGTCCCAGTTCCGGACGCCCCCGAGGTGCTCGGGCAGCGACGTGGTGGGCGCGGCGACAATCCCGCCGGTTGGCGCGTACGTGAGCGCCTTCAGCGTGATCAGCGACCGCGAGACGATCGGCCCCCACGCATCGGTCGAGGCGTGGCGGCTTGCCCATTCCTGCCAGAACGCCTGCGTGTCGGCCAGCGCCGTCTCCGGGTCGATGGCGGGCGGCGGCGCCAGATGGGAGGGGCCGTAGGTGAGGACGAACGGCACGCTGTCGCCAGCGGCAACGTCGAACTCGGCGACGGTGTGGAAGTTTTCGCCGTGCACGTGCGTGGGCGAGGCCAGCAGCACCATGTGCGGACCGGCCACGGCCCGCATCCGGCCATCGGCGCTGCGGGTGACCCAGGGCATGCTGCGGCCGTAGTCGAAGCGCAGCACGAGATCGGTCCGCATCCGGACGCAGCCCCGCACGCCCCGCACCACCCGCACGATGTCCGAATGCCGGCCGCGAGGCGGCATGAAGTCGGTCACTACGACCGTGCCACCGTCCGCCTCGATGGTGGTGTCGAGGATCAGCGTGTCGTCCTGATAGCGCCGACTGACCCGTGCGCCCGGATCGAGGGCGGCCAGCAGCCAGCGACCGTGCTCAGGCGTGCCGAGCAGCGCCGCGAAGCAGGCCTCGGAATCGAAGCGCGGCCAGCAGAGCCAATCGATAGAGCCGGCACGCGAGACCAGGGCAGCGGTCTCGCAGTCACCCAGCAGGGCGTAGTCCTCGATCGGCACGCTCACGCGAGCCCCTTCCGTCCCAGCCACGTCGGTCACACTCCCATGGTAGGTCCCCTGCACGGCAAACCGATCCCGCCTGACTCGGGTGCGGGAGGCGGCGAGGCGCGTTGACGCGGTCCCGCAGACGGCATAGGCTCCCGCCACACTCGAGACTGCCGGCAACAACGCCGCCCGCGCCTGCGGTCGAGCGTGTGCGCCCTGGAGAAACCGCGATGATCGTTCCCTCCCCACCTCAGGCCCGTCGCTGCGTCGCCGGCGCGATGGTCGCCGCCCTCATCGTCACGGCGCTCGCCATCGTCGGAGCGGCGTCCCAGGCGCCTGCCACGCCGCCCATTGCCGCGACACTGGATGCGTCGGCACCTGGGCCGACAATCGACCGCCAGCTCTTCGGCCAGTTCGCCGAGCACCTCGGCAAAGGCATCTACGAAGGCGTCTGGGTTGGCCCGGGCTCGCCCATCCCCAACACGCGCGGTATCCGCAACGACGTCGTCGCGGCGCTGCGGGCCATCAAGGTGCCCAACGTCCGATGGCCGGGCGGTTGCTTCGCCGACGAGTACCACTGGCGCAATGGCATCGGGCCGGCGGGCTCGCGACCGGTCACGCTCAACCCGAACTGGGGCGGCGTCACCGAGCCGAATACGTTCGGCACGCACGAGTTCCTGGACTTCGTGGACCAGATCGGGGCCGAGGCCTATCTGTCGATCAATCTCGGATCGGGCACGCCGGCCGAAGCGGCGGACTGGCTCGAGTACCTCACCACCGCGGAGCCGACCACCCTGGCGAAGGCTCGGGCCGCAAACGGCCGCGCCGCGCCCTACAAGATTGCCTTCCTGGGCATCGGCAACGAGAACTGGGACTGCGGCGGCAACATGTCCGCGGAGTACTACCTGAGCCAGCTGCGCCTCTACAGCCGGTTTGTCCGTAACTTCAACCCGGCCCAGCAGACCAGCGATCGCATGCTGAAGATCGCCGTCGGACCTGGCGGCGGCGATCCGCGGTTTGCCGAGTGGACCGAGACGATCATGAAGTCGTGGAAGACCCGGCAATGGAGTTGGGACCACATGGATGGCCTCTCCCTCCACAACTACACGGTGGTGCGCTTTCCGGCCTCCTATAAATCGGTAGGATTCGGCGAGCGGGAATACGCCGAGATTCTCCAGGCCACGCTGGAGATGGATCGCCTCGTCGCGCAGCACGCGGCGATCATGGACCGCTACGACCCGGAAAAGAAGGTGGCGCTGGCGGTCGACGAATGGGGCGCCTGGTACGAGCAGCTCCCGGGCACGCCGCCGGGCTTTCTCGCGCAGCAGAACAGCATCCGCGACGCGAT
>JBKJQW010000059.1:0-12777 GCA_046593715.1 Luteitalea sp.
CGGCTGTCGGCCGAGTCCATGGTGAATTCGAAGACGTCGCCTTTCGGCACGCCGGCCTTCGGGGTGAGCTCGGGCGCGGGTGCGTGCGTGGGACCGATGATGAAGTTGCCGTTGCGATCGGGCGGCGGCACGGCGCCATCAGGCAATTCGGTGGCCTCCACAAATCCCGGCGTGGCGGGGTCGCGCGTGGGCGGCGTTGGCCGCGGCGGCGTGGACGACGCGGCCGCGCCGGTCGGAGGCAGCAGCGGCGGGGGGGCCGCGCCCTGCGCATGCGCCAGTCCGACTGACGCCACGACGCTCAAGAGGACACCAAGACCTGCTGCTGCGGACGCATGCGCTGCCGACATTCCTACCCTCTCTCTCAGGTCGACGCCGACCCGTCACTCGACTGCATTGTCGAATGCGACAGTGTGCGAGGTGCATCGGCGGAGCGCAAGCGCACGCTCGCTGGTCCCTGCCGTGACCCGCTGCGCGCCGCGGCCGCCTCTCGCATAGAATCGCTCGTCGATGGCAGCCATCCCGGTAGTGCTCGTCACCGGCGCGAGTCGAGGGCTCGGGCGCGGCATTGCGGTTGAAGCGGCCGCCGAAGGGCTGTCGGTGGCCATCAACTACGCCAGCAACGCCGCCGCCGCGGAAGAGACCGTGGCGCTCTGCCGGCACGCCGCGCCTAGCGAGGACCAGCATTTCGTCGCCGTCCAGGGCGACATCGGCCTACGCGCCGACCGTGAGGCGATGCTCGCGCACACCCTGGACGCGTTCGGCCGGATTGATGCCCTTGTCAACAACGCCGGCATCGCCCCGCAGGTGCGGGCCGACCTCACCGACACCAGCGAGGCGTCGTTCGAGCACCTGCTGCGGGTCAATCTGCAGGGCCCGTTCTTCCTGACCCAGGCCGTGGCCAGGCACTGGCTGGCACGGACCCAGGCGTGCGCCCTGCCCACAGGCTTCAAGATCATCTTCGTGACGTCGATCTCGGCCGACACGGCGTCGGTCAATCGCGGCGAGTACTGCGTCTCGAAGGCCGGACTGGCGATGACCTCGCAGCTCTGGGCACTGCGTCTGGCGGCCGAGAACGTGCAGGTGCTGGAGTTGCGTCCAGGGATCATGGCCACCGACATGACCGCAGGGGTCAAGGGCAAGTACGACGACCTGATCGCCGAAGGACTGGTGCCGCAGCGGCGTTGGGGGACGCCCGAGGACGTCGGACGGGCGGTGCGGGCGATACTGGCCGGGGCCTTCCCGTTCACCACCGGCGACGTCATTCATCTGGACGGCGGCTTTCACATCAGGCGTCTGTAAGCAGCCGGTCGCCCTCGAGGTCGCCGGCTCCGTTGAGAACCACATGATTGCCATCGACTCCAGACTCACCGCCAAGGCGCTGCTTGTCCCGACCGACCAGCTGTTCGATCTGTCGGCGAAGAAGATCGCGCGCCTCGAGAAAACGTGGAACCCGGCCAAGGGCACACCGGTGTTCACCGTCGCCGGTCGCTACACGTCGCGCGGCTGGACCGAGTGGACGCAGGGCTTCCAGTTCGGCTCGGCGATCCTGCAGTTCGATGCCACCGACGACGCTGGGATGCTCGAGATCGGTCGACGCACGACCGTGCAGCACATGGCGAGCCACGTCAGCCACGTCGGTGTGCACGACCACGGCTTCAACAATGTGTCCACCTACGGCAACCTGCTGCGCCTCGCCCGGGAAGGCCGTACCGATGCCACCGAGTGGGAGGTGGCGTTCTACGAGCTGGCCTTGAAGGTGTCAGGGGCGATTCAGGCGGCCCGCTGGACCGACCTGCCCGAGGGCCTGGGCTACATCCGTTCCTTCAACGGGCCGCACTCGCTGTTTGCCGACACGATGCGCTCCCTGCGTTCGCTGGCCCTCGGGCACCAGCTCGGGCACGCGTTGATGGGCGAGCGCGACCGGAAGATCTCGCTGCTCCACCGGCTCGTCCAGCACGCCGATACCAACGCCGCCTACAACGTCTACTTCGGCAAGGGGCGCGACGCCTACGACGTCCGTGGCCGAGTCGCGCACGAGTCGGTCTTCAACCTCAACGACGGGTCGTACCGTTGCCCGTCCACGCAGCAAGGCTACTCGCCGTTCTCGACATGGACGCGCGGTCTCGCCTGGGTGCTGCTCGGGTACGCCGAGCAGCTCGAGTTCCTGGTCTCGCGGGAGGAGGCTGAGTTCGGCGCATTCGGCACCACCAGGAAGGCGGTTCTCGAGCGCTATCTCGACGCGGCCCGGGCGACCGCCGACTTCTACATCGCCTTCACGCCGACGTGCGGCGTGCCGTACTGGGACACGGGTGCGCCTGGTCTCGCCCACCTCGACGGCTACCTCGATCGACCCGCGGACCCGTACAACGACCACGAGCCGGTGGACAGCTCGGCGGCAGCCATTGCCGCGCAAGGCTTGATACGGCTCGGCACGCATCTCGGCCACCATGGCCAGGCTGCCGCCGGCAAGCGGTACCTGGCGGCCGGGCTCACCACGTCGCGCACGCTGTTCTCGGAACCGTATCTCTCGAGCGACGCCAGGCATGAGGGTCTGCTGCTGCATGCCGTCTACCACCGGCCCAACGGCTGGGACCACGTGCCGAAGGGCCGGGCGATCCCCTGCGGGGAGTCCTGCATGTGGGGCGACTACCACGCCCGCGAACTCGCGCTGCTGATCCGACGAATGGCCAGGCGGGAGCGCTACTACACCTTCTTCGACATGTAGGGGCGGAGCCCTCGCATGGCCGATGGTGCGGCGCGAACTCGCCTACCGTCCGACGGTGATGGGCACCCGGACCTCGGTGCGAATCCACCGCAGGACCATGTCGGCGCCGGCAGCGGTCTTCACCAGTTCGAAGGTCATCTGGTCCACTTCCTTGTCGGCCGGCAACTCCGTCACTGGCGCTGACACCGTCAGGATATCGGTCGGCGCCAGGTCAACCGGCGTGAAGGTGTTGTTGGCGAAGGTCCCGAGGCCGTCCAGCCCCAGCTTCGAGTTGAAGTGCACCTTCCACGTGCCTGCCGCAGGCGTCATGAACAGGGAGTACGTGCCCGCGGCGAGCTTCTGTCCAGCGACGGTGACGTCCCGGGTCACCGTGATCTCTGCCGCCTCGTTGGCGCCCGTGCGCCAGCGCTCACCGAACGGGACGATGGCGCCGCTCTCCTTGGTGCCGAAGATGTTGTTGCGTCCCCGCTTGTAGGGGCGGCCATAGACGATCCGCACGTACGCCTCACCGATGGTGACGCGCGCGATCCCGAGCGGACTGGGCCGCCGGGAGGGGTGCAGGTCCTGAGCCGACACGGCCAGAGGCGCCACGAGCGCCGCCGCCATCGCGGCCACCACGATTCTCCGTTGAAGCTGCATGCGATCTCCTTCGTGACGCCGTCACGCGGCGCCTGGTCGGTGGACGTCATCCGCCGGTGCACGGGCCTCACCGCTGCGGAACGCCACGGAGTTTGACACAAGGCTACCGTGAGGTATCTGCTGCCGGCATGCGCGGACTGATAATGGACATGCCGCTGTCGATTCCGGCCGTGCTGCGGCGAGCCGAGACGCTCTTTGCGAGCAAGACCATTGTCAGCCGCTCGGCCGACCGCAGCCTGGCACGCTCCGATTACGCCGCGTGTCTCGCTCGCGCGAGGCGTCTGGGCAGGGCGATGCACGCACTCGGCGTCCGCAATGGGGATCGCGTTGGCACGTTCTGCTGGAACCACGAGCGACATCTGCAGGCGTACTACGGCATCCCCGCGTCCGGGGCGATTCTCCACACGCTCAATATCCGGCTGCATCCGGATGAACTCGCCTACATCATCAACCACGCCGACGATGCCGTGATTATCGTGGACCAGGTGTTGTGGCCGGCGTTCGAGCCGATTCGGCAACGCATCGGCGATCGCCGCGTCGTCGTGGTCAGCGACGATGGCGAGGTGCCGCAGGGCACGATGGACTACGACGCGCTGTTGGCGGCACAGGATGACTCCGGCAGTTTCGAGGACGTGGCCGAGCAGACTGGCGCGGTGCTCTGCTACACGTCGGGTACGACAGGCCGCTCCAAGGGCGTGCTGTACTCGCATCGCTCGCTCGTGCTGCACTCGCTTGCCGCGGCCCTGCCCGACATGATGAATCTGGCCGAGTCCTCGCGCGTGCTGGCGGTGGTGCCGATGTTTCACGCCAATGCATGGGGGCTGCCGTTTGCGTGTGCACTTGTCGGCGCCTCGCAGGTGCTGCCCGGGCCCTACCTGGACGCGGCCAGCATCGTCTCCCTGCTCGAAACCGAGCGGGTGACCGTCACGGCCGGCGTGCCGACGATTGCACACGCGTTGCTGGCCTATCTCGACCAGCATCCCGGGCACGACATGTCGTCGCTGCAGATGATGCTGGTGGGAGGCGCGGCGATCCCCGAGGCGACCATCCGCGCCTTCGAGACGCGGCACGGCGTGACGATCGTGCACGCGTGGGGCATGACCGAGACGGCGCCGCTCGGATCGATCTGTCGCGTACCGAGTGAGCTGGAGGACGCGGGCGCAGACCAGCAGTACGCCTGGCGCGCCACGCAGGGCCGTCCGGGTCCGCTTGTCGAGGTCCGCGCCCGCGCCGAGGACGGCGCGCTGGTGCCGTGGGACGGGCAGTCGATGGGCGAGCTGGAAGTGCGGGGCGCGTGGGTGGCAGGCGCGTACTTCCCTGGCGACGAGGGGCGCGACCGCTGGACCGACGACGGGTGGTTCCGTACCGGCGACATCGTCACGATCGGAGACACGGGGTGCCTCACCATCCAGGACCGCGCCAAGGACCTGGTCAAATCTGGCGGTGAGTGGATCAGCTCGGTGGCATTGGAGTCGGCGTTGGCTGGTCGGCCCGGGATTGCCGAAGTGGTGGTCATCGCCGTGCCGCACGAGCGTTGGGGCGAGCGACCCCTTGCCGTCATCGTCGCGGCACCGGGCTGTGCGCCGGGTGTCGCAGACGTGCGGGCAATGCTCGAGGGACGCGTGCCGCGATGGTGGTACCCCGATGGCGTCGTGCTGGTTGACAGCCTGCCGCGCACGGGTGTCGGCAAGTATCAGAAGAACGTGCTGCGGGAGCGGTACAAGGACCACTTCACGGCCCGAGCGGCACAGGAAGCCGGGGACCGCGGCGAGGCGTGAGGTGAGGTGCTTCGCATGCAGGGGACGCAGCTGGAAAGCGACTGCGCCGAGCGAACCGCCGAGCTCGACATCGCGGGGATCGGCCCGGGTGGTCCGCTGCGCCGGGGCCGGACATTCTTCTTCACCAACCTGTAGACGCTCACTGGGAGGCGGCCCCTCAACCAGACGCGAACGGTGTACACCGCGGCCGCCCGGCAGGGCCCTGGCGTCAACGGACGGGACGTCCCCGCCGGCACGGCCGACACGTCGGTCGGCGCCAACGGCAATGTCCTGCCGGGCGTGCCGATTGGCATCTAGAACATCGCCGCGAGCGACCCGGACCGCATTGGCCTCACGAACCGGTACTTGGCGATCCCGAGAAGATGCACCAGGCCACGCCAGGCGACCCGCCAACGGTGCCGGGGCCGCGCCATCAGCCTCTTCACACCCTTCGACGCAGGTGTGTCGCCAACCGCGGCTGCTGGAAGCGCCTCCGATTCGAGGAAGGGCGCGCCTGCGGCGCGCCGGTTCGGGCGGTTCTACTTCGTGACCTGCACCAGTTGCGACGTGACGAACGCGTTGGCCACTGCGAAGCCGCCGCGAACGACCTCGATCCGGAGGTCGCCGGCTTCGTTCGGCTCGAACTCGAAGTCATACGTCTCACCGACGGCGATCCGCTGGCGGGCCGCCCGCATCGTGGTCTGCGAGGGTGGCAGGTCGGCGCCATCCTTCGCCACGGCTCGCCACTGCACGGGACCGTTGTCGCCACGCAACGTCACGATCGCCGCATAGTTGGGCGAGATGTCGATCAGGCGGAACCGGTATACCACGCCCACTTTGAGCTGCATGCGCGGCGGGTTCAAACTGCGGTTCACCTCGAGCGGCGCCGGGCCGAACTGCGATGAGGCCGGGCCCGATCCCCCGATCAGAATGACCTTGTCCGTGTCCGGATCAAAGGTCACCCCGGAAGGCAGCACGATCAGCGGCGCATAGAGGCCAGAGCTCAGCAACCGGCTGTCGTGCCCGTGCGTGTGGTAGATGAACGTTCCCGCGCGGGGTGGCGTGAACCGCACTGTGAGCGATGCCTGCGGCTGAATCAGCTTCGTCGTCTGGCGCAGGTCGCCGCTCCAGCCGGCGACACCATCGTGGTAGCTCTCCAGCTCGATGCCGTGCCAGTGAATCGATGTGGCGTCAACCATCTCGTTGACCAGCGTGATCGCGACGGGCTCGTCCTTGTGGAGGACCAGTGTGGGGCTGTGATCCGCAGCGTCCGCGGGGACGGGCGCTGATGCCGTACCGGCCGCCGTACTGGCCCGCGGATCCTCAATCGCGAAGCCGTACCCGGCGTCGGCGCCGTACCGATGGGGCCACGACTTCAGTCGAAGTGTCAGTGGACGCGCGCCGTGCGGTGCGAGGTCGGGAGCGGCGGTTTCGTCGCCGGGCAGGACGGCGATCCCCAGCACCAGGCCAGCCATCGCCTTGTCCATGTCGTGCGCGTTGCCATCGTGGGCGGCGGGGTGCGCGCCAGCGGTGCGATACACCTCCCGCATGTCACCGGCCACGTGCGCAAGGATGTGGCAGTGAAAGAGCCACTTTCCGACACGATCCGGCACCCACCGCATCATCATCGTCGACCCGGATGGCATCTCCTCGGTGGTGACCAGCCGGCGTTCGGCCGTGCCGTAGGCCGTGTCTCGCGCCATATGCCCGACACTCTCGACCGTGTAGAACGTGCCGTGCAGATGCATCGGGTGAGCCCCGGCCGTGCCGTTGATCACCCTCCATGTCGCCGCCTCGCCAAACGGCATCTCGAGCCGCTCGGTGTGCGGCCACGAGCGGCCGTTGATGCCGTACATCGCGTAGGTCGGCCTCCCCTGGGCGATGTCGAGGTACTCGGTCAGCACGAAGACGCGATCGAGGGCAGCAGGACGCCCGGCCGGATCGACAATGAACGCGCCAGTCAACTGGCTGTCGGCGACCAGTCGCGTGGGGAGGGTCTTGCCGATCGTCGAGCCCCAGTAGAAGTACGTGCCTTGGAGGCCGGCGGTGAATCGCAGCTCGCGTGTCGCGCCTGGCGCGATCTCCAGCGGCGCGGCCTGGGTGATCGGTCTGGTCGCCATCCCGTGCAACGTCAGCGTGGCGTCGGGAATCGCATTGCGGACCGAGACGCGAATCTCCGTGCCTTCGGGCACCCGGACGAGCGGTCCTGGAATCTGCGCGGGCTTGCCTTCCTCGGCAAACGCCTGGACAGGCCGGACCGGGTCGTCGGGTCCATCACGCTCGGGGTACCAGCGCACGTCGGTGGCCACCAGGCGCAGCGTGAGTACGCCATCACGCAGCTGCCCGGCTGGTGTGCGGTTGTCGTTCGGCGCAGCCCGGGCGACGACCGCCACCGAGGTGGGAGCGCGCGGGGGCGTGACGACGGTCGATTGCGCAGCGGCCGAAGCGGCCACGACGAACACGGTCAGGCAGGCCGCGCTGGCGCGGGCGATTCCGGTGAGCAGCATGTCGAACTCCATCAGCGAGGCCGAGCGGGCGAGGGGCCGGCAGCCAGCGGCGACTCAAGGGTGGGCCGCTTCTGCCCCCGGTGGCAGGTCGTGCAGTTCACTGACGGGTTCGCGCTGTTCAGGCCGGAGATCTTTTTCAGGTGATCGTTGTTGATCACCGCCATCATCTCGCTCATGGCGCGCGCAATCTGCTTCGGCGCCTTATCGTCGCGATCCCATTGGCCTGGTACATGACAGTGCGTGCAGTCCACGCCGAGCGAACGCGTGAAGCCGTAGTCCATGATCCGCAGCAGCCGGTTGGCCGTGACGCCCTTGTATTGCTTGATGTTCTTGAACACCTCCACGGACGGCAGGTCCTCCTTGCCTACGATGGCCTTGCGGAGTTCGGCCAGGGCCATGGCCTGATCGAATGGCGGTGCGTCGGCCGCAGACGCCCGAGCCGTTGCCGGGACCGCTGCTGCTGCGGGCGATTGAGCCCGGCCCGATGCGGGAGTGCACATGACAAGCGCGAACAACAGATACCCCGGTGCTGCAGCCGTCCGGCGCATGACGTTCCTTCCCGGATCGCGCAATCGAGACCGCCTCCGCTGGTGAGCGAACACGGCACCTCGTCGGCGCGGAGTCCCGTGACTCTCCGGCCTGGCACGTATCTCAAGCGCGACTGTCAGGACCTAACGCAGCGGGCGGCTAGACCGAACACGACCACGCGCGCAGGTCGCGGGACGTGGCCAGCCGTGGCGGGCCGACAATGGCCGATTGCAAAACGTCCAGGGAATCGCCAGACTGCACCCGCCAGTTCCGAGGGAGGGCAAATCATGCGAGTACTGCTGCTGTTCGCTGCGCTGGCGCTGCTTGCCACGCCGGCTCGTGCCGCGGACCGAAACGTCGTCTTCTTCGTCGCGGACGACCACGGCACCGAAGCGTTCGGCGCGTACGGCAATCGGGTGGTCAAGACACCCAGCCTGGACCAGCTCGCGTCTGAGGGCGTTCGCTTCACGCACGCCTTTGCCACGACCGCGAGCTGCAGCGCGAGCCGCTCGGTGCTCCTGACCGGCGTGCACAACCACCGCAACGGGCAATACGGGCACGAGCACGAGTACCACCACTTCAGCGCGTTCCCGAATGTGCGGAGTCTGCCCGTCATGCTCGCCGAGGCGGGCTACCGCACTGCGCGCGGCGGCAAGTTCCACGTCGCTCCCGAGAGCGTCTTCCGTTTCCAGCAGGTCATCACCCTGCCCACGCTCGAGGCGTTCATCAGGGCGGACTCCGCCAAGCCCTTCTTCGTGTATTACGGCACGAACGAGCCACACCGGCCCTTCAATCACGACGCCGAAGACCGTGTCGATCCCAGGAACGTGGTTGTTCCTCCCTGGCTGCCCGACATCCCCGAGGTACGGGACGAACTCGCCCTCTACGAGGCGTCAGTGCGGAAGGTGGACAAAGCGTTCGGGAGGCTCGTCGAGACCCTGAAGCGCACCGGCACCTATGACAACACGCTCATCGTGTACCTCTCGGACAACGGCGCACCGTTCCCGGGGTCGAAGACCAACGTCTACGAGCCCGGCATCCGTCTGCCGCTGATCGTCAAGAAGCCGGGACAGGCGCGACCGGGACGCGTGAACACCGCGATGATCTCGTGGGTTGACATCACGCCGACCATCCTCGACTTCGCCGGCATCCAGATCGCGCCGCCGGCCCCCTCCACGCCTGTCGGACCCGGCCGCTTCACGGACGAGCCTCCGGCCATCCAGGGCCGCTCGTTTCTCGGCATCATCGAGAAGGACCAACCGCTTGGGTGGGACGAGGTGTTCGCATCGCACACCTTTCACGAGATCACCATGTACTACCCGATGCGCGTCGTCCGCACCCGCACGCACAAGCTGATCTGGAACATCGCCCATCCGCTTCCATACCCATTCGCCAGTGACCTCTTCGAATCCAAGAGCTGGCAGGGGGCGCTTGCGCGTCAGCTCACGACGTTCGGCCCGCGGACCATCCAGGCGTACACGCAGCGGCCGGCTTTCGAACTCTATGACCTCGAGCGCGATCCCCTCGAGTCCGCCAACCTCGCGGCAGACCCCACACATGCGCAGCTCCTGGCGGACCTGAAAGCCAGGCTCAAAGGATTTCAGGAGCGCACCGGGGATCCCTGGATCATCAAGTGGCGGTACGAATGAACTGTCGATGAGCGTTGTCCTTCCGAAAGAGCGACTGGTATGCCGAAATCTGCCGACACGCTGACTCGCCGCCGATTCATCGCCAACTCGGCGTCGCTCGCCGTGGCGTCGGCCATGGCGCCGCCGCTCGCGCCGCCGCTTGGTGCCAACGCGACCCAAACGGCCCATGAGTTCCGCAGCGACTGGGCCGCTTGCCCCGACCGCGTCTGGCTCGGGCCGGACTACTGGGCGAATCCGCTTCAGGACTGGCAGATCGCGAAGGGCCGCCTCGAGTGCACCAATGCCGCGGCCGACCGCCACGTTCATGTACTCACACGCCACCTCGGTCAACGCACGGGGAACCTCGTGATGAGCGTGCGCGTGGGCCGCGTCGAGGGAGGCCCCCTCGGCAACGGGAAGGGCACGGTCGGCTTTCGCATCGGCGTGCAGGGCCCGCTGCGCGACTACCGCAACAGCTTGATCTACGGCAGGGGACTCGACGCAGGCATCAGCGGAGATGGCGCGATCTTCATCGGCGAGGTGCGCACCGCGACACCGGGCGGGGTGAGCCTCGCCACGACCGCCGCGGTCCTTCGACTCACGGCCGAACCGAGCGGTGACACCTACGCCGTCACGCTCACGGCTCACGATGCCAGCGGCAGGGCCCTGGGGATGGTCTCGAAGGGAGACGTTCCCGCGGAGCAACTGGTCGGTAACCTTGCGCTGGTCTGCAATGCCGGCGGCACTGCGGCCGCCGGTCGTGGGCCGGGAGGCACGGCCAACGCGAAGCCAGACGATGACGCGGACCATCCGGGTCTGTCCATGTTCTGGTTCGCCGACTGGACGATCTCCGGCAGCAAGATCGAGAAGCACGCCGACCGCGCGTTCGGACCGATCCTTTTTTCGCAATACACCCTCAGCCGCGGCGTGATGACACTGACGGCGCAGATGCCGCCACTTGGCGCGCTGGACTCGCAGGTGGTTCGCCTCCAGATCCGGAAGGCCTCGCGATGGTCCACTGTCGGCAACGCCAGGATTCACGCGGAGGCGCGCACGGCGACGTTCCGCGTTGCGCGGTGGGACGACAGCAAGGACGTGGCGTATCGGCTGGCTTACACGCTCGGGTTCACGGACGGCCGGAGCGAGGAACATTTCTGGACGGGCACCGTTCGACGCGACCCGGTGGACAAGCCGATCATCACAGTTGCCGACGTGTCGTGCAACATCCACCAGGCGTTCCCCAACGCAGCCTACGTGGAGAACATGGCGAAGCTGGACCCCGACGTGCTGGCTTTCACGGGTGACCAGTTTTACGAGAGCAGTGGCGGCTACGGGATCATCCGCACGCCGGTGGACAAGGCGATGGTGGATTACCTCCGCAAGTGGTACCTGCACGGCTGGACCTGGCGCGAGCTGATGCGCGACCGGCCGAGCGTCTCGCTGCCCGACGACCACGATGTGTATCAGGGCAACCTGTGGGGCGAGCATGGCGACGGCCGGAAGACCACGCAGGAGGCCGGCGGCTACGACATGGCTCCCGAGTGGGTCAACGTGGTCTATCGCACGCAGACGGCGCACCATCCCGACCCCTACGATCCGAGACCCGCCAGGCGCGGGACGCTTCAGTACTATGGCCCCCTGACGTATGGCCGCGTGAGTTTCGCGGTCCTTGCCGACCGCCAGTACAAGTCCGGCCCTGAGGGCAAGGTGCCCAAGACCGACACGACGCGCGGCGACCACGTCAAGGACCCGCACTTCGATCCCGCGAGCGCCGACGTGCCGGGCCTCGAATTGCTCGGCGCCAGGCAGGAGCAGTTCCTCCGCGAATGGGCGAGCGACTGGCGCGGCGCGGACATGAAGGCGGTCATTTCGCAGAGCGTCTTCACCGCGATGGCCACCACGCACGGCAACGAACGGATGATCCTGCGCGCGGATTACGACACCAACGCCTGGCCGCAAACACCGCGCAACCGTGCCCTGCGCGAGATGCGCCGGGCCTTTGCGTTCCATGTCGCCGGCGATCAGCATCTGCCGGCGCTCGTGCACTACGGGATCGACGGCCATCGCGACGGACCGATCGCTTTTGCCGGGCCGGCGGTCAACGTCGGCTACCCGCGCTGGTGGGAGCCGGCGACGGCGCCGTGGACCAGACCGAAGAACGCGGACGATCTCACCGGTGACTTCACCGACAGCTTCGGCCATCCGTTGACGGTGCTGGCCGTCAAGAACGGGGCTGTCCAGCCGCGCGGGGGCGACGTATTGCAGTTGATGGACGACAAGGCCTCAGGCCTCGGCGTGGTGCGCTTCAACAAGGCCAACCGCAGCATCACCATCGAGTGCTGGCCGTTTCTCGCCGACGTGACCAACACGGGCACACAGATGCCCGGCTGGCCGGTGACCATCGGCATGCTCGACAACGACGGGCGCCCGCCCGCCGCATACCTGCCGACCCTCAACGTCAGCGGCGTGACGAACCCTGTCGTGCAGATCGTGGACGAAGCCAACGACGAGGTCGTCTACACGCTGCGCATCGCCGGCCAGAGCTGGCGCCCGCACGTCTTCGCGCCGGGCATATACACAGTCAGGGTCAGCGAGCCGGAGACGCGGCGAGCAAGGGTCGTGAAAGGCGTCATCGCCTCCCGGGACCAGGCGGGGACGCTCGACGTGCGTGTCTGAACGGCGCGGCCGGCGTCTCACCTCGAGCATCGCCACGTCGGTTGCGCCCCAGGGGGCGCAGGACGCCGGCTTCGAGGCGTGAGAAGTCGGTGGCGTGGCTTGGTTATCATCTCCGACGTGACCACTCTCGTTCTGCGGGAACGACGCGATGACGAGGACCTCGAGGGGCTTCGCACGCAGGTGACGCAGCTGGAACGAGACTGCGCCCAGCGAGCCGCTGACCTCGCACGCGTGCAGGCTGATCTCGAGCGCTTCAGGATTCGGTACCGGCAGGAGGTTGGCCAACTCCATGAGCAGCTCCAGGGCATCGAGCTGCT
>JBKJQW010000058.1:0-19818 GCA_046593715.1 Luteitalea sp.
ATCATCGGCGTCGAGCCCGTCGATGCCGATGCGATGGCGCGTTCGCTGGCGGCAGGCACGCGGGTCGTGCTCGAACGGGTCGGCCTGTTTGCCGACGGCGTCGCGGTCCGGGAAGTCGGTGTGCACACCTTCGCGATTGCCTGCCAGACCGTCGATGAGGTGGTGGTGGTCGACAATGACGCCATCTGTGCGGCGATCAAGGACGTCTTCGACGACACGCGCACGATCATGGAGCCGGCCGGCGCGCTCTCGGTGGCTGGATTGAAGGCGTGGGTCGCCTCCCAGCCGGAACGGCCGCGCGGTCCGCTGGTGGCGGTGTTGAGCGGCGCCAACATGAACTTCGACCGCCTCCGCTTTGTCGCCGAGCGCGCCGAACTCGGAGAGCAGCGCGAAGCACTGTTTGCCGTGTCGATCCCCGAACGCAAGGGCGCCTTCCGGCAGTTCTGCACGATTCTCGGACCGCGGGTGGTGACCGAGTTCAACTACCGCCTCAGCACCCGCGCCGAAGCCCACATCTTCGTCGGCGTCGCCACCCGGTCGCGCGCCGACGCCGAGGACGTGCTGGTGCGGTTGGGCGAGGGCGGCTACCAGGTGACCGACCTGACACAGAGTGAGCTGGCCAAGCTGCACGTGCGCTACATGGTGGGCGGCCGCTCCCGGGACGTCACCCGCGAGCGTGTCTGCCGGTTCGAATTCCCCGAGCGGCCGGGCGCGCTGCTGCAGTTTCTCGACACCCTCGGCGGGCGCTGGAACATCAGCCTGTTCCATTACCGCAACCACGGCGCCGACGTCGGCAGGGTGCTGGCCGGGTTCGAGGTGCCTGCCGCCGACGATGCGGCGTTCGATGGCTTTCTGGACGCACTGGGGTACCGCCATGCGGAGGACACCGACCAGGACGCCTACGTGCGGTTCCTGGCGTAGTCGCATTCGGCGCCGTTTGCAATCCCGAGCCGCGGTGGCACATCATCGCCACCATATGGCCACTCATTCTTCCCGCCGCTCGTTTCTCAAGCACGCCGGTGTGGCGTCGGCCGCCGCCGCCTCAGCCACGCTGCTGCCCAGCCCCGATGCCACAGCGGCCCCCGCCGCCGCAGCCCATGCCGTCGCAGCCCCTGGCGGCGCCCCGAAGAAGGCCGTCCTGATCGGGATGCTGCCCAAGGAACTGCCCTTCGCCGAGCGCTTCGCACTTGCCCGCGAGGTGGGCTTCGAGGGCATGGAAGTGAACACGGTGGACAGCCCGGCCGAGGCCGAGGCCATGGCCAAGGCCGCGCAGTCGGCCAAGCTGCCGATCCACTCGGTGATGAACAGCGAGCACTGGCGTTCGCCGCTGTCCTCGAGCGATCCGGCCGTCGTGGACAAGAGCGTCAAGGGGATGCTCACCTCGATTGCCAACGCCAAGTTGTTCGGCGCCGAGACCGTGCTGCTCGTGCCGGCGGTGGTGGATGCCAAGACCAGTTATCAGGACGCGTGGACGCGCTCGCGCCGGGTGATCACCGAGCGCATCCTCCCGGAGGCCGAGAAGCAGGGCATCATCATCGGCATCGAGGAGGTCTGGAACAAGTTCCTGCTCAGTCCGCTGGAGATGAACGCCTACGTGGACAGCTTCAAGTCCACCTACGTGCAGGCGTACTTCGACGTCGGCAACGTCGTGTTCTACGGCTACCCGCAGGACTGGATCCGGACATTGGGCCCGCGCATCAAGAAGGTCCACCTCAAGGACTTCAAGCAGGAGCGGGGCAAGGGGTCGTACAGCTTCGTGCACCTGGGCGAGGGCGACATCGATTGGCAGGACGTACGCAAGGCCCTGCACGAGATCGGCTACAACGGCTACGTGACGACCGAGATCAAGGGCGGCGACAAGGCGTATCTGAGCGACGTGGTTGCGCGGATCGACCGGTTCCTGGCCGGCCAGCCGCCCGTGGCCGGTATGGCGCCGTCGGTCTAGCCTGCCGCCCCGTCACACGTGCGACCCGCTGAGCGCAGCCATCTGCGGTCAGGGGGTCGCTGACGGCTCGTAGAAACCGGGGGTCGAGGTCACCGACGGATACGTGATGAGCAACTCGCATCCGTCCCCGCTTTCGACCACGAATCCATCGGCCCGAGCCGGCACGCACCACACCGCACCCGGCATGACGCGCTCGCCGGCGATCGTCGCGGTGCCCTTGACCACGATGATGATGTGGAAATGGGGCGCGAGTGGCGCGAACGCCAGTTGTCCGGCCACGGTGCGGTACTCCATCGTGAAGTACCGGCAATGGGTGAGGATGCGGCGCGCGCCGTTGAGCATGTCACCGCTGTCGTTGCCGAAGGTGTAGGGCCCGAGGTCGGCCACAGCGAGGCCGTGCTCGAGATGCAGTTCCCGTCCCCGGCCGTAGTCGAACAGACGATAGGTGATGTCGGACTGTTGCTGCACCTCGATCAGCGTCAGGCCCGGCCCGAGAGCGTGTAGCGTGCCTGCGGGCACCAGGAACGTGTCACCGCTGGCCGCGGGACGCCAGTCGATGAGCCGCTCGATCTCCCCTGAGCGGGCAGCCGCCTCTCCCTGCTCTCGGGTGAGTGGTGCTGACAGTCCGATCCCGACAGTCGCGTGCGGTTCTGCCGCAATGACGTGCCACGCCTCGGTCTTGCCGCGCGAGCCGTCGTGATGTTCCCCGGCATATGCGTCGTCGGGATGCACCTGTACCGACAGGCGCTCCGAGGTGAACAGGAATTTGATCAGCAGGGGGCACTGGTCGCCCTGGCCCGGGCCGAGAATCTCGTCGGGGTGCTGCCGGGTGAGCTGGCCAAGGGTCGGCCCCGCACTCGTGGGGTTGTCGTCTGCGGTGAACCAGGCCTCGCCGACCTTGCGACCGGGCATCGCGTCGGCAAACCAGGGCGACAGGGTGGCGACGCCCCACGGACGCTCCGCAAACGTGGGCCGCAGGGCGAACGGGCGTTGCCAGACGTGCATCGCGCGATTGTAGGGCAGCGGCCGCCTCATCGGGACGGCCTCGGCAGGCGGAGGCCAAACTCGGCAGGCCCGAGACGCCGCGGTCTCTCTGCTGCGTACAATGCGCGGCATGACCGAACCGTTGTCCCCCCTCGGGCACTCGCGACGCAGCCTCATCCTGGTGGGCGGTGCTGCCGCCATGTCGGCGTGGGTGGCGCGCGCTCCGCTCCTGGCCGTGCGAGACGTCACCGGTCCGGACCCGTTCACACTCGGCGTGGCATCGGGCGATCCATGGGCCGACAGCGTGGTGCTGTGGACCCGCCTGGCGCCACAGCCGCTGGCGCTGGACGGGCTCGGCGGCATGCCCGCACGGGACGTGCGCGTGCGCTGGGAACTGGCCGCCGACGAGCAGTTCTCGCGGGTCCTGCGCAGGGGGCAGGTGTCGGCGCGCGTCAGTGACGCGCATGCGGTGCACGTCGAGGTCGCCGGCCTGGCCCCCGGCCGTGAGTATCACTACCGGTTCGAGGCGATGGGGCATCGATCGCGGACCGGTCGCACCCGCACGGCGCCCGGCCGCGGCCAGCAGACCGCGGCACGTTTCGGCATCGTCTCGTGCTCCCGCTACGAGACCGGCTACTTCACGGCGTATGCGCACCTGGCCGCCGAGCGGCCCGATCTGGTCCTGCATCTGGGCGACTACATCTACGAGTACGCCGGCAACCCGGTCACCCCGGTGGCGCGCCCATTCGACCAGGGGGAGACCATCACGCTTGCCGACTACCGGCGGCGATACGCGCTGTACCGCCTCGACCCCGACCTGCAGGCCTTGCACGCCACCGCGCCGTTCGCGGTGGTGTGGGACGACCATGAGGTGGACAACAACTGGGCCGGCACCATCCCGGAAGACACGCAGACACGCGAGGCATTTCTGGCGCGGCGGGCCGTCGCCTTCCGCGCTCATCACGAGGTGATGCCGATGCGCCGCGCGGCGGCGCCCGGCGTGACCGGGTCGCGCATCTACCGCGAGTTGGCGTGGGGCGATCTCGCCAACCTCTACATGCTGGACACCCGGCAGTTTCGCGACGATCAGCCGTGCGGCGACGGCAACCGCGTCGACTGCGCCGAACGTCTCCGGCCCTCACGCACGATGCTCGGCCCGACGCAGGAGCGGTGGCTGCAGGAGCGCGCCGCCCGCTCACGTGCGCGGTGGGACGTGCTCGGTCAGCAGGTCTTCTTCGGTGAACTGCAACGACCGCTGCCCGATGGCCGTCTTGCGCTCCCGATGGACAGCTGGAACGGCTACGTCGCGGCCCGCCAGCGCGTGCTCGCGATGTTCACCGACCGACCGCGCAACTTCGTGGTCCTGACCGGGGATGTGCATCGGCACTACGCGGGGACGTTGCCCGCAGCCAGCGCCGCGCCCGACCGCGCCGCCGTTGGCGTGGAGTTTGTCGTCTCGTCGATCACCAGTGGCGGCGATGGCAGAGACATCGCCCTCGAGACTGATCCCATCCTTCGAGCGAACCCGAACCTGCGATACATGTCCGACCGGCGGGGCTACCTGCTGGCCGAGGTCACCCCGCACGCCTGGACGACCCACTATCGCGTCGTGCCCTCCGTCACCAGGCCCAACGCGCCGGTACAGACCCCCCGTTCCCTGATCATGGAGGCCGGCTCGCCTGGGCTGGCCACCATGTGAGCCGTGCCTACAGTCCGGCGCCCTTGCGGCCGACACTCCCTAGGAAGAACCCGACCGTGACGATCACTCCTCCCACCCGGTCACGCACGTCGCCCGACACCTCCCGCGATGAGGTCGCGCCGACTGAGGCTGTCGACGCGGCTGCCAGGCATTCCAGCGAACAGGCCTTCGAGACGTTCAGCTACGCCGTCTCACACGACCTGCGCGCGCCACTGCGCGCCATCGAGACCTATGCCAAGGCGATGGTCGAGGATTTCGGTGCGCAGTTGCCGGCAGGGGCGCTGGACTTTGTCGCGCGCATACGCCTTGCCACCCAGACGGTCGAGCAGCGCGTGGACGCGCTGCTGCGGCTGTCGCGCCTGAGTCGCAGTGCGCTCCGCAGCGTGCAGTGCGATCTCGCGCAGACCGCCACGCAACTGCTGGAGGACTTGCGAGCGTTCGAACCGACGCGCCGCATCACCACCCGCGTGGCCGCCTCGATTCCGGTATTCGGCGACGCCACGCTACTGGCGATCGCGCTCGAGAACCTGCTCAGCAACGCCTGGAAGTTCACCCGTGAGTGTCGTGCGGCCCGCATCGAGGTCGACGCGGCGCGCTCGGGGGAGGACATCGTCGTCGCGGTGCGCGACAACGGCGTCGGCTTCGACACCGCCCAGGCGCACCGGCTGGGCGTGCCGTTCCAGCGCCTGCACACCGCAGCGCCCTACGATGGGCTCGGCATCGGCCTGGCGTCCACTCGTCGCATCGTCGAGCGACATGGCGGCCGGCTGTGGGCCGAGAGCACGACTGGGCAGGGTGCCACGTTTTACGTCTCGCTGCCGACCGTCGCCGTCCCCTGACATGGCCTCAGACGCAAACGCCCCCCTCGTTCGTCGTCAGAGCATCCCGACCGCGACTGCGCCCGTCACCGAGCGCCACTCCGGTCGCGGCCAGCCTGGGCTGTTCGGCGAGCCGCCGGCGCTCGACGCCAGCAGCGCTCCGCCTCGTTGTCCGGTGCGAAGCATCAGGCTGCTCCTCGTCGAGGACTGCCATGACGACGCGTGGATGGTGCAGCGGGAGTTGGAGCGCGGTGGCTTCGCGCCTGAGATCGTGCGCGTGCAGGATGCGAGTGGCGTGCGCGGAGCCATGCAGGGTGGCCGCTGGGACCTGGTGATCGTCGACTATGCGCTGCCCGGGCTGAGCGGGCTCGACGCCATCAGGATCGTTCGCCAGCACTGCCGCAGCGTGCCGTGCCTCTTGGTGTCGGGCACGGTCCACGAGCAGGTCGCGGTCGAAGCGATGCGGCTCGGCGCCAATGACTACCTGATGAAGGACAACCTGACGCGCCTGGTGCCGGCCGTCGAGCGTGAACTTCGTGAGTCGGAGAGCCGTGCTGAACGCCGCCGCGCCGAGAGCGCGCTGGAAGCGAGCGAAGAACGTACGCGCCTGATCATCGAGCATGCGCTCGATGCTGTCGTCTCGTTCACCGCAGACGGGCGAATCACCGAGTGGAATCTGCGCGCGGAGGAGCTGTTCGGACGACCACGCACGGACGTGATTGGCAAGTCCTTCGGCGACGTGGTGCTGTCGGAGGCGGAATGCGCGGCGTTTGCCGACGCACTCATCGACGGATTTCCCCCCGTCTCGAGGTTCGGCGTGAAGCGGCGCGCTGAAGTGACCGGGCAACGTCACGATGGCCGGGAGCTGTCGCTGGAGCTGTCGCTGGTGCCGGTGCCCTCGTCTGCCGGTCTTTCCTACAGTGCCTTCCTGCGCGATCTGTCGGAGCGCCGCGAGAGCGAAGCCAAGCGGGCGAGCCTCGAGGCGCAGCTGCGCCAGTCGCAGAAGATGGACGCCATCGGCAAGCTGGCCGGCGGCGTGGCCCACGACTTCAACAACCTGCTGACGGTCATCCAGGGGCAGTCGGCGCTGCTCGAAGACCACATGCTCGAACCGGACGAAGTGGGACCGGCCGCGCGTGCGATCGGCGAAGCGGCCGACAAGGCGGCCGAGTTGACGCGTCAACTGCTGGCCTTCAGTCGCCGTCAGGTCGTGCAGCTCACGCCCACCGACGCCAATGAGCTGGTGGCCGATCTCGGCAAGCTGCTGCGGCGCCTCATCGGCGCGAACATCGAACTGCACACGGTGCTGGCGCCTGGGCGGGTGCACATCAACGCCGACGCCGGCATGATCGAGCAGGTGCTGATGAACCTGGCCGTCAATGCCCGCGATGCGATGCCCGCGGGTGGCTCACTCGTGGTCTCGACGGCCATCGTCCACGCCCGCCCGCCACAGACGGCCACCGCATCGCCAGGCGCCGGTCAGTACGCTCGACTGACCGTGCGTGACTCCGGCATCGGCATCGCAGCCGAGCACCTGCCGCACATCTTCGAGCCGTTTTTCACGACCAAGGACAAGGCCCGGTCAACGGGCCTCGGCCTGGCCACGGTTTTCGGCATCGTCGAGCAGCACCGCGGCTGGGTCGAGGTATCGACGGTGGTGGGGCAGGGCACCCGGTTTGATGCCTACATCCCGCAGTGCCGCGCCAACGTCGCGGCGACCCCCGCCGCACCGGCGCCACCGCCGCCACTGCCACGCGGCAACGAGTGCATCCTGGTCGTGGAAGACGAGATGGCGGTGCGCGAAATGGTGCGCGACGTGCTCGTGCGCCAGGGGTACCGTGTGCTCGAAGCCTCCTCGGGCCGCGAAGCGCTGGATGTCTGGTCGCGATCGCGCAAGGACATCCACCTCGTGCTGACCGACATCGTGATGCCGGACGGCGTCACCGGTCCTGATCTGATCGCGCGGCTCACGGCCTCACGGCCCGACCTGCCCGTGATCTTCACGAGCGGATACAGCCAGGAGTCGGATCAACTCGAGCTGTCGCTGGTCGAAGGCGTCAACTTCCTGCAGAAACCCTATCGACCGGCCACCCTGGTCCGGCTGATTCGCGAGCGGCTCGAGGCAACGGCCTGATCAGGTTCCGACGCCGATCGGGCAGCTGACCTCGGTGCCGCCCATCCCGCAGTACCCGTTGGGGTGCGTGTGCAGGTACTGCTGGTGGTACCCCTCGGCGAAGTAGAACGTCGGCGCCGCAACCAGCTCGGTGGTGATGGTTCCGAAGCCGGCCCGCGCCAAAGCCTTCTGGTACGCGTCGCGTGAGGCATGCGCGGCGGCGCGCTGCTGCTCGTCGTACCAGCCCAGGAACGAGCGGTACTGCGTGCCGGCGTCATTGCCCTGTCGCATGCCCTGCGTCGGGTCGTGATTCTCCCAGAACGTCCTGAGCAGCGTCTCGTAGGGCACATGCGCGGGGTCGAACACCACGCGCACCACCTCGGTGTGCCCGGTCAACCCCGAGCACGTCTCCTCGTAGGTGGGATGTGGCGTGTGCCCGCCGGCATAACCGACCGCGGTCGAGACCACCCCGGGCAGCCGCCAGAACTTGCGCTCGGCTCCCCAGAAGCACCCCATCCCGAACAGTGCGTAGGCACTGCCCTCGGGGAATGGCCCGATCAGCGGCGCGGGCAGCACGTGATGGCGCGCCGGCACTGGCATTGTCGTCTCCCGGCCGGGCAGTGCCTCGGCGGCGGAGGGCACCTGAAGCGAACGCGTGTCCTTGAACCACATAGTGAATCGACCCTGCACATCGACCTGCGACGTGCGACATGGAGCGCCGTCCGCGGCTCCGGCGCCCTTAGACGCGAATGAACGGATAACTGTTCGTATTGCGCCAGATCCAGAAGCCGATGGTGATCACCAGCATCATCCATGAGATGCCGGTCCGGACCCGGACGGTGCGCGCCGGGTCGGGGACGGCCGAGAGCAGGATGAAGGCCAACAGCGCCGGGCCGCTGACAAACGCCCACGGGTTGAACGCGAAGGCGCGTCCGACCTCCCCGTGCAGCAGGAAGTGCACGGCGCGCGTCAGGCCGCAGCCCGGGCACGCCAGGCCTGTCAGCGTGAGATACGGACAGGGTGGCGTGATCGCGTGGCGAGTGGGGTCGACCCCGTAGAGCACGGCGACCGACGCGCTGACGACGACGGCCGCGATGGCCGCCGTGCGTCCGGTCCACTGCATACGCATCGGGCCTCCTACATGCCGGCCCCGCCGGTGAGCGCACCGAGGATGGCCATCCCGCCGAAGGCAAAGACCCACAACAGCCCGATCGCCAGCAGAATCGTCCCGATGATGCCGAGGATTTTGGCCACCTGTGCCATGCCCCGGTTCGCGTCGGACAGGCGACCGACGTCGATGCCCTTGAGTTCCTCATTGGCCAGGTACCACGCCACCGGAGCCAACAGGCCGCAGCAGATGATTCCGAGGACACCGAGGACGACGGCCACGGTGGCCTTGCTTGACTGCTGCGTAATCGCGCCGGGAATGGCCGGTGGGAGAGGCGTGGACATGCGTGTTCGACTCCTGTGGGAAAGGCGTGGCGAGAGCGCGTGGGGGGATTGCGCGACAGTCTCGCATACTCTTCCGTGCCGTCAAACGTCCGGGCAGTCGCACCGGGGCGCGCCTGAACGGTCGCGCGGAGCCCCGAGGGCGATCAGGAGTGGGCGATCCGAGCCACCGAGGTGTACAGAAGCAAGCCCCCGTGTAGGGGGCAATGACGGTAGGGGGCAATGACGGGGGCGCGCCCGTGGCGCGCCTCCCCGAGGAGTGAGAACGTCAGTGTTGGGCGCAGTCGCGCCGCATGAACGGGCGACCTGTCAGACCGCTGACTTTCCGCTGGCCAGCCGCACGACCACAAGAATCAGCGCCACCACGAGGAGGATGTGCACCAACCCGCCCATCGTGTAGGAACTGACCATACCGAGCAACCACAACACGACGAGGATGATCACGATTGTCTGCAACATGTCGACCTCCGAGACGCGGTGGCCGCGAGATGCGGCGCGCGCGTACCTGGACCATTAGAGCAGTGTCCGTGCCATTCGCCCAACGGCGGATGCGCGGGGCCGACTCGACGATTGCTGGAGCGAATCGTTGCAGCCGGTGGTAATGGCCGCCCCCGCCACGGAAGAGGCTGTCGTGTAAGACCTACCCGATCCGTTGGTTCTATGGTCCAGGTGACACTGCGGATGTTCGGCTGACCGAGCCCGGCCGTTGACTCTCCTGAAGCCGGTCGCCCCTCGCGCCCGAGCGAAAGGACTGTCCACCATGCGCACCCGAATTTTTCTCCACGTGGGCTCGGCGGTGGCCTGCGGTCTCCTGATGGGCGTCGCCCCCGGGCTGCACGCCCAGGCCAGACGACCGGCAGCCAAGGCAGCCGCGCCGAAGGCAGCGCCCGCCCCCCGTGCCGCTCCCGTGCTGAGTCTGGTCGGCCTGCAGGTGGCAGCCAAGAGCCTGGGCAAGGCCCGCTTCGGCGACACCATCGCCTTTGGCGGACAAGCCGGCGTCACGCTGGCCATTGCGGTCAAGGTGCCGGCTGGCACGGCCATCCTCGATATCGACGACGACGAATCCACCGTCGAGACGTGGACCGATGACAAGGAGACCGACTTGAACATCGAGCCGGACTGGGGCTCGTTCCCGAACTACACCGATGACCTCTCGGCCGGCATCATCACCGTGCGGTCGCCAGTGCTTCCGGCGGCCGGGGCGCAGCAGATCACGGTGGCTGGATCCATCGCGGTCACCACTGCCACCGGCACGCGCGCGGTGCAGGCCAGGAAGGTGGCGCTGACCAAGGCGACCACGTTCCAACTGGGGACCATGGCCGGGTCGATCTCCGAGTTCGAGGCCACCGACACGGGCGCCACTCTGGCCGTCAAGCTGACGGGATCGGGCACCAACGCCATCAAGCGTCTGCGGTTTCTGGACGCCGCCGGCACTGAACTCGAAAGCGACGCCAACGGGTCGATGACCTCGTCAGGCGAAAGCGAGTATTCGTACACGCTCAAGGCCAAGGCGGCTTCGGCCACCATCGAAGTCGAACTCTGGCAGAACCAGCAGACGACCAAGGTGCCGTTCACGCTGACCGGCACCCTCGGATCGGTCAAGGGAAGTTGACGTCACCCCTGAGCCCCGCTACTTGGCGGGCCTGGCGGCACCCCCGGCAATCGCCCGATCCAACACACGCGCGACGTTGACCTGCGCGGCGGCGAGCGCTTCTTCGAGCTTGCCGCCCAGCGGCTTCAGCTCGGCTCCGTGCGACTCCATGCCCTGGCCGAGAGCGCGCATCTGTTCGCCGAGGGCGCGCTGCTCATCCGCCAGGGCCAGCAGCTTGGCCTCGACCTGCTCCCGCTGCGCTCGCTGCGCGTCGCGCACGCGGTCTCGCTCGGACCGCGCAGCATCGCGCTCAGCACGTTCGGCGGCCATGCGTGTCATCTCGGCCGCGAGACGTGCCTGCCGCGCGCCGAGCTCGCCCTGTCGCGCGCCGAGGGCACCCTGGGCACCGCCTCGCGCGCCCATGCGTTGGCCGACCCGTCCCATCTCGTCGCCGACGACCTGCACCGGCACGAATGCGTCCCGAACGGCCTGCAGGGTGGCCGCGTCGCGCGACACGTACTCGACTCCGTGACGCCTGAACCAGAGCAGGGTGTCGTCGCCTGCCCGTCGATGCTTCTGGGCCGCCTCTCGATCAGCCTGCGACCCTGCCATCACGTTATGGCTGCCCGACTCGAGCAGGACCCAGGGTGAGTCGTGGTCGCGAGTGCGTCGGGTCGGGGCAGCTGGTGGAACGGGTGGAGTCGGTGGCGCTGGCGCGGCGGCAGGACTCGGAGGTGGCGGAGGCGCCGGCGGGGCTGCCGCGACGGGCGGTAGCTGTGGCACGGGGGCGACGGGCGCCGCAGGCGCTGCAGGCGCTGCAGGCGCTGCGGGCGGGGGCGGTGGCGGCGCCACGTCCTGGTCGTCCGCGGCAATGACGACCGGCACGGCGGGGACCTCAGGGGGCACAGGCGGCGCAGGGGGGACACCACGCGGCGGCATCACCGCCGGGGAGCCCGACAGGACCGCGAGGACGTGGACTGGCGCTGCCGGCACCCTGGGCACGACGGGCTGCGCCACGAGCGTCAGCGGCAGCAACACCGCGGTTGCCCCGGCCAGCGTCCACCACCAGCGAGAGGCAGGCGTGCGTGAACAGTCGAGCATGATCAGTCTCCTCTTGAGCATCGCAAACGTGGGAGACGAGCCTGCGGCCGCAAGTACGTCGTCTGTCGTGGCCACACCGATTTTAACGAGCAGTCGGCCGTATTCGGCCGGTTCGACGTCCAGGGTCTGCAGCACCTCGGCGTCGCATGCCTCCTCGCGTGCCGCCAGGTACTCGCGAGCGGCAAGGCGCGCCAGGGGATGGAAGAAGAACAGCCGGGCGGCGATCACCGGAACCCAGCCCCAGACGAGATCCCCGCGTCGGACGTGCGCCAGTTCGTGCCCGAGGACCAGATCGAGCTCGTTGCGCGATAACCCGCTCTGTGTCGCGGCCGGAAGCAGGATCGTCGGTCGGAAGATGCCGGTCAGCAGCGGCACCGCCGTCAGCCGGGAGGCGAAGACGCCGGGGCGCACGGCCAGGCGGAACGCACGCACCAGCTGCGCCAGGCGCATGACGACCGCCGCGGGTGCCGGCTCGGTGTGACGGCGCAGGTAGCGGACCCGGCCCAGGGCCCGCACCAGGCCCGCTGCATGCAGCGCGATCACGCCCAGCCAGGCACAGACCAGCAGCATCGGCCAGAGCGCGATGTAGGGGATCGTGATCGGTGTGAGGTCGGCAGCCGCCGAGTGGGCCTGGCGCGGGGTCTCGAGCGGGGCCTCGCCCTGGGGCTGGCCCCGGGTCCGGCCCTTCGCCTGGCCCTGGGTCTGGGGCTCGGCCTGGAACCGCCCCGGGGGGTGTGCTGCGACCGGCGGAGGCTGCCGTGCCGTCCGCCCGACGTCGGCCGCCACGCCCGCGCCCCACACAGCGATCGGGGGCGGCATCAGGGACAGCGGCACTGACGGCACTGGCAGCACCCCGACCAGCAATTTGGCGCAGACCAGCCACCACATCCAGACCCTGACCCGCGCCGGTAACGCAGGCATGGCTCTGCAGATCACAAACACGCCTGTCGCCACCACCGCCGCCTCCAACGAGGCCTGCAGCACGGTGCCGAGAATCGCGAGGGAGCCCGTCCGCAGTGCGTCGGCAAGGAGCACGAGCGTCATGACGACCTCCGCGCGCGCGTCTGCAGGCGCGCCACGAGGGCCTCGAGTTCAGCGAGCTGCTCGGCGCTGACGTCGATCTCGCCGCTCAGGTAGGCCACAAACGGCGACACCGATCCGCCAAGCGAGCGGGAGACGAACGCACCCACGGCGTCCTTGAGCAGAGCCTCGGACCCAGCACCGGTGGTGTAGCGGAAGACGCCCTCGACGCGCTCACGCGTCAAGTGCCCCTTCGTGCGCAACCGCTCCATCATCGTCAGGACGGTGGATCTGGCCAGACCGCGCGGCGCGGCGTAGAGGTCGGCGACCTCGCCGACGGTGAGGGCCGGGTGGTCGGCAAGCCAGGTGAGGAGCGCGAGTTCCTGCTCGCCGGGTCGCTTGGTGTGCATCGTCTTCACCTCGAATACTGACTACAACTGTAGTCAGTAGCGCCAGTCTGGCACTGACTACAGTTGTCGTCAAGCTCGGGAGTTCAGACGAGGCCGGTGACCGGCACGTTCCCTGGTTACTGGTCGTCGCGCTTGAGGTTCTGGCGCGGCTGGTCCTCGAACCCCTGTTCCACGTACCAGGTGGCCCAGAACTTCACATCGCGGGCGCCGTGCTGCGTCAACGTCGCCATCACCGCGTCCTTGCGCGTGTCGTCGTCCCCGGCCCGCACCGCCACGATGAACCCGCCGGCATTGAGCGTGGCGGCAGCGACTTCCTGAAATTTCGAGGTGTCGGACATCCAGTCTTCCAGCTTGCGGTACCAGCGGCCAAAGGCGCCTGACTCGTCGCCGGATGCGTCGAGCAACTGCGCGCCCTCGTCGCCCGCCAGGATGTCGATGTCGTCGCGAGCCACGGCCGACGCCTCCAGGGCCCCGACGGCGCTGGTCACGGCATCGTGGCTGTCAAACAGGCCCGTGACGCGGCCTGTGGGGTCGTACGGGGCGTTCTCATTCGATGAGGGCGGATTCACATGTGCCATGGTCGATCTCCGGTCCGGCCGCGCACCGCGACCTTTGCGGCACCGCGTACGCGTGGTGAGACGTGGTGTGCATTCAGCTGAGCGGCTTGACCATCACGTTCTTGTAATGGACGCGGCTCTTGGGATCATGGCCCTGGAAGGCAAACGTGCCCTTGCCGATCACGCGCCCGGCCATGTCCGCGGGACGTTGGACGCCGGCCGGCTCTGTGTACTCGGTCGTGATCTTGCCGTTGACCTTGATGGTGACCTTCTTGCCCTGGACGATGATGTGCTGGGTGAACCACTCGTTGTCGCTGGCCGGCGCCACGTTCATCACATTGACGATGTTGTAGAGGCTGCCGGTTCGAATCGGGTCGGTGTGCGAGTTGTTGACCTGCACTTCGTAGCCCTTGGCGGGCCAGCCGCCCTCCATGTATTCGGTGTGGAAGTACATCCCCGAGTTGGCGCCCGGGAACGTCATCACGTCGGCCTTCCACTCGAAGTCGGTGAACACGTGATTCTGCACCGGGCCGGCGTAGTACAGGTGAGCGCGGGGGCCGAACACCACGATCGCGCCGTCCTGCACGCTGAACGTGGCGGCGTTCTCGCCGACTTTCCAGCCATCGAGGGACTTGCCGTCAAAGAGCGAGACCCAGCCGTCCTGCGCCTGCAGTCGGGTGGTGGAGTGGGGCGCGAGGAGCAGGGCGGCGCCGCACAGGGCGGCACACAGGGAGAAGCGGACACGCATCGGAGCCTCCGGAGGAAATTGCTGCGCACTCTACCATCACGGTCGTTTCCGAGGGCAGCTCCGAGGGCTGGACCGGTCCAGCTCCGTGCGGTCGTCAGTGATAATGGGCAATTGCCGGAGGGCCGGCGCTCATCCCTGTGATTACCTTCTCGAAGATCTCGAAGCAGTACGGCCGACAGGTCCTGTTTGTCGACGCCTCGTTCCAGCTCAATCCTGGTGAACGCGTCGGTCTGGTCGGGCCCAACGGCGCCGGCAAGACCACGCTGTTCCGGATGATCGTGGGGGAGGAGTCGGCCGACGAGGGCGAGCTGTCGGTGCCCAAGCGGCTCACCGTCGGCTACTTCCGGCAGGACGTCGAGGAGATGAGTGGCCGCTCCGTGCTCGACGAGGCCATTGCCGGCAGCGGCCGCGTCGGCTCGCTGCATCACGAGCTCGAGGCCCTCCAGCACGCCATGGGCGACCCCGCGCAGGCTGACGACCTGGACCGCATCCTCGAGCACTTCGGGGAGGTGCAGGAAGAGTACGACCACCTCGGCGGATACGCCCTCGAGGCGCAGGCACGCGACGTGCTCGGCGGTCTCGGCTTTGAAGACGACCAGATCGACGGCGACGTCGGCGCCCTCTCCGGGGGCTGGAAGATGCGCGTGGCGATGGCCCGCGTCCTGCTCGGGAAGCCGGACGTGCTGCTGCTGGACGAGCCGACCAACCACCTCGACATCGAATCGATTGTCTGGCTCGAGGGCTTTCTCAAATCACTGTCCGGGGCGTTGCTGATGACCTCCCACGACCGTGAGTTCATGAACCGGGTAGTCACCAAGATTGCCGAGATCGACGGTGGTGAGATCACCGTGTACACAGGCAACTACGAGTTCTACGAACGCGAGCGTGCGCAGCGCGAGGCCAACCGCGAGGCGGCCTATGCCCGGCAGCAGGCGATGCTGGCCAAGGAGCAGCGATTCATCGAGCGCTTCTCGGCCCATGCGGCCAAAGCCGCGCAGGTGCAGAGTCGCGTCAAGGCCCTCGAGAAGATCGAGAAAGTCGAACTGCCCAAGAAGCGCAAGGTGGTGCAGTTCAAGTTCCGGCAGCCGCCACGCTCCGGTGACAAGGTGGCGGTGCTCGAGGGCGTCAGCAAGGCCTATGGCGCACGCGTGGTGCACGACGGCCTGACGATGAACATCCAGCGCGGCGAACGCTGGTGCGTGATGGGCAAGAACGGCGCGGGGAAATCGACGCTGCTCAAGATGATTGCCGGTGCCCTCGCCCCGGATGCCGGCCAGGTGACCCTCGGTGCGAGTTTGCAGATGGGCTATTTCGCGCAGCAGTCCCTGCAACTGCTCGACGCCGACCTGACCATCGAGGAGCAGTTCCAACGCGACTTCCCCCAGGAGTCGATCGGCGTGCTGCGCAGCCTGCTCGGCGCCTTCCAGTTCTCGGGCGACGAGGTCGACAAGCCGATCCGGGCGCTCTCTGGCGGCGAACGCACCCGGCTGGTGATGGCCCGCATGCTGCTCTATCCCCCAAACTTCCTGGTGCTCGACGAGCCGACCAACCATCTCGACCTCGCGACCAAGGAGATGCTGGTCAGTGCCCTCCAGGACTTCGAGGGCACGATGATCTTCGTCTCGCATGACCGCATGTTCCTGCGCGGGCTCAGCAACCGCGTGCTCGAACTCGGTGGCGAGAGCGGCCGCGAGCGCGCGCCGCACCTGTTTCTCGGCTCCTACCCCGAGTACGTCCAGCGCACCGGCCACGAGGCGCCGGGGGTACATGCGTGACGCCCGCCTGAAGTCGCACGGTTGCATTCCAGGGCGGCATCGCCTACAACGCAGACATGCATCGCCGAGAGTTCCTGAAGTCGGGCGGCTCAGCGCTCGCCCTGGCGGCCTTGCCGCTGCCTGCCGTCGTGGCTGCGCGCGCGCAACCTCGGCCGCGGCGCGTCGGCCTGATCGGCACTGGCTGGTATGGCAAGGCCGACCTGCTGCGCCTGATTCAGGTAGCCCCCGTGGACGTGGTGTCGATCTGCGACGTCGACTCGCAGATGCTGGCCAACGCCGCCGACCTGATCGCCTCGCGGCAAGTCTCCCGCAAGCCGCCGCGCACCTATCGCGACTACCGCGAGATGCTGCAGGAGCGCGACCTCGACATCGTCCTCATCGGCACGCCCGATCATTGGCACGCACTGCCAGCCATCGCTGCGATGCAGGCCGGCGCTCACCTCTACCTGCAGAAGCCGATCGGCGTGGACATCGTGGAGGGCCAGGCGATGCTCGCGGCCGCGCGCAAGTACAAGCGGGTGGTGCAGGTGGGCACGCAGCGCCGCAGCACCCCGCACCTGATCAACGCGCGTAACCGCGTGATCAGGGAGGGCCTGCTCGGGCAGGTGGGCTTTGTCGAGATCTACTGCTACTACCACATGCGCACCAGGGCGAATCCGCCCGACACGGCGCCACCCGCGAACCTCGACTACGAGTTGTGGACGGGCCCCGCACCGATGCGGCCCTACAACACGCTGGTGCACCCCCGCAGCTGGCGGGCCTTCATGGAGTACGGCAACGGCATCGTCGGCGACATGTGCATCCACATGCTGGACATGGTGCGTTGGATGCTCGACCTGGGCATGCCGACGCGGGTGGGTTCCACCGGCGGCATCCTGGTGCAGAAGGACAGCAAGGCCAACATCAGCGACACGCAGACCGCGACGTTCGACTTCGGCTCCCTGCCGGTGGTGTGGACGCATCGGACCTACGGCGAGGCCCCTGACCCCAAGTACCCGTGGGGCGCGACGATCTACGGCGACAAGGGCACGCTCAAGGCCGGTGTGATGGGCTGGGACTTCACCCCGCGTGAGGGCGGCGGCGCCCTGCGCGAAGAAGTGACCTACGAGTACGAGCAGTTCCCGGAAGACCGCACCGAGAAGGACCTCGAACGCCACGTGGCGCCGGCTATTCGCGGTCACATGAAGGACCTGCTCGCGTGCATCGAGACGGGCCGACGTCCAGTGGCCGACATCGAGCAGGGCCACATGTCGACCACCGCCTGCATCCTCGCCAACCACTCGATGCAGCTGCGCAGGTCGCTCACCTGGGATCACGCCGCCGGCCGCATCGCCAACGACGACCAGGCCAACCGCCTGCTGGCCCGCCCGTACCGGGCGCCGTACACCCACCCCGACCCGGCGCGCGTGTAGGCACCTCGGTACGCGGTCTGCCTGCGGGCGGTGGGGCCACCCCCCCACCGTCGCCGTTGAGTGCTACAGCGCGGCGAGCACGTCCTTCATCAGGCGCAGCGCTCCTTCCACGCCATCCCACGGGCCGGCCTCGTACTCGAGGGCGATGGCGCCCTTGAATCCGCCGTTGTTCAGGATGCGGACGCAGCGTTGCACGTCGAGGTTGTCCCAGCGGCTCCAGTACTTGGCATGCACCGTCGTATGGGTGTAGGGCATCAGCGCCTCCAGCCCGTGGTGGAGCATGTATTCGTGTTCCCAGTTGCCGAAGTCGGGCGAGGCCTCGCAGTAGGGATGATTGACCTCGTCGAAGATGATCCGCATGTTCATCGGGTCGGCACTGATTCCCCAGTGATTCTCGATGGTCACCTTCACGTCGCGCTTGCCGCCGTAGTCGGCCATCTCCTTGAACGACTCGATGGCATTGCGCAGGTACTTGACGACTGCGTCGTTGCGCGGAAAGCCAGTGGCGTTGGTGGCGCACGGGGCGATGTCGGGGCCGCCGGCGTTGACGCGCATCGACTTGGCACCGAGGGTGGCGCACGCGTCCAGCCAGACCTTCGCGATGGCAATGCCCTCACGTCGCAGGGCCGGGTCCAGGTGCGAGATGTTGCGTGGCGCGTTGTTGGAGACGTGATGGCAGGCCACGCCAGTGGTGGCGAGGCGGGACGCGAACGTGTCCAGCCACCGCTTCGATGCCAGTGTCGACGGATCGAACTCCAACCACGGGCCCTCACCATGTTCACGCGTGGTCGCGCGGTACATCGCCGGGTCGGTCACATCGCCGAACAACGCCGACCAGAGGTCCATCTTGCGGACGCCCGGAAAGGTGTCGATGGTGAACTGGGGGAAGTCCAGCATCGTGATCTCGCGGTACTTCCGCTTCATCGCCGCCGCCGCCGACACTTGCGCCGGTGTGGCCGTCGGGTCCGGGTGCCGGGTGAACAGGTCCCGGATGGGGTACGTGTTGGATGCGAGTCTGGTGGCCTTCTCGGCGTCGGTCAGCTGTCGCGGATCGGCCGATGCGCCCGCGGCGGGCAGCACCAGGCTGCTGCCGACCGCGAGCGCCGCGCCCTTGAGGAAGGCGCGGCGCCGGGCGTCGGCGGAATCGTCGTCAGCAGGTGGCGTGGGTGTGTGGGACATGCCACCCGTACGACGGCCGTCGCCGTGACGCTTCACCCCTGGTTCACGTGACCAGCCCCACCGCCGACGTGTACGGGGCGGCCGTCAGCGTGCCGAGGCCAGCGTCAGCAGGAAGCCGGCGTCCTCGTCCTTCCACGACGCCACTGGCGTGAAGCCGGCGTCACCGAGGACACTCGCGAAGGCCTCGCCTTCGTACTTGTAGGAGCTCTCGGTCCAGATGGTCTCGCCCGCATGGAAATCCAGCACCAGCCCGGCCCCGGGCACCTGCACCCGCTGCTGCGCCAGGCTCACCAGGTGCATCTCGATGCGCTGCGCCACGGGATTCCACCGCGCATCGTGCGCGAAGTGCTCGAGGTCGAAATCGGCGCCGAGCTCGCGGTTCAGGCGGACCAGCAGATTCGAGTTGAAGGCGGCCGTCACGCCGAGCGGGTCGTCGTACGCGATCCGCAGCTGGCCGACCGGTTTGACCAGATCGGCGCCGATCAGCATCGTGTCGCCCGCCAGCATGGACTCCCGGATGTCGCGCAACAGGATGCCTGCCTCGGGCGGATCGAAGTTGCCGATGTTGGAGCCCAGGAATGCCACCAGCAGCGTCTCGCCGCTGACGCGGGCGCGGGCCACCTCGCGCAATCCGACTTCATACCGCGCCACGTGGGTGTGCACCGACATCCCGGGCAGCCGACGCAGGCGCGCGGAGGCGGCGTCCAGCGCGGTTTCCGACACGTCGACCAGGTGCACATCGAAGCGGGCGTCCTCACCACCGCCCTGCATCAGGGTGACCAGCTTCTCGCCGTTGCCCGGCCCCAGTTCGACGACGCGTGGGTGGCGCCCGGCTGCTTCCAGGATCGCCTGCCGGTGGGTCTGCAACAGCGCGATTTCGGCGCGCGTGATCGGATACCACGGCAGATTGCAGATGGCATCGAACAACGACGAGCCCAGCGCGTCGTAGAGCGCGTGCGAGGGCAGACGGCGCGGCCGCTCCCCGAGCAACGCGGCGACTTCCTCGGCAAACGGCGG
>JBKJQW010000099.1:0-43648 GCA_046593715.1 Luteitalea sp.
CGTGCCTTGACGGTCGGTGGGCGGTTCTCGGCCACTGGCGCTGGTGGCGGCGGTGGCGGTGGGGGAGGCGGCGCAATGTAGGCCGTCGCTACACCCGGGTGGTAGCCAATACGGAACTGGGCGCTGAACTTGTCTCCGCCTTCGTCTGTCGCGGCCGGATTGAGGCTGCTGCGCGAGTCATGCTTCAGGGCATAGACGAAGCCACCACCCACGAAGAAACCTTTAGAAGTGAAGTACGTGGCTCCGACTGCCGCGTCCAGCGGGCTGCGGATGGGCCACACGCCGGTGCTGGACGAGCCGTCGAAGGCGGTGAGGCCGCTCGAGGTCAGCGTGTCGTCGAAATACGACTCGCCAAACAGCTCGGCCGTGAGCTTGATGCGGCTGCGCGACGGCACACCAAGGCCGACGCCGTAACGAATGCCGTTGCTCTGGTCCGTGCGCTCGGCATCGGCGCGTGCCGCATAGCCCGCATAGCCCGAGATGTCGAACTTCTCGTTGACTTCCTTGCTGACGATGTAGTCGATGAAGAAGTCAGCCTGACCCGAGCTCGTGCCCTTGTCGGCCGATCCCGTTGGCAGCTTGACCACCGCCTTCAAGGCCATCGCCACCGGGGCATTCTTGGCCTGCGAGAGCAGGTTCACTTTGCCACCGACGTACAGGTCGCCGAACGTGGTGCCCGACCACGGCTGCCGCGCGAGCGGGTACCCGTTGACCGGGCCGCCCGCTTCACTCCCTGGCAGGAACACCGGCCGGATATCGCGGTCGATCCGGGTGACGGTCGAGAGGGCCGCGAACAACTCCGCGCGACCGCCGATGCCGTATCCGAAGGTCACCGGAAAGAACCCGATGTCGGTGAAACCTTCCTGCCGATCGAAGTTCGTGTAGTAGGCGCTGGCGGACCAGCGACCTGCCGGCAAAACTTCACCGAGCGGCACGAACCAGAGACCGCTGTCGCCCTGGAACGTCGCGGCGGCTGGCCTGGTTTCGGTCACCATCAGGTTCGCGGCAGGGTCGGGAGCGGATGTGGAGGCCGCCGTCTGCTGGGCGAACCCTGCAGGCGCGGCCATCGCCAGACCCATCGTGGCGGCGAGACCTATCCTGAAGAGGCGTGTCATGAGCATGTCCTCAAATTCTGTGAGCTGAACAAACTTGAACTCTTGCTTAAAAATGCGCTAGTGCGCATGGTAGCGGCCAGATCCGCGTCCGTCAAACATATCCGTAAGCATCTACGGACTATGGCGACGGCCCGATACGGCACGTCATCTGTCACTCGAGCGCCTGCAAGAGTGTCGCCATCGGGGCCGTGGGCCGGTCCTCAACGCCGATTCCGTCTACGCGTCGGCTTTCGGCGTGCGCTTCTGGAACACCCATGCCACGAAGATGCTGAACGCGTACAAGACGAACATCGGCATCGCGAGCAGGAATTGTGAGACCACGTCGGGGCTGGGAGTCACGATGGCCGCGACGACGAAGATGAGGAGAATGGCGTACTTGGTGTGCTTGATCATGAAGCGGGGGGTGACCATACCGACTCTCGCGAGGAACATGACGAGCGTCGGCATTTCGAACACCGCCCCGAGCCCCAGGGCCATGCGGACATAGAGCGAGAAGACCGGTTCGATTCGCGGTGCAAACTCCACGGTGTCGGTGGAGAAGCTGGCGAAAAACCGCCACATCGCCGGGAAGATCACGTAGTGCGAGAAGAGCGTGCCGCCGACGAAGAACACCGTCGACATGAGCACGAAGGGGATGGCAAACCGCTTCTCGTGCGCGTACAGGCCCGGCGCGATGAACGCCCAGATCTGCCAGAGCAGCACCGGCAGCGCGATCATCAGACCCACGAGCGCGGCCATCTTCATCTGGATCATGAAGGCCTCGGTGGGGTCGGTATAGATGAGCTTGCCGCCGGCCGGCAGGATCGCCTGCAACGGTTTCATGATGAAGTCGAAAATCGGGCCGATGAAAATCACCCCGACGATGAAGCCCACCAAGACGGCCAGCAGGGCCTTGATCAGGCGCTGCCGCAACTCGTCGAGGTGCTCCAGGAACGACATCTTCCCGCCAACACCCTCGTGCTCGTCGTCGGTGTCGTCGTCGTCGTCGAACGGGCGGGGCGGTGGTGCGGCGGGGACCGGGGAGAGAGACATACGGTGGCGTGACCGGGCGATTGCTTACAGGTCCGCGCCGCGCGGCGTGGTCTCGGCCACGGCGGGCCGAGCTTCGTCCTGCGCGCGGTCGTAGGGCTCATCGACCCAGTTGTCGGGTGTGTCGACCTGCAGACCGCTGGGGTCGGCGACCGGGCCGGCCACCGGGGTGGCCTCGGCGGCGGCCGTGGCGACGACGGGCGTTGGGGTGACCCTCGGCCGGTCGCGCTCCTCTTCGACGCGGATCTCTTCTTCGAGGGAGTTGCGCAATTCAGCGGAGGCGCGCTTGAACTCCGCCAGGCTCTTGCCAAGGGACTTGCCGAGTTCGGGCAGCTTGCGCGGGCCGAAGACGATGAGGGCGATGACGAAGATGATGACCAACTCCGGCATGCCGAGGGAACCGAACATCGTGTGCTCCTGAAAGGGTCCGAAGAGCGAGCCTGATCACTCGGGTAATGCTTGGACCGTCTTCGATTATGTGACGCGGTCGGTGCAGGGTCAATCACCATACGCGAGGCGCCGTCACTGGGTTGGTGCGCTCCGACCTGCGTGGTACGCTGCAAACATGCCGAAAAACCGCGCGCTGCCGGCGGTCCTGTTCGCTGTCGCCGTCTCCGCGCTGGTGGGTGGCGTGCTCGGCCGCCGCGCCCAGGCCACCTCGGATCCGCTCACCGATCGGTACCGCGTCTTCACTGCCGCGCTGGCCGCCGTCGAGCAGGAGTATGTCGAGGACGTCGAGGCTGACCGGCTCGTCTACAGCGCCATCTCGGGCATGCTCCAGACACTGGACCCGCACTCGAGCTTCCTCGACCCGCGCGCGTATGCGCAAATGCGCGAGCGCCAGGAGGGCCGCTACTACGGCCTCGGCATCAGCATTTCGCCCATCGATGGCGACATCACCGTCATGTCGCTGTTCGAAGGCTCGCCTGCGTACAAGAAGGGCATCCGCCGGGGCGATGTCATCGCGCGCATCGAAGGGCAGGACACCAAGGGCTGGACCAGCGATCAGGCGGTCAAGGTGCTGCGCGGACCGCGCGGCACTCAGGTCAAGGTGAGCCTGCGTCGCGAGGGATACACCGAACCAATCGAACTGTCGGTCGAGCGCGACGAAGTGAACATCCCGACGCTCAAGGGCGTGTTCATGATCGGCACCGACACGGGCTACGTCCGCCTGAACGACTTCTCCGAAACCACCGATCGTGACCTCGGCGAGGCGCTCGACACGCTCACCGGCAAGGGCATGAAGCGACTGCTGCTCGACCTGCGCGACAATCCGGGCGGCCCGCTCGACCAGGCCATCAAGGTGTCGGATCGCTTCCTGCCCAAGGGCGACATGGTCGTGTACACGCGAGGCCGCACGCGCAACTCCGACCAGGACTATCGGGCCTCCGAACCGGGTGACTTCGGTGCCATGCCGGTCGTGGTACTCGTCAACCGCAACAGCGCCAGTGCGTCCGAGATCGTCGCTGGCGCGCTGCAGGACCACGATCGCGCCCTCATCGTCGGCGAGAAGACGTTTGGCAAGGCGCTCGTGCAGTCGGTGTACCGCGTCAGCGAGGGGGCCGGACTTGCCCTGACCACCGCTCGGTATTTCACGCCCAGCGGTCGACTCATCCAGCGGCCGTGGGATGGCACCTTCGACGAGTATCTGACCTACTCGCTGCGCGAGCAGAAGGCCGATGAACCCCACGACCCGGCCAACCTGAAGCTCACCGACGGCGGTCGCAAGGTCTACGGGGGCGGCGGCATCCAGCCCGACAAGTACCTCGCAGGCCCGGTCGAAGGCTTCAACCCCAGTCGCTTCGGGCGCGCGCTGTGGGCCCGGCAGGTCTTCGCCGACTTTGCGGCGCGCTACACCGCCGAGGGCGACACCCGCATCAAAGGCAACGGCCAGACCCGGGCGGTCAGTCGCGGCTTCAGCGTTGACGACGCGATGGTGGCCGAGTTCCGGACCTATCTCGAGTCCCGCAAAGTGCGCATGGACGACGTGGCCTTCGCCGCCGACAACCAGTTCGTCCGCGCCATGATTCAGTACGACATCGACCTCGCCCTGTTCGGCGTCGAGGAGGCCCGCCGCAACCTGGTGGCCCGCGACCCGCAGGCGCAGTTCGCGCTGCAGCAGTTCGGCGAGGCCGCTCGCCTGCCGCACATGAAGGCCGGCACGACCGCCTCTCGTCAGGCTCCCTGATGACGCGGCTGTTGCCGCCGGTGGCTCCTCTCGTCACCGCCCGTCGCCCTGGCCCCATTGCGCAGGATCTAGTGGGTGCCTGGGTCGCTTGCCGCAATTAGTAGTTGCCTGCTAGACTCCGCCCCTTGTCCCGCCCCTTTCGCCTCGTGGACCAGGCGGCGGGCTGAACCGTGCTCCGACATGCGTCTCAATCGAATCGAAATCAACGGCTTCAAGAGCTTCCCTGACCGCGCCGATCTGGCCTTCGACCTCGGCGTCACGGCCATCGTCGGTCCCAATGGCTGCGGCAAGAGCAATGTGGTCGACGCCATCACCTGGGTGCTCGGCGAGCAGAGCGCCAAGAGCCTGCGCGGCGAGCGCATGGAAGACGTCATCTTCGCCGGCAGCGATGCCCGCAAGCCCACCCATACCGCCGAGGTGAAGCTCAAGATGAGCGGCGTGATCTCCCGGGTCGGACTCGAGGACCACCCGCAGCGCAAGACCGTGGCCCAGGAGCTCGAGGATTCGGTCGAGACGCTCACCGCCGACCTCGTGATTGCGCGCGACGTGGAAGTGTCGCGCCGGCTCTATCGGTCGGGCGAGAGCGAGTACCTCATCGACGGCCACGTCGTGCGCCTGCGCGACGTGCAGGACCTGCTGATGGATGCGGGGCTCGGCGTCAAGGGATACGCCGTCATCGAGCAGGGCAAGATCGGCCAGATCCTGGCCGCCAAGCCGACCGAGCGTCGGCAGCTGATCGAAGAGGCGGCTGGCGTCACCAAGTACAAGACCCGGCGTCGCCAGGCCGAGTTGAAGCTCGAAGCTGCCCAGCAGAACCTGACGCGCGTCGATGACATCGTCTTCGAGCTCGAGAAGCAGCGTGGGTCGCTGAAGCGGCAGGCGGCCAAGGCGCGTCGGTATCGCACCCTGCGCGAGGAACTCCGGCAGTGGGAGAAGCTGCTGTTCGGCCAGAAGTACCAGGCGTTGCAGTCCTCGATGGCCTCGGCCGTGGAACGCCTGGGGAAAGCGCGCGCCAACGAAGCCGGCCTTGCCGGTCGTGTCGCCGAGGTCGAAGCCGCACTCGAGCGGCTGCGGATCGAGCTGGTCGAGGCTGATGCGGCGGCCAATGGCGCGCGGCAGTCGGCGCACGCCAAGGAACTCGAGAGCGGCCTGCGCCAGCAGCAACTGGCGTTCGACCTGCAGCAGGTGCAGGCGATTGGCCTCGCGCTGGTCGGCATGCAGGAGGAGATTGGCCGCCTGCAGGAGCGGATCGGCCCGGCGCAGCAGGAACTCGAGAGCCGTCGGGCCAGCAGCCGGCAGGGTGACGCGGAGCGCGACGAGGCCGCGGCGCGGGCCAGGGAAGAGGACGTGGCCGTCCAGCGTGCCGCCGCGGAGATCGCCGCTCTCGAACAGGCTGTCGAGAAGGCGCGCGGCGAACTCTATGCCGGTATGACGCAGGTCAACACGCTGCGCAACGCCATCGAGCGGGCCATCGAGGCGCGCGACCGCATCGCCCAGGAGCTCGGGCGGTTCGAAGTCGAGAGTGACGATCTCCGTGTCGAACAGGAGGCCGCGCTCACCGAACGCGAGCGTGCCAGCGGTGCGTTGCGACAGGCGCACACCGAGCTCGAGCATGTCCGCGGAGCGCGGACTGCGAGCGAGGCCGCGCTGGGCACGGCGCGCATCGAGCGCGAGTGGCGCGAGCGCGATCTGCGTTCGCGGGAGCGTGAGGTGTCGGGACTGCAGGCGCGGCTGCAGTCGCTCGAAGAACTCGATGCCGCTCGCGCGGAATACGGCGAGGGCGCGCGACTGCTGCTGGCGTCGCCCGAGAGTGGCATCGTTCATCTCGGCTCGGTTGCCGACGCGCTGGAAGTCGACGCCGACTACGAGACTGCGGTCGCGGCCTGCCTGGGCGAACTGGTCCAGCACGTGGTCGTGCCCGACATGGGCACCGTGCAGGCCGGCCTGGCCTTCGTGCGCGACCGCGACGCCGGCCGCGTCGGGTTCCTGGTGGCCGACGATGTGATGCCGCTCGAGAAGGAGACGCCGCTGCCGGCAGGCGTGCGCTCGCTGCTCGACGTGGTGCGTGTCAGTGGCCCGGCGGCGCCGCACGTGCGCGCCGTGTTGCGAGACGCCTGGCTGGCCGATTCGCCGGCCCAGGCCCGCGCAGTCGCCGTCCATGTCTCCGGCCCGGTGGTGACGGTGCAGGGCGACGTCTTCCGCGGCGCCAAGCTGGTGTCGGGTGGCGGCAAGGCCGATGCGCGCCAGATCCTGCACACCAAAGCCGAGATCAAGGGCCTGCGCACCCAGATCCAGAAGGCCAACCAGGACATCGAGCGTGACGCCGGCGACCTCGGCACGGCCGAATCGGTCATCGCGCGGATCGCCTCAGACATCGCGGCCCTGACCTCCGAGCAGGTGGCGCACGAGAAGGCCATCGTCGGCTTCGACCTTCAGGTCAACCGCGCCTCGGACGAACGCGACCGGGTCGCCCGTCGGATGGAACTGATCGACAACGAGCGACGGCGCGCCCAGGAAGAGCGACGCACGCTCGAATCGCGAGAGGCCGAGGCCCGTCGCTCGATCGAGGACCTCGAAGTCGAACAGCAGTCGCTGTCTGACGACCTCGCCGATGCACAGCGTCGGTTGCTCGACGGCCGCGAGCGTCAGGCCTCGATCGGTCGCCGCGCGGCCGAGTCTCGAGCCACGCACGCCGCACTGGTCGAGCGCGCGTCCGCACTCGCACAGGACGTGGGCCGCCTCGAGGATGCCTCAGCCGACCTGCAACAGCGCATCAACGCCCGCCGGAGCGAGGCGGACGGCTCGATCGCCCGCCGCACGCACCTCGAGTCCTCCGTCGGCGCGCTGCGCGCAGCCATCGATGATGATCTCGCGGCGCTCGACGACTTGAAGCGCCTCGTCGTCGAAGCCGACGAGCGGGTGGTGCACGTGCAGGGCGCGTTCGCCCAGCACGAGACAGGTGCTCGCGAGGCCCGACGCGGGCTCGACGACGTCCGGTCGCTCGCGACCGCCCTGGAGATCGCTCGCGCCACCGCCGAAGCCGACCTGGGGCACCTTGCCGAAACCTGTCGAGAGGCACTCGATCAGAGTCTCGAGGAAGTCGCCGAGGCCATGGCCGAGATGCTCGCCAACGAGCAGGGATTGCCGAGTGCCGCATCGGTGGCCGCCGCCGAACGGGCTGGCGTCGACGAAGAGGGTGCAGAGGCCGCGAGTCCAGGCGAGGACGGCGCCATCGATGATGGCGCGGTCGACGTCGCGCCCCCGGTGTTGAGTGCCGAGCAGGCGATCACCCGCCTCAAGGCGCGCATCTCGGCGCTGGGCGCAGTCAACATGATGGCCATCGAGCAGTTCGACGAGCTCGAGCAGCGGCACACGTTCCTGACCGTCCAGCGTCAGGATCTCATCGACGCCATCGCCTCGACCGGCGAGGCGATCTCCCGCATCGACAAGACGACGCGGGAGCGCTTCGCGGAGGCGTTCGCGGCGGTCAACACCAACTTCGAGGAGATGTTCACCACGCTGTTCGGCGGCGGCCGCGCCGGCCTGGTCATGCTCGATCAGGACGACGTCCTCGAGAGCGGTATCGACATCGTCGCGCAGCCGCCCGGCAAACGTCTCCAGAACGTGCAGCTGCTGTCTGGTGGCGAGAAGGCGCTGACGGCGATGGCCTTGATGTTCGGGATCTTCAAGTACCGCCCGAGCCCGTTTTGTCTGCTCGACGAGATCGATGCGCCGCTGGACGACGCCAACATCGGGCGCTTCGTGGAGATGCTGCGCAGCATGCAGAACCACACGCAGTTCGTCCTGATCACGCATCACCGCAAGACCATGGAAATCGCCGACCGCCTGTATGGCGTGACCATGGAGGAACCCGGCGTGTCCAAGGTGCTTCGGCTCGATCTGACACACTGACCGCCTGCCGTCTCGTGCCGCCGGTGTACCCGTGCCGCGGCTGGAACTGGTCGGCAGGCACACTCGACGTCCCGTGAACGAAGACAAGGGCACTCGCTATCGCCGCGCCGAACGGACCCTGCGCGTCCTGGAGGTGAGCGCTGCCACGGCGGCGATTGCTCTCCTTGCACTCAGCCCCGTCGCCGGCTGGCTGCGCAACGCTGGGCATCGGATGGTGTCGCCAGGCATGCCGGCAGCGTACCTGCTGCTGGCCGACGCGCTGATCGCCGCCGTCATCCTGGCCGTCAGCCTGGCAGTGGCGGCGGCTGCCGCAGCACCCTGTGCTGTGCGCCGACAGGGCGCGCTTGCCCGGCGCTACAACCTGCCCGCCGGGAGCGCTCGCGTCTACGTGTACGGTACGAGTCGCCGCAGCGTCGTCCTGGTGGCGGCGGGGGCCGCCGCGTGGTGGGTGTTTGCCGGGATCTCGGCGCGCATGCCGTGGCTGGCCGGCCTCGGGCTGGCCGCCTCGATTCTCGGCATCGCCGGCATCGTGATGCTGCTGGCACCCTGGGTCATCCTGCTCTCGCCCCGCGTTCGCCCGTTGCGTGACGAGGCCGTGAGCGGGCGGCTGCATGCCCTGGCCGCGCGCGCCCAGCTGCGGCTGGCTGGCTTGCACGAGTGGGTGTTCGGTCCACAGGGCGATCACGCCAACGCGGCCCTGGTCGGCGTCGTCGGTCCGCGCCGTCTGTTGATTTCGGACACGCTCATCGCCGGCTGTCCGCCAGAGGAGATGGACGCCGTCGTCGCCCACGAGCTCGGTCATCATTCGCATGGGCACACCTGGCAGCGGGTGAGGAGTCAGGCGACGAGTCTCGTGCTTGCCGTGCTGGGCGCACAGGCGTGCGCCGCCGGTCCGGCCCGCTGGCTTGGTGGCACGGGTGGCCAGCTCGATCCCGCGTCGATTCCGTGGATGATCCTCGGTGCGGGCGCGGTGTGGCTCGCGTCCAGGCCGTGGCACCTCGCGCTGTCGCGGGCCCACGAGGCCGAAGCGGATGCGTTCGCTCTGGAACTCACTGGCCGTCCGGACGTGCTCGAGAAGGTTCTCACCCGCATTGGCGCCCGTAACCTGTCGAGCGAGGACGACTCGCTGCTGACGCGGGCATTCTTCCTGACCCACCCGCCGATTCCGGCCCGAATCGCCGCGGCCCGGCGCGCCGCTGACGCCGCATCGACCGTGCCCACATAGGCCGCACCATGCTCTCTCGTCGCGGTTTTGCCGCCTCCGCACTCTCGGCGATGCTCGGTGCCGGCACACGCCTGCGCGCTCAGCCCGACGACGCCAACTACGATGAGGCCCTGGTGCCGGCCTACACGTTGCCGCCGGTGCTGGCCCGAGCTGACGGGGCACCAATCCGCGACCGGGCCGACTGGGCGGCGCGGCGCGTCGAGCTGCTGGACCTGTTTGCCCGCAGCATGTACGGACGGACGCCGACCGGGCTGCCGCCGTGCACGGTGCTGCCGATCGACGAGCCGGTCCCGGTGCTCAACTCGCGCGCCTGGCGGCAACAGCTGCGCCTGGATTGGCAGGGCCGCGCCTCGATGGACGTGATGGTGTATCGACCGCGGCACGGGCGTCCAGTCCCGGTCTTCATCGGGCTCAACTACTTCGGCAACCACGCGGTGGATCCCGACCCCGCCGTCCGACTGTCGCCGAGATGGATGCGCTCCAGCCAGGCGAGCGCCATTGTCGGCCACCGCGCGACCGAGCTCTCGCGCGGCACGATGGCACGCCGCTGGCCACTCGACCTGATCATCGAGCACGACTGCGCCGTGATGACGGCCTACTGCGGCGATCTCGCGCCCGACGATCCATCGGTGGTCATGCAGGGCATCGCGCCGCTCGCGGCACAGTCGCACGGGACGATCGCCGAGGCCCAACGGTGGGGCGCCATCGGGATGTGGGCGTGGGGGCTGTCGCAGATGCGCCTGGCGGCAGAGGATCTCGCTGGCCTGGACGCCCAACGGGCCATCGCGATCGGGCACAGTCGGCTGGGCAAGGCCGCGCTCTGGGCCGGGGCCCAGGATGAGGGCTTCGCGATGGTCGTGTCCAACGACTCGGGCTGCGCCGGCGCAGCGCTCAGCCGGCGCGTCTACGGGGAGACGATCGCGCACATCACCCGCGCGTTCCCGCACTGGTTCTGCCCGACGTTGTCATCGTATGGGGGAAGGGAAGCCGCCTTGCCGGTGGACCAGCACCAGCTCCTCGCGCTCGTCGCGCCGCGGGTGCTCCATGTCGCAAGCGCCGTCGAGGATCGCTGGGCGGACCCGCGCGGCGAATTCATGGCGACGCTGGCGGCCGACCAGGTCTGGCGATGGCACCAGAGTGCCGGGCTCGGCGTGACGGCGATGCCGGCGGTGGACCATCCGGTGGGGCAGCGGGTGCGATACCACGTCCGGACCGGGGGCCATGATATCGCCCGCTACGACTGGTTGCAGTACCTGAGGACGGTCAACGCGCAACTCCGGTCGTCAGGCGCACAGCCGGTCATCTGACGATGAGTTCGCCGCGCGTGGCCTCACACCCGGGATCGGCCCGCAGGCTGCAGTAGAAGGGGAAGCGCCCGACCTCATCGGCCCTGAATTCGAAGGTCACGCTGCCGCCGGGAGCGATGCGCTTCTGGATCCGGTACGCGTCGACGGTGAAGCTGTGGGCGATATCGGGGGAGGTGATGGTGAGGCGCACGATGTCGTTGCGGCGGACGTCGATGACCTCGGGCTCGAATGCGTACTTGCGCACGACGAGCGAGAACGCGGGCCGGCCGGCGAGATCGCCCTCGGGTTGGGCCAGCGGCACCATGCCGCACAGCCCGAGGGCGCTCGCCAACCATTGCCGTCGGGTGGTCTCGACCACCCGACTTGCACTGCCTGCAGACATCGAGGCTTACGCTTCGGCCTTGGGCTGCTCTTCCTGCAGCAGCGCCTTGCGGCTGAGACGAATCTTGCCCGAAGGATCGACGTTGAGCACCTTCACGAGGAGCTGTTCGCCTTCCTTGATCTCGTCGCGCACGTCCTTGACGCGGTGCAGGGCAATCTCGGAGACGTGCAGAAGGCCGTCCACGCCCGGCATGATCTCGACAAAGGCGCCGAAGTCCGCGATGCGCTGGACCTTGCCCATGTAGGTCTTGCCGATTTCCGGCGTGGCCGTCAGCTCCTGGATGATCGCCAGGGCACGTGCCGCCGACGCCTCGTCGTTGCTGGCCACATTGATCCGGCCATCGTCCTCGACGTCGATCTTGACGCCGGTGCGCTCGATGATGCTGCGAATCATCTTGCCGCCCGGTCCGATGACGTCGCGGATCTTGTCGACCGGAATGCGGATGGTGACGATCCGCGGCGCCCAGCGCGAGGTCTGGGTGCGCGGCTCCGACAAGGTCTCAGCCATCTTGCCAAGGATGAACAGCCGTCCTTCGCGGGCCTGCGCCAGCGCCTGACGCATGATCTCCATGGTGATGCCGCTGACCTTGATGTCCATCTGCAGGGCGGTGATGCCCTGGCTGGTACCGGCGACCTTGAAGTCCATGTCGCCGTAGTGATCCTCGGCGCCGGCGATGTCGGTGAGCACGGCGAACTTGCCGGTCTCCTCGTCCAGGATCAGGCCCATGGCCACGCCAGCCACCGGCGCCCGGAGCGGCACGCCGGCATCCATCATCGCCATCGAGCCGCCGCACACGCTGGCCATCGACGAGGAGCCGTTGCTCTCGAGGATGTCCGACACCACGCGGACCGTGTAGGGAAACTGCTCTTCGGTGGGCATCACCGGTTGAAGCGCGCGCTCGGCCAGAGCGCCGTGACCGATCTCGCGTCGACCCGGCCCGCGCATGAACCCGGTCTCGCCGACCGAGAACGGCGGGAAGTTGTAGTGCAGCATGAACCGCTTGTAGGTCTCGCCATCCATCGTCTCGATCTTCTGCTGATCGTCGGCGGTGCCGAGCGTGGCAGTGACCAGGGCCTGCGTCTCGCCCCGCGTGAAGACGACCGACCCGTGGACGCGCGGCAACACCTGCGCTTCGGTCCAGATCGGGCGAATCTCGTCGAAGCGGCGACCGTCGAGGCGCTGTCCACGCTCGAGGATCTCGCTGCGCAGCACCTTCTCCTTCAGACCCTTGAAGACCTTCTTGGCCTCGGCGCGACGCTCCGGCTCAGACTCCGGATAGGACGCGACCAGCTCCGCGAGCACCTGGTCGACGCGCCCGTAGTTCTCCAGCTTGTCCTTGAGGCGCATGGCGTCGGCCAGCGGCCCCAACGCCTTGCTTTCGACGTCGTTCTGGAAGGTCGCGTCGGTCGCCTTGGCGGCCACGGTCAGCTTCTTCTTCGGGGTGGCGGCCACCAGATCGTCGATGGTCGCGACGATCTGCTTGATCGCGGCGTGACCGGCCTCGAGCGCGCCGACCATCTGCTCTTCAGGCACTTCCTGCGCCCCGGCTTCGACCATCATGATTGCGTCGGCGCTGCCGGCGATGATCAGGTCGAGCGCGCTCTCTTTGCGCTGCTTGAACGTGGGGTTGATGACGTACTGCCCGTCAACGTGGCCGACCCGGACGCCGGCGATGGTCTTCTGGAACGGCATCTCCGACAGCGCCAGAGCGCACCCGGCGCCGGTGACGGCAAGGACGTCGGAGTCGTAGTCGGTGTCGGCCGACACGACCATGGCGATGATCTGGGTCTCGAAGGCCCAGCCCGCCGGGAAGAGCGGTCGGATCGGGCGGTCGATCAGGCGGCTGGTCAGCGTTTCCTTCTCGGTCTGCTTGCCTTCGCGCTTGAAGAATCCGCCAGGGATACGGCCCGACGCGTACGTGAACTCGCGGTAGTCGACCGTCAGCGGCAGGAAGTCGATGCCGAGTCGCGGCGAGGACGCGTGGCAGGCTGTCACCAGCACGACCGTGTCGCCCATCCGGACCAGGACTGCGCCGTCGGCCTGCTTTGCGAGCTTGCCGGTTTCCAACGAAAGAACTCGATTGCCGAGCTCGACACTGCGTGTGTGCATGGGGTTCCCTGTCAGTCAGTGCCAGGGGACCTGTCTGCCCTGGCGGTGTGCGGTGTGATCAACTGCGCGAGTGAGGCCGGGCGGCCATCTGCCCGTCGGTCCTGCGCCGGCCGCGCGCCGGTCGGCGGCCATCAATGCAAAAGGGACGGAAGCATGCTCCCGTCCCTTTGACCCTGCCTACTTCCGGATGCCCAGGCGCTTGATGAGCTGCGCGTAGCGTTCGGTGCTCTTCGCCTTCACGTAGTCCAGGAGGCGTCGGCGCTGCCCGACCAGCTTGAGCAGGCCGCGACGCGAGTGATGGTCCTTGGCGTGCGTCTTGAAGTGCTCGGTCAGGTAGGTGATGCGTTCGGTGAGGATCGCCACTTGCACTTCCGGAGAGCCGGTATCGCTCTCGTGCTGGCGGAAATCCTCGATCAGATTGGTCTTGCGGTCCTTGGTCAATGCCACGGTGCTGCCTCCACGATCGCTCCAGAACGCCCACTGCGGGCACCAGACCGTCGTCGTCTTGATGGATGATCGGATGACGCTGGGTCCACAAGCGTCAACGAACTATGAATGATAGCCGATCAGGCAGAACCTTCGCCACCTGGGCCGTATTGGCACTCAGCGCAGCACGATGTCGGCGTGCACCGCACGGGGCAAGGTGGGCCGCGCGAGCGCAACCAGGGCCCCCGTTGCATCGATGAGCCGGACTCGCTCGGGCCGCACGCCGTCAAGGCCTGCAGATTGGGCATCGTCCAGATCCACGGGGCGTCCGGCCAGCACAGCCGCCATCTGCCCGTCATTGAGGGCCAGGACGGGCCAGTCGCCGAGTCCCGAGCCCATCGGCTGGCACAGGCGCAGGAAATCTTCGGGCGAGCACTGGACGACGTCGGCCAGCGAGTGCGCATGCTCCAGCGACCACGTCCCGCTGGCAGTCCGCCGCAACGCGGTGAGGTGCGCCGGCACGCCGAGCCGTGCCCCCAGGTCGCGTGCCAGGCTCCGGACGTAGTAGCCGGCCGACACGTCCAGCCGGACCGTCGCACTGTGGGGCGACCCGTCCCAGGAGACCAGCGAGAGCGCATGCGCCGTGACCTCGACCGCGGCCAATGCCACGGCCTCGCCCCGCCTGGCCAGGACGTAGGCGCGTTGGCCGTCCACCTTCTTGGCCGAATGCGCGGGCGGCAGCTGCGCGTGGCGGCCGACGAAGGTGGCCAGCGCCTCGTGGACCGCCGCCTCGGTCAGGCCGGCCAGCGCTGCCGGAGACGCGGTCTCGGTCACCACCCCCATGAGGTCCCCGCTGTCGGTCGCCTCGCCGAACGTGACCGTGGCCAGGTATTGCTTCCGACTGGCGGTGAGGAACTGCGACAACCGCGTCGCCTTCCCGATCACGACGGGCAGGACACCGGTGGCAAAGGGATCCAGCGTGCCGGTGTGCCCGACCTTGGTCTTGCGCGGGAGACGCCGCCGCACGGTGGCCACGACGTCATGCGAGGTCATTCCCGCCGGTTTGTCGACGATCAGGACGCCATCGGGTGCGGTCACCGGAGCGCGTCGCGCAACAGCGGCAGCAGCGCCTCGCGCACCGTCGGCAGGGGCTGGTCGGAGGTGAAGCCACTGGCGTTGCTATGGCCGCCGCCGCCGAACCGCTGCGCCACGGCACGCACGTCCACCGCGCCTTTGGAACGCAAGCTGACCCGAGTCGTGCCGTCCTGGTCGGTCCGCAGCAGGCACACCACACGAATGGCCTCGGCGGTGAACGGCAGATTGATCAGGCCGTCGGTTTCGTCGGCGGTGGAACCGGTGCGCAGGTGGACGTCGGGCGTGACCGTGAGCACTGCGAGGCGCCCCTCGGCCTCGAGCTGCATGCCATGGAGCAGTTCGCCGATCAGTCGCACGCGGCCGAGGCTGAAGCTGTCGTAGGCTGCCTGCCCGATGGCCACTGGATCAGCGCCGGCCACCACGCAGCGTCGTGCGAGCTCGAAGCTGCGGGCCGAGATGTGCGAGTGGCGAAAACTGCCAGTGTCGGTGCTCAGGCCCAGGTACAGGTACGTGGCGATTTCGCTGGTCCACGCGATGCCAAGCGCATCGATGGCGTCGGCCACCAGTTCGACGCAGGCCGCCGCCCCTTGGTCGAACCAGTTGATCGTGCCATAGGCACTGTTGCCCAGGTGATGGTCGATGTTGATAATCGCGGACGCCCGATCGAGGCCAGCGATGCCGGTGCGAGCCAGGGCACCAGACTCCATCACGACTACCGTCGCGCCGCTGGCGTCGACCTCGCGCGTGATCTCGAGCGTATCGATATTGGGAAACACGTGGAAGGCAGGCGGGGCCGGATCGCTGCTGACGGCCCGGACCGGGCGCTGCAGCAATCGCAGCGCTGCGGCCAGGGCCATTACCGAGCCAATCGAATCGCCATCGGGACGCGCATGTCCACACAGCAGCACCGGGCCGCTCGCGCGCAGCGCCGCGATCAGCGCCGAAGGCGGAGCCCCCACCGGCTCACTCGGTGCTGTCATCAGTCGTGGTCTCGGCGCGCTCGCGGGCCTCGCGCGCTTCCCGTTCGGCGCGCTCGGTGGCGATCTCCTGCAGCAGCATGGCGACTCGCTCCTGTCGCTCGAGGTTGTCGTCGTAGTGGAACCGCACGTCGGGCGCGCGCCGCAGGTTCATGTCCTCGGCCAGGCGGCGCCGCACGAACGCGGTGGCGCGTTCGAGCGCGCGTTCGGTCTTGCGACGCTCCACCTCGTCCCCGACAAGCGTGTAGTAGACGTGGGCCAGGCCCATGTCGCCCGTCAGCTTGACGTGCGTGACCGTCAGGAGCCCGACGGCGGGATCTTTCACCTCGAAGGACAGCAACTGGCTGACCTGATCCTTGATGTGGTCGGCGATGCGCTCGACGCGGGAACCGGTACCCTGCATCAGTCCATTCTACGTAAAGCGGGCACGCCTGGAGGGCGGAATGTCGCTGCACGCGGCGCGACGCCGCAACGCGCCTGACGGCCCTGACGACAAAAGGGCGCCTCGGCTGAGGCGCCCTTTCGACGTTCCAATGTTCCGACGTGCGGACGTGGCTGGGCCGTGCGGCCCGGTCAGCCCGGAATCACGACGGCGACGGCCTCGGAGACGAACACCTCGATGGTGTCGCCGACCTTGATGTCGTTGTAGCGCTCGAAGGTCATGCCGCATTCGAGGCCGTTCTTGACCTCGGAGACGTCGTCCTTGAAGCGACGAAGCGAACTGAGCTTGCCCGTGTGGATGACGGCGCCCTCGCGCAGCAGCCGGGCCTGTGCCTCGCCCGAACGACGGATGGCGCCTTCGACGACCAGACAGCCGGCGACCGTGCCTGCCTTCGGTGTCTTAAAGACCTCGCGGACCTCCGCCATACCGATGCGCGCGTCCTTGTACACGGGCTCCAGCATTCCCGCCATCGCCGCCTTCATCTCGTCGGTGACGTTGTAGATGATGGAGTGAAGGCGGATGTCCACCTTCTCGCGATTGGCCAGCGACTCGGCGTTCCGGTCAGGCCGGACGTTGAAGCCGATGACGATGGCGTCAGAGGCGGTAGCCAGCAACACGTCGGACTCGTTGATGGCACCCACGCCGGAGCTGATGACGCGGACCTTGACCCGTTCGTCGCCGAGCTTCTGCAACGAGTCGGCGAGCACTTCGGCCGAGCCCTGCACGTCGGCCTTGATGATCAGCGCCAGTTCCTTCACGCCGCCGTCGGCGATGTGCTTCTGCAGCGTCTCGAGGGTCATGCGGCCACCGCGCGCCCCGAGCGACTTGGCCTTGGCCTGTTCCTCGCGGAACATGGCGATCTGTCGAGCCTTGGCGACATCTTCGACAGCCTGGAAGGTGTCGCCCGGCGTCGGCACGCCGCCGAGACCGAGCACTTCCACAGGCGTCGAGGGGCCGACCTCGCGAACGCTGCGGCCGCGGTCATCCTGCAGCGCGCGGACCTTGCCGACGATGGTGCCGACCAGGACCGTGTCGCCGACGCGCAACGTGCCATCCTGCACCAGCACGGTGGCAACGGGGCCGCGACCGCGATCGAGCTTGCCTTCGAGCACGGTGCCCGAGCCATTGCGCGCGGCGTTGGCCTTGAGGTCGCCGATTTCGGTGACCAGCAGAATCATCTCGAGCAGCTGATCGAGGTTCTGCTTGGCCTTGGCCGAGACCGGCACCATCACCGTGTCGCCACCCCAGGCCTCGGCCAGCAGGCCGATCTCCGACAACTCGCGCATCACCCGTTCGGGGTTCGAGTCGGGCTTGTCGATCTTGTTGATCGCCACGATGATCGGCACTTTGGCCGCCTTCGCGTGGTCGATGGCCTCACGCGTCTGCGGCATCACGCCGTCGTCGGCCGCGACCACCAGGACCACCACGTCGGTGACCTTCGCGCCCCGGGCCCGCATCGTGGTGAACGCGGCGTGACCCGGCGTGTCCAGGAACACGATCTTGCGATCGTTGAGTTGCACGGCGTACGCGCCGATGTGCTGCGTGATGCCGCCGGCCTCGCGTTCGGCAACCCGTGTGGTGCGCAGGCTGTCGAGCAGGGTCGTCTTCCCGTGGTCGACGTGGCCCATCACCGTCACGACCGGTGCGCGGGTCTCGCGATCTTCGGGACGGCTGACGCCTTCCTCGAACTCGACGATCTCTTCCTCGAAGGACCGCACTTCCACTTCGGCGCCGAACTGACGGGCGAGCATCGTCGCGGTGTCAGCATCGAGCGTGCTGTTGATCGTCATCCGCATGCCCTGCTCGAGGATGACGCGCATCACGTCCTTGACCTTGGATTCGAGCTTCTCGGCCAGGTCCTTGACGGTCATGCCTTCGGCCAGCGTGATGATGCGAGTAATCGGCGGCGGCGCCGCCGGACCCTGCACCACCGGCGCTTCCAGTCGCGGACGGCGACCGCCGCTGCTGCGGCCACCGGGCCGCGGGCGATGACCACCCGGCGCGCCGCCGGGGCGGTAGCCGCCGGGCTGCGGCGGACGCGGGAACTGCGGTGCGCCCGGACGCTGCCCGGGCTGGACCATGCCTGGGGCGACGGGCCCGCCACCGAGCGGGCGACCGCCCGGGCCGACCACGCCAGGAGCGCGGCCGATGTTGGCATACGTGGGCTGATAGCTGGGCCTTGCGACCTGCGGCAGCGGCGAACGGATCGGCTGCGACGGCAACGGTCGGGGGCCTCCAGGAAGTGCCGCGCCCGGAGGCAGCGGCCGGGGACCGGCCGTGGCCGGCCGCGGCGGACCTGCAGGCCCGGCAGTCGGTGGCATCGGCGCGCGACGCACCGGCGCGGGTGGCGCAGGCGGTACCGGCCGGGCGGGCCGCATGGGCGGCGCGCTGACCGGACGATTCGGATCCTCGACTCGCAGACGGATCGAGGCGGGCACCTGACGCGAGCCTGTCGGGTCGTCGTCGTCGGCCTGGCTCCCCAGACTAGGGTCTCCGGCCTCGGCCGACGTGACGTCGGACGCGATCGACGGCATGGCCGCCGCGACCGCGCCGGCGGGTGCCTCGAGCGGCTGCACGCCTTCGCCCACCGATGGCGGCGCGGCCACCGCGGCCACGGCGGCCGCCTCGGACGGCAGCGCGGGCGCGACGGGGTCGGGTCCGCGCGCGCCTGTCTCACGGGCGTCCGGTTCGTGCACCTCGGCCGGCGGCTCCGCCGCGGTCTCGGGGGCCGCAGCCGCCTCGGCCGCGAACCCGACGTGCGGGGGCGCCTCGCCGTGCGCCAGCGGCGCGCCGGGCACCTTCAGGGCCTTGACGAGTCGCGGCGGCGGCAACGGGGCCACCTTCGGCGGTTCGGGGAGGGCCGGGCCCTTGCCCGGCTGCTTCTTGCCGAACCCGGGCCGCTGCGGCGGGCCTTCATTGAACATCTGCGCGGCAGGCGGGAGCGAGATATTGCGCTTGCGCGCGTGTCGCTCCACGAATTGCCTGGCCACCACCTCTTCGATGGTGCTCGAGGCCGAGCGCACCTCGATGCCGGCCTCCACCTTCAGGAGGTCCATGACCTCCTGGCTGGGTGCGTTCAGCAGTTCCGCGACTTTATAGATCCGGACAGTCGACAACGTGTCCCCTTCGTTACCTAGAGCCTAGTCCTGCTTTGCGTCGTCGGCGCCATCGGCGCTCGGGCTTTCATCCAGCCCGTGTGGCGACGCGTCCCCGACCGACTCGTCCGGGCCAGTCGGGGCGGTGTCCGCCTCGACCTGCTCGGTGGCCGTCTCGGCGCCCATGTTGGGATCGAACAGGGCGTCCATGGCCGCCGCCCCCGTGAGGGGCGCCTCGGCCTGACCCTCGCCGTCGGCGTTCCAATCGAACCCCGCCAGCTGGGCCTCCACTTCCTTGCGCTTCTCTTCTTCGCTCTTGATGTCGATCTTCCAGCCGGTCAGCTTCGCAGCCAGACGCACGTTCTGACCCTTCTTGCCGATCGCCAGCGAGAGCTGCTTGTCCTCGACCACCACTTCCATCACGCGATCCTGGTCGTCGAGGATGGTCACCCGCTGCACACGCGCCGGGCTGATGGCGTTCATCACAAACTCCACCGGATCCTCCGAGAACTCGACGATGTCGATCTTCTCGCCACGCAGTTCGCGGATGATGGCCTGCACGCGGGTGCCCTTCATGCCGACGCAGGCGCCCACCGGATCGACGTCGCGTTCGCGGCTGTAGACGGCCACCTTCGCCCGATCGCCTGCCTCGCGAACCGCGCCCCGGATCATCACCGTGCCGTCGTAGATCTCAGGCACTTCCTGCTCGAACATCTTCACGAGCAACGCCGGGTCGGTCCGCGACAGGATGACTTGCGGTCCCTTGAGGTTCTCGTTGACGTTCTTGATCACCGTCCGCACCCGGTCGCCGATCGCGTAGTTCTCGGCGCGCGATTGCTCCTTGCGCGGCAAGCTCGCTTCGATGCGACCGAGCTCGACGATGATGTCGCCCTGCTCGAAGCGCTTGACCGTGCCGGTGACCACCTCGCCGACGCGCGACGAGAACTCGTCGAAGACGTTGCGCCGCTCGGCCTCGCGGACCTTCTGGAAAATCACCTGCTTGGCGGTCTGGGCGGCGATGCGTCCGAGCTTTTCCTTGCTCTTGGGAAACTCGATCTCGTCCTCGAGCTCGATCCCGGCGGCGTATTCCTCGCCGTACACGCGGTAGATGTCCTGGGCGTCGCCGAGCGAGATCTCGATGGCGGGGTTCTCGACCGTGTCCACCACCTTCTTCACGGCGAGCAGTTCCACGTCACCCGTCTCGTAATTCAGGCGCGCCTTCAGATTCTCGCCGTCCTTACCGTAGGACTTGCGCGAGGCCGTGAGAACGGCTTCTTCGATGGCCGTGATCACGATGGCCGGATCGATGCCGCGCTCTTTGGCGAGCGACTCTATCGACTGCACGAGCGGGTTGGTACTCATTTGCGTCTAGAACTCCACCTCGAGGCGAGCCCGGCTGATCGCTGCCAGCGGAATCCGTCGCTCCTTGCGATGGCCCACCTGCAGGATGACGGTCTCATCCTCCACGCCGGCAATCCGGCCTTCGAAATGCGTCTGACCCTCTACACCTGCCGGCACCACCAGCTTGGCAAGCCGACCACTGAACCGCCGATAGTCGTCGGCGTGGCGCAGCGGCCGGTCCAGGCCCGGAGACGACACCTCGAGGGTATAGGCGAGGTCGAGCACGTCCTCGACATCGAGAATCGTGCTCAGGTCCGTGCTCACACGCTGACAGTCTTCGATCCCAATGGACTGTTCCGGCGTTTCCACCACCACGGCCCCGTCGGCATCATGCTGCTGCGGTCGATCGATGACGACACGCAGCACCCAGCCACTCGACTCCCGCCGCAGCAGGATGTCGAAGATGTCGAGCCCGCAGGATCCAGCGACCCGTTCGGCCACCGTCCGGACGCGCTCCAGGCGCGTATCGGTTTTCACGTCGACGAGACGACCTCCCCTGAAACACAAAAAGCGGGCAAAGCGGCCCACTCCGGAAGGGAAGCCTGAACTCCAATCGAGGACTGTACCACGATCGCGTGGCCGCCCGGTAGGTGTGCGTCAGGACACCGTGGCGCCCTGGCGACACCGCTTCACACGGTCGCCGCGTCCACCGGTCGGACGATGAGGTCGTAGCCGGCAGCATCGACCACTTCGGCCTGGACGAAGCTGCCAGCCGGATAGTCACTGGGGTCGCAGTCGGTGAAAAACACCACCGGATCGACCTCAGGCGCCTGCCCGGCCAGCCGCCCCTGCAACACCAGGTCATGCTCCTTGGACCGGCCATCCACCAGGACCCGGACCCGCTGTCCGACCCGCGCCTTCTGGCGCCGGCTGACAATCCGCCGCTGCGCCTGCATGACGCGCCGCTGCCGCTGCCGCTTCACCGCCGCTGGCACGTCGTCGACAAGCGCCGCGGCCGCGGTACCTTCCTCGTGCGAGTAGGTGAAGACCCCGACGTGATCGAACTCGATCGTCTTGACGAAATCGACGAGTTCGTCGACGTCGGCCTCGGTCTCGCCAGGGAAGCCGACGACGAACGTGGTGCGCAGGGTGACGCCGGGCAGGGCGTGGCGGAGGTTGGCCAGCAGCGCCTCGTAACTGCGGCGCGTGCCGGGCCGGCGCATCCGCTTGAGCGTGGCCGCCGCCGCGTGCTGCAGGGGCAGATCGACGTACCGCACCACCTTCTCGCACGCCGCCATCGCGTCGATCGTCTCGGCCGTGATCGTGGTGGGATAGAGGTAGAGCAGGCGAATCCACTCCAGGCCCTCGATGCCGTTCAGTGCACGCAGCAGTCGGCCGAGCGCCCCCCGGTCCTGGCGATCGCGATCGATGCCGTAGAACGTGGTGTCCTGCGACACCAGCAGCAGTTCCTTGACGCCGCGCGCCGCCAGCGACCGCGCCTCAGCCACCACCGACGCCTCCTCGCGGCTGCGGTAGGCGCCACGCAATTTCGGGATGATGCAGAAGGCGCAGTTGTAATCACAGCCTTCCGCGATTTTGAGATACGCGTAGTGCCCTGGCGTGGTGAGCCGTCGTGGCGTCGTGGCGTCGTACAGGTATGTCGGCAGCGGCGCCTCGGCATCGCGGTGGCGCGCCGCACGGGCGACGTGCGGTTGGGGAGCGCCGTCGGTGCCGCGCGTGAACAGGCCGATCGCCGCCGGTCTGGCCTCCGCTGCCACACCCGGTGCGCCTTCCTCGTCGGACGAGGGCCTGCCGCCGAGGGCGTCGACAATCAGGTCCACTTCGCCGGTGCCCAGCACGGCGTCGATTTCCGGGATCTGCTCCCGAAGCTCATCGCGATACCGCTCGGCCAGACACCCGGTGACCACCAGCCGCCGCGCTCGGCCCTCGGTCTTGTGCTGCGCCATCTCGAGGATGGTGTTGATCGACTCCTGCTTGGCCGAGTCGATGAACGCGCAGGTGTTGACCACCAGCACGTCGGCGTCGGCCGCGTCCGCGGTAATCTCGTGGCCGGCGCGTTCGGCAAGCCCCAGCATGACCTCGGAGTCGACGAGGTTCTTGGGGCAGCCGAGGGAGATGAGGCCAATTTTCACAGAGTTACCTGACGCCTGATGACAGGTGCCGAAAAGGTAGGGGCCGAGAGACGCACGCCGTCAGGGATACAACCTGTACAACGTCCGCGGGTACGGAATGGTCTCGCGCACGTGTTCGAGGCCGCAGATCCAGCCCACCACGCGTTCGATGCCCATGCCGAATCCAGCATGGGGGACCGAGCCGTAGCGTCGCAGGTCGAGATACCACTCGAACGCCTCCTGCGGGAGCTCGTGGTCCTTGATCCGCTGCAGCAACAGCGCGTAGTCGTCGAGTCGTTGCCCGCCGCCGATGATCTCGCCGTAGCCCTCGGGCGCCAGCATGTCCACGCACAGCGCCAGGTCGAGCTGCGCCGGGTCGGGCTTCATGTAAAACGCCTTGACCGCCGCCGGATAGCGGTGCACGAGCACCGGGCGGTCGAACTGCCCAGACAGCACGGTCTCGTCGGTGCCGCCGAAATCGCCACCCCATTCCACCGGCAGCCCGGCGCCCTTGAGCCGCTCGATGGCCTCGGTGTAGGAGATGCGGGGGAACGGCGTCGTGACCGTCTCGAGCTTCGAGGTGTCGCGTTCGAGCTGGGCCAGCTCGGCCCGCCGCGTGTCGAGCACGCGCGCCACCACGGACTCGACCAACTGCTCGGCGAGATCCATGGTGTCGTCGAGGGTGGCGTACGCCACCTCGGGTTCCACCATCCAGAACTCGGTCAGGTGGCGACGGGTCTTACTCTTCTCAGCTCGGAACGTCGGCCCGAAGCAGTACGTCTTGCCGAGCGCCATGGCGTTGGCTTCGTTGTACAGCTGGCCGCTCTGCGTCAGGTATGCCGTCGTGTCCTCGAAGTACTGCACCGGGAACAGCGTCGTCGTGCCTTCGCATGCCGAGGGGGTGAAGATTGGCGTGTCGGCAAGGATGAAGCCGCGGCTGTTGAAGAAGTCGCGTACCGCATTGATGACCTCGTGGCGGACGCGCAACACCGAGTGCTGCCGCTGCGACCGGATCCAGAGGTGGCGGCGGTCCATCAGGTAGTCCACGCCGTGTTCCTTCGGCGTGATCGGGTAGTCGTGGGCTTCGGCGACGACGGTGAAGCCGGTGCCGGTCAGCTCGAAACCGCCCTTGGCGCGCGTGTCGGCCCGCACGGTGCCGGTGACGACAATGGCGGTCTCCTGCGACAGGTGGTCCGCCCTGGCGAACAACTCGTCGCCGATGTCGGCCTTGGACATGACGACCTGGATGAAGCCGGTGCCGTCACGGACAACGAGGAAGTGGATCTTGCCGCTGGAGCGGCGGTTGTGCAGCCACCCCCGCAACGTCACGTCCTGGCCGGTAAACTGCGCGATGTCCTGAATGTAGGCAATGGGCGACATGGCAACACACGAGTATGCGCGAGTCGCCGCCATTTCCAGAAATATTGCCGCCGGGCTGGGTCAGTCCTCGCTGAAGGCAAACGCGTCATGGCCGAGCAGGGCTTCGAGGCGCCGGCGCGCCCCGGTGGCTCTGCGCAGCGTGGCGTCCGGTCCGTCAGCACCCGGGGCGAGTTCGAACATCAGCGTGCCGTCGTAGCCGACCTTCTGCAGCGCGATCAGCAGCTCCGGCCAGTCGATGACGCCTTCAAACGGCAGGAGATGGTCGTCGGTGCGTCCGCGATTGTCGTGCAGGTGGGTCGTCACCAGATACCCGGCCACGGTCTCGAGGGCCTCGACGACGTCCCCCTGGAGGCGGGCATGACCCACGTCCAGGCAGATGCCCAGACCCGGCAACTCCTCCTCCTCGATCAACCGGACCAGCTGCCGAGCGGTCGAGAGTGCATTCGGGATGACCTCGACGGCGATCCGGACACCGACGCGCTCGGCCACGGGCAGCAGGGCGCCGAGCGTCTGGAGCACGGCCTCGCGCTGGTTGTCCCCGCTGGGCGGCGCGAACTCATCCGGCACTCCGAGATGCAGCACGAGATAGCGGTAGGGGGCGGCGCTGGCCAGCTCGAGGGCCTTGACGCACTCCTCGACCGTCCGGGTGCGATGGGCGAGCTGGGCCGACGCGGTCGAGAACGGCGGGCCCCAGCTGGTCCCGCGCAGGGATTCGGTGATGGGCGCGTGCACGCTGTGCAGGCGCAACCCGGCGTCGGCGCACCAGCGCGCCAGGTCGTGACCGGCCTGCGGGGAGTGGTAGTCGAGGTGCGACCGGGTGGCGAAGACCTCGACGGCCGTGAAGCCGGCCGCGGCCATGGCGTCGAGCCGCGCAGGACCGAGCGCCTCGGAGTGATACAGGTGCGTGGAGAGCCCGAAGTCCACCGGGAGAGTGTACGAAAAAAGGAGCCAACGGCGAACAGGCGACCGTGGCCCTACCGCAGTTCGTCCACGTGGGCAGCCAGCAGGTCGTGCAGCCGTCCGAAGGCTGGATACCGCGCCAGGTTGTTGCGCACGTAGCGCAGGGAGCGCGGCATGTACTGGATGTACACCGGATTCTGCCGGGCCGTCGTCTGGTAGCCGAAGGTGCCGAGCGCCTTGAGGTTGCGCTGCAGCGACATGAGGTCGAAGCGCTCGCGGAATTCCGCTTCGGCCTCGGGCCGTCCCGTCAGCGCGAGGAAGTAGGCGAGCAGCCAGTTCACCGTGGAATCGGAGAGGTCCACGTAGGCATCGCGGAGCAGCGACGCGAGGTCATACGTGTCGGGCCCGAGGCGGGCGTCCTGGTAATCGATCAGGTACATCCGTTGCTTGTGCAACATCAGATTGCGGCTGTGATAGTCGCGGTGGCAGAGCACGCGCGGCTCGGCGGCCAGCCGCTCCACGAGCAGATCGAGTTCGACGCGGATGGCGGTGAGCGTGCCTTCGTCCAGCGTCACGCCGCGGTAGCCGAGCACGTAGTGCTTGAGGAAGAACTCCATCTCCCATCCGAGCTTCGCCTCGTCAAAGGCGATGCCGTACGGCAGATAGGTGTCCGACGCCAGTTCGGCGCCCCGGTGCTGCAACGCGGCGATCAGCCGCACGGCCTCGCGATACAGCTTGCCGTGTTCCTCCGAACTCGCCAGCCCGAGGTGCGCCTGCAGCGTGACATCGCCGAGATCCTCGAGCAGCAGCAAACCGAGGTCGGGCGCCTCGTCCAGGATGTCGGGCACCGGCACGGGCATCTGGTCGAGCAGCCGGGTGACATTGAGAAATGGCAGGCTGTCGTCGAACGGCCCCGGGTATGCCGCCAGCACCGTCGTCTGCCCTTCGTCAGAGATCAAGCGGAAATACCGCCGGTCTGACGCGTCACCGGTGAGCTGCACGACGCGCACACCACGCGCCCGTTGGCCGCTCCTGGCAAGGTACTGCTCGACACGGTCCTGGAACGAATCAACCAACGCTAGTCCTTCTGGTTCGGCGGGGAGCTGGCTTCGCGACGTCGCGACGTCGTCTGTGACGGACGCGCCGAGCATGGTAGCAGGGGAGGGCCGAGGCGATGGCGGGTCAGGCCGTGGTGTTGCTCAGCCGAGTGCCTGGGGCCATGCTCACACGTCCGCTCACGACGACCTCGTCCAGGTCGCATCCCGGTGGCACGGTGGCGCCAGGCCAGACGATGCAACCCCGCAGGCGAGCGTCGCTGGCCACGGTGGCCCGCGGATCGATGACGTTGCCGTCGGCATCAGCGGCAAGCGACAGACACGTCCGTCGGTAGTCCTCGACGGTCCCGACATCATCGAAGCGGGCATCAAAGACCACGCCCTGCACCGAGCCGGGCTCCATGGCCATCAGGCGAGGGTACACCTGCAGGACGCTCTCGGCTGGCGTGTCGTCGGGCAGGTCGGCGAGCACTGAGCGGTGCAGAATCTGGATGCCCGGGAAATGGACGCTCGGCACTGTGCTGGTACGCGGCACGAAGCCCTGGACGGCGCCACGGGCCCCGGGGTTGGTGCCGCCGGCCAGCACGACGCCGCCGTAGCGACCGGGGTGCGGATGCGGCATCAGGCCGAGCGTGACCTTCGCGCCGCTGTCCACATGTGCCGCAAACAGGGTGCGCAGCGGGATGTCGCACAACGTGTCGCCATTGACGATGAGGAGGGTCTCGCCGTCGATCAGCGGCAACGCGTGACGCGGGCCGCCGGCCGAGCCGAGCACGCGTGGCTGTTCCCATGAGTAGCGGACACGCAGCCCACAGTGCGAACCGTCGCCAACTTCGCGCGTGATGGTGTGGGGGAGATGGTGCAGGTTCAGGACGGCGTCGTCGATGCCGCCTTCAGCCAGCTGACGCAGGATGCGGCAGGCGAGGGCCTCCCGGCCTACCGGCATCGCCGGCTTCGCGCGGTAGTCGCTGAGGGGCCGGAGCCGGGTGCCAAGACCGGCCGTCAGCACCAGCGCAGGAAGCGGCCATCGCATCAGCTCGGAAACAGCATGTCAGGGCCCAGACCGAGCGCCGCTCCGCGCTCGCTGTGCAGGCCGGCGTACGACGAGGTGAGGTACTGCGGAGGCGCGACGCCGAGTGCGGCCGCCAGCGCGGCGATACGTTCGGCCTGACCCTCGAGCTCCACAAAAACGCCGACAGGCGTCTCGTCGATGGCGACGATGCAGGACGGGTCTCCGAACTCTTCGCGATATTTCTGGTAGCGGAACACTACGCGGTAGCCGAGGGCCTCCAGGATGGCGTGCGTCGTGGGCGCATCGGCGACACCGGTTTCGATCTCCGGCCGCACCTTCATGGGCCCTGGCTCCGGCGGGCCCTTGAAGGTGATGACCGCCGTGCTGGCGTCCCGTCGCAGGCGCAGCGTGCAGGCGCGGGCCCGCAGGCTGCCGTCCGGCATGTCGTAGAGCGCGTCGTCCTGGAGGCGGCGCGGGTGCAGGGGTGGGAGGCCGAGCGAGCCGATTGCGGCACGCGCGGCCTCCACCGAGGGGTACTCGACCTTGATTTCGCGCTCGACCACTAGTCCTTGCGAATGGCGAAGCCGAGTTCCTGCGCCCCGCGCATCACGAGGATGCGGGCGAGCCGGCCGCTGGCCACCGCCTGCAGCTTGGCCTTGGCATCGGCGGCGCTGGTCACCGGCTGGCCGTTGACCTGGGTGATGACGTCGTACCGCCGCAGACCGCCATTGGCCGCGGTGCTGCCGGGGTCGACCTCGCTGACGAGCGCGCCACGGGTGCTGCGCGGCAGTTCGAGGCGGCGGGCGATGTCGGGCGTGATGTCTTCGAGGCCGACGCCAAAGCCTGCGGTCTCTTCGACAGCGCTCTCCTCCTCGGTGGTCCCAGCCTCGGCTTCGAGGTCGAGTTCACCGACGGTCACGTTCAGGCCGGTGTTCTTACCGTCGCGAATCACCTTGAGCGGGACCGTCGAGCCCGGTTTGGTCCGCGTCACCATGTCGACCAGTTGGTCGCGGTTCTTGACGGCCTTGCCGTTGAACTCGACGATGACGTCGAGGGCCTTGACGCCGGCCTTGGCTGCCGGCCCGGACGGGGTGACGGCCGAGACAAAGGCACCTGACCGGCTGGACAGCCCGTGGTCCTCGAAGGCTTCCGCGCCGACCGGGGCAATCGACACGCCAATCATCCCGCGCGTGACCTTGCCGGCCCGCAGCTGCGGCACGAGTTCGCGCACCAGATTGATCGGGACGGCAAAGCCGATGCCCATGTTCGACGCCTGGGCGCGGTCGCTGAGAATGGCGGTGTTGATCCCGACCACCTCGCCGCGGACGTTGAGCAGCGGACCTCCCGAGTTGCCTGGGTTGATGGCCGCGTCGGTCTGCAGCATGTTGACGCTGCGGCCAGGGCCCACGGGGAACGGACGGCCGAGTGCGCTGATGACCCCCACGGTGACGGTGTGGTTGAAGTTGAACGGGTTGCCGATGGCGACGACGAAATCGCCCGGCTGCATCTGGTCGGAGTCGCCGAATCTGACCTGCTGCAGCGCCGCGGCGGGCTTCTTGAGCAACTGGATCAGGGCGCTGTCGGTGAGCGGGTCGCGGCCAACGATCTTGGCCTCGTACTCGACGTCGCTCTCGTCGCCGTAGAAGGCAACCTCAATCTTGTTGGCGTTTTCCACCACATGGTTGTTGGTGAGAATCAGGCCCTCGGCGGCGTCGATGATGAACCCGGTGCCGGCTCCCTGCGATTGTGGCGCCTGCCGCTGCTGGCGGTTGGGGCGTGAGCCCTGGCCTTGCCCCTGCCCTGGCTGTTGCCGGTCAGGGAAGAAGCGGCGCAGGAAATCTTCGCCGCCGAAGAACTCGGTCAGTTCTTCGGTCCTGGGCGTCGACTCGGTGCGGATGTTGACGACCGCGGGCGACATGTCGCGGGCGATAGTCCGGAAGGTCGTGGCGTCGATGCTCCCGGCGATGGGGGCGCTGTTTGCCGGCGGCGCCGTGGTGAGCGGCTGGGCAGACGAGGTCGATGGCAGGTCGAGCCGCGACGCCAGCACCATGCCGATCGCCACGGAGGCAATGGCCAGGAGCACGGCGTAGAACAGGGTGGTCTTGCGAGTGGGCATGCAGTGAACTCCGTCAGTGTGCCAGGGCAGTGATGGCGGCCTGTCGTGGGCCGGTGACACGCGCCTCGGTTCCAAGAATGACGACGTTGATCTCGGTGCGGACCCCGAACGTCGAAAAATAGACACCAGGTTCGATCGTGAAACCGGACCCTGGCAGCAGCTGCCGCTCGTCGCGCGTTTCGTAATCGTCGAGGTGGGCGCCGTTACCGTGGACGCTTTCTCCCAGGCTGTGGCCGGTCCGATGCAAGATTACGTCCGCATAACCCTCGGCGATCAGCACCTCGCGCGCCGCCCGGTCGACCTCGAAGCCGCGGGCGTAGCGCCCGGCGTCGAGCGTGGACTGCACCGCAATGACCGCGGCGTCACGGGCCCTGGCGATGGCGTCGAAGGCACGGGCCATCTCGTCGGGAACGCGGGCCCCGGTGTAGGCCATCCAGGTGATGTCGGCGTAGACCGCCCCGGCCCCCGCCTGCTTGCCCCAGAGGTCGAGCAGCACCAACTGGTCGGGGCCGATCGGCTGATGCGATGCGGCGGTGGGCAGGTAGTGCGGGTTGCCGGCGTTGGCCATCACGGCCACGACGGGGGCGTCCGTGCTCACCAGTCCTTCTTCGGCAAACCAGCCGACCATCTGTTGCTGCACGGCGTACTCGGTGGTGCTGAGGCGGCCGCCGGCCACCTCCCGGAGGACGTCGAATGCCCGGTCCTTGATGCGGTGGAGGGCCGCCGATGCTGCCTCGTGCGTGGCAACCTGGTGGGGGCTCCACACCGCCTCGAATTGCTGCACGAGGTCGCCGGAGGAGACCACCTCGACGCCGCGCTGCCGGACCGACTCGAGGGTCCCGGCGTCCACGCGCGAGAGATAGGGGATGTTGCAGCCGGGGGAGTACTCCATGGCGATACGCGAGGCCCCCGCCAGCAGCGCATCGAGGCCTTCGTCGAGCGAGATCCGGCCAGCGTACGGCCGCATGCTCCCCGGCAGGTCGTCCAGATTGTGCCGCTCGATGGCATGGACCAGGCCGCGCGGCTCTCCCGTGGCGGGGATGAAGTAATACCACCGCCGGGTGGTCATCTTCGCGGCATGGGTCAGACCCGCCAGCGACTGCGCAATCGGATTGGACCCGTGGAAGTCGTAAAGCAGCCAGCCATCGAGGCCGGCGGCGGCGAGACTCGCCTGGACGGCGGCGATGTCGAGAGGCATCTGGAAAGTATACGGCGGCGGCTGAGCCGACCGGCCAGGTCAACCGCCGGCCACCGCACAGCGTCCTATAATCCTGACTTGCGTGCGCTGATGCCAGCGCGATTTCCAGGCGGCGCGACCCCGAACGGGGAGGGATGCCGCCGGTTCCGGTACTGCTATGCGTAGATTCGTGTCTTCCACCGCGCTGCTCGCGCTGCTGGCCAGTGCTGCCCTCCTCGCGCAGCAGGGTGGCGCGCAGGCGCCCGCGCCCGCTCCGTCCGCTCAACCTGCCACTGGCAGTGCCGACGGCGTGCAGCGCCCGACGTTCCGCGCCCAGATCGACTACGTCGAGGTGTCGGCCATCGTGACCGACGATGACGGCAATCTGGTCACCGACCTGACCAAGACCGATTTCGAGATCCTCGAGAACGGCAAGCCGCAGACCGTGGCCGTGTTCACACCGGTCCGGATGCCCTTCGAACGCACCGAGCGCACGCTGATCGACGGGCGCCCGCTGCGGTTCGACGTCGCCAACAATGCGGGAGCGCGTGACGGGCGGGTCTACGTGATCGTGCTGGACGACTACCATATCGGCGCCTTGCGAGGGGCGCGGGTCAAGAAGGCCGCCCGCGAGTTCATCGAGCAGCATGTTGCGGCCAACGACCAGGTCGCCGTGATCCACGCGAGTGGCCGCAGCAACGCGTCACAGGAGTTCACGACCAACAAGGATCTGATGCTGGCGTCGGTGGACAAGCTGATGGGGATGAAGCTGCGCTCGTCGACCGTTGAAAAGCTCAGTGACTACCGCAATCGGGTCGAGTACCAGAACGCGTTGCAGAGCGCAGCGGGCGACGCGGGCCAGGCCCGCGACAAGGCCCTCGACATGCTCGATCCGGAGCGGGCTTATCAGGCTCGCTCCTCGATGGACACGCTCCGCAACCTGTCGCGCCTGCTCGAGACGGTCAACGGCAGCCGCAAGGCGGTGCTGTTCTACAGCGAGGGCATCGACTACAACATCACCGACATCATGGGCAGCAACGGCTCGCGCTTCTCGAGCGACGTGCTGTATTCGATGCGCGACGCGATCGGAGCCGCCACCCGCAGCAACGTCGCCTACTACACGATCGACCCGCGCGGCCTGGTCGGCGCGTCCGACGACGAGATGGACATGGAGGCGCCGCCGCAGGACGTCACGCTGGGCCTGAATTCGTGGAACATCCGCGACGAGCAGCGTCTTGCCCAGATGAGTCTGATGTCGCTGGCTGAAGAGACGGGCGGGGCGTGGTCGGTCAACAGCAACGACTTCGGCAAGATCTACGACCGCATCGTGCGCGACAGCAGCACGTACTACCTGCTGGGCTACTACCCGACCGACGACCGCCGCAACGGCAGCGTCCGCCGCATCCAGGTCAAGGTCAATCGCAAGGACGTCAAGGTCTTCGCCCGCAAGGCGTACCAGGCCCCCAAGGACAAGGAAGAGAAGAAGGTGACCGAGTCGGCCGCCGGGACTTCCCCTGAAGTCCGTGCCGCGCTGAACTCCGCCTTGCCCACGCCCGGGCTGAACCTCTCGGTCCAGGCCGCGCCCTTCAAGGGCACCAACAAGCTGGCCTCGGTGGCCGTCACCGTCCAGGTCGAGGGCGACCGCCTCGCGCTCAAGCAGTCGGGCGACCTCTTCACCAATGCGATCGAGATCTCGATGATGGCGATGGACGTGTCCGGCAAGGTGCCCGACGGCGACCGCGCCAGCCTGGATCTGAAGCTGCGCAAGCAGACACGCGACCTGATGGCCCAGACCGGACTGCGGTCGGTGGCGACGCTGGATCTGCCGCCAGGCCGTTACCAGTTACGCGTGGCCGCCCGCGAAAGCAACAACGGCACGCTCGGCACGGTCTTCACCGATCTCGAGGTGCCCGACTTCGCGTCCGAGCCGCTGAGCATGAGCGGCATCCTGCTCTCGTCGACAGGGGCCAACATCACGCCGACGCCGCGCATGGACGAGGAACTGAAGAAGCTGCTGCCCGCGCCGCCGACGACCATCCGCGGCTTCGCGACCGTCGAGTCGCTCTTTGGCTACGCTGACGTGTACGACTCGCTGCAGCCTGCCCACAGTGTCGACGTCACCACCTCCGTGACACGCGTCGATGGCACGCGCGTGTTCAGCACCACCGAGGAGCGCAAGTCGGCCGAGTTCGGCGGCGGCAAGGGTGGCGGCTATGGGGTGCAGTTCGAGGTGCCGCTGAAGGAGTTCGCCCCTGGCCTGTACGTGCTCAAGGTGGAGGCCAAGCCGCGGTTGAACAAGCCGGCGGTCGCCCGCGAACTGACCTTCGCGGTCTACGGGCCGCCCGCTGCCGGCACCGGCGCCGCGGCAGAGCCGCGCATCGTGCCGATCGCGCACGGGCCGCTCAGCAACGGTTCCGCGGCCCGCGAGTCCGTCGTGCGCAACCCCGAGGAATGGGGCACGCTCTGGGCCACGCTGCCGACCAAGCAGGCGGCCCCGCAGGTGGCGTTTGACCAGATGATGGTCGTCGGCGTGTTTGTCGGCAATCGGCCGACGACGGGGTACAAGGTGGAGATCGTCAGCGCGCGCAAGGACGGCGACGCGTTGGTGATCGAGTGGCGCGAGGTCGCCCCGGCGGAGGGGGCTTCGGTCAACGCCACGGTCACGACTCCGTTCGCGGTAGCGGGCCTGCCTCGTCACGACGGCCCGGTGCGCTTCGAGAAGGCCGGGAGCTAGCCCGCATGTCGCTGCCCGCACCTGCCGCGTCACGCGCCGGCGCCGAGGCCAGCGAGACCTCGATCGGGCTGACGCGCACCAACGCCTCCGCCCTGGCCTATAGCGCAGGCTGGATCTCCGGACTGCTGGTGCTCTGGCTGGAGGCACGCGATCGCGAGACGCGATGGCATGCGGCGCAGGCGACGCTCGGCTTCGGGTGGCTGACCGTCATCGCCGGGGGCTGCCTGCTGGTCGCCGCCGTCGGTCTCACCTGGTCGCTCGCCGTGTTCCGAGTCGGGCTGTGGGCTGCGCAGGGCGTCGTCGTCGTCGGACTGATGGCGTGGGTCTGGTCGCTGGCGCGGGTCGCGCTCGGCGGCACGCCGCGCTGGCCGCTCATTGGCGCGCGCGCCGAGCGTCTCGCCGGCCATCCGTCGTCCGATCGATCGGTCCGCTGAGGCGGGAGGACGGCCCTTGGCGGCCGCGCACCCGTATGCCATGCTCTGGGTCAACAGACAGCCTGTCCAGGGAGGCCGCGTTGCGGATACCCGTCCTTGCCACGTTCCTCGGTGTGTTGACCCTGCAGACCGCAGGGCAGGGGCAGGCGCCTGCCTCGTCGCAGCCCACATTTCGCGCCGGCACCACCGTGGTCGAAGTGTCGGCCATCGTGTCACGTGACGGCCGCCCCGTCAGCGACCTTCGCGCCGACGAAATCACTGTTCTCGACAACGGCGTCGCGCAACCACTGGTGGCGTTCGACTATGTCGATCTCGCACTCATCGAGGGCCCCGCGCAGCGCCGCGATTTCGTGCTGGTGCTCGACGACCTGCATGTCGGGGCCGCGCGTACCACGCCGGCCATCGCCGCCGCGCTGGCCTTGGTGGACGCACTCGGTGCCCACGACCGCCTCGCCATCGCCAACACCGGGCTCGGCGACCTGACGCTCGACCTCACGACTGACCGCGAACCGGCGCGCCGCCTGATCCGGAAGTTTCGTGGCCAGGCGGGCAGTGTCTCGACGTTCGAGGCCGAGACCCGGACCCGCACGGCCATGCAGCTGCTCATGGACACGGCGGTGGCCCTGCGTTCCGCCGCGGCGGAACGCCGGGCTGTCCTGTTGATCAGTGAGGGACACGCCGCATTCAGTCAGGAGTCACGCGTCGGCCTGAACCCGGCGGGCCAGGCCGCGTTTCAGGACTACCTCGGTGTGATTCGGGAAGCCGCGCTGAGCAACGTCGCCATCTACGCCGTCGATCCTCGGGGGCTCTTGGCCCCTGGTGGCGCGCAGTTCGCGTCGCGCGATGCCGCGACGACGGTGGGGCAACAGAGCCAGACGACGGGCGACCGAGAAATCTTCGGCAGCCTGGCGATCCTGGCGCAGAACACCGGAGGCCTTCGCACGTTGTGGACCAATGACCTCACCGCGGTTATCCCGCAGATGCTCCAGGACAGCCGGCAGTACTACCGCCTGGCCTACCTGCAACCGGACCCGCGTCCCGGCAAGCGACAGCCGTCCTCACGCAGCATCAAGGTCACCGTGTCTCGGGACGTGGACGTGCGCGCGCGGCAGCGCTACGCGCCCACGGGAGTTGCGCTGCCGTAGCCTCCGAGCCCAGTGTGTCCTCGGGTTGCCCCGGCGTCCGGTGCGCCCGTGGTCAGAGTTCCCCGTTCCACTCCTCGGGCTCCGCACCGGTGGCGCGGATGATCTCCAGGTGCCACTTGCCGCCACCCCAGGGCTCGATCACTTCGGCGACGACCACGTCGACGAGCACTTCGTGGAAGGCGCGCGTCTCGGGATCGCCGTCCAGGTGGTACGCCGGCTCCTCCCACCCGAAGGTGGGATAGAGCACCAGCGTCAGAAAGAGGTCGTACCCGTCGTCGACGACGATCAGCTGGCCGCACGGCCGCTTCATCGTCGAGTGGTAGATGAGGTACTTCTCCGCACTGTGGGCGCGGATGTAGCGCTTCAGCGCGAATTCGCGCGCGACGATTTCCTCGACGGCGATCTTCTTGTCCCAGCAGTCGCGGCAGTACTTCTCTTCACCGCGAGGCTCCGACACATCCTTCGCGTTGCAGAGGGCACATCTCGCACTGGCGGCGGTACGACGAGCCATCCCCCGATTGTCGCATGAGGGCTCGTCGCCGCCCGTGGCGCGGCCGGCCTATTTACCGCCCAGGCTGGCCTCGAACGCCGGCAGGTACATCCGCTCGACGTACTCCTTCAGCATGCGGCGCGTGCAGAAGTGCGGAGCCACGGTGCGGATGGACTGTTTGACCATGTGTACCCAGCGCCGCGGTACCTCCTGCTCGTCGCGCTCGTAGAAGGCCGGCACCACCTCGTTTTCGAGGAGGCGATACAGCGCCTCGGCATCGGCGGCATCCTGCGCCGCGTGGTCGGCATGTTCGACGCCAGGGTCGATCAGCCAGCCGTTGCCCCCGGCGAACCCCTCGGGCCACCAGCCGTCCCCGATGCTGACGTTGAGGACACCGTTGGCAGCGGCCTTCATGCCGCTCGTGCCGCTGGCTTCGAGCGGCTTGCGCGGATTGTTCAGCCAGACGTCGCAGCCCTGTACGAGAAAGTGCGCGACGTGCAGGTCGTAGTCTTCGACAAACGCGATGCGCCCGCCGAAGCGCGGGTCGAGGGCGCGCCGGTAGATGCCCTGCAGGGCGTGCTTGCCGCCCTCGTCGGCGGGGTGCGCCTTGCCGGCAAACAGCACCTGCACGGGACGCTTGGGGTCATTGAGCAGACGCGCCAGGCGATCGGGGTCGTGGAAGATCAGATCCGGACGCTTATACGCGGTCATCCGGCGGGCGAAGCCGATGGTCAGCGCCTGCTGCCCGAGCAGGGTGCCGCCCGCGAGCACACGGGCGGGTGGCACGTTCTCGCGTACCCAGCGCTCGCGGATGCGCTCACGAACGAAGTGGTACATGTAGCTGCGCATCTTCTCGCGCGTTTCCCACAGCACGTCGTCGGGGATGTCCAGGACGGCGTCCCAGATGGCCGGTTCGTCGTGACGGGCACGCCAGTCCGACGGCATGTACTTGTCGAGCGTGCGATTGAGTTCGAGCGACAACCAGTTGGTCAGGTGCACGCCGTTGGTCACGGCCTTGACCGGCTCGGCCTGGGGCGGCAGCTCGTCGAGCAGTGGCGCCCACATCTCGCGCGTGACCTCGCCGTGCAACTGGCTGACGGCGTTGACACCGGCGGCACTGCGCATGGCCAGCGCGGTCATGTTGAACAAGGTGCCGCTGCCGTTGTCGTACCGTCCCAGCGCCAGGAAGTCCTCACGGTGGTCACCGAGTCCGCCCCAGCACCCGGCCAGATGGGTCTCGACCATGTGGAACGGGAAGGCGTCGTGGCCGGCCGGCACCGGGGTGTGCGTGGTGAAGACCGTGCTGCGGCGTACCTCGGCGTGGGCGTCGGCGAAGGAGTACCCCTGCTCGAGGTACTCGCGAATGCGCTGCAGTACGACAAACCCCGCGTGGCCCTCATTGAGATGCCAGACCGCCGGGTCGTAGCCGAGCGCCCGCAGCACCCGTACGCCGCCGATCCCGAGGATGATCTCCTGCTGGACGCGGGTTTCGCGGTCGCCACCGTACAGGCGGGCCGACAACTCGCGGTCCCACGGCGCGTTCTCGGGCAGGTTGGTGTCCATCAGGTACAGCGAGATGCCACCGAGCTTGACCTGCCACACCGACACCAGCACGGTGCGATTACCGAGCGGCACCGCGATCACCAGCTCCGAGCCGTCCGCCGCCCGGGCGCGCTGGCTGGCGGCGTTCTCCCAGTCGATGTGCTCGTAGGTTTCCTGCTGCCAGCCGTCGGCGGTGACGCTCTGGTGGAAGTACCCCTGCGGGTACATGAAGCCGACGCCGACAAAGGGCAAGCCGAGGTCCGAGGCCTCCTTGCAGTGGTCGCCGGCCAGCACGCCGAGGCCGCCTGCGTAGATCGGCAGCGATTGATGAATCGCGAACTCGGCCGAGAAGTAGGCAATCGGCCTTGTGCGACCGATCGACGTGCGCTGTTGCCACCACGTGTCCTGGCCGGACCGCGCGGCGGTCAACTGACGCATGGCCTCGTCGTAGATGGCCAGGAAGGCCGGGTCGGCGGCAACCGCGGTCAGGCGCTCGGGGCTCACCAGCCGCAGCATGCGCACCGGGTTGTGCGCGGTCAGGCGCCAGACCTTGTAATCGAGTCGGCGGAAGACCTCGCGCGCCTCGCGGTGCCAGACCCACCACAGATCGGTGGCGAGATCCTGCAGGCCTGCGATGCGGTCGGGGAGAACGGGAGAATCGGACATGTTTGCGTCGCTCGTCATGCGTACCTGACTCGCATCGGCCGCCACACCGTGGCCATGAGTCCGACGGGTCGGTCTCGCGCATCTCGAGGGGGCGGGGTGCGAGGGCCGCGCGGAGGCGCTGGCCGGTAGCGCGGCTATCGTACACTCTGGCGCATGCCATCCCGCCTGAATCGACGTGACTTTGTCCGCTCCGGGGCCGCCGCTGCGGGCCTCGGGCTGGCCACACGCGCCGACGGCGCACCGGCCATCCTTCAGGGGCGCCCGCGCCCAGTCGTGGTGTCCTCGTCCAACGGCAATACCTACACCCACGACGGTGCCGAGACGTGTGTCACCCGCGCCTTCCGGCTGATGACCGGCGGCACCGACGTGCTCGACGCGTTGATCGCCGGCGTCAACATCGTGGAACTCGACCCCAAGGACACCAGCGTCGGCTACGGCGGTCTGCCCAATGCCGACGGCGTCGTGCAACTCGACGCCTGCTGCATGCATGGGCCCAAGAAGCGCGCCGGCGGCGTCGCGGCGCTCGAGGGGGTGCGCACGCCTTCGCGTGTGGCCCATGCGGTGCTGCAGCAGACCGACCATCACCTGCTCGTGGGCTCCGGGGCGCAGCGCTTCGCACAACAGATGGGCTTCACGGTGGAGGACGACCTGAACACCGAGACGTCGCGTCGGCTGTGGCTGGAGTGGAAGCGTCGCCTCGATCCCGAGCACTTCCTCAATCCGGATACGCGCGCGCAGGCCGGGCTGGACGCCGGTCGCGCCATGGTCCGCGCTGGCCTGATCGATCCCGAGCACTACTTCGGCACCATCAACTGCAACGGAATCAACGCCAAGGGCGAGATCTGCGGCGTCACCACCACCAGCGGTCTGGCGTGGAAGATCCCGGGCCGCGTCGGCGATTCGCCGATTCTCGGCGCCGGCCTGTACGTGGACGGCGACGTCGGGGCGGCCGGTTCGACGGGGCGTGGCGAGGCGAATCTGTACGGCCTGTGCTCGTACCTGATCGTCGAGCAGCTGCGGCAGGGCAAGTCGCCCAAGGATGCCGGGATGGAGGCGCTGCGACGCGTCAAGGCCAGCACCATCGAGAAGCGGCTCCTCGACCCCACAGGCACCGGCAATCCCAGGTTCGGGCTCAACTTCTACGTGGTGAACAAGGCGGGCGAGTTCGCCGGCGTCTCGATGTACGAGAGCACCTACGCCGTCTGCACCGAGAACGGCCCGGAAACACGCAAGACCGAATCGCTGGTCGCGGGCCCCGAGCCACGATGGTGACCCCGCTGGCCGGCATCGGGGCAGCCACGCGCCTCGCGCTAGCGGGTCTGCTGCTCGCCGTCGCGCCGCCCCTGCTGGCGCAGGACCGGGTGGCGACGCTGACGCCGGCCTTTGCCGACCTCGATCGCATCTTCACCGACTACGCAGGGCACGGACACGTGCCCGGGATGGCCTGGGGGGTGATCCTCGACGGGCGCCTGGTACACACCGGCACCCTGGGCGTGCAGGACATCGTGACCCAGGCTCCGGTCACCGCCGACTCGGTGTTCCGCATCGCGTCGATGACCAAGAGCTTCACCGCAGTCGCCATCCTGTCGCTACGCGATGCGGGCAAATTGTCGCTCGACGATCCGGCCGAACGATACGTGCCGGAGTTGGCGGGGCTGGTGTATCCCACCACCGATTCGCCGCGCATCACCATCGCGCACCTGCTGTCGCATGCCGCCGGCTTTCCCGAGGACAACCCCTGGGGCGACCAGCAGCTGGCGCTGTCGGACACGCAGATGACCGCGCTCATGCGGCAGGGCATCCCGTTCTCCAATCCGCCCGGACTGTCCTACGAGTATTCCAATTACGGGTTTGCCATTCTCGGCCGCATCGTCGCCACGGTGTCGGGGATGCCCTATGGCGACTACGTGCGCACCCGCGTCCTGGACCCGCTCGGCCTGTCGGCCACGACGCTCGACGCGCTGGCGGTCCCGCCTGGCCGCCTGACTCACGGCTACCGCTGGGAGGACGAGCGCTGGAAGGAAGAACCGCCACTGCCCGACGGCGCATTCGGCGCCATGGGCGGGATGCTCACGTCATTGCGCGACCTGTCGCGCTATGTGGCGTGGATGATGGACGCGTGGCCGGCGCGCGACGGTGCCGACGCTGGCCCGCTGCGTCGGGCGTCGCGCCGGGAGATGCAGCAAGTGTGGAGAGCAGGCCCGGCCCTGGCGCGGCGCACGCCCAGCGGGGCACTGCAACTGACCGCGGGCGGCTACGGCTATGGCCTTCGCATCTCGCAGTCGTGCGAGTTCGGGCACATCGTCGCGCACTCGGGTGGGTTACCGGGATTCGGCTCGCTGATGCGGTGGTACCCCGAGTACGGACTCGGTGTCGTCGCGATGGGGTCGCTCACCTATACGTCCTGGGCCACCCGCTTCGACGCCGCCGTTGACGCGCTGCTGCGCACCGGGGCCTTACGTCCACGCCAGCCCGCACCCGCGCCGGCACTGACGGCCATGCGCGCTGAGGTCACCCGCCTCATTCAGCAATGGGATGACGGCCTGGCCGACCGCATCGCTGCCAACAACCTGTTCCTGGACCGCAGCAGGGAGCGTCGCCGCGACGAGATCGCCGCCTTGCGCGAAAAACACGGGGCTTGCCGCGGGGATGGCGCGTTGGTCGCCGAGAACGCCTTGCGCGGCGAATGGGTGATGCCGTGCGAGCGGGGCGCACTGCGGGTGGCGATCACGCTGGCACCCACCGTCCCGCCGCAGCTCCAGCACCTGGCCGTACGCTCGTCGCCGACCAGCGCCGCGCCGACGCCCGGACCGGTCACCTGTCTCCAGTAGCCTTGGCTACCGCTGCTGCACGTCGAGGGTGATGGCGGTCACCAGTTCGTCCTCGACCAGGACGTCGAAGACGTAGGTGCCCACCTCAGGCAGTTCCAGTTCGAGCGGCAGGTTCAACGTCACGGCCGGTCGCTCGTCAGTGAACGCGACCTGCCGGTCGGCCGAAAGCCCTTCAGCGCCCGAAGGAAACCACCCTCGAACGGTGATGCGCTGGCGCCCGCGCGTGCTGCCGCCGCGAAGGGCGATGACGGCGCGCAGGTTCAGGATGAGCGGGGGAGTCGCCGGGTCCGAGGGGTCTTCAATCGCCAGACCGTCGACAATGCCAATGAGGTTCGCCGTGCCGTCGGGCTGTAAATCAATACGCTGGCAGAGAACGGCCAAGGCGACATAGGGACCGCCTGCCACGCTCATCTACACACGCTCATGGGCGGGAGTGTAGCAGGCGGTCGACCGCGGTCGACCAACGGACCGCGGTGACGTCCCGGGACCTGGTGTAGCTGGATAGAGCGGTGGTCATCGGCGCATTTCCGGTAGGGTCTGGTTGTCGAAGCCACCCCTCAACTGGAAGGAACACCGATGACCGACGACATGATGGCCCTGTATGCGCTGGTGGAGAAGACCCCGGATGCGGATCTGCTGCGCGAGATGATCGGGTTTGCCGCCGAGAAGCTGATGGAGCTCGAGGTGGGCGCGGCGACCGGGGCGGCGTGGGGCGAGAAGTCCCCGCGGCGGGCCGCGCAGCGCAACGGCTACCGAGATCGGGACTGGGAGACGCGGGCCGGGACCGTCGAACTGCGCATTCCCAAGCTCCGGAAGGGCAGCTATTTCCCAGGCTTCCTGGAGCCGCGCCGCATGGCGGAAAAGGCGCTGACCGCCGTGATTCAGGAGGCGTACGTCCAGGGGATCTCGACGCGCTCGGTCGACGAGCTCGTCAAGGCCATGGGCATGTCGGGGATCTCGAAGAGCCAGGTGTCGCGCCTGTGCGAAGAGATCGACGGCAAGGTGAAGGCCTTCCTCGACCGACCGATTGAAGGCGACTGGCCCTACCTCTGGATCGACGCGACCTATCTGAAGGTCCGTCGTGGCGGGCGGATCGTGTCGGTCGCCGTCATCGTCGCCGTCGGGGTCAATGCCGACGGGCGGCGCGAGGTGCTAGGCATGGAGGTCGGCACCTCGGAAGCGGAGCCGATCTGGACGGAGTTTCTGCGCACGCTGACGCGCCGGGGCCTGCGTGGGGTGAAGCTGGTCATCTCCGATGCCCATGAGGGTCTCAAGGCGGCGGTCACCAAGGTGCTCAGCGCCACCTGGCAGCGCTGCCGTGTGCACTTCATGAGAAACGTGTTGGCGCATGCGGGTAAGAGCGGCCGACGTGTCGTCTCGGCCTTCATCGCCACCGCGTTCGCCCAAGACACGCCGGAGGCCGCCAGCGTCCAGTGGCGGGCCGTCGCCGATCAGATCCGACCCAGGGTGCCCAAGCTGGCAGCGCTCCTCGACGCCGCCGAGGAGGACGTGCTCGCGTACAGGACCTTCCCCAAGGAGCACCGGGCGAAGCTGCACAGCACGATCCGATCGAACGCCTCAACGGCGAAATCACACGATCTGGATCGAAGTGATTGGCCGTGACCGTAGCCACCCGTGCATCATCGCGTCGGTGCCCTTCAACGAGTCCTGGGGTGTCCCAAACCTGCCAGACACCCGTCGCACCGCCATTACGTGCAGGCGCTGTATCACCTCACCCGCACGCTCGACCTCTCCCGACCAGTGATCGGCGATGACGGATGGGAAAGTCGCGCCACCGATCTGATCGGCATTCACGACTACGATTCGAATCCGGAGCGGCTGCGGTCCCGCTACGACTCGGATAACGTCGTGCCGCGCCTGTTCCGCAAGGAGCGTCCAGGAGGGCGACTACTCGTGCTGGAAGGTCACACCGATCTCGATCATCCGATCGTGCTCTCCGAGTTCGGCGGGATCGCACACTCGAGCGACGGGCACACGTGGGGCTACTCGCGTTGCGAGACGACGGCGGCGCTACAAGTACGCTACACCGACCTTCTCCAGGCGGTGCATGACTCGCGCATCTTCGCGGGCTTCTGCTGTACGCAATTCGCGGACACCTACCAAGAGGCCAATGGGTTGTTGTTCGCCAATCGGACGCCGAAGTTTTCGCTGGCCGAGATGCAGCGCGCAAGTCGGCGCAATCTCGAAAGATGAGTGGTCCGGCGCCAGCTGCCCCGGACACCACGCCCGTGACACATGAGGTGCAGCAGTGATAAGAAGAGTCCGCAGCGGCGGGAAGTGAACGACGCTGGGCCTCGTTCCGACGATCGACGGACCTTGAAGGAGTCTCCATGAGTGAAACCGCAACACCGCTGCCAACGGTGAGCGAACTGGCCATTCCCCTCGAACGGGACCTGTTCCTTCGAACGCTGCTCAGGCATCTGGCCGGTACGCTGCAGAGGGTCGTTGGCCTGGAAGAAGCCTCCGGCTTCATCAGCGTGGTCGGTCAGGAAATCGGCGACGAGATCAACCGCACCTACAAGAGCGCGCTGGCCGTGGAGCACCTGAGCCGGGGGCAGGTGGCCGAGGTCCTTGTCGATCTCAAGCGCCGCATTCAAGGAGACTTCTACGTGATGGAACAGGACGACGAGAAGATCGTCCTTGGCAATCGGGCGTGCCCGTTCGCCGAGAAGGTCATCGGTCGCCCCGCACTGTGCATGATGACCTCCAACGTCTTCGGGAGCATCGCCGCCGACAACCTCGGCTACTCGAAGGTCGTCATCGAGCAGGCCATCGCGCAGGGCGACCACGGCTGCCGGGTCGTGGTGTACCTCACGCGCACGCCGGAAGCGGACGCGTCGCAGGGCCGGGAATACTTCCAGGGTTAGCGGTTCGACCGTGACGCCAGAGCAGTTCCTTATTTTTGCCGACCCGCTGCCCGAGCCGATGCTGCTCCTGACGGGTGGCGGCCTCGTCCTCGTCGGTAACCGGGCCGTCGAGCAGCGGCTGGGCCTTGCCCTGCATGACGTCCGGGGCAAGCCGCTGAGCGATGTCGTGGCCGACTCGACCGATGAGATCGCGGATTATCTCCGGTCATGTTCCCGCAGCCGTTCGCTGGTCGTGGGCTCGCTCGACGTGCTCGGAGGGGATGGCAAGAGCGTGTCGTGGCGGACCGAGGGGACGCTGCTGCAACCCCGAACGGAAGAGGCGGAAGCCATTCTCCTGCTCCGGCTGATTCCGAAGGAGTCAGCGGTCGGGCAGTTCGTCGTCCTCAACCAGCGGATTGAAGACCTTGGCAGGGAAATCCACCGCCAAGGTCTTCAATCCGCTGGTTGAGGACGACGAACTGCCCGACCGCTGCCTCCTTCGGAATCAGCCGGACCAAGAAAAT
>JBKJQW010000122.1:0-12044 GCA_046593715.1 Luteitalea sp.
GCCCAGGGTCGCCGCGTCCCCCGACCTCGTCACGGCCGACGGGTCCGACGGTGCGCATCGAGGCCGGGGCGCGTGGGACCCGGCACATCACGGTCATCGCTCTCGAGGAGTACGTCCGGGACGTGGTGGTCGGCGAGTTGGCGGTCGGCGCCACCGACGGCCTGCTGGCAGGTCCGGCCTACCAGGCCCAGGCCATCGTCGCCCGGACCTACGCGCTCGCCGTGCGGGGCCGGCATGCCGCCGAGGGCTTCGACCTCTGCTCCACGACCCATTGCCAGGTCTACGTCCGCGACCAGTGGCGACGGAGCCGCTGGGCGGCTGAGGTCGACGCAGCGGTGCAGCGCACACAGGGTCGCTACCTGGCGAGCGGCGGCCGGCCGATCGAGGCGGTCTTCCACGCGCACTGCGGCGGACACACGAGCGAGGCCGCCGAGGTCTGGCGCAGCGGCGGGGCGTCCTACCTGCGCGGCGTCGCCGACCCCTACTGTCTGCGCGAGCGGCCGGCGGACTGGGCGGCGGACCTCGAGCTCGAGGAGCTGCGGGTGGCGCTCAATCAGCGACCGCGCACGCAGGTGGGCGAGCGCCTGGACGGCGTGCAGGTGCTGCGGCGGGACCCCGGGGGCCGCGTGCTGACGGTGGCGCTCTCGGGCCCGCGTGCGCCAGTTGTGACCGGAGAGGATTTCCGGCTGGCGGTGATCGCCGCGGCGGGCCCACGCAGCATGCCCAGCGCACGATTCGACGTGCAACGCGTCGGCACCCAGCTGCGTTTCACCGGCCGTGGCTCGGGTCACGGCGTTGGCCTCTGCCAGACCGGGCTCCTCGGCCGCCTCCGTGCCGGCCAGACCGCGGCCGAGGCGCTGCTCGCCTACTATCCGGGCGCCGTGCTCGCCGCCTCGAGCGGCACCTGAGGCGCCTGCTGATCTCTAGAACATCCCCCGCAGGTCCCCGAAACGCTCGATCTGGACGATGCCGGGGTCGTGCGTGTGCGGCAGGTCGGCCAGCTCGAGCGCCCACGTCCCCGGGTGCGGCACGAACACGGCGCCGAGGCCGGCGGCACGGGCAGGCATGATGTCGGACTTGGGGCTGTTGCCAATCATCCAGGTCAGTTCCGGCCGTGCGCCGAGCCGGCGCGCGGCATCGACGTAGGCGGCCTCGTCCTTCTCGCGCACGACGTCCACCTGGTGGAACAGGTCGCGCAACCCGGAGCGCACGACCTTGTCCCACTGCTCGTCGTGATTGCCCTTGGTGAACAGGACCACCCGATGACGGCGGCGCAGGTAGGCGAGCGTGTCGGGCACGTCGGGCAGCAGTTGCAGTCGCTTGCGACGGAGCGAGGCGATCTCGGCGCGCAGGAAGGGCCGCAGGCGGTGCAGCGATGAGCCCACGCCGACGTGTTCGCAGAGCACCTCGAGCGACGCCCCGAAATGGAGGGAGCCATAGCCGTGGGCGCGCGTGCGTTGAAGCTCGATCGTCAGCAGCGCCTCGCGGGTCCGCTCGGTGCTGACGCCGTACTCGGCCAGCCGCGTCGCCGTGCGGCTGATCACCGAGTCGAAATGGATGTTGTTCTCCCAGAGCGTGTCGTCGGCGTCCACCAGCAGGGTCAGTCCTGGCCGCACGGCGCCTCCGCAGGCGCGAGCGCGCTCAGGAGGTCATCGCATAGACGGCGATGTTGACGGCCAGCTTGGTGTTGTCCTCGCGTCGGAAACGCTTGTTCTTCCAGTCGTAATCCCATTCGCAGCCGTAGTCCTTGTTGCTGTAGAGCACGCCGACGCGCCCGTCGTGCTCGACGCCGCGGAGGTAGTCGTGGACGAGGTCGTCGCCCCACCCGTTCAGTTCGTGGGCGGTGGTGGGCGGCGAGTCGAAGGTGAAGAAGCATCGATAGAGCGGGTGCGACGGCGGCAGCTTCGGCATCGCGCCGGGCGTGCCGAACGTGTGGCGCATTTCCTGCTCGAAGCTGCGCGCATACAGTCCGTCGACGTCGTGGTTGCAGTCGTCGGAGAAGAGCAGGCCACCCTGTTGGACGAACGTCCGCAAGCCGCGCCGCTCCCGCTCGCTGAATCGGACCAGCAGGTGGCCGGTCATGAAGAGAAACGGAAACGACAGCAGGTCAGCGGCGTCGGCGGCGATGATCACTTCGTCGCGATAGACGGGGATGGAGGTGTACTCGACGAGGCTGTTGAGCACGTTGGCGGCGACCTTGGGGTTGTAGTCCCAGTCGCCGGAGGCATAGCGCAGGCGGGCAAAGACGAACTCGGAGGCTCGCGGCTGGGCGGCGGTGGGCAGTGCCGGCGCCACGAGCGTCGCGCCGGCACCGGCGGCGACCGCCTGCCGCAGGAACGCCCGACGGGTCATCGGCACGGGGCCAATTGTAAACGGGGCTGGGCCGTAGTAGCGTGAGCACTCCATGCCCTGGCCGGTAAACGCGAGTCCCACTCACCGGCGTACCCTCCTATGCCGGTGAGACCTCCTGCCTCTGTCGTCGAGGGCCCATCCGGGGATGTAGACCTCGCTGCGGCCGTGAAGGCGCACCTCGCGGCGGGAGATGCGGCGTCGGCACGCGACCTGTACGGCGACCTGGTGCGTCGGCACCAGCGCAAGGCGACGCGCATCGCGCTCTACTACCTGCGCGAATCGGCGGACGCCGACGAGGCCGTGCAGGACGCCTTCGTGAAGGCCTATACGCACCTGCTCGACTTCGAGTACGGACGGTCGTTCGAAGTGTGGTTCACGCGCATCCTCGTCAACAGCTGCCTGGACAGGGTGAAGGCGCGGGGACGCCGGGCGCGCTGGATGATCGCCGCCGACGACCTGGGGGATGCCAGCCCGCTCGAGCGGGTGGCCGTGCCGCGGGACTCGACGCCGGAGGCGCTGGCGCTGCGCCGGGAGCGCGGCACCCGCCTGATGGGGGCCATTGCCCGGCTGCCGGAGCGGCAGCGTACGGTCGTGCTCCTGAGCCAGATCGAGGGGGCGACCACCCGTGAGGTGAGTGAGGTGACCGGCCTGCGGGAAACGACCATCCGGGTGCACCTGTTCCGTGCACTGCGGCGATTGCGGCTGCTGCTGGCCGACGACCCGGCATTCGGCACCGCGCCAGGCCGGCAATGAGGAGCATCCCATGGTGACGGGGCCGATGCGATGGTTTGGCGGTTGGGGCGCAGCCCACTTGAGCGACGAGTCGCTGCTGGAGCTGCACACCCTGCTGCTTGGCGGCGAGCATGCGGTGGCCGCGCGGTACCTCCGGCACGTCAAGCAATGCGACCACTGTGCCGCCCGGCTGGACGCGGTCCGCGATGACGCGGCCTCGCTGCGCGACGACGTCACCGCCAGCGCCGATGCCCGCATCACGCCGGCTCGGCTCCACCGTCAGTTCGACGTCATCATGCGGCGGCTCGACGGGCAGTCAGGGCGCGTGCTGCCCTTCCCCGTCACCATCCATCGGCAGACACCGGCCCCCTCCCTGCGGCGCTGGGTCGCGGTGGCCGCCGCGTGCGGCATGGTGATCGGACTCGGGGCGGGCCGCCTGATCGGGCCCGTGGCGTCCGGCCCCCTTTCCACGTGGCAGCCCGGCCACCCACCCGCCCAGACCAGCGTGCACACCGGCCCGTCACACGAGACCGACGAGCAGATGCTGGTCGAGATCGACGTGGCCCTGGCCCGCAGCCCCACCAAGGAATTCCGGGCTCTCGACCAGCTCACGCCACGCATCGTGGATGCCAGCGTGCGCCTCCCGCGCTGAGCGGAGCGGCTCGAGCCCGCCACGCCACCGCTCCCGGTATACTGAGGAGTGCTGCAACCGCTCATCTTCCGCAAGGGTCTCGACCTCAAGGATGCCGTCAAGGGCGATCTGGCCCGCGATTATCACAGCGATGTCGTGGAACGGATCCGGGCCAGCGACTTCCTCTACGAGCACGGCCGGCTGACCATCCACCTGGCCCGCGAGTTCGGATTCTGCTACGGCGTCGACCGCGCGGTGGACTACGCCTATCAGGCCCGCATGCGGTTCCAGGAGCAGCGGGTCTTCCTGACCGGCGAGATCATCCATAACCCGCACGTCAACGAGAAGCTGCGGACGGCTGGCATCCGCTTCCTCAGCGACCCTGGTGAGCCCTCGCCACCGCTCGGCGAAGGCGACGTGGTGATCATCCCGGCCTTTGGCGTGACGGTGCACGAGTTGGCGCGCCTGCAGGCGCTGGGCTGCACACTGGTGGACACCACCTGCGGCTCGGTCTTGAACGTGTGGAAGAACGTGACGCGTTACGCCCGCGAGGGCTTCACGTCGGTCATCCACGGCAAGGTCAAGCATGAGGAGACCCAGGCCACCGCCAGCCAGGCGCTCCGGACGCAGGGCGGACGGTACCTGGTGGTCCTGGACCGCGTCGAAGCCCAGCAGGTCTGCGACTACATCCGGGGTGGGGGCGACAGGGACGCCTTCATGGCGCGGTTCGGCAACGCGGCCTCGGTGGACTTCGACCCCGACCGTGACCTCAGTCAGATCGGCGTCGCCAACCAGACGACGATGTTGATGTCCGAGTCGCTGGAGATTGCGGACATGCTCCGCGAAGCGATGAAGGACCGCCACGGGGAAGACGCCCTGGCGGAGCGGTACCGCGCCTTCGACACCATCTGCAGTGCAACGCAGGAGCGGCAGGACGCCGTCATTGCCCTGCTCGACAGCGCCGAGATCGACGTGATGCTGGTCGTGGGCGGGTACAACAGCAGCAATACCTGCAATCTCGCGCGCATCTGCGCCGATCGTGTGCCGACCTTCCACATCGCCGACGTCGACCGACTGGTATCGCCCGATCGCATCCGCCATCGTCCGGTGCCGCCCTCGGACCAGCCGATGGCCAAACTGCCCGAGACCGAGACAGCCAACTGGCTGCCGACGCACGGTCCGGTGCGCGTGGGGCTCACGGCCGGCGCGTCCACGCCCAACAACATCATCGGGATGGTCGTGCAGCGGCTGACGGCCTTCACCGCTGAATCGCCCGGCCCCGACGCTCCCCGGTAAACACCAGTCGAGTCGTCGCCGTACCCGGATGACGGGGAAGGTGTATCCATGAACACGTTGGCAACGGGAGCCGCCTGTCTGCTGGCCCTGGCCCTTGGCCTGGGCCAGAGTGCTGCGGGAACCACGGACGGGCAACGGCCCTCCAAGTGGTGGCAGAGCGGGATTTGCAAGAACCGGGTCGGGTTGAGCGACGGCCAGACCGCTGAAATCGAGCGGATCTTCCAGTCCGTCCGGGAAGAATTGCGCGCCGAGAAGGCCGAGCTGGAGAAACAGGAAGCGACCCTGTCGCGCCTGCTGTCCGAGTCCACCGACGAAGCCGTCGTCGTGCGGACCATCGACCGGGTGGAGGCGGCACGCAGCGCCCTGGCCAAGACCCGGACCCTGATGCTCTACCGCATGCACCGGTTGCTGTCGCGGGAGCAGCGGGCGCGCCTGGACGCGTTCGAGCGGGAACAGAACAGGGCCGCTGAGCCAGCCGCACCGCGGTTGACCCGGCCACGCGAGTGAGGGCCCTGGACCATGCGCCGTGCGCTGGTCCTCGGGCCGGCGATGGAGGATCGTTGGTGATATCGACTGTGTACCTGGCGGTGGTCGTCGTGATGACCGCCGCCCTGATGCCGGCGCCGGCGCGAGCGCAATCGCGCAGCACCGACGTCTCGGATGCTCGCGTCGCCGAGTTGTTGCGCCTGGTCGCCGGCCAGGCGGGCCAGCCCCCCGCGACGCCGGCTGGCACCGCGCCCAGCACGAACGACGTGCCGCTGAAGATCGAGGAGGCCGTCGCCATGGCCCTCGAGAAGAACCTCGACATCGCGGTGGAGCGGCTCAATCCGATTGCCTTCGATTTCAGCCTGAAAGCCCTGCGGTCCCAGTTCAATCCGGCGCTGACCGGGACGTTGGGCGCCAACAGCACCACCCAGCTGCCCACCAGCCAGTTGATCGGCGGTGAGCGCGTCGTCAACGAGCAGCTGACCTACAACATCGGTGCGCAGCAGGCCCTGCCCTGGTGGGGCGGGCAGTACCAGATCGGGTTCAACAACCGGCGGCAGGACAACAACAACGCCTTTGCCACCTTCAACCCGCAGTACAACGCGACGCTGCAGGGCCAGTTGATCCTGCCGTTGCTGCGCGGACGGGCGATCGACAACATCCGGACGCAGTTGAAGGTGACCCAGATCAATCGCGAACTGTCCGAGGTGCAGGTCAGGACCACCGTGACCGAGACGCTGGCCGATGTCCGCAACGCCTACTGGGATCTGGTGTTTGCCCAGGAGGTCGTGAGCGTCGCGGAGCGCTCGCTGCAGCTGGCCGACAAGCTCGTCGACGACAACAAGGTCCGCGTCGAGGTCGGGACGCTGGCGCCCATCGACGTCGTGCAGGCCGAAGCCGAAGCGGCAACCCGCCGGCAGACGCTGGCTGCCCTCGAGGCGCAGGCCCAGACCGCCGAACTCGCGCTCAAGCGCCTGATCGTGTCCGGCACATCCGACCCGATGTGGGCCGCGCGCCTCCGCCCCGTCGATCGCCCGACAATCGCCGAGCAGCCGGCCGGGCTCGAAGAGGCACTGCGCAACGCGCTCACCAACCGGACCGACCTGATCGAGCGCAAGCGCAACCTCGAGATTACCGATGCGAACATGGCACTGCTCAGGAACCAGCGCCTGCCGGCCGCCAACCTCGTGGCCAACTACGGCCTGCAGGGCATCGGCGGCACACGCATCCTGTCGCGCACGCCGCTGACCGTCGACCAGGGCGGGTACGACGATGCGCTGCGGTTGCTCGGCGCGCGGGATTACCCCACCTGGAACGTGCAGATGCAGTTCTCCTACCCGCTGGGCAGCACGGCCGCCTCGGCGCAATACGAACGGGCCCGAATCGGCCTCGCGCAAAGTCTGACCCAGCTCCGCAGCCTCGAACTGCAGATCGCCACCGAAGTGACCAACGCACGGCTGCAGGTGGACGCCAATCTCAAACGCGTCGAGGCCGCGCGGGTGGCCCGCGGGCTCTCGGAGCGACGACTGGAGGCCGAGCAGAGCAAGTTCGACGTCGGCCTGTCCACCAACTACTTCGTGGTGCAGGCGCAGCGCGATCTGCTGTCGGCCGAGAACACCCTGCTGCGGGCGACGCTGGACTACCAGCAGTCGCTGGTCAACTTCGAGCGCTCGCAGCTCACCTCCGGTCGCTCCGGCGTGACGATCACCACCGTCACCGGCGCCGGGGGCACGGGGACCAATACAACGGTCACCGGCACGGGCACCAACACCAATACGGGCACGACGGGCACCGGCAACCCCACCGGCATTCCTGGCGTCGGAGGTCAGTGATGCGGAAGTGGATGATCGGAGTGGCGCTCGTGGTGGCGGTGGGCGCGGGCTATGTCGCGTTTGGCCGCGGTGGCGCGGATTCAGCGGGGACGCCCGCAGCCAAGGCCAAAGGGGGCGCCCCGGGCGCCTTCGCCCAGCCGCCGATGACGGTCGCGCTGGCCGAGGTCACGCGCGCCTCACTGCGCGCCTATGTCGAAGTCGTGGGCAGCCTGGTGGGCGCGCAGACGGTGGACATCGTGCCGCGCGCCCAGGGTCGTCTGCAGACCATCAGCGTGCGCATCGGCGATCCCGTCCGCAAGGGCCAGGTTCTGGCCAAGGTCGAAGACCAGGAACTGCGCGAGCAGTTGCGACAGGCCGATGCGTCCTTCGACGTAGCGCGCGCGACCATCCGGCAGCGGCAGGCCGATCTGTCGTTTGCCAAGACCAACCTCGATCGCAACAAGAGCCTGTTCGACCGCGGTTTGCTCCCCCGCCAGTCCCTCGATGATGCCGAGGCGCGCCACCAGGCCGCGCAGGCACAGCTGGACCTGGCGCAGGCGCAGTCCGCGCAGGCCTCTTCCCGTCGCGAAGAGCTGCGGATCAACATGGCCAACACCACGGTGCTGTCCCCGGTGACCGGCTTTGTGGCGAAGCGACTCGTCGATCCGGGCGCGTTTGTCACCCAGAACATCATGCTGCTGTCGGTGGTGGACATCTCCACGGTCCGGCTGGTGGTCAACCTCGTGGAGCGCGACCTGAGCAAGGTGAGCGTCGGCGCAGGCGCCGCGGTGACCGTGGATGCCTATCCCGGTGAGACTTTTTCTGGCCGCGTCGCCAGGGTCGCGCCGGTGCTCGATCCCGCGACCCGCACCGCGGAAATGGAAGTCGAGATTCCGAATGGCGCCGGGCGCCTGAAGCCGGGCATGTATGCGCGGGTGCGCCTCATCAGCGCCAACAAGGACGACGTCCTGGTCGTGCCCAAGTCCGCACTGGTCACCTCTCAGGACCGTCGGGGCGTCTTCATGGTGCAGAAGGGACAGGCCGTGTTCCGCCCCGTGATCGTGGGGCTCGAGGAACCGGACCGGGTCGAGATCACCGACGGCCTCACGCAAGGCGATCAGGTCGTCACCACGGGCGCGTCGTCGCTGCGCGATGGCGCCAAGGTGCTGGTGGCCGGACAGGCCGGTGGCGGCCGTGGGCCCGCTGGCCCGGGCACCGGCACCCCGACTGCGGGTGCGCCGGCGCCAACCGGTGCACGCAGTCCCGGGCCTCGCTGAGGCACCCGGCCACCATTGTGCAGGCCGGGGCGCGCGACCAGCGCCCCGCACAGCCGCCGCGGCGGCCCGTCAGGACAGACGCCCATGAGCATTCCCCGTACAGCCATCGAACGCCCGGTCACGATGTTCATGGTCAGTGCCGTGATCGTGCTGCTCGGCTCGATCTCGCTGATCAGCCTCCCGGTCGACCTGCTGCCGGACCTCACCTTTCCCAGCCTCACCGTCCGGGTGTCTTACCCCGGCGTCGGCCCGCGGGAGATCGAGGAATCGATCACGCGGCCGATCGAGCAGACGGTCAGCGCGGTGGCCGGGCTCGACCAGCTCAGTTCCACCTCGTCGGAGGGCAGCAGCACGACCCGCCTGAACTTTGTCTGGGGCACGGACCTTGGCGAGGCGGCCGACGACTTGCGCAGCCGGATCGACCGCATCCGGGGGCGCCTGCCCGAGGACGCGGACCCGCCGGTCATCTTCAAATTCGACTCGTCGGCCTGGCCGATCATGACGATTGCCGTCCAGGGCGAGGGCGACGTCGATCCCGTGGCTCTGCGTGAAATGGCCGAGCGCACGCTCTCGCCGCGCCTCGAGCGCGTGAACGGGGTGGCGTCGGTCACGGTGCAGGGCGGGCTGCGTCGCCAGATCCGCGTGGACCTCTCCAAGGAGAAGATCACCGCGCTCGGCCTGCCCGTGGACCGCATCGTGTCGGTGCTGCGCTCAGAGAATCAGAACATCCCGGTGGGCGAGATCCATGAGGGGTCGCTGACGTACCTGGTGCGCAGCCCGGGCCAGTTCAACAGCCTGGAGGAAATCCGCAACCTGGTGATCCTCACGCGCGCCGGCGTGCCCGTCTACCTGCGCGACATCGCCGACGTGCGTGACGGCACGGAAGACTTCCGCACATTCACACGCGTCAACGGCCAGCCAGGCGTGCAGATGCGTGTCACCAAGCAGTCGGGCGAGAACACGGTGGCGATCTCAAAAGCCGTGCACGCGGAGGTGGCCCGCGTCAACCGGGAGGTCCCGGGCGTGCAGCTGTCGGTCTCCAACGACAGCGCGGTGTTCATCGAGCAGTCGATTGCCTCGGTTCGCGAGGCCGTCATGCTCGGTTCCGTCTTCGTCATCCTGATCATCTTCGTGTTCCTGCGCAGCTGGCGGTCCACGCTGATCATCTGCACGTCGATTCCCATCTCGATCATCGGGACGTTCGCGCTGCTCTATTTCGGCGGTTACACCCTGAACACAATGACGTTCGGCGGCCTCGCCCTCGGCGTCGGCATGATCGTGGACGCGTCGATCGTGGTGCTGGAAAACACCCAGCGCCACCTCGAGATGGGCAAGTCCCGCAAGCAGGCCTCGATCGAGGGGAGCGAGGAGATCTGGAGCGCGATTCTGGCCTCCACCCTGACCCACATCGCCGTCTTCGTGCCGCTGTTCTTCCTGACCGGCTTCTCGAGCGTGCTGTTCAAGCAGCTGTCGGTGGTGGTGGTCTTCTCGCTGCTGATGTCGCTGTTTGTGGCCGTCACCCTCGTGCCGGTGCTCTGCTCGCTGCTGATGACCGAGCACGAGGAGGATGTCGAGCGCACCGGCGTGACCGGATGGTTGTTCCGCACCAGCGGCCACGCGCTGGACGCCCTCGACAACGGCTACGCGCGGTTCCTCGGCAAGGCCCTCCGCCACCGACCGACGGTGGTCGCGGCCGGCGCCGCGCTGTTCGCGCTGTCTTTCTTCCTGTTCCCGTACCTGCAGTTCGAGTTGATGCCGCAGACCGACGAGGGCGAGGTCCGCGTCGACGTCGAATTGCCGGTGGGTACCCGCGTCGAGGCGACACGCGCGGCCATCATCGACATCGAATCCCGCATCCGCCAGTCGGTGCCCGAGGCCGTGACGCTCATCTCGCAGGGCGGTGGAGGCGGGTTCATGGGAGGCGCCAGCACGCATCGCGGCGACATCACCATCCAGCTCAAGCCGAAGCAGGAACGCACCCGGTCCAACGAGGATGTCGCTCAGGACCTCCGCCGCAGCCTCACCGGCATCCCGGGGGTCATCGCGCGGTCGCGGGCGTCGGGCGGTTCGCAGCTGAATCGCATTTTGGGCGGCAATCAGGACGCACGCCTGTCGCTCGAGATTCGGGGCTACGACTTCGCCGATGCGCAGCGCCTGGTGAGCGAGTCCGAGGCGCTGTTGCGCACCGTCCCCGGCGTGGCCGACGTCCGGCGCGCGCGCCAGGACGGACGGCCCGAACTGGCCGTCCGCGTCGACCGCGACAAGGCGGCCATCTTCGGCCTCACCGTGACCGGGGTGGCCGACACGCTGCGCACCAACGTTGCAGGAACACAAGCGGCCTTCTACCGGGAGCGCGGCCAGGAGTACCCCATCGTGGTGCGCCTCCGGGAGGCCGATCGCGAGCGCATCTCCGATGTCGGTGACGTGCTGGTGAGCGCGCCGGGCAACCGCGTCGTGCCGGCCCGCAGCCTGCTCATTGTGGAACCGGGGAACAGCCCGGTCGAGATCGAGCGGAAGAATCAGGAACGCATCTCCCGGGTCAATGCCGAGCTCGAGGTCAGCCTCTCCGAAGCGGTGGCCAACGTCGAGAAGCGCCTGCCTGAACTCGACGTGCCGCCCGACTTCTCGGTCGGATTCGGTGCCGAGCTCGAGGAACAGATCAAGGCGTTCACGCAGCTGAAGTACCTGCTGATCCTCGCCGTGATCCTCGTCTACGCGGTGATGGCCTCGCAGTACGAGTCCTTCCGCGATCCGTTCATCATCATGTTCTCGATTCCGCTGGCCTCCATCGGTGTGGTCGCGGCGCTACTGCTCACCAACACCACGTTCAGCCTGCAGGCCTATATCGGCGTGATCATGCTGGCCGGCATCGTCGTGTCAAACGCCATCCTGCTGGTGGACTACACGTCCACGCTGCGCAAGCGGGACGGCATGGAGCTGTTTGAAGCGGCCACCACCGCGGGCCGCACCCGGCTACGCCCCATCGTCATGACCACGTTGACCACGATCCTGGGCCTGACGCCGATGGCCTTCGAGATCGGCGAGGGCGCCGAACTGCAGGCGCCGCTGGCGCGCGTGGTCATCGGCGGGCTGTTGGCCTCGACCATGATTACCCTGGTCTTCGTGCCGACCGTCTACACGCTCTTCGAGCAGGGCTTGAAGGGGTTCAGGCGCTCACCCGCTGGCAAGCCGGCCGGCGACGAGGCGGTCGCGCGAGCCGACATCGGCGCGTAACAGCCGGCCCGTGCTGTAGGGGCGGCTCCCCGAGCCGCCCGCCTACCTGGTCTTCAACAGCGCGTTGAAGACCAGCTTGAAGGTGCCGTGCGTCTGGGCCCGATTCTGCGGGCGAAACCCGATGAGCACGACGCGCCCTTTGCCCAGGGTGGCCACCACCGCGGCCGCCTTTCGGGCAATGACGGCCTCGCCGAGCAGCCACCCGCTCTGCAGCAGGTCGCGTTC
>JBKJQW010000018.1:0-7727 GCA_046593715.1 Luteitalea sp.
CGCACCGTGGGGGTCCTTCGCCGCGACGAGTCCCGCAAGGTCATCGAGATTGCCGAGCCCTTCGGGGTGGTCGCGGCCATCGTGCCGTCAACCAACCCGACATCGACGGCGATCTACAAGATCCTCATCGCCCTGAAGGCGCGCTGCGCCATCGTCCTCAGCCCCCACCCGTCGGCCGCCCGCTGCATCAGCCGGACGGCCGAGATCATGGCCGGAGCTGCGGCGCAGGCCGGGGCGCCGGCCGGCAGCATCGGCTGGATGTCGATCGTGACGCTCGAGGGCACGCAGGAACTGATGCGGCAGCGCGAAGTGGCGGTGATCCTGGCCACTGGCGGCCTGGGCCTGGTGCGCGCGGCCTATTCAGCGGGCAAGCCCGCGTACGGAGTGGGTCCCGGCAACGCCCCGTGTTATGTCCACCAGTCAGCCGACATCGCCAAGGCGGCCAGCGACATCATTCTCGGCAAGTCCTTCGACAATGGCCTGCTCTGCTCCTCGCCAAATTCTGTCGTCGCCGACCGGGCCATCGATACGGCAATGCGAGCGGCGCTGACGGCCAACGGCGGCCACTTCCTGCCGCCCGCCGACGCACAGAAGCTGGCCTCGGTGCTGGTCACGCCGCAGCGGCTCCCCAACCCGATTCTGGTCGGTCGAACCGCGCTCCAGATTGCCGACATCGTCGGCCTCACGGTGCCCGCGAGCACCCGGGCCCTGATTGCCGTGCTCGAGGGCGTCGGCCGTGATCACCCGCTGTCGATCGAGAAACTGTGCCCGGTCCTGTCCTACTTCGTGGTGGACGACTGGCACGCGGGCTGCGAGCGCTGCAAGCAGATCCTGCGGTACGGCGGCCTCGGTCACACGATGTCGATCCACGCCACCGACGACGATGTGATTCTCCAGTTCGGTCTGCACAAGCCGGCCTTCCGGATCGTGGTGAACACCCCGACGACCCACGGCTCGGTCGGGCTGACGACTGGCCTCGACCCGGCGTTGACGCTCGGCTGCGGCGGGCACGGCGGCAACAGCACGTCGGACAACATCTCGCCGCTGCACCTGCTGAACATCAAGCGGGTGGCCTACGAACTCCGCCCGGCGGTGCCCTCAGCCGCACGCACCGCCAGTCAGCAGGTGACCATGCCCGACCACGATTCGAGCCTGCGGCCCGTCGCGCCCGAGCGCGTCCGCACGCTCGACGCTGCGACGCTGTCCAGCCGTATCGATACGTTCCTGGCCAGCCGGGGCATCGGCACCCACACGGCAGTTGCCGTTGGCCAGGCCGGCAGCGCCGTGCCCGCGCCGCCGTCCAATCCGCCACGGCCTGCGCCTGCCCCCCCACCCCCTCCAGTCGAGGTGGACCCCAGCGGTCCCCCTGTCGATTTCGTGTGTGAAGACGACGTCAGGCAGGCCATGCGTGCCAACCGGCGCATCCGATTGGCGGCCAAGGCCATTGTCACGCCGGCGGCGAGGGAACTTGGCGACACGCACGCTGTGTTCCTGACCGAGTAGCGCGCCGCGTCGCTGTCTTGACCGGACTCCCCGGGCGGTGCTACCTTCCGCGGGTCCGCCAAACGGTCGTATTCGATCCAAGGCTTTGGATTCCTGTCCGGGTTTGCCGGACCCCAACTTCGTTCGCAGGTTTCGGCCTGCAGGCAATACCTGACCGGCGGTGCCCCTCCCGGCACGAGCCACCCGCTGACTGTTCGCACGCACCTGTGCGGCGGTTGGACAGGGGAGAGCCCTAGATGCGACGAATGTTCGGGCTGCCTGTTGCAGTCCTCCTGATTTCGACGGCATGCAGCCGTCACCCTGCACCGCAGGTCGGCGTGGCGCCCCAACCCGTGCCCCCCGAGGCGGCCGCTCCTGCGACGCCGTTGCGCGTGGTGCAGGTGGACCCCGCGTCAGCGCTGCTGGCGGAAGCCGATCGGCTGTTCGCACTTGGCGAGCACGAGCTCTCGCTGGGTCACCTTGAACAGGCCCGCGGCGCCTTCGACAAGTCGCTCGACGTCCTGCTCGACGCCCCGGACGGTGCGCGAGTCGATCCCCGGTTGCGCACGCAGTTCGACCGCCTCGTCGACCGGATCGCGGCCCACGAGACGCTGGCGCTGCAAAAAGGCGATGGCTTCACGGAGAAGCCTTCCGAGCCCGCAGCCATCGACCAGCTGCTCGAGGTGACGACCTTCGCTCCGCCCGCGCCGGCGGGGCGGGCGGTCGAGCAAGCCGTGCAGCTGGACCTGGCCCAGACGTCGCATGACATCCCGATTCCGCTCAACGATCGGGTACTGGACTACGTGGAGCTGTTTCAGGGGCGATTGCGCGACTTCCTTGCGGGCGGCCTGCAGCGAGGCAGCCGGTACCTGCCGATGGTGCAGAGTATCTTCCGTGCCGAAGGCGTACCCCTCGATTTGGCGTACGTGCCGCTGATCGAGAGCGCCTTCAAGCCGACGGCCTTGTCGCGCGCCAGCGCGAGGGGCATGTGGCAGTTCATGCGGCCGACCGCCGGAGATTTCGGCCTCAAGCACGATTGGTACATCGACGAGCGCGCCGACCCCGAGAAGGCGACTCGCGCCGCTGCCAAGTATTTCAAGCGGCTCTACGGGATGTTCTCGGACTGGCATCTGGCGATGGCTTCCTACAACGGGGGTCCGGGCCGCGTGCAGCGGGCCATGAAGGCGTCGGGCATCGAGGACTTCTGGGAACTGACGGCCAACGACCGGTTCCTGCCCCGAGAAACGCGTGAGTACGTGCCGATGATTCTTGCCGCGGTGATCATCGCCAAGAACCCCACGCAGTACGGCTTCGACGCGCCGGCCAACGAAGGCCTCGCCTACGATGCCGTTGCCCTCGACACGGCCGTGGACCTGCGCCGGGTGGCCGAATGGACGGGCGCCTCCATCGACGAGATCCAGTCCCTCAACCCGGAACTCCGCCGTTGGACGACGCCGCTCCGCTTCGATCGGTACGAGGTGAAGGTACCGTCCGGCACGGGGACCATGCTGGCGGCGAGACTGGCCGCGGCTGGACCGAGCGAGCTGACGGCGCTGAAGTTCCACACCGTGCGGCGCCGTGAGTCCCTTGCCCTGATTGCCAGGAAGCTCGGCGTCTCGCGAGCCGACCTCGCCGAGGCCAACAGCCTGTCGGAGCGAGCGGCCGTTCGCACGGGTCAGCGCCTCCTCATTCCCCGCGCGCCCTCCGCCCCGCTTCTGGCGAGTGCGCCCAGGGCCACGCCACCGCGGCCCGCCGAAGCGGTGGTGGCCAGCCGGTCACAGGCCACTGCCGATCATGACGAAGACGTGCGCGTGACGACGCATCGCGTCAAGCGTGGCGAGACGCTCTACGGCATCGCCAGCGCCTACGACGTGACGGTGAGTGACCTGCGCGCCTGGAACCACATGACGGGGACGCACCTCGACGTGGGCGAGAAGATCGCCGTTCGCGTCAGCCGGAATCGCGCGGCTCAGTAAGCGGGCGGTCGCGGCGCCCACCGCGGCAGTTCTCGACGCATCGCCGCAGGCCGGCGTGGCAATTTCGGCCCGCACTGGCCGCCGCCAGTGCGTCCGTGACCGGATTTGCAGGGATTTCCCGCTCGAGTGCCCTGCCCCGCTTGTTGCACCGGCGCCCCGTGTGCTCGCGTCGACCTTCTCGGTAGCGCTCGTCGGGGTCTCGGCTGAACTGGTCCGGGTCGAGGCCGACGTCAGCTACGGCCTGCCGGGCTTCACGATCGTCGGCCTGCCCGACGCGAGCGTGCGGGAAAGCCGCGACCGCGTGCGCAGCGCGATTCGCAGTACCGGCCTCGAGTTCCCGCCCCATCGCATCACGGTAAATCTCTCGCCTGCCGACCTCCGCAAGGCCGGCAGCAGCTTCGATCTCCCGATTGCCTTGGCAGTCCTGGCGGCGGGCGGCCAATTCCCGGCAGCCTTACCGGCGCGAGCCGTCGTTCTGGGCGAACTGGCGCTGGACGGTCGAGCGCTCCCCTGCCGGGGTGTGCTTCCGGCCGCGCTCGCCGCTCGGGCCGCTGCGCTGGACATGATCGTCGTCCCGCGCGGCAACGTGCTGGAGGCGCGTCTGGTGCCGGGCGTCGACGTGCGCGGCGCCTCGACGCTGGCAGACGCCCTGCGGGCCTTGCAGGCACCCGATCTGCCGCAGGACCGCAGTGTGCCGCCGACCGCGCGGGCGATGGGGACCGAGGCCGATCTCGCTGACGTGCACGGGCAGATGCTGGCGCGACGGGCCCTCGAGATTGCCGCGGCCGGTCACCATAACCTGCTGTTCACGGGCCCGCCCGGTGCCGGCAAGTCCATGCTCGCCCGCCGCCTGCCCGGCCTGCTCCCGCCGTGGGGATTCGAACAGGCGCTGGAGGCCACCGCCGTGCACTCGGCGGCGGGTCTGGTCCCGCCTGAAGGCGGGCTCCTGTGCACACGGCCGTTCCGGGCGCCGCACCACACCGCATCAACCGCCGCGCTCATCGGCGGCGGGCCCCAGCCGCGGCCCGGTGAGGTGAGTCTGGCCCACCACGGCGTGCTCCTGCTCGACGAGTTGCCCGAGTTCCAGCGCCGCACGCTCGACGTCCTCCGCCAGCCGCTCGAAGAGGGCGTGGTGCATCTGGCGCGTGCGTCCCGCAGCGTGACGTTCCCGGCCGCCTTCCTGCTTGTGGCCGCCATGAACCCGTGTCCCTGCGGCTACCAGGGGCATCCGAGGCGCCCCTGCCGGTGCCGGCCTGGTGAGGCCGACCGCTACGCCTCGCGGGTGTCCGGACCTTTGCTCGACCGCATCGACCTCGTGGTGCAGGTGCCGCCGGTCGTCCCGGAGGCGTTGACCGGTCCAGAGGCCCCGCCAGAAGGCACAACGTCGGTGCGCAGCCGCGTGGTGCAGGCCCGCGACCGCCAGCACGCCCGGCAGGGCTGCGTGAACAGTCGTCTGGCAGGTCAGGCCCTCGACCATCTGCGCCGCGACCGGGTACTGGGGGCACTGCTGAGTCAGGCGATGACCCGACTCGACTTGAGCGCCAGAGCCGTGGACCGCCTGCTGCGGGTGTCCAGAACCATCGCCGATTTGGCTGGCGCAGCCCAGGTGGACCGCACCCATCTGGCCGAGGCGCTGCAGTTCCGCCCATGCTAGACTGCGCGCTGCTCCGAACGCCCCCGCGTTCCGGGCACCCCATCCCCCAGAACGACAGGTGGGAATACCCGCCACGCCGATGCCAGGTCCGTCCTGCCTCGGTCATGGAGTGTGCATTGCCATCAGACCGCTACAGCATCGTCATCGCGAATCGTCGGACCGGGGTGGTACACCGGTTCACGGTCTCGTTGCGGCCGCTGCTGATTGTCGCGACGGTGTGCGGCCTCATTCCCCTGCTCCTGATGCTGGGAGCTTCGCGCAAGGCGGCATGGCAGCGCGCCTCGCTCGAGGTCGAGTTGGCGGAGGTCCGGAGTCAGAACGAGACGATCGGCGCCTCCACGGGTGCGCTGACGTCGCAAATCGAGTCGCTGCAGAGTGTCATCGACACCCTGTCCACGCTGTCGCCCAGCGTCACCGAGCGGGCCGCGATGGCGCGGTTGCCGCGCGCCGTGCAGCAACAGGCCCTCGGCGGGTTGTCGCCCGAAGCCGCCAGGATCGCGCTGTCGGGCCCTACTGCCGGTCCGGATGCCATGGGCGTGGTCCGGCAGATGCTCACGGTCATCGAGGCGCGGCTGGAGACGACGCGGCCCCGCCTCGAGCGCCGGGCGGCCCTGGCCCGAGCGACACCTGCGATCTGGCCGGCGCTCGGAGCTCTCACGTCGGGCTTTGGTGTCCGCCGGGATCCGTTCACGGCTGAGGCCAGCGTGCACCCGGGCCTCGACCTCGACGTCCAATCCGGCGATCCCGTGTATGTGACGGCCGATGGCGTGGTCAGCGACGCCCGCTACCACCCCGAGTACGGCAATCTGGTCACCGTGGCGCATGGCTTCGGGATCGAGACCCGCTATGCCCACCTGTCGCGCTCGGTGGTCCGCACCGGGACGTCGGTGACCCGCGGCCAGGTCGTGGGCCGTGCCGGCTCCACCGGTCGTTCGACCGGCGCCCATGTGCACTACGAGGTGTGGATCGACGGCCGCGCCGTCAATCCCCTCCAATACCTCGTCGCGCGAGACGCGTCGTAGCGTCCCCCGCCGTCCCGGTGTCGGTCCCCTCTCGGCCCCGGCCGAGTCTCGCGAGGCGACCCGGGGTTGCCTCGCCCGGTTCCCTTCCCTACAATCGAAAGATCGCGGTGCCCGCTTCCGGGTCCGCCATCTGGTAGTCACCCTTTGGTTCTCGACACCCTCCTCTCCAAGGTCATCGGCACGCAGAACGAACGCGAGCTGAAGCGGATTCAGCCGCTCGTCGCTCGCATCAACGAGTTCGAGCCTTCCATGCAGCAGCTGAGTGACCCGGCGCTGCGTGCCAAGACCGCCGAGTTCCGGGAGCGGTTCGGCAAGGGCGAGACGCTCGAGGACCTGCTGCCCGAGGCCTTCGCCGTCGTGCGCGAGGCCGGCCGCCGGGTGGTGCACATGCGCCATTACGACGTCCAGCTGATCGGCGGCATCGTCCTGCATCGCGGTCGCATCGCCGAGATGAAGACCGGTGAGGGCAAGACGCTGGTGGCGACGCTGCCGGCCTACCTCAACGCGCTTGCGGGCAAGGGCGTGCACGTGGTCACGGTCAACGACTACCTGGCGCGCCGCGACTCCGAGTGGATGGGGCGCATCTACCGCTTCCTCGACATGTCGGTCGGCGTCATCCAGCACGACCTGCGCGACGACGAGCGGCAGCGCCACTACGGTGCCGACATCACCTACGGCACCAACAACGAGTTCGGCTTCGACTATCTGCGCGACAACATGAAGTTCGACCTCGCGCAGATGGTGCTGCAGCGTGGCCACTTCTTCGCGATCGTCGACGAGGTCGACAGCATCCTCATCGACGAGGCGCGCACCCCGCTGATCATCTCCGGCCCGGCCGAGGAGTCCACCGACCTCTACTACGAGGTCGACCGGATCATCCCGCAACTCCTGCCAGGTGCGGTGACACAGGGGCAGGTCAAGGCCGAGGAACGCGAGGCGCTCGAGACCAGCGGCGACTACATCGTCGACGAGAAGCACAAGACCGCGACCCTCACCGAGGGCGGCATGGCGCACGCCGAGCAGTTGCTCGCGCATCGCCTGCAGCCAGGCGGCCTCTACGACCCGGCCAACATGCCGCTGCTCCACCACGTGCAGCAGGGTCTGCGTGCCCACACGTTGTTCCGCCGCGACGTCGAGTACCTCGTCAACGAGGCCGGTGAGGTCGTCATCATCGACGAGCACACCGGTCGCGTCATGCCGGGCCGCCGTTGGAGCGATGGACTACATCAGGCGGTCGAGGCCAAGGAAGGCGTCAAGATCGAGCGCGAGAACCAGACGCTCGCGACCATCACCTTCCAGAACTATTTCCGCAAGTACAAGAAGCTTGCGGGCATGACCGGCACCGCGGTCACGGAAGCGGCCGAGTTCGCCAAGATCTACAACATCGAAGTCATTTCGGTTCCCACTAACCGCGACATGGTGCGCGTCGAGGAACCCGACCTGGTCTACCGCACCGAAGCCGAAAAGTGGGCGGCGATCGTCGAGGACATCATCAAGACCACCGAGCAGGGCCGCCCGGCGCTGGACGGCACTGTCTCGATCGAAAAGTCCGAGCGTGTTTCGAACATGCTCAAGAAGAAGGGCACCAAGCAC
>JBKJQW010000027.1:0-38958 GCA_046593715.1 Luteitalea sp.
CGCTCAGCGTGGTGAGCGCGGCACCCAGGGCGGCCAGCGGATGGACGGTCAGCGCGCGCGGAAGGAAGGGCCGGCCGTCAGTCACCCGTCGTCCTATTTCAGGCTGTGCATGTAACCGACGAGGGCCTGAAGGTCGTCGTCAGCCAGCTTGTAGGCCTTCATGTGGATCTTCGGCTTCTCGGCGAGCTTGGCTTCCTGCTCGGCCGGCACGGTGATCCACTTGCTGATCTCGTCGGACGACAGCTTCGTGCCGACACCATCGAGCGGGAACTTCTTGTTGCCCTTGCCCTCGATTGCATGGCACGTCTGGCACTTGTTCGCCGCGTAAACGGCCTTGCCCTTCTCGATGTCCTGGGCACTCGCCAAGGTAGGGAGGGCGATGATGGCGGCGAGGACCGCGCCGGACGCACTACGGTTCATGTCACGTCTCCTTCCCCGCGGGCGAGCGGGCCAGAGCATCGGGGGGGGGGCGACATTCCTCCTCGGCCGCTCACAGTGACGATTCACCGCCTCGGCCGCAGAACGTCAACGTCGATGCAGGTTCGGGAGGAAACTAGCACACGGGTGCGTCGGGGACGTGTGCAATCGGGGACACCCGGCAGGCGCCTCGGCGTGTTCCCGGACCTCAGCGTTGACTTACGCTTCCGGGCGACGCGATGTCAGCGCCACTGCGGCGACGCTAACGCGTCCGACGTCCGGGCCCGCGGCCGCCAGCCACGCCGCCCGACCCCCCGCCAGGCCGGCCGCCACTGGGGCGGCCGCCGCCGGACGGGCGCGCGTGCATCGCCGGGGCGGAACGCGAGTGACCTGCGCCGGGGCTGCCGCTCTCGGGCGGACGCTGCCCCGGCCCCTGCCCCGACGATCGCTGCCCACTGGGGCGTGGCTGTCCCGGTCGCACGACCGCACCCGTCGAGCTGCCACGGACGCTGCCGGCCGGCCGCGCCGCGCGCGCCACGGCCTTGGCCTGGGCACGCGCCCGGTCCTCGGCCTTCCGCTTGCGGATTGCCGCGATGCGCTCCGCAATCGGGATCTCGAGGCGCACCTCGGGCCGTGCCGTGTAGTCGAAGTCAGGCAACTGGACGCGCGGCAACCGCTTGCCGACCACCTTCTCAATCAGGTTCCACTCGCCTTCTTCCTCGCGCGAGACGAACGTGAACGCCTCGCCCGTGGCCTCGGCGCGTCCTGTGCGACCGACGCGGTGGATGTAGTCCTCGGCGGCGACCGGCACGTCGAAGTTGACGACATGGCCGAGCTCCGAGACATCGATGCCGCGCGCGGCGATGTCGGTGGCCACGAGCACCGGGTACTCGCCGCTCTTGAAGCCGGCCAGGGCGAGCGTGCGCTGCGCCTGCGATCGGTTGCCGTGGATGCGGGTCGCCTTGACGCCCTGCTTCTCGAGGTAGGCCGTGAGGCGGTCGGCCCGGTGCTTCGTGCGGGTGAAGACCAGTGCCTGGGTCATGACGCCGCGCGACAGCAGCGCCACCAGCAGGGCGCCCTTGAGATCCTGCGACACGGGGTAGATCGCCTGGGTGATGCCGACGGCCGGGGCGGCCTGGCGGGCGAGGTTGATGGTGGCCGGGTTGTCGAGCAGTTCGCGGGTCAGGCTGACGATCGGCGCCGGCATCGTCGCGCTGAAGAACAGCGTCTGGCGCTTGCCAGGCAGGTGCTTGAGCACGCGCTTGATGTCGGGCAGGAAGCCCATGTCGAGCATCCGGTCGGCCTCGTCCAGCACGAGGAACTCGAGCCCGGACAGCTTGGCGTACGGCATCCGGAAGTGGTCGAGGAGGCGTCCCGGCGTGGCGACGATGACGTCGACACCGCGCCGGAAGGCCTGCTCCTGCGGGCCCATCCCAACGCCGCCGAAGACGGCGGCCCCGGAGACCGGCGTGTGGACGGCAAAGGTGTTGAGATCCTCGAGGATCTGCGCCGCCAGCTCACGCGTCGGGGTGAGCACCAGCGCGCGGGTGGTGCCCCGCGGCTGGGCGAGCAGCTTGTGCAGGATGGGCAGCAGGAAGGCGGCAGTCTTGCCGCTGCCGGTGGCTGCGCAGGCGAGCACGTCGCGGCCGGCGAGGGCTGGGCCGATGGCATCGGACTGGATGGGGGTCGGACGCGTGAAACCGAGGTCCTTGAGGGCGCGCGTGAGGCTGGGATGCAGCCCGAGGTGTGAGAAAGGCACATGACAGTCTACCGGGTACGGAGCAACCGGTCTCGCGTGCCGGTCCAGGGCAGACTCAGGCGGGCGCGGGCGGTTGCCGCCCGCCTGCCGTGAACCGCGCCTCGTACCGAGACATCAGGGGCTGACCGCTGACACCGTGCAGGACGATGCTGGCCGCGACGGTGGTGACCACGAGATCGGTGACGGCCACGGCGTCGGGCCCGGACAGGCCGTGCCCCAGTGCATACGCCAGGTAATACAGGCTGCCGATGCCGCGAATACCGAACCAGCCGAGCAACCAGCGTTGCACCCCCGACAGCGGGGCTCCGAGCAGGGCCATGTGCACGGCCACCGGCCGCACCACCAGGAACAACGCCGCGGCGATGGCCAGGCCGAACGCACTGGCGTGTGCAGCCAGCAGCACGCCCACGAGGATCACGAGCACCACCTCGAGCAGGCGTTCCAGCGTGTCGCCGAAGACCAGGGTCTCGTTTACCAGCACGCCCGCGGCCATGGCCGGGTGTGCCAGGTCCTGCTCCCGTGGTTGCCCCGGCACCAGATCTTCGGCGGGAGGCGCGCTGTCCTGGTCCCCGTGGGCGTGGTCGGGGTGCCGGTCGTCGTGGGCGACCTGCCGCTCGGCATGCCGCATGCCGACGCCCGCCGCGAAGGCCGCCAGGAAACCCCAGGCGTGCACCGTCTCGGCGGCCGTGTAGCTCAGCACGATGACGGCCAGGCCCAGAAAGTCGCTGGGTGCGTGGAGGTCGCGCTGCCAGTGACGGAGTTTTATGCCCAGCCGGCCGACGCCCCGCCCGAGGACATAGCCCACGCCCAGCCCGGCCGGCACCGCCCAGAGCAACCTGGAGAGCGCCCAGGGTCCGACCCAGTCGCCGAGGGCACCCGAGGTGAGCCACGACAGGCCGAACACCACGAACGGGAACGCCGTCCCGTCGTTCAGCCCGGCTTCGCCCGACAAGCCATAGCGCATCCGGTCCTCGTCGCCTGCCTCGTCCACGGCCACCTCCCCAGCCAGCACGGGATCGGTTGGCGCCAGGATCGCCGCCGCCAGCATGGCCACCGGCCAGGCCCACCCGCCCACGACGTGCAACAGGGCAGTGAGCCCGGCGATGGTCACGAGCATGGCAGGGCCAGCGAGGCGCAGCGGCGCCCGCCAGGCGAGGTCGCCGAACGGCAACCGCAACTTCAGGCCGCCCACGTACAGCGAGGCGATCACCGCGAACTCGGTCAGGCGCAGGAACCACGACGGCGAGGCCGTGAGGTCGATGGCCAGGAGCCCGAAGCCGGCGGGGCCAACCAGGACCCCCACACCGAGGTAGACCATGGCGGTGGTCAGCGGCAGTCGGCGCACGATCGCGGACGACAACGCCATGAACAGCAGCAGCGCGCCGATGGCAGCCATCCACTCCAGATGCGTCACCCGGCGGGCTGTTGCAAGTCGCTCGCCACATCGCCCGCGTCCCGCCCCTGGGGCATAGTAGGTGCCGTGCCCGAGCGCCCGCGGTTCGCATCGTCTTTCCGCACCATGGGCAGCACCCGGACGGTGGCGGCGGTGGGCGCCCTGTTGGCGGCGACCGGGCTCGTGCTGCTGTTCATGGGCCGCACGCCGATCTGCCGCTGCGGCTACGTCTCGCTGTGGCACGCGGACGTGTTCAGCGCGGGAAACTCGCAGCATGTCGCCGACTGGTACACGTTCTCGCACGTGATCCATGGCCTGGGGTTCTACGGTGTCCTGTGGCTCATGAGCGGGCGGCTGCCCATCGGCGTGCGGCTGATCCTGGCCGTCGTCCTCGAGGGCGGCTGGGAGATTCTCGAGAACACGGATCTGGTGATCACCCGCTATCGCGAATCGACCATGGCCCTGGATTACTTCGGCGACAGCATCCTGAATTCGCTCAGTGATGTCGGCGCAATGATCGTCGGCTTTGTCGCGGCCTCGCGACTGCCCGTGTGGACCAGTGTCGCCGCCGCAGTGACGATGGAATTGGTCGTCGGTTATCTGATCCGCGACAACCTCACCTTGAACGTGCTGATGCTCGTCTACCCGGTCGAGGCCATCAGGCAGTGGCAGATGGGGGCCTAGACCGCGCCCGTGTGGCGGCACCCGCGCTCAATGGTCCGACCAGTGATAGACTCCCGGATTCAGACATAGATCATCGGGCAGCGCCTCGCGTGGCGTGCCCCGGATGGAGGCCACAGTGGCAGATCAACATTCAGGTTCTGGGATCTCTCGGCGCGAATTTGCGTCGCGATTCGGCGTGACTGCCGCGGTGGTAGCCGCAGGCGGCCACTTCCTTCCGTCAACGGCGCTGGGCGCCACCCGCATCCAGGGCGCCAACGACAAGCTGGTGTTTGCCAGCATCGGCGTGCGCGGCCAGGGCAACGCGCTCAAGCGCGGTTTCGCCAAGCTGAAGAACGTCGAGATCAAGACCCTCGCCGACGTCGATCTCAACCTGGAAGCCGAGCGCGTCAACGACAAGGCGCTGGCCGATGTCGCGACGTTCAAGCCGAACTTCGTGCAGGACTTCCGCCGTGTCCTCGACGACAAGGACATCGACGGCGTGATCATCGCTACGCCGAACCACTGGCACGCGCTGATGACGGTCATGGCCCTGGAGGCCGGCAAGCACGTGTACGTGGAGAAGCCATCCAACTACACCATCTGGGAAGGGCGCCAGCAGGTCGAGGCGCAGAAGAAGTACGGCAAAATCGTCCAGGTCGGCACCATGAATCGCAGTCGCCCGGCCGTTCGCCAGGCGATGCAGTTCATCAAGGACGGCGGCATCGGCAAGGTGTACATGGCGCGGGGACTGTGCTTCAAGCCGCGTCCGTCCATCGGCAAGTATCCCGATGGCCCGCTCCCGGCCGGCGCCACCTACAAGCTCAACGTCGAGGCCCGTCCCGAGCCGACCTGGGATGCCGCCTACCTGTCCAAGGTCGACTACGACCTGTGGCTCGGTCCGGCTGCCAAGACGCCGTTCAACGTCAACCACTTCCACTACAACTGGCACTGGCACTGGGCGTACGGCAACGGCGACACCGGCAACCAGGGCCCGCATCAGTTCGACATCGCGCGCTGGGGTCTCGGCAAGATGGAGCACCCGGTGAAGGTCAGCTCCTTTGGCGGGTACTTCGGTCCCGAGTCGTCGCAGAACACCCCCAACGTCCAGACCTCGCTGTTCGAGTACGGCGATGGCACGGTGCTCGAGTTCGCCACCCGCGGTGAAGCGACAAACGAAGAGGGCAGCGTCAAGATCGGCAATCTCTTCTACGGCAGCGAAGGATGGCTGTGGGTTGACGGCGACGGACGCAAGTGGCAGTCCTACAAGGGCCGCAGCAAGGAAACGAAAGGACCGGGCTCGGACGCTCCTCCGGACTCAGGCGGCAGCGACCCGTTGGTGCTGTTCAGCATCGAGACGCCGCACTATCAGAACTTCGTCGACGCCATCCGTGCCAACGACCCGAAGAAGCTGACCTGCGACATCATGGAAGGCCATCTGTCTTCCGCGCTGCCGCACCTGGCCAACATCTCGTATCGAGTCGGTCGTCAGTTGCAGTTCGATGGCAAGTCCGAGACGTTTGTCAACGACCGCGACGCCGACAAGTTGCTCACCCGCGAATATCGCAAGGGCTTCGAAATCAAGCCGATCGCCCGCACCGAGTAAGCGCCCACGCTCGACCCACCAACGGCCCCGGTGTCTGTTCGACGCCGGGGCCGTTGTCGTTGAGGGCGCATGGCGTCACAGAGGAATCCGCCCATGCTGGTCGCCTTCGTCAATCTCGGGTCGAGTGCCTGACACGTAGGCGCGCGCCGCCTCGAACATGTACTCGAGCTTGTTGGTGCCGCGGTTGTCCCAGTACTCGGCAAGACGAGGCTCGACGACGAGCAGTCGCAGATCGGGGTCCTCCGGGCCGCCCGGAAACCAGGTCCGGAACGGCTCCTGCCACAACTGACGGACGCGCGAGGGCTCATGCACGATCATCCCGGTGCCCGACAGCGACAGGTAGGCACTGCGATCCTGCTGGCAGATGATCGCGACCTGCGCGTTATCGGTGATTTCGTGGACCTTACGTGAGTCCAGGCCGGTGAAGAACCAGACGTTCCCTGTCCGGTCGTCGATGTCCACCACCTGCATCGGTCGGCCTTCAATCCGCCCCTCGGTCCCAGCAGTGACGAGCATGACCGTCTCGAACCCGCGCAGCATCTCGAAGATCTTGTCCCGCTGACTCACGTGGCCTCCTGCCGTATGCGCCGCGATGGCGGCATGAATCGTTGTCGTGCACCAGGTCACTCTGCAAACCCGGTTCCGGCGGCACCGGGCAGACCCGCCGGTGGTGCACCGGCTCATCCGCTACAAGACGACCCGGTACGACGCGCACCGTCAGCGGGCACACGTCCATTTCCTGTACGACCGGTTCGAGAACAGGGGAGACGACGAGCAGGCCCGTCGCTACATCAGCGACTTCGAGCGCCACGTCTACTTTCCGCGCGAGGTGCAGTTGCTCTTCCTGCACACCGGCTTCGAGGTAGAGCACACCTGGGGTGGCTATCGCGGTGAGGCGCTGCGCAGCCACTCCCGCGCCCTGATCATGGTTGGCGGCCGAGCCGCGTACGACCGTCAGCCCTCACCGCTCACCCGTCGGACCACGTGAATTCGACGACGTGAAAGGGTGGCGACAGGGGATGGAGCCGCTGCAATAACGGGGCGGCGACGTTGTACACGGGCACGCCCCCCGAGGTCCGCCCCTCGAAGCGACCGCCGTGCGCGTGGCCGTGAAACACCACGTCCACGGGGTAGCGGGTGAGCGGCTCTTCGAGGCGGCTGGAGCCGAGGTACGGCAGGATCTCCAGAGGTTCGTCCTCCACCGTGCCACGCACCGGGGCGTAATGCAGCACCGCGACCTTGCGTGGCGTCCGCAACCGCGCCAGCGCCGTCTCCAGCTTCAGCGCCTCCTCCACGGCCTCCTGGACGAATGCCTTCACGGCGGGCTCGCCCCACGGCCCGAGCGCGCCCCGGCCGAAGCCACCGCCGAACCCCTTGATGCCGGCAAAACCGACGCCGTGGACCTCGATGGCCTCGCCATCGAGCATGTGCACGCCGGCGTCGCTGAGAATCCGCGAAACGAGGTCAGGGTGTCCGGCCTCGAAGTCGTGGTTACCCAGCACGGCCACGATGGGTAAGCCGACCGTCTTAAGGTCGCGAGCGAGTTGCTGCGCCTCCTCTTCAGTGCCCCGATCGGTGAGGTCGCCGCACAGCACCAGCACGTCGGCCACCTCCCGCACGTGGGCAAAGGCCTGGGCCACGCCCGGCGAGGCCGACCGGCCGATGTGCATATCTGCCATCGCCGCGATGCGTATGCGATGCTCGGCGTCTCTCGGCCGCGCGGCGGCCCCGGTCAGGTCTGGCACTGTCTTTGCCTCCTCACACGTGACATGATCGAGTCAGGATCGCTCACCGCCGGGAACGCCCACGAGGCCGCGTGCGCCACGGCACTGCGGATGCTGCATGAACGCGGTATCCAGTTTCTCGTCGGCGGCACTTTCGCATTCACGCAGTACACCGGCGTGGTGCGCGAGACCAAGGACCTGGACCTGTTCATCGCGCCGTCCGATCTCGACCGGACGCTCAAGGCCCTCGGCGAGGCGGGCTTCACGACCAGCGTGCCGTTTCCCCACTGGCTGGCCAAGGCCAAGAGTGACGCGTTGGCCATGGACCTGATCTTTGCCAGCGGCAACGGCGTGGCGCGCGTCGATGCTGACTGGTTCCGCTACGCGGCCGACGTGGTCCTCTACGGCATCCCCGTCAAGTTGTCGCCGATCGAGGAACTGATCTGGTCCAAGTCCTTCGTCATGGAACGTGAGCGCTTCGATGGCGCCGACATCACCCACCTGCTCCGGGCTCGTGGCCATGTCATCGACTGGCCACGCCTGATCGCCCGGTACGCCGATTATCGACTCATCCTTGCCGCCCACCTGCTGCTGTTCCGCTTCGCGTACTCGGACGCCCACCAACTGGTTCCGGCATGGGTATTCGAGCAGGTGCTGGGCGATTGCCCGCCCCCTGCCTCCGGACCCGACACGCCGACCTGTTTCGGGACGCTCCTCTCCCGTGAACAGTACCTGTCTGACGTGGGCCAACTCGGCTACGCGGATCCACGGGTCTCGCGAGGCCATATGACGACCGGGGAAATCGAGGTCTGGACCGCGGCCATCGAGGAGGAGCATTGACATCAGCCTAGCCGCCCTCCCGTGAGCGGCGCTTCGCGCTGGCTTGGCGAGCCGCAGGCGAGCGCTGCGCCCGGCCCTGCGCCGAGGCCCGGGTCGATGGACGGGCGCTGCGCGCCATGCGCCGGTGCAGCAGCGCCAGCACGGCCGTCTCCTCCCGCGACAGATGGCGACCGCCGTGCACGAGCAGCGACGCGGTCCGGTCGCGCAAGATGTCCAGCGTCGCGCCGTCGAGGTAGTGCTCGAGGATCGCCGGATGGACGTAGCAGCGTCGGCAGACGGCGCGCGTGTTGCCCAACTTTCGCGCCACAGACTCGATGGCGCGGGAGACGTTCCGCTTCCTCCCCGTCGCGCTGTCCACCTCTTCGAGTTCCTGCAGCGCCGCGGCGGCCAGCACGGTACCGGCCCAGGTCCGGAAATCCTTGGCCGTGAACTCTGAGCCCATCGCCTCGCGCATGTAGTCGTTCACGTCCTCGGACGTCACCCGCTGGCGCGCCTGATCGTCGCCCATGTACTGGAAGAGTACCTGGCCCGGCAGATCCTGGCATTTCTTGACGGTGCGGGCCAGGCGGCCGTCCTCGAGAGTGATCTCCTGCCAGACGCCGCTCTTGGCGCGGAAGCGGAAGCGCAGGCGGTTCTGTGAAACCGTGACGTGCCGGTCACGGAGCGTCGTCAGCCCAAACGACTGGTTCGTTCGGGCGTACTCTTCGTTGCCCACCCTGATCAGCGTGGTCTCGAGCAGTCGCACGACCGTGGCCAGCACACGAGCTCGTGAGAGCGGCGGGGCCTGCAAATCACGCATGACGCGTCTGCGCAGCGCCGGCAGCGCCCGCCCGAACGCCAGCAGGCGTCCGTACTTGGCGGCGTCGCGTACCTGCTGCCAGCGCGGGTGGTAGCGATACTGCTTGCGGCCTCGCTGATCCCGACCGGTGGCCTGGACATGGCCGTCGGCGCGCGGCGCAATCCACACCCGCGTCCACGCCGGCGGGATCACGAGGGCGCGAATACGCGCCAGGGTCTCCGCGTCGCGCACCACACGTCCATCGGGGTCGCGATACGTGGTGCGGGTGCCGCGCACCGCACGCGTCAGCCCCGGCTGATCGTCGGACACATAGCGCAGTTGCGCGAGCTCGGCGGCCGCCTCGCCAGTGGGCTGCTCGGCGGCGGCGCGGGCGGCGAGACGGTCAGGCAGGGCAGGAAGGGCGGCGGTGGCCGGCATGGGTCGGCGCTTTGCAAGAAACGCACTCACTCACCTGCTCCGCGCCCCCGGCCATCGGCTCGCCCTGAGCCAGCCTTCGCTCCTGCGACCTTGACAGGCGCGCTAGAGCGATGGACAATTCATATGTGAACGATATGACCGAGGCCTGCGGTAGCCATCCGTGCCCAGTGTCAGCGGCCGTCATCGAGTCTGCCAGGACGCTGGAGACGCGCCTGGAGCAGGCGCTGTCTCCCCTGCAGTTGTCTCTCGCCAAGTTCGGGGTCCTGCGATGCCTCGTCCACGAGAACCGGCCCTTGGCACTCAGCGCGCTGGCGCAGCGTCAGAAGTGCGTCAGGTCGAACATGACCCAGCTCACCGACCGCCTCGAAGCCGATGGGCTGGTGCGGCGTGTGGACGACCCGACGGACAGGCGCGCCGTGCTGGCCGAGACGACAGCCGCCGGACGACTGGCCTGCGCGGACGCGGACGCCATCCTGCGGGCGGAGGAAGAACGCTTTCTGAGGGGCTTGTCAGCTCCCGAGCGACAGCTGATGACCGACCTCGTACGTCGGTTCGTGCGCTGCGAGGCCTCGGCCGGCTGATTTTTTTACCATCTAGTTCATTAATAGACAGTAGACAGATAAATATTAGTTGTGACACGAATTCAGGAGACTGCCGTGCATACCTTACCGAATCTCTTCTCACCCGCCACCGTTGGTCGCGTCGCGCTGCCGCATCGCTTCGCCATGGCACCGATGACCCGCAATCGCGCCTTGCCCTCGCTGGCCCCCGGGCCGCAGGCCGCGCTGTACTACGCACAGCGGGCGTCGGCGGGGTTGATCATCACCGAAGCGACGCAGGTGTCCGACTCAGCGGCCGGCTACGTCTTCACGCCGGGTATCTACTCTCCCGCACAGGTAGCCGGGTGGCGCGAGGTGACCGACGCCGTACACGCCGCGGGTGGCCACATGGTGATGCAGCTCTGGCATACCGGGCGCATCTCGCACCCGGTGATGCGGCCCAACGGCTCGACGCCGGTCAGTGCCTCAGCGATTGCGGCCGACGGCGACGTCATCACGTATGAGGGACCCAAGCGCCTCGCCACGCCGCGGGCGCTCGAGGTGCACGAAATCACCGGGATCGTCGAGGACTTCGCCGAGGCCGCGCGGCGCGCGATCGCCGCGGGTTTCGATGGTGTCGAGATCCATGCCGCCAACGGCTACCTGGTGGACCAGTTCCTCCGTGACGGGTCCAATCGGCGCACCGACGCCTACGGCGGGTCCGTAGAGAATCGGGCGCGCTTGCTCCTCGAGATCGTGGACGCGACCGCCGCGGCAATCGGCGCCAACCGGATCGGCGTCCGACTGTCGCCGACCAGCTCGTTCAACAGCATGAGTGAGAGTGACCCGGTCACCCTGACGCGGTACGTTGCCGAGCAACTCGACCTGCGGCAGATCATGTACCTGCACGTGGTGGAGATGCCCATCGGCGAGGACCCCGCGGCGGTGCGTCCGCTGACCGCGATCGCCCGCGAGGTCTTCGGCGGGGTGCTCATCGCCAATGCGGGTTACACGGCCGAGGCCGCCGAGACGGTGCTGGCGCGCGGCGACGCCGACCTGGTGGCCTTCGGCGTGCCATTTTTGACTACGCCGGACTTCGTGGAACGGACGCGTGAGGGCCTGCCGGTCAACGACGGCGATCGCGCGACGTTCTACGGCGGCGAGGCGCACGGGTACGTCGACTACCCGTTTCGCGACGGCACGGTGCGCCTGTCGCTGGACGAGGTCGTCGGCGCGCTCGCGGTCTGACGGCGTTCAGAGCAGCGGCGAGAACAGCCGCATCACCGAATCGCCCAGTCGCTTGTGGGGCGGCAGTCGTCCGTAGGCCTCGGCCGAGAACGGCTCGCACTGCCGGATATCGGCCAGGAATGCCGATTCCAGCCGGCGCGTGGTGTCGCGGTGGTAGATCACGAGATTGGTTTCGTAGTTGATGGCGAAGCTGCGGATGTCCATGTTGGCCGAACCGATCGAGCACACCACCGAGTCGACCGCGATCGTCTTGCAGTGGAAGTACGCGCCCTGATAGAGCAGGACCCGCACGCCGGCCTGCGCCAGGTCACGCGCGTAGGTCATGCCGGCGCGGTAGGCCAGCGGTCCTTCGCCACCTCGTGGCGCGATCATGACCCAGACGCGCACGCCAGACATGGCCGACGCGCAGAGCACCTGCAGCACGCTCTCGTCGAGCACGCAGAACGGCGACTGGATGTAGACGTGGTCGCGGGCCATGGCGATCATCGCCAGGTACTGCTGGCGGATGACGGAGTACTGCGAGTCAGGCCCGGCGTTGACCACCTGGATGGGCACGGTGCCTGGACGGCGACCGCGCGGGTAGAGCGCGCTGTCGGACAACAACTCGTGCGTGGTGTTGAACCACTGCAGGGCGAACGTCCACTGCAGCATGGCCACCGCGTCGCCGGTGACACGGGCATGCGTGTCGCGCCACCCGGAGAAGCCGGCCGGGCCGGTGAGGTGCTTGTTGGTGAGGTTGAGGCCGCCGGTGTAGCCGATCTCGCTGTCGATGATCACCAGCTTGCGGTGATTGCGATAGCTGATCGTGTGCAGGCGCCAGATCGGCGAGTACGGATGCACCTCGACACCGGCCGCGCGCAGGTCGCGTACGTAGCCACGGGTCAGCATCGAGAAGCTGCCGACCGGGTCGTAGAGCGCCCGCACGGTCACGCCCGCAGCGATCCGCTCGCGCAGGATGGCGAGCACCTCCCTGGTGAGCACATCGTCGGCCCACTCGTAGTACTCCATGTGGATGAGGTGCTGCGCGTGACGTAAATCTTCCAGGAGTCTGGGATACTTCTCGCTGGCGTTCTGGAGGATGTCGAGCTCATTGCCCATGGTCAGGGGCGCCTCGGTGGACCTCCAGAGCAGCTGCGGCAGGCGGCGGTAGATTTCGATGTCGCTGTCCGACAGCTCGTGCTGCGCCTCTCCCTGGGCTTCGCGCACCCGCTCGAGTTCGAGCGAGAGGCCGGTGCGACCCAGTTGCCGCCGCAATGCCTTGCGGTGGCTGAACGCTTTCGATCCCCGGCCGAACAGGAAATACACGACGGGCCCGACGCCCGGCGCGAGGACCATGAGGAACAACCACGCGAACGTCGACTGCGGTGACCGATTCTCGAGAACCAGCACTATTGCGGCCGACGCGAGATACAGCACATACAGCGCCCAGGAGAGCTCGGTCGGCATGGATGCCGTGCAGCGTGTCGCAACTCTCACCGGCACGCAAGGGCCGGGTGCGCTACGGCTGATGGGTGCGTGCTGGCTGACGCTTGTGCTTGCGATGCTCGGGTGGCTGGCGTTCGCGCGCCCACTGCCGCTGGCGGCGCAGGCCGGGTCGATTGCCTGGGCCTGGAGTGGCGGGATCACTGCCGACAGCGCCACCGTGGTGGCACGTGTCGCGGGAGCGCCCGAGGCGCGATTGGTGGTCACCCCGGATCGGGCTGGTGCCGACGCGATGACCTACCCGTCCAACGGCTTTGCCAAGGCCGACGCGCACGGCATGGTTCGCCTGACCGCGAGCCGACTCGAGAACGCGACGCGCTACCGCTACCGTGTGGAAACGCCGGGCGGCGCCCGCCTCGACGGGCGCTTCCGCACCTGGGGGAATGGGCCGTTCTCGTTCCGCTTCGCGTTTGCCTCGTGTGCCACGACCGGCTCGAACAGTCGCGTCTTCGATGCGATCCGCTCGATGACGCCGGACCTGTTCGTGCACATGGGCGACTTCCACTACCTCAACATCGGGCGCAACGACGCCGGCGCCTTTCGGCGTGCCTACGACCGGGTCCTCGCCTCGCCCCGCCAGTCTGCCCTCTACCGCTCGGCGCCGCTGGCATACATGTTCGACGACCACGACTTCGGCAGCAACAACTCCGACGGCACCTCGCCCAGTGCACCGGCTGCCACGTCGGTCTACCGCGAGGCGGTGCCACACTACCCGCTGCCGGCGGGCTCGTCCTCGATCTACCAGGCGTTCACGATCGGCCGGGTGCGGGTCATCGTCACCGACACTCGCACCGCACGGGCGCCTGTCGATGCACCGCGTCCCCGCACGATGCTCGGCCAGGCCCAGATCCGCTGGCTCGAGAGCGAGTTGCAGAACGCCAAGGACGCGCCGCTGATCATCTGGGTGAATACCGTGCCATGGATCACCAAGTCCAACGAAGCCACCTCGGAGGGGTGGGCACCCTATTCAGAGGAGCGGACCAGGATCGCGGATCGCATCGAGGCGCTGGGTCTGACCGCACGCGTGGTGATGCTGAGTGGAGATGGCCACATGGCGGCTCTCGACGACGGGTCCAACAGCGCGTACATGACCGGACGGGCAGCCGACACACGCGGCTTCGTGGTGGCCCACGGGGCGCCGCTGGATCGCTGGACGCGAAGCAAGGGCGGGCCCTACAGCCACGGCGTGTCCCGGCGCAATCACCAGTTCGGCCTGCTCGATGTCGCCGACACCGGCTCCTCGCTCGACGTGACGTTGAGTGCCCGCGACGCCGTAGGCAACGTGATTGGCGGCCTGCTGCTGAAGCTGCGGTGCGAACGCGACGCCTGCCGCGTCGGTGCCGCCAGGTAGCAAGGCCGGGGGCGACACCACTCACGGCTGCCTCATCGCGGCACGCGCCGTGCATGAGTCGGCGTGTGATCTCTTCCCAACAGGCTCCTGCCGCTGCCGCCGTGGCCCCCCCGCAACGCAGGCGGCGGCGGTGGCCATGGCTCGTCCTTGTCGGCGTCGCTGGTTTCCTGTGGCTCGTCCAGGATCCGCAGACGCTCCACGTGCGCAGCCCGGTGGCCGCCGCCGACGCCGATTTTCCGGACTATGTGGCCTCGCTGATCGGCGCGGCGGTGACCAGCGGCGATACGTTCGACGTGTTGCAGAACGGCGATGCCATCTTCCCGGCCATGCTGGACGCGGTGGCGGGCGCCCGCCACCGCGTCAGTTTCGAAAGCTTCATCTACTCGGACGGGGATGTCAGTCGCCAGTTCACCGAGGCCTTCGCCACCGCGGCTCGCCGTGGCGTGGATGTCCGGATTGTCCTGGACGGCTACGGCGCCAGCGACCTGCCGTCTGACTCGGTGGCCAGGCTCGAGGCTGCCGGTGTCCGCCTGGCGTGGTTCAACCGCGTGCGCTGGTGGGCGCTGGACCGGATCAACTACCGGACCCATCGCAAGGTGCTCGTCGTCGATGGCCAGTTGGGCTTCACGGGCGGTGTCGGGCTCGCCGATCACTGGAAGGGCGCGGCGCAGTCACCCGAGCACTGGCGCGACACGCAGGTGCGGGTCAAGGGTCCGGCGGTCCGCGCGCTCGAGGCCTCGTTCTACGAGAACTGGATCGAGTCGGGCGGCTCAGAGGCACCGCGCCTGGACCCCGAACCGCCGCAGCAGCCCGGTGCCACACCGGGGGGCCGCTCGGTGGTGGCCTGGAGTAACTTCTCGGGCGGCGCCAGCAACGTCAAGCTGCTGTACCTGCTGTCGATCGCCTCGGCACGCAGGACCGTCGACATCCAGTCGCCGTATGTGGTGCTCGACAGCTCGCTGACCTGGTCGCTCGCGGAGGCGCGCCGCCGAGGCGTGCAGGTCCGCATCCTGACCGACGGCGAGCACACCGACGCCGGGCCGGTGAAGGCCGCCAGTCGGGCCGGCTATCGCGCACTGCTGGAGCAGGGCGTCGCCGTCGCGGAGTTCGCACCGACGATGATGCACGTCAAGGCCATGACCGTGGATGGCGCATGGTCGATCATCGGCACGGCCAACCTGGACAACCGGTCACTCGAACTGAACGATGAGCTCGTGATGGGCGTGCACGACCCGGAGCTCGCCGCGACCCTGCGAGCCGCGTTCGATGCCGACGTGGCCCGCAGCCACCGACTCAACCTGGATGAATGGCAACGCCGGTCGCTCTGGCAACGCGCCCAGGAGCGGTTCTGGAGCCTCTTCAGCGAACTCTTCTGAATCTGGTCGCAGCTTTGCAGTCAGAACCGGCCTGACGGGGCGGCCGCCGCAATCTCGAACACGCGAGTCCGCTGAGGCAATACGGGCTGTTTTAAAAAACTACGGAAAGGGCTGAATATGCGCAGCGTGATGACAGGGGCAGGATTGTTGATGGCCGCAGTGCTGGTGTCGGGATGCCAGAACACCCGCGAAGGGGCGGAGCAGGACGCGAGGATCGCAGCCGAGCGATCGGAGCAAGCCGCGGAGCGATCCGCCGAAGCGACGCGGGAAGCGGGTCGCGACATCGCGGCCGCCGCGGACAGAGCCGGTGATGCCACGGCCAATGCGGCGGACCACGCGGCCGACGCGACGCGCGATGCGGCGGGCCACGTCGCCGCAGCCTCGCGCGATGCCGCCGCGTCGGCAGCCAACGTCGGTGACGCCGCGCAGCAGACCGCGCAGATCAAGAGCGCGTTGATGGCTGATGCGTCCATCAACGCCTCGACCATCGACGTCGACACCGAGGCGAGCACCAAGACGGTGACGCTGAAGGGCCGCGTCCGTTCGGCCACGGAGAAGGCCAGCGCGGCGCGCATTGCGGCAGACAAGGCGCCGGGCTACCGCGTGGCCAACAACCTCGAAGTGCGGCCCTAACGCATGGGGCCGGCGGCGCACACCGCATCCCCCCGTGGCGCCAAGGCGCGTCGCGCGGTGCGTCACGTCACGCGCTGGCCCGAGAGTCCGGGCGAGCAGCCGACGGCATTGGCCGATCGGCTGCTTCGCCCGTTCGGTGACGTGCGCCGGGGTGAGGGCCCCACCGCCCTCACCCTGCTCGCCACGCTGTTCGTGATCCTGTGCGGGTACTACGTCTGCAAGACCGTACGCGAGCCGCTGATTCTTGCTGACGGCGGCGCTGAAGTGAAAGCCTACGCGTCTGGCCTCCAGGCCCTGGTGCTGATGCTCGCCGTCCCCGCGTACAGCCGGGTGGCCGCGCACGTGTCGCGACGTGCACTGGTCCTGGGCATGACGTTGTTCTTCGTGATCAACATCGAGTTGTTCTGGCTGCTCGGCACCATGGGCATGCCATACCTCGGCATCGCCTTCTTCGTCTGGGTCGGCATCTTCAACAACGCGATCGTCGCGCAGTTCTGGTCCTACACCAACGACATCTACAGTCCCGACCACGGGGCGCGGCTGTTCCCGGTCATCGCCATCGGCGCAACGCTGGGCAGCCCGGTGGGCGCGTGGGTCGCCGGCCGCCTGTTCGACGCCGGGGTTCCCGCGCTGACACTCCTGCACCTGGCCGCCGTCTGCCTGCTGGTGTCGCTGGCCGGCTACCTGCAGGTCGAGCGCTGGCAGTCGGGCAAGAATACGGCCGCAGCCGCAAGCAAGGACGAGGGGTCGACCCGCGACGGGTTCGCGATGCTGGCGCGCAACCCCTACCTTCGTTTGATCTGCCTCCTCCTGCTGCTGCTCAACGTGGTCAACACGACCGGCGAGTACATCCTCAGCCGGGAGGTGCTGGCGATGGCCGACGCCTCCGGCGCGTGCACTGGTGACGCGGCTCGCGAGGCCTGCATCGGCAGCTTCTACGGCAGCTACTTCTTCTGGGTGAACGTCGCGGCCATCGTCATCCAGAGCCTGCTCGTCTCGCGACTGGTGCGCGCCGTAGGTATCGCGGGCGTCCTGCTTGTCCTGCCGATCGCGTCGTTTGTGACCTATGCGATGGTCCTCTCTGGCGCCGGCTTCCAGGCGTTCCGCTGGACCAAGACGATGGAGAACGCCACCGATTACTCAGCGATGAACACCGCCAGGCAGATGCTCTGGCTGCCCACCAGTCGCCGCGAGAAATACGCGGCCAAGCAGGCGGCCGACACCTTCGTGGTGCGGATCGGCGATGTCCTGGCCGCTGGCCTGGTGCTGGCCGGCACGACGTTCCTGTCGATGGACCGCCAGGAGTTCGCTGGCGCGCTGCTGGTGGTGATCGCCGCCTGGGCAGGCGTGGCGTGGCTGCTGGTCAGCGAGTACCGTCGCCGGCAGGCGGATCAGCCGCAGGCATCCTGACCCGCTCGCGCGACTGCAGCGTCCGCCCGAGGGCGCGCAGGTTGGCGATGGCAAAGGCGGTGCTGTCCGCGATCGCATCGAGGTACTCGTCGGGGGCGACCGACAGGGTCCGGCAGGCGTCGGCGGCGGTGTAGGTTTCGTGTTGTGGGAGTCCGAGCGAGGCCAGCAGTCCAAAGGCGTCGCCCCGAGCCAGCGCCGGCAGCGTTGCACCTCCGTGCGCGGCAGTCACGCTCCCCGACAGCAGGACCCACAGCCGGACGTCCTCGGAGTCAGGCTCGAGCAGCACGTCGCCGGGCTGATGCCACTCCTCTTCCATGCGTCCCGCCAGTTCCGACAGGAGCTCGCTGGGCACGTCGCGGAACAGGTCGACCTCGATGAGGAATGCCGCCTTCTCGACGGTGGTGAGTGGTGCGGTCGTATCCATGATCACAGGCGCGCGAGCGCCCACCTCGCGGTTTCCTGGTAAACGGGGTCGTGAGTCACCGGTGCCGCGACAATCGCACGCAGTGACGCCGCCCGCCACGTGCCCAGGGCGTGAACGGCCAGGGTGGCAATCCACAGATCTTCGTCCATCGCCAGTGCCTCCACGAGAGATTCGGTGGAGGCCGGCGGTGCGGCCTCGCCTCCACGGAGGGCCGGGAGAAGCCGGTCGCGGTCCGCGGGCGTCAAGGTGGCCTCCAGATACTCGAGGGCGAACGCACGGATGCGGTCGACACCGCTGCTGATGCCGCGATGCGCCCGCATCATCTCGCGGGCCGGATAGATCAACGCGAGGCGGCGGAACAGCAGTTCCCTGGCACCTGCCGCCGCCTCATCGAGCGCGCGCGCCAGCAAACCGATTGCCGGACCTGCGTCGGCATCGAGCTGACTCGCCTGCTCGCGGCGCCGCTCCAATTGCTGCAGATCGAGGTCGAGTTCGCGGCGGACGTCGCTCTCGTCGACCGCGAGCGGGATCGCCGCCTTGCGCGCGGCGCCGAGACCGCGAAGTGCCAGAAGCCGCAGGCCCCGCGGCGCGCGGCGCGGCACCCGCCACAGCTGCGCCAGCGCGGCCGGGGTGGCCATCCGGCCAAGGACGATGGCCACGTCCCGCCGCACGCGCAGCGGCACCCGTTGGTCGGCCAGCGTGTCTCCAAGCGTGCCCGCCACGTCGTCGCCCAACTGCACGAGCGTATTGCGCACCAGGTCACGCACGTCCCCCGTCAGACTCGACAGCAGGACGGGCACGGCATGGCGTTCACGGGCCGCGACCACTTCCACACACGCGGCAGTGGCACGCGCGACCTCTCCGGACCGAAGCGCGGCGTGCAGAGCGCCAGCGCCCGGCCACGCGTCCAGCGTGGCTGCGACCCGTGCGTGCCGGTGCGGGGTGTTCTCTCGACGCGCCCGTGCGCGGACGGCTGAGGCCTCGTGCGCCAGCAGCGGACGGGCCTCCTGCCGGGCCCTGGCCGGGTCGATGGCCGAAAGTTCGTCGAGGGCGAACACGATGTGCCGCGGGTCGCGACTGCGCAGCAGCTTGACCAGTTCGGGAACGGCCACGCCTCGATCGGCGACCGGGGTCGGCGGCATGCGACCAGGACGCAGCAGGGCATCGAGCGAACGTGACAGCGCCGGCGCGTAGGCGCGGCCGAGCCAGCCGAGTGAGGCCATCCAGCCCGCGCAGGCGACCACGACCGCCAGCGAGAGGTGCCATGGGTCGGCACGTCCGGCCAGGCTCAAGCCGACCAGGATCATCGAGGCGCCGACTTCACCGCCGCGCGTCAGGAAGCCCTCGGCGGCGTGCTTCATGGTGCTCCGCGGGGCCCCCTGGAACGGCAGGAAAAAGAACTCGTTGGCGGTGCGCGCGAGCGAATGGCGCGCCGCTGTTTCCCACAAGCGGGCAAGGACGGCCGGCCAGACCATCGGCAGCGCAAGCCCCGCCGACGCGGAGGCCATCACGCCAGCCGGCAGGACAAAGGCCAGCGCGCGCGATCCGAAGCGCGCCAGGAGCATGCCGGTTGCGACTTGCGCACACAGCGCCAAGCCACTTGCGGCGACGTTGAAGAGCCCGAGCCACCGGGTCAGGTCGGCCACGTCGGTAGATTGCCGCTGCAGAGCCGCCTTGAACTGGTAGTCCACGAGCCCGCCGGTGAGTGCGCCAATCACGACGACGAGCGCGAGCAGGCGGGCGTATCTAGCCTCGCGCAGCACCGTCCGTGCGCGCCGAGCGCCGCCGTTGGTCACTGCAGGCGCGGCGTCTCGGGTGTCGGTTCCCCGCCCGGCGCCGTTGGCAGCAAGCGCCGTCTGGCCGAGCGCCAGCGCTCCCGCACCGAGTTGCGCCAGCGCCGTCAAGCCGAGCAGGTCGTCGCGCCCGACGGCTCGCGTGACCAACGTGGCCACCAGGCCGGACGCGACGCCGCCGAGGATGCCGCATGCCCCCACCCAGCCGATATGCTTGCGCGCTTGCTCGGCATCGAGCGACTGGTGCACAAGAATCCAGAATTGCGCGACCAGCAGCGGGCCATAGGCCCCTACCCAGACGTACAGCGCCAGTGCGCTCCACTCGGTCTTGGTGCGCAGGAGCAGTTCCCAGACGAGCAGCGAGACGCCGGTGGCAATGGCCACGCGGGCGAACGCCCGCACCGGCGTGAGCTGGCGCGTGGCGCGGGTGATCAGAGGCGTGGCCACACCGGTGGCCACGAGCACCCCGACGGTCAGCCAGGGCACCCACTCCACCGAGACTCGGCTCAGGAGCGCGCCGTCTCTGACGATACGGGCCCAGGTGAAGGCGGCGATGACCAGGAAGTGGAGCGCCCCCAGCGACCAGCGCATCCGCCACTCGCGGTTCTCGTCGGTGGGCCCGTCCATCAAACCATCATACCGGCGACACCGACGCGAGCCCGGTGCGTCCTGAGGTTTTGGGCGCGCGCCTGCCATACTGCGGTCCGGTGCACGTCGCGACGGCTTCCCTCGTTTCTCTCACCGAGTTCCTGCGCCTGCGCGGATGGATTCCCGGTTCGTCCGCGGTGGTCCAGCGGACGTCCCTCGGCAGCGGTCGGACAGCCAGCACCGTCCGCGTGACCACGGACACGGGCGCGACCCGGATCCTTCGGCAGCCAGGCCCGACGAGACAGGACGATGCGCGGTACATGGCCTCCCCCGCCGATCGGATTGCGGTCGAAGGCGAGTTCTATCGACTGGTGCAGCCGTGGCCAGCGGTCGCCGAGCGGATGGCGACGTGCCTCGGCGTCGACCGCACCGATCACGTCATCGCCCTCGAGGATCTCGGCAGCGCCGGTGTGCTGACCGATGTTTATCTCGGCCGACCGCTCCTTGACGCCGAGTTGGAGGACCTCACTGCGTATCTGTTGGCGCTGCACGGCATACCGGGCAGCGCCGATCAACTCGGGGCATTGCGCAGCGATGGCGTGCGCCTTGCCAGGCACGCCGAGCGCTTCGAAGCGCCGGTCTCGGCCGTCCGGGTGGCAGCCCTCGCCGCCCGCCGGCCTGGGCTCGAGCGGCAGGTGGATGCCATCCGCACCGACGTGCACGTGCGGGCATCGATGCGCGACGTGGGCGGGCGCTATCTCGAGGGCAGCGGCAGCCTGCTGCATGGTGACTTCCGGCCGTCGCGGTGGTTGCCAGCCCCGCGCGGCCTCCGGGTGCTCGCCCCCGGACTGGCCACGGCCGGCCCCCCGGCTCTGGACGTCGGTTTCTTCCTCGCGCATCTCCTGCTCAGCCGACAGCCGCACCCGCTGATCGCCGCGATGCTGCAGCGCTACCGCCGTGGCGCCCCTGTCGATATCGCCGAGGTCAGCGTCTGCGCAGGCCTCGAGATCATCCGCGGACGGCTCGGCGCCGACTCGGTGCCCGGCGACCCCTCCGCCGAGCGGCTCGAGTGCGAACTGGACTACGCCGCGCGCCTCCTGCGTGGTGCGACCACGGTGGAACTCCCCTTGTGAACTCCACGTCCACCGTGAAACTGCGGTGCGCCGTGGTGATGCTGCTGTGTGCAGGCAGCGGCGCCTGCAGCCACACCGAGCCCCCCGCCTCTGACCGGCGCATCCCGGTCTGGCTGGACCTCAGTCCGGCGATCGGCGATCCGCCGCGTGACCCCGGCGACGCACTCGCGCTGCTGCAGGCCTACGGGTCGGGACGACTGCTGGTCCGGGGCGTCTCGGTGACCTTTGGCAACGTGCCACTCGAGCGGGGCTATCCCGCCGCGCAGGAACTGCTGCAGCGGTTCGACAGTGGACTGCGGCGGGCCTGGCGCGGTCCGGCGGCGGCCGAGGAACGCGCCGCACCCACCGAAGCCTCCGAGCTGCTGCGCGAAGCCCTGCAGGAGCAATCGCTGAGCATCGTGGCCGCCGGCCCGGCGACGACGATCGCATCGGTGCTGCTGCGGCAACCGACGATGGCGACTCGGATCGATCGGGTCATCATGGTCGCAGGGACGCGTGCCGATACGACGCGTTCCTCCGCCACCACTGACGGTGCGGCCGACGCCAACACCCTGGCCGATGCCGTCAGTCTCCAGGTGCTGCTGGACACCGCCGTGCCGATCACGTTGGTCGCGCCTGGTGGCGGACCGCAGAGTGATTGGGACAGCGCGGCTCTCGACCGTCTCGACGCCGGACACGGGCCCGTGAAGCTGGTCACGCCATCGGCACGCGGCTGGCTGCAGGCCGTCGTTCGCCGCGGCGGCGCGGCGGCCTTCCCCATCCCGGCCATGCTTGCCGTGGACGTCGCGGCACACCCGGGAGCCATCCGCTGCGAACCGGCGGTGGCCACGCTCGAGGCCTCGGGACCCGGCGGGCCGCGCCTGCTCGTGACGGCCGGGCCGGCCGGACGCGCCGTCACCTGGTGTGACGGCGCGGATGCTTCCGCCAGGGACCGCGTCATCAGTGACGTGCTGCGGCTGCGGCCCCTGCCGCGATGACCGGCCGCCGACGCGGCCGCGCCTAGTGCGCGCCGATCAACTGCTCGAGACCTCGCAACGGCGGCAGCGGGTCGACGCGCGTGGTTTCGCGCCGTCGCGCTGTCGCGGCACTGACCGGAGGCGCGGAGCATTGGCCGGTGCGCACCACCGTCAGCGCTTCGGACAGGGACGCCTCCAGCGGGTCGCCGAGTTGATGATCGGGGTCGTCAGCGGCCGCGCAATCGGCGCCGATGCCGTTGAAGAAGTCGCCTTGCCCGAAGGCGTTACGCAGCGTGAACGCCACCGGGTACAGCACCTTGTCGCAGAACGTGATGCCGTACTGGCCGACCGGCTTGCCGTAGGTCGTCTCGCCCACCGTGGTGACCGGCATGAACGGCCGCAGCGCGTTGATCACGAGTTCGCTGGCCGAGGCCGACGAGCCCGTGGTGATCACGACCAGGCGCTGCAGCGCCAGCGCGTTTGGCTTGGCCTCGAATCGCGTCACCTCGTTACGAAAGGCGTTACGCGAGTTGTGGAAATACTCGGCAAAGATCTGCCCCTCGGTGCGGCTGCCGCCGACGAGGCTGGCCAGGTGCTGAGCCACGGACACGAGCCCGCCGCCGTTGTACCGCAGGTCCAGCACCAGTTCGGTGGCGCCCACGTCGCGCAGCGCGGCAAAGGCCTCGTCGAGGGCCTGGCGCGACGGCGTGACGAAGTTCCGGAAGAACAGGTAGCCGACCTTCCGGCCCTCGATCTCGTACACAGTCAGATAGGACACCGTCGGAATGGTCACCGCTCGCTTGCTCATCGTGGCGTCGGTCGTGGTGCCGTCGGCACGCTCGTAGCGGAAGCGGATGTCGTAGCCCTCCTGCGACGGCCCGAGGGTCGCGCCGAGCGTGCCATTGGCCGCCAGCGCGACGACGCTCTGGCCGTTGACCGACGTGATGCGGTCGCCACGCTGCAGCCCCGTCGCTGAGGCCGGGCTGTCGGGAAAGACCTGCAGCATGCGCAGACCGAGGCCGTCGTACCTGTGGGCAAAGCCGAAGCCGATGAACTGACTGTCGGAGTAGAACGCTTCCTCGGTCGCCCGCGCGCCGATGTAGCTGAAACGCTCGTCCAGTGGACGGAACCGCAGCGCCTCGAGCAGGGCTTCCGGCGAGGCGTAGCCAGACGCGTTGACGTTGGCCGGCAGGTCTGTATTCCAGAAATAGAGGTCGCGCATCACGTCCAGCACGTAACGATTCTGGCCGGCGACGCTGCAGCTGGTGAGGTTCTGGGCGCTCGCGGCGGGAACGTGCGCAGCGAAAGCGACGGCAGCCACGACGAGAAGGATGATGCGACGCATGAAATCCGGCTCCCTGGCGACGCCCGCTGGCGCGGCATCAACCCGCTTCGGAGCGTAGCACGGCGGGTATGATGCCGGGTCATGCGCTCCCTGTGGTTGGTCGCGGTTGGCGGCGCGCTCGGCGCCGTCGCCCGCGCGGTACTTTCCACGGCCATCCGGTCGCGGTGGCCGGTGACCCTGCCCTCGGGCACGATCATCGTGAACCTGGCCGGCTGCCTGATCCTCGGCCTGCTGATGGGGTTTCTTGAATCGCGACCGCACCTGCCACCGGCGTGGCGGGCGTTCGGAGCCGTTGGCGTCCTCGGCGCCTTCACGACCTTCTCGACATTCGAGTACGAGACGCTGGGCCTGCTGCAGCACGGCGAGGTGCCCGCCGCGCTGGCCAACGTGGCCCTCAGCGTGATCCTGGGTCTGGCGGCGGTCTATCTGGGCCACCAGTGTGGTCGATTGGCCTGAGCGACACCACTATCGCCACCCCCCCTGCCACGCCTGTATGGCCGTGGTCATCGACTCCCGGGCCACGCGCGTGACGATCGGGCGCGCCACCAGGCCGAGCCCGAGCGGCACCGGCCGGCTGAGGGTGATCGACTCGCACGTCACCACTACGCCCTCCGAGACCGCCGCGAAACGCCACGACGACCGCAGGCGCCACAGCCAGCCGCGGCCCTGATCGACGGGCACCCGCGTCTCGCCGGGCAGGCCCGGATCGACGACCTCGTCGATGCGCGTGGCGATCGCCGTGCTCTCCACCCGGTGCGGGGAATGCATCTCGTGCTGCACGCGGTACCAGGTGTCGTACGTCGCGGTGATCAGCAGCGAACGCGTCAGGCGCAGGAACAGGTGGTGACCTGACTCGCTGCGGTCGCTGACCTTCAACTCGAGCACATCGCGCGGCTGCGGATACCGCTCCGGATACCGCAGGCGTTGACGCACCTGCCCGATGGATACGCCGCGCACCAGGACACTGCCCTGCCAGTGCTCGAGTGTGGCGTCGTTGACCTCGACGTCGACCAGCGTACGACGCGTCACGTCCGGCTCCCCTCTGACCAGGCCATCGAGTACGCGCGAGCCACCTGGGTCGCCATCGGTGGCCCAGGAAGGGACCCCGCGGGCCAGATCGACGGCGCGCTGCCGAGACAGGACGGCCTGGTAGCGCTCCCAGGACTGGACGGCGTCTCGCGAGGGGCCGGCCGCGAAGACGACCGACGGGGTCCACACGCCGAGCGCGAGCGCTGTCACCATCGCGCCCTGGGTCCGGCCGAAGACCCAGCGGTCCGCGATCCAGTAGTTGACGGCGGCACACAGGGCGACGGCGACCACCTGCGCCAGCAGTGGCGGCACCTGATCGCCGCGCACGGCCACGGCCCCGGCGCCGACGAGCAGTGACGTCGCGCCAGCGCCGGCATGCGCACGCAGCAACGTTCGCGGCCACGGGAGCCCCGCCACGCGGTCGCGCCAGGCCCAGCGCCTCTGCCACGCGTGGTTGGTGGCGATGGCCGCTTCGATGGCCAGCAGTGTCGCCAGCACCGGGGTCAGGCCGGCCGCGAGCAGCGCCGCACCCACTCCCATCTGCACGACGAGGCCAGCGGTCCCGATGGCGACAAAGCGAGTGACGCGCTGCCTCGTCATCGCGCGATCCGTTCCTCGCGCGCCAGCGCGACGGCTGTCCGCACCGCCGACGTTCCAGACGCCAGCCCGATGCCGACCACCGCGACCACTCCTCCCAGGTCGAAGAGCGCGACAGCGCCGAGACCTGGCACCTGCACCAACGGCCGCCCAACCAGCGCCACTGCCCCGACCGCCAGCACGAGTCGCAACTCTGTCGGGCCGAAGCCGAACGCCGCCAAACGGAAGACGTGCGTCACGTGCGTGGCGAGGAACACCTCGGCCATTGCCGCAATGTAGGCCACCAGCAACGCCATCGCCAGCAGCGGCTGCATGCCGCCCGACGACGCGAGTCCGGCAAAGAGCGCGACGGCGCCGAGGATATCGACGACGTGGTCGATGTAGTAGCCATAGCGCGGGCGCTGCTGGTTGCGGACGCGCGCGACCGTGCCATCGAGGCTGTCGCCGAGCCAGTTGAGCGCGAGCAGCAGCGGCACCAGGTACAGGACCCGGGGCGCACGCGCAGACGCGGCAAAGGCCACGCCAACGCCGGCCATGGCGAGCAGACCGAGCAGGGTGAGGTGATCGGGCCCCAGCCACCGGGGCAGTCTCCGCGCGACCCAGACCAGGACGCGCGTCTCCACTGCCGCGAGTGGACTGTGATTCTGGCGGGCGTGTGCCGCTGTGGGCGGCGGCGCGGTGACGGTGGACATGACACGGACTCCTGGCAGACAGGGCCGACGCACACCCACGCCTGCGAGAGGAAGACGTGGCCGGCGTGTCGTCAGCGTTCTGTCAGGGAATGTGCCAAGCGCACCCCGATCGGCTCATCGCTCGACGAGCGTGAGCGTCAGAGACGCCATCTGACCATCCCTGACCTCGACGGTCCGGGCCCGGCTGGCCAGCATGCGCAGCTGTTCGGGATCGGACAGGGCCTGGAACTCGGCCTGAGCCGCGGGTATGGCCATGAGGTAGTAGGTTCCCGGGCGGACACTCGCGAGGGTGAAGGCGCCATCGAGCCCGGGCCGCGCGATGCGGGCCGCGGTGCCGGGGCCGATTCGTTCCCATCGACTCTCATCTTCCGGGAAGAGCACGACGGCGTAGTCGTCGGCGGCCGCGTTGGTGGGCATGGTGACGTTGCCTCTCAGGCCGGTCGGCCGTGTGCTGACGACAATCTCGACGCCGGTGAACGTCCGTCCGTTGCCGTAGTCGAAGCCGTCCAGTGCGGGCTGCCCGGCGACGCGGATGTCCTTGATCCAGCAGCCTTCCGGCAGCGACTGCACGGTCAGCACCTGTTCGCCCCGCAGGCCAGTCACCTCGAAGGTGAGATCGGCTGCGGTCCGGCCTCGCCCCGGAACGGTCAGACCGGGGGCGCCGCCGGCTGCCGTGAAGGACATGATCCGAAGTTCGCGCCCGGCCAAGGGGGAGGCGTCGCCTTCGATCACCAGTCGGCCCCGCGCCGTCGATCCCAGACTGGTGGTCAGCGGCACGGTGACGTCCTCGCCCTCCACGGTGATCGTCTCGACGGCGATCTCGGGCACCGGGCCGTCCGGACCACCGGGACCTCGCACCAGGCCCTGCGCGACGAGCGTGTAGGTGCCGGGCGCCACCCCATCGATCTCGAACTGGCCGCCACTCGTGACCGGGCCGCCCTTGCCCATGCCGACCAAATCGCCGCTCGCCGGCTGCAGGCGCACCATGCCGCCCTCGAGCGGGTCCCCACTCGACATCAGCACGCGCCCGCGCACCGTGGCGACCTTGGCGGCGACCAACTGGATGTCCATCGCCACTTCGCTGCCGGCCTGCACCTGCACCTTGAGCGCGTCGGCAGGATTGACGGTGCCTGGCCCGTACGTGGGGATGGTGTCGATGTCGATGCCCTGCACGCTGCCGCCACCCATGAACCCGCCGCGGCGCTCACCCGGCTCGGCCACAACCAGATAGTCGCCTGGCGGAATGCCGAAGATGCGGAAATGGCCCTGGTCGTCAGTCTGATCCATCTGACCCGTGCCAGCGATCCGTGTCTGCCCTCCGACCCGGCGCTGGATCACGGCGCGTACACTCACCCGCTCGGCCGGCTCACCACCATCGTCGACGACACGGCCAGTGATGACGCCGCCGCGGTGCAACTGGAAGTCGAGGGGACCCACCGCCGCGCCCTCGGCGACGGCGACCCGGCGACCGGGCGTACGGTTGGTGATCTGGCCGAAGGTGGCCTCGACGTAGCCGGCGCGCCTGGCCGTCAGTGTGTACTCGCCAGGCGGCATCTGACCGATGGTGTACCGACCCTGTTCGTCGGTGCGGGCCGACAGCCCCCTCGGCATCCGGAAGGCTTCGCCCCGGCGCGGAGCCTCCGGTGGTCGTGTCGGCATGGCTGTGACCATCGCGCGTCGCAGTGGCTGCCCGCCGTCGGCCGCGAGGACGCGCCCGACAACCGACGCCGTGCCGACCTGCGACGCCGGCGTGGCGGGCCGGGCACTGGTGTCGCGCGGCGGCATCACCGGGCCTGGTCGCGGCTGCTGGATGCGCGGCGCGGAGCCCGCGGTCTGGGCCAACAGCGGTGCGGTGATCGGCAGGCAGCAGCAGCCCACCAGCGCCATCAATGCAGCCGTCACGGCCTTACCTCGCTGTGGTGGTACGCGGCCGGCATGCGCCGTGGACAGACGTGCGTCGCGGGCGCCCTGCCGGGCTCGGAGCCCTCTATGGCAAAGACTGAGCAGCGGCATCATACGGCAGGCTGGCCGCCGCATGATGCCGGTATAGTCGGAGGCCACGTGATGCGCGTGGTGCTCTTCGTCCTGGCGTCGTGGTGCGTGTCGGTCCTTGCCGTCACGGCACAGGCCCCTGCGACCTTCCCCGCGCGCCTGGACGATCTTCGCGAGCGGATCGAGGCGCACGCGTACGACGAGGCAGGGGCGATCGGTGCGGCACTGCACCAGGACGCGACGCGGACCGGCCAGCAGGATGTGGCGGCAGAGGCGCTGCGCCTGCTCGGCACCCTTCGCGTTGAGCAGGAGCGTTTTTCCGAGGCTCGCACGCTCCTGGACGCATCGCTGGCCCTGGGACGGACGCATGGGCTGCGGCGTCGCGAAGCCGAGGCGATGTTGACCTTGAGTCGGGTCCAGGCCAGCGAAGGCGCCGCCGACGCTGCGGCCAGCGGAGCCCTGGCAGCCCTGGCGGTCCTCGAGGCGCTCGACCTGCCGCGCGAATCCCTCCTCTGGGCCTACTCACAGGCCACGCCTGCGCTGGCCGGCCGACCGGAGTACCCGGCCACACTGGCGAGGGCCAGGGCACTGCTGCGGCGCGACGATCGCTTTCCCGTGGCGTGCAGTCTGTGGCACTCGCATGGCGACGCACTGTTCAACAGGGCCGCGTATGTGGAGGCGCACGAATCGTTGAGCACGGCGCTGGCCTGCTATGAGCAAGGACCGAGACCGACCGATGCCGGGCGCGTCCTCGTGAGCCTCGGTCGCGTTCAGCGCGCGCACGGGCAACTGATGGCAGCGCTTGGCTACTACCGCAAGGCGGGGGCCCTGCAAGAGGCAGCTGGCGACTTTCCTGCCCTGGTACAGAGCCTGAACGCGCAGGCGGTGACCTACGACAGGTTGCGGCGATTCGCAGCGGCGCAGCGCCTCTATCGGCGGGCCATCGGCATCGCTCGCAGTCGTGCGCTCGAGCGATACGAGGTGTTCCTGCAGGGAAATCTGGCGGGGTCCCTGCTCAGTTCCGGAAACGCGTCGGGCGCCATACGCGAACTGCAGGCAGTACTGCGCCGTGAGAAGAGCCCCTACCTGAAGGCCACGCGGCTGCGCCAGATCGCCGAGGCCTGGCGCGCGCTCGGCCAGGATGACCAGGCGATGGCGGCGCTCGAGCAGGCCTGGCGTGAGCTGCCCGCGCCGACCTTCGACGAGCGCGTCGCGCTGCTCGGCACGCAAGCGATGGTCAACGCGAGGCGCGGGCAGCTGGATGCGGCGCAGCGCGACCTCGATCAGGCGGTGGGCCTGGTCGAGGATGCCCGCGCCGAGGTGCTGACCGCCGACGTGGCCCGGCGAGGCTTTGGCGATCTGCACCAGTCACTGTTCGCCGTGTCGATCGACGTGGCGATGCGGCGCGGGGCAGAGGCGATGGCCCTCGAGGTCGCCGAGCAGGCGCGTGCTCGCGCCTTGCTCGACATGATGCAGGACGAGACCGCCGGCCCACGCTCGACGCCCCTGAAGTTGGCCGAGATGCAGGCGCTAGCCAGGCGTGTAGACACGACGCTCCTCGTCTACTGGGTCGATGGCGCCTCGACACTTGCCTGGGTCGTGACCGCGGAGACGATGCGCGCTCATCGCCTGGCCGTGAGCGAGCGGACCCTGCAGGCGCTGGTGCACCAGGCGGCAGGGGGAGGCGACGTGCCGGGCGCGATCAACGCCGCCTTGCTCGGCGGGGCGCAACTGCAGCCGTGGCGTGCCCTGCACCGCGCCGTCATCGCGCCGTTGCTCAATGACCTGCCGCCGGGCTGGGGCCACCGGTTGACGATCGTGCCGCATGGCCCCCTGCTGCATCTGCCGTTTGCCGGCCTGCTCGACGCGCGCGGCCGCTACCTGATCGAGCGCTACTCGCTGCACTACGCGCCGTCGCTGGCCGTCCTCGACGCGGCTGCCCGTCATCCCGTCTCTGTCCATAGCGGGCGCGCACTCGTGCTCGGCGACCCCGCCCCGTTGCCCCGCATGCCCGGCATGCACCTGCCGCCGCCGCTGCCGCACGCCCGCACCGAGGCCCGGCGCGTGGCCCGCCAATTCCCGGACGGTGCCCGGCTGGCGGTCGGGGCTGCCGCCACCGAAGCCTCATTGCGTGCCGCGCTGCCTGAGTACGGCTGGCTGCACGTGGCCACGCACGCCCGGGTGGCCGAGGAAAGCACCGCGCAGTCCTATCTGCTGCTGGCACGCGGAACTGGGGAGCCAGGCGACGATGGGCTGATCACCGCCGAGGAGGTGCGCGCGCTGCGACTCCACGGCGCGACGGTGGTTCTCAGTGCCTGCGGCACTGCACTCGGCCGGATCACCGGCGAGGGCACCCTGGGCTTCACCCGCAGCTTCCTGGCCGCCGGCGCCCGTGCCGTCGTGGCCACGACCTGGGAGATGCCCGACCTGGCCGGACTGCGGATGATGGATGGCTTCTACGCGGCGAGACGCCGCGGCAACAATGTCAGCGACGCCTTACGCTCAGCGCAACTGCAACAGCTGCGCGCCCTTCGCGCCGGCACGCTGACGGTAAAGGCGGGTGGCAGGACCGTGGCGCTGCCAGCCACGCCGCTGTTGTGGGCCGGGTACATCGCCGTCGGGGCGCCGTAAGGCACCGCGCGAACGGCGCCAGCCAGACCCCTGTTCCCGGCAGGGCCTGGCTGACACTCGCGAGAGTCCGCGCCGCATCGATGTTCGCTTGCGGAGCGCATCCCGCTGACCGCGCATCAGCTGCGCAGCGCGGTGCGACTACGACCTGCGGTATCGGCGGAGCAACCCGAGCCCCAAAAGCGCGCCGCTCAGCAGTGACATCGACGCCGGTTCCGGGACGTCGTCCGCGATCGCAGACAGCACGGCCGCGCCTTGCGTGCCTTCCAGTTGCTGGATGGTGATCGAGTGGCTTCCGGCACCAAGGGCAAAGCTGCCGAAGCTGTAATGGCGTGAATCGGCGAGCGCGCACCCGATGTCGTTGAAGCACCCGCCGCCATCCACCGGGACCGAGGTGTCTCCGACCAGCACCGCGTTGTCGAAGATCCGGAACTGATCGGTCGAGAGGAACAGGTCGAGCACGCGCAGCGTGGCCGGGCCGCTGAACGTCCAGGGCGGCGCGACGTCCTGATCGCTAGTGGGATTGGTCGTTGGCACCGTGCCGGTGCCCACTGTGGCAAAGGAGCCCGGACCACCGAAGGCGAACTCATACCAGGCGCCATCGGTCGTGATGGCGCTCGCAAACAGCGGGCCGGACGAGAGCAACAGCAATGCCGGTACCAGCAGGGCCAACTTCGCGAATTTCATGCAGTCTCCTTGAGTGTGAAGGACCGGGAACGTGTGTGGTGCGTAGGCCCATATCGCGGCGCTGCAACACCTGTCGCAGGCGTCGAGCCAACATGCCTGAAGAGATTGCAAACGCAGAGCCAGCTCTGGGGCACGTGCGAGCGGACGCGTCTCAGATGGCACGCTTTGGCAATTTCTCGCCAGAACAGCGCGAACTGCCTGCGGGGAGCCGCCCGACGACGTCGGCAGGCCACGGCAACAAATCGCCGATCGCTCTGACTCTTGTCGTGGATGGAGGATTGGCGGTGGTGGGCGGGGGATTTGTGCGGGCTACAGACGGGGGACGCTGGCGCCGTCACGTCGCGCGGACGCGCGACAGCGGGGACGCCGTCGGGTCAGCGTTCGAGCTCGGCAAGCGCGGTGAGCAGGTCCGCCGCCTCGCCGTCCGGACCAGCGCCGGCCTCGTGGGCCGCCGTCAGCAACGCGGTGGCCGCCGGCACGTCGCCGCGCTGCAGGGCCGCTTTGCCGAGATAGAACAGGCTCTCGCGCGCATGGGGCTGCTGGCCGCTATCGCGGCAGGCCTCCAATGCGGCAATGGCGCCAGCGGGGTTGCCGAGCATCAGGTCGGCGACGCCTTTGTAGAAGCGGGCCTCTGGCGATGCCAGCGGTGCGAGGGCGCGTGAAGCCGCCGGCCAATCCGACTGCGTATAGGACTGCATGGCCGTGGCAAAACGCGTGTCGCCCGCGCCGCGAGTGGTGAGGGTCAGGTACGGCGGCGGCGTGACCATCGCCAGCACCGCAATGCCGAGCGCGCTGGAGCGCGGTCCAGCGGCCGGCGCGGGCAGAACCGTCGGTTCCAGCGCTCGGGCGACAGCGGGCGGCGCTGTACCAGACCCGCGTGGCCACAAGGACCAACTCCCAAGGACGACCAACAGGCTGGCCGCCAGGGCACCCAGGATGGGCCACCGGAACAACGGGCCTCTCCTGGCCTGGCGCGTGTCCGGAGGGGCGATGGCGGTGGGCGGAGAGGGCAGCTGGCGGTGCGTCAGCTCCTGTTGCGCGGCCTGGTAGCGTTCCACCCGGGTGAGGCACGCATCGCAGGCGAACAGGTGGTCCTCGAACGCACTCCGTTCTGGCTCCTCCAGATCGCGGGTCACGTACCGCAGGACGACCTCGTCGTCTCGATAGCGAGTGCAGTCGGTCATCGGATGGTAGGTGGCAGTCCTTCGGGAGAACGTGACGGACCCACGGTACCGAACAGCTCCATCAGCCGGCGCTGCGCCCGCAGCTTGCGCGCGCGCGCGGCTTCGGCAGAGATGCCGAGCCTGGCCGCCAGATCGGCCGGCTTGCACCCTTCCACCAGGATCAGTTGCAGCACCTGCTGATCCGGGACCGGCAGTCGCTCGACGGCGCGCTGAACGTCGAGGCGTCGGATGTCGGCCTCTTCGGCCGACGCCTGGACCACGTCGACGTCCAGCGACCGGACGTCATACCGGGATGAGGCTCGATGCTCAGCGCGGACGACATTGCGGGCGATGCCCGCCGCAAAGGCCGGCAACGCCGCAGCGTCGCGCAGCGACCCTCGTCGCAGCTCGAGCAGGAGCGCGATCATGGCGTCCTGGGCCAGGTCACCGGCCAGGTCCGGACGCCCGGTCCGGGCCAGGCACAACACCCGCATCCTTGGACCGAACCGGCGTGCCAGTTCGCTCTCGGCTTCCGCGTCACCGGCACGGACCTGCGCTACCAGCGTCGCGTCGTCAAATTCGGGAGCGGTCACGGCAAACGCGCTGGGCATGGTGGGACCGACACGGCTCCCCTTCCACAACGCATCCGGCCGGCTACCTGAACACCATATCCTTGGTTAGGGGCTGGCGCCGACCGGCCCAGGCGGTCGAGCGCGGCCCGGCTCAGCGGCGGACGCCGAAGGTGTACGCGGTGCTTTCCTTGTAGGTCTCGCCCGGCCGCAGGATGGTCGATGGAAATTGCGGCTTGTTGGGCGAGTCCGGGAAGTGTTGCGTCTCCAGGCAGAACCCGGACCGCTTGCCGTAGACCTTGCCGCCCTTGCCGGTGATCGTGCCGTCGAGGAAGTTGCCGGTGTAGAACTGCGTGCCCGGCTGGGTCGTCGAGACGTCCATGGTCCGACCCGTGCTCGGCTCGTAGACGGAGACGACGCGTTGCAGTCCGGCACCCGTGCGCGTGAACACCATGTTGTGGTCGTAGCCGCCGCCACGCGCGATCTGCACGTGGTCGGCGTCGATACGTGCCCCAATCGGAGTGGCGCTCCGGAAGTCGAAGGGCGTGCCCTCGACGCTGGCCAGTTCGCCGGTCGGAATCAACCCCTGGTCGACCGGCGTGTAGCGATCGGCGAGGAGCTGGATCTCGTGCCCGAGGACATCGCCGTTGCCCGCCCCGGCCAGGTTGAAGTACGTGTGCTGCGTCAGGTTGACCGGCGTGGCCTTGTCGGTCGTCGCGCGGTAATCGAAGCGCAGCGTGTTGTCGTGGGTCAGCGTGTAGGTGACCTCGGCCTGCAACGTCCCCGGGTAGCCCATGTCGCCGTCGGGGCTGGTCAGGGTGAACACCACCCCCACCGCGTCGGCCCGCTCGAACGGCGTCGCGCTCCATACCTGCTTGTCGAAGCCCTGCGGCCCACCATGGAGGTGGTTCTGGCCGTTGTTGGTCGGCAGGCGGTACGTCGTGCCGTCCAGCGTGAAGCGCCCCTTGCCGATGCGATTGCCGTAGCGGCCGACGATGGTGCCGAAAAACGGAGACTTGTCGAGGTAGCCCTGCAGGGAGTCGTAGCCGAGCACGACGTCGCCGAGCAGGCCGGTCTTGTCGGGCACCTTCAGCGAGGTGATGATCCCGCCGAGCGTGATCGCCTTCACTTCCATGCCAGCGGCATTGGTCAGCGTGAAGGCCTCGACGGCTCGGCCGTCAGGCAGCGTTCCAAATGGCGATCGAGTCATCGAGAGGGGGCGCCCGGCCGGTGCCGTGGAAGGTGCCGGGGGGGAACCCGGCGATTGTGAGCGACTGTCAGGCGAGCCACAGGCCGCTCCGAAGGTGGCCGCCAGCAGCAGCGGCAGCAAGGCGAACGCACGGCGTCGAGCAGCATGTCGCATGTGGGCTCCTGAAACGGGCCGAACGGTACCACATTGGACAACCGGTATAATTTTCCCCATCCGTGATGCTCACGCCACGATGCCTCCGCGGGCTGGCTGCCCCTGTCTTCATCCTCGCTGCGGCGTTCGGCCCGTGGCGGCCCGCCTGGCTCGCCAGCACGGCCGTCACGTCCGCGCAGACGCCGGCGATCGACTTCGCCACCCAGATCGAGCCGATTCTCCAGGCGCAGTGCTACGAGTGCCACGGTGAGAAAAAGGCGCGGGGCAAGCTGCGGCTGCACAGTCGTGATCTCGCCCTCAAGGGCGGCGCGAGGGGTCCCCTGCTGGTGCCGGGCGACAGCGCCAAGAGCTATCTGATCCAGCGCATCCTCGGCGAAGGCGGCGAGGATCAGATGCCGCTCGACGAGGACCCGCTCAGCGCCGAGCAGACGGCGTTGATCCGAGCGTGGGTCGACCAGGGCGCCACATGGCCCGCCTCCTCACGCTCCAGCGGCACCGACACCGTGCAGGAGCACTGGTCGTACGTGACGCCGACGCGCGCGACGCCGCCCCACGTGTCCAACGAAGCCTGGACGCGCACGCCGGTGGACCGATTCGTGCTGGCCCGACTGGATGTCGAGAAATTGCTGCCGTCGCACGAGGCGCCGCGTGCAGCCCTCCTGCGCCGCGTGTCCCTGGACCTGACGGGCCTGCCGCCCACGGTGGCCCAACTCGATGCATTTCTCGCCGACGCCCGTCCCGACGCCTATGAGCGGGTCGTGGACCGCCTGCTCGCGTCGCCGCACTTCGGTGAGCGTTGGGCGCGGCTCTGGCTGGACCTGGCGCGCTACGCCGACAGCAACGGCTTTGAAGCCGACCGACTGCGCTCGATGTGGCCGTACCGCGACTGGGTCATCAATGCCCTGAATGCGGACATGCCGTTCGACCGCTTCACGGTCGAGCAGATTGCCGGCGACATGCTGCCGGCCGCAACCCGCGATCAGCGGATTGCCAGTGGCTTTCATCGCAATGCGATGACCAACGAGGAAGGTGGCGTCGACCCTGACGAGGCCCTGTACGACGTGCAGGTGGATCGGGTGAACACCACGGCCACCGTGTGGCTCGGCAGCACCGTCGCGTGCGCGCAGTGCCACAACCACAAGTACGACCCGTTCAGCCAGAAGGACTACTTCAAGATGATGGCGTTTTTCGCCAATCCGTCCTTCAAGGTCGAGAAGCATGGCGCCGGGTCCAAGTACGTGGAGGCCCAGGTCGACCTGGCCACACCCGAGCAGGATGCGGCTCGCTCGGCGCTACGCGCACAGCTGGAGGCGTCTGAGGCGGCGATGACCGCCAGCACACCCGAGCGCATCGCGTCGCAGGCGCGATGGGAGTCCGACGTCCGGGCGGCGGCGCAGGCGTGGACGGCCCTGGTGCCGCAGAAGGCTGTGGCGACCAATGGCGTGCAGTTGACCGTGCGTGATGACGCCAGCGTCGTGGCCAGCGGCCCCAATCCTCAGCTCACGACCTACACGATCGACGCCACCGCCGACTCGCCGTCGATCACTGGTCTTCGCCTCGAAGCGCTCCTGGATGGGTCATTGCCCAAGCAGGGTCCCGGACGGGATGCCTACGGGCACTTCCGGGTCACATCGGTGCGGGTGTTCGCGGCTCCGGCCGGCACGCCCGCCAACCGCACGCGCGTCGCCTTTGCCACCCTCAAGGGCGATGGCAACGTCTCGCGCGGCGACCTCCTGGAGCTGACCACCGATGCGCCGGTCACCTACGCCCGGCTCGGCAGGGCCTGGGTGGTCGATGCGGTGCGAGACGGCTGGCGTGTCCCGTTCCAGCTCGTCCTGGTGCCTGCGGCACCGATCGTCAATCCAGGCGGGACCCTGCTCACCGTGGAGATCGGCCACGAGGACGGCACGCTCGGGCAGGGGCTTGGACGGTTCCGGCTCTCCGCCACCACCGCCACGACGCCGCTGGACGCGGTAGCGGTCAGCGCCCGGACCCGCGCGGCGATCGATGTGCCGCGCGCCGCGCGCACCGCCGTGCAGGAGAGCGACCTCGCCACGCAGTTCCGTGAGCAGTCGCCCCTGTTCGCGGCCGACCGCAAGGAGGTGGCACGCCTCAAGAAGGCCATCGACGACCTCAAACTCCCGACCACGCTGGTGATGGCCGACACACCGACCTTCGAGCGGCCCTCGACGTTTCTTCGCGAGCGCGGCGCCTTCACGTCACCGGGAGAGCGCGTCCCGGCCAACACCCTGTCGGCCCTGCCGCCGATGGCCGAGGACCTGCCGCCCAACCGGCTCGGCCTGGCGCGCTGGCTGGTGAGCCGCGACAACCCGCTCACCGCGCGCGTGATGGCCAACCGGTTGTGGGAAGCGCTCTATGGACGCGGGCTCGTGGAAACCAGCGAAGACTTCGGCACGATGGGTTCCCCGCCGTCGCATCCCGAGCTGCTCGACTGGCTGGCCGTGGAGTTGATGGACAAGGGCTGGAGCGTCAAGACACTGCTCAAGACGATGGTGCTGTCGGCCACCTATCGACAGGACTCGACGGTGTCGGCCGCGCTGCAGGCGCGCGACCCGTACAACCGCCTGCTGGCGCGCGGTCCCCGCTTCCGGATGGAAGCCGAGATGGTGCGCGACGTGGCCCTGGCGGCGAGCGGCCAGTTGCGCCCGCGCATCGGCGGCCCCAGCGTCTTTCCGTCGCAGCCGCCCAACATCTGGGACAACCCGTACGACAACTCCCGCTGGATCGAGAGCACCGGCGAGGACCGCTATCGCCGCAGCCTGTACACGTTCCACCGCCGGACCGCGCCGTACCCGATGTTCACCACCTTCGACGCCACCAGCCGCGAGCTGTGCACCGTGCGCCGGGTACGCACCAACACGCCCCTGCAGGCGCTGGCCACGCTGAACGACGAGGGCTTCTTCGAGTTCGCTCGCGCGCTCGCGGTGCGTCTGCGCACGGAGGCCGCGCCGGCCACCGTCGATGCCAGGCTCTCGTACGGCTTCCGCCTCGTGACCAGCCGCCTGCCGACCGCCACTGAACTGACCCGCCTGCGCGCCTACTACGCCGAGACGCGCAAGCGCTACGCGGCGACCCCCGCGGCCGCCGCCGAGGCGCTGGGGCGCCCCGCGGGCACCGCGATGACCGCGGACGACATCGATCTGGCCGCCTGGACGATGGTCGGCAACGTGTTGCTGAACCTCGACGAGACGGTCACCAAGGGATAGGCACATGAGCGATCCACGGCAACTGCAGGCGACAACGCGACGGCATTTCTTCCAGACAGCCGGTTTTGGCCTGGGTGGGGCGGCACTGGCCTCGCTGATGCAGGACCGCCTCTTCGCACACGCCGCCAGCCAGGTCGTGCCGCAGATGGCACCGCGGGCCAAACAGGTGATCTTCCTGTTCATGGCCGGCGCGCCGTCGCAGCTCGATCTGTTCGACAACAAGCCGGCCCTGCGCAAGTACGACGGCCAGGACATCCCGGCCGAGATCGTCAAGGGCGAGCGCTTCGCCTTCATCAAGGGCACGCCCAAGCTGCTGGGATCGCCGTACGACTTCCGTCGCTACGGCAAGTCGGGCCAGGAGATCTCCGATCTCCTCCCCCATATCGGTTCCATCGCCGACGACATCGCCATCGTCAAGTCGATGGCGACCACGCAGTTCAACCACGCGCCGGCACAGATCTTCATGAACACCGGCCACCAGGTCATCGGCCGGCCGAGTCTCGGTTCCTGGCTCAGTTACGGCCTCGGAAGCGAGAGCCAGGATCTCCCGGCGTTCGTGGTCCTGCTCTCTGGCGAAAACAATCCCGACGGCGGCAAGTCGTGCTGGGGCTCCGGATTCCTGCCGACCGTGCATCAAGGCGTCGAGTTCCGTTCGGGCGCCGATCCCGTGCTCTTCGTCTCGAACCCTGACGGCGTCAGTGCGGAGGGACGCTCCGCCACGATCGCCGCCATCAACGATCTCAACCGCCTGCATCACCTCGAGGTGGCGGACCCCGAGATCCAGACGCGGATCGCCGCCTACGAGCTCGCGTATCGCATGCAGACGAGCGTGCCGGAGCTGACCGACCTGGCGAAGGAGCCCGCGTCGATTCATGAGCTGTACGGCACGGAGCCCGGGAAAGCGTCGTTCGCGAACAATTGCCTGCTGGCGCGGCGGCTCGTCGAGCGCGGCGTCCGCTTCATCCAGTTGTATCACCGCGGCTGGGACACCCACGGCGCCTCGTTCGGCGAAGACATCGTCGAGAAACTGCCGCATCTGTGCCGGCAGACTGACAAGCCGGTCTACGCGCTGCTGACGGATCTCAAACAGCGCGGGCTGCTCGACGACACGCTGGTCG
>JBKJQW010000033.1:0-4142 GCA_046593715.1 Luteitalea sp.
CCCGCGACCCGTGGTGCGCGACAGGGCGCTGGAGCATCTGGTGCGCAGGGGCGAGGCGGCCGTGCCGGTCCTTGCCGGCGCGCGCCGGACGGGGTCGGATGTCGAGACGCGCGCCGCCGCGGTGTTCGCGCTGCACCGCATCGGTACGTCGTCGGCGCGCGAGGCGGTGCGCGCCGCGCTGGCCGATCGCGATACGGGTGTGCGTGTGGCCGCGGCGCGCAGCACCGGTCTGGCCAGGGATGCCGCCGCCCTGCCCGCGCTGCTGCGCGCCGTCGTCACCGATGCGCCAGCCGTGCGTCGGCAGGCGGCCGTTGCTCTCGAGCAGATTGGTGAGACGCAGGCTGTGGCGGCGTTGCTGAAGGCGTCGCAGAACCCGGGCGACCGTTTCGTCGAGCATGCCGTGATTCACGCCCTGATCGCCCTGCGCGATCCGGCGCCGCTGGTCACCGCGCTGGCGTCGCCCTTGCCCCAGGAGCGTCGTGCCGCGCTGATCGCTCTCGATCAGATGCAGGGCGCGCCTCTTCAACAGGCGCACGTGCGGCCGTTCCTGGCCTCGAGCGACGATGCGCTGTGGCGAACGGGCATCTGGGCGGCCTCTCACCATCCCGGATGGTCCGACCTGATTGTGTCGGGTGTCCGCGCGCGCCTCGACGCGCCCACCCTCGTCGAGGCTGACGCAGCCGTACTGCGCGATGTGATGGTCGGTGTGTGCAGGGACGGCGAGGTGCAGGCGCTGGTGGCTCGCGGGATCGGCGGCACGCGCACGCCCCTGCTCCTCGACGTGATGCAGGCCTGCGCGATCGACAAGACCCCGGCGGTGTGGGTGGACGCGCTGCGCCGTCAGCTGGCAAGCCAGGACGAGGCCGTGCGCGCCAACGCCATGCGTCTGGTGGCTGGCCGTCGCATCGAGTCTCTGGCCCCTGATCTCTCGCGGATTGCGGGCGACGCGTCTGCATCGCCCGCGCAGCGGTCCGAGGCGCTTGCGGCCCTGGTGCTCGTCCGTCCGGCACTGGACCGGCCGTCGTTCGACTGGTTGTCGGCGCAGCTGGGCCGGACCGCGGCCGCACCTGCGCGACAGCAGGCCGCCGCCATCCTGGCCCAGGCGGCCCTGACCGATCCGCAGCTGATCGACCTGGCCGTCACGCACGTCGCCACCGCCGAGGCCTTCCTGCTCCCCCGGATCGTCGCGGCATTTGACCGCAGCACTGACGCCAAGGTGGGCGCGGCGCTCGTCAAGGCGCTCGAGCAGTCCACCGACCGGCTCGATGTGCTGTCGGAACGCGACCTTGCGGCGCGCCTGGCACGATTTCCCGAGCCCGTGCCCTCGAGCGCGGGCCCGTTGATGCTGGCGCTGCGGCAGCGACAGAATGCGCGCCTCACGCGACTCGAGACCGTGAGTGCCGGCCTCACTGGTGGCGACATCGACGCGGGTCGCCGCCTGTTTTTCGGCAAGGCCACGTGTGGCACATGTCACGCGGTCGGGAAGCAGGGCGCCGCCTTCGGACCCGACCTGAGCAACATCGGCGAGATCCGCGCGCGCCACGACATTCTCGAAGCCATCCTCTACCCGAGCGCGAGCTTTGCCCGCGAGTACGAGACTTGGCGGGTGCGCACGAAGACCGGCGAGAACACCGGCGTGATCAAGGAGCAGTTACCAGACGCGCTGGTGCTCGACACCGGCCCCGGCGCCACACTCCGTATTGCCCGCTCGTCACTGGTGGCCGTTGAACCGGTGGAGTTCTCGGTGATGCCTCCCGGCCTCGAGGCACTCCTGGCGCCGCGGGAGCTGGCCGACTTGATGGCCTACCTCGAAGCGTTGCCGGATCCGCTGGATCGCAAGCCCCGACCCTAGGGCGCGCCGTCAATACAGCGTGACAGTGACGCGGCTGCCGGCCTCGACCCGCGCAAGGCCAACCGGCACCTCGACGTAGCCGTCCGCGTCTGACAGGCTCGTCACGTCGCCCGACCCCTTGAAGACGGGGATCGCCTGACCGGCATCGATGCGGACCGGGTAGAACTGTAGGCGCTCGAGGGGCGAGGTCAGGGCACGCGTCAGCGTTGCCTCGATCGTGATTGGCCGCAAGGGCGGCAGGCCCGCCAGGTGCCGCACCAGCGGTCGCAACAGGACGTACGCATTGGACAGGCACGATGTCGGGTTGCCGGGCATGGCCAGCACGCACTGCCGCCCCAGTCGCGCGAAGGCCGTCGGCTTGCCGGGTTTCACGGCGATCCCGTGGAACAGGACATCGCCGCGCTCGGCAAGGATGTCGCTGCCGAAATCCTGCTCGCCCACGGAGCTGCCACCAGAGCAGACGACCAGGTCCGCGGCGGCGGCGGCATCGAAGGCCGCGCGCCAGGCGTCGAGCGTGTCGCGCACGAGCGGCAGCGCCTGCACCTCCGCTCCCGAGGCCTCACAGACCGCGGCGAGCATCGCGCGATTGGCGTCGTAGATCTGCCCCGCCCCCGGGGCGCCCCCATCGGCGGCGGCGTCCAGCAGTTCGTCGCCGCTGGACATCAACACCACGACCGGCTTGCGGCGTACCTGCAGCGTCTGCAGCCCGAACGATGCCGCGACGCCAAGACGTGCCGGTGTCAGCACGTCGCCAGCGCGAAGCACCACGGCGCCCGTCGTCACGTCGTTGCCGCGCCTGGACACGTGATCCCCGGCGGTGGCCGGCTGCGTGAAGCGCACCCGCTCGCCCTCGCGGCGGGTGCGTTCGACCATCACCACGGCGTCGGCGCCGCGGGGCAGCGGCGCGCCAGTGGCGATGTCGGTGCATGCGCCCGCGCCCACCGGGCCCGGCGCGACCGCTCCGGGCCGGGCGCGTCCGGCCAGATCCAGCCACACCGGCGTGGTCGCTGTAGCCGCCGCCAGGTCGTCGGCGCGCACCGCGTAGCCGTCCATGGCCGAGCGATCGAAGCCGGGCACGTCAAACGGCGCCGGGATGTCGTCGGCCAGCACCCGGCCGGCCGCTCCGCCGAGCGGCACCGACTCGCGGCCGGTCACCGGATGGGCGGCCTCGTGCATGACCGCCCGCGCCTGCTCGAAGGCCAGCACCGCGCCGAAGGGACGCATCCCGCCGTACTCGCGTTCACCCATGATGGACCGGGCAGGCCGACGTCCCGCCGCGCTCACCGGCACGCGCGATCACTGGCGGGCCTCGCGCACCAGGTGGCCCAATTCGGGCAGCACCAGCTTGTCCATCGCCAGGCGCACCGCGTTCGGCGAGCCGGGCAGGGCAATCACGACGCGGCACTGGGATATGCCCGCGCATGCTCGACTCAACATCGCCGCCGCGCCAATCTCCTGGAAGCTCAACATGCGGAACAGCTCGCCGAAGCCGGGAATCGGCTTGTCGAGCATCGTCGTGATGGCCTCGTAGGTGTGGTCGCGCCGGGCCACGCCGGTGCCCCCGGTCGTCAACAGAACATCGACGTCATCGCGGGACCGTTGCTGCTGGATCCACTTCTGTACGGCACTCGGGTCGTCCTTGACCAGGCCGCGCCCGACCACCGCGTGACCGTGCTCCTCGAGCATCGCGACGATGGCGGTGCCGCCGCCGTCGGTCTCGAGGGTGCGGGTGTCGGAGATGGTCAACACCGCGCAGCGCACTGAGAGAGGTGAGGCCGCGCGATGTTCGGTGTGGGACACGCCCGCATTATCGCAGGCGGCCCGACCCGATCAGCCGGCCCGATCAGCCGGGCCGCCGGACCGAGACCGCGCCATCCCGTGCGTGCCCCGACGTGACGCGAGGCCTGTGATAAACTTCGAATTCTGTGCGTGGCGCCTGGCGGTGACGCTTGGCGACGTGCACCAGCCCCTACGCGCCCTTAGCTCAGCTGGATAGAGCGTCTGGCTACGAACCAGGAGGTCGCACGTTCGAATCGTGCAGGGCGCACCATCCTCACTTCGTTCGTCTGGTCCGCCCTGCCCGCGTCAGCTGCGGGCGCGTCGCGCGTTGCGCTCAGCGCCCTGCAGTCGAAATCGTCGTGCGGCCACGGGCACTGCCGCCTTGTCTGGTCGGCCCTGCACGCGTCAGCTGCGGCCGCGTCGCGCTGCGCGCTCAGCGCCCTGCAGTCGAATCGTCGTGCGGCCACGGGCACTCTTCGCCGTTGGCGTGCTGCATCCCGTCGCCTGCAAC
>JBKJQW010000006.1:0-5499 GCA_046593715.1 Luteitalea sp.
CCCTTCTTCTCGGTGGTCTTGACGCTGGCGGCGGCCGTCACCGACGTCACACCGGGAACGGCCCGGAAGTTCTCGAGATGCAGCGCCACCGGAGCGGCACGATACCCACCGCGGTCGCGTTCGGCGAGGTGGTGCACGGTGGACCAGAGCGACTCGTCGACCTCGGCGATGAACCGCTCCCGGGTGGCCAGCAGCAACTCGCGAACGCCTGCAAACCACGGCGTGGACGCCCCTGGCGGCTGGTCCTCGCGCAGTCGCCCGTAGAGGTTGAGCAGGCACAGCTTGGCCAGCCCCCGCGATTCATCGCTCACGTCGACGGCGTCAAATGCCGCCCCTGCGAACAGGACGGGGGCCGAGAACTGACCAACGCGCAGTCTCGGTGACGAGTCCAGGACCTCCCGCAGCGCCGCAAACGGGGTCCCCAGCGCGGCCCATGGGGTGAAGGCCGGCTGCCACTGCGGCGGCCGGCGCGGCAGGACCAGCGGCTGCATCGGGCGCACCGTGCCGTCGCCGTCCACCGTGCAGGTCACGGCCCCGTCGCGGTACAGGGTGGGGGTCACGCGAAGAATCAGCGCCGTACCGGCGGGTCCGTCCGGCATCTTCAGCCTGAGCGGCGCGCCGGCCAGCGCAACGACGGCCGTGACGGTGCCGATGCCGTCAGGCGGGCCGAGCCGTACACGCACCAGGGGGTCGGTCACCGCCACGCCATGCACGTCGCGGAGCGCCAGGTCGAGCGTCAGTCGCGGCACCGTGCCTCCAGTGGTGGTCGGAAGGTCGTCCACCTGGACACCTCAACGTCGGCGGTGGCCAGAATGCACATCGAGTGGCTCCGCACGGCGGCACGACCCCTGTCGAGCCGGGTCCACCTACAATCGACAGCAACGTATGCCAACGGTGCACACCACGGCGCACTCCATCCTCGTCGCCCTGCTCGCGGGTGTCGCGTGCGCCCTCGCAGGCTGCACCAAGCACTTGAACGTCGAGGCGATCGTGCCGTCGATCACCGAGGGCGTCGCCGATCAGGTCGGACTGGCACTGACCGGCGTGACGTGTCCGAGCGAGCGGCGACCGCTGCGGGCCGGCGACACCTTCGACTGTGTCGGCATCGTCGCAGGCGGTGGCACCCTGACCATCGCGGTGACGCAGACCGACGACACCGGGATCATCACGTGGACGGTGGCCGGCACCAGGGGCCTGCTCGACCTGGCCAAGGTGGAAGCCTCGATCGCCAGCGGCCTGAAGTCACAGGCGCAGGTGGAGACGACGGTGTCCTGCCGCGGCAAGTGGAAGGCCGCCCGGAAGGGCGACGCCTTCGTCTGCGAGGCCACCGATCGAGACGGCCGGCCGATGCCCATCGCCGTCACGGTGACCGACGATCTGGGAAACGTCAGCTGGGAGACACCGTGAGCGGCCGCTACTTCAGCAGGTCGAACATGCGGCTGTACTTGATGACCAGGCTGCGGTCGGTGCGCTCGGGCCGCTGGATGAGGTCGTACAGGCCACGCGTGTCGTTGTAGACGATGAACAGACCGGTGTTGGCCGCCTGCAGCCAGCCGAAGCGGACGTTCATCGACCACAGGTCGGCGCGGTCGTTGAATTGCACGAGTGACTGGACAAACGTCCGGGGCGTGAACGAGTAATTGATTCGTGACCGAATCAGGTTCGTGCGGAAGCTGCCGTAGGGCAGATCGACGTCGTTGAAGCTGTAGGACGTCTCGGTGGTGAAGGTCTCGCCGACGCGCAGCCGCACCGTGTGGTTGGTGGTCACGCGCCGGCCGCCGAAGATGCCCCCGACATAGTTCTGCACGTAATAGCTGACGGGCGCGCCCAGGTTGGTCTGGACGACGAACTGGCCTTCCGCATGGTTGTAGGTACCAGGCGGGACGAAGATGCCGGGGTAGATCTCAAACGGCGCCCGCACGCCCTCGGTGGTCAGGTTCATGCCGGTGTGCACCTCGTAGGCATTGCGGAACTGCCAGTGGTTGTCCAGGTGCGTGTACATGGTCTCCTGGAACCCGTCCAGGCTCCAGAAACTGCGATACGACGCGTGCGGCCGGATCTCCTGCAGGTTCCACAGCCGCGCCGGACGGAACCGGGTCATGATCCGCATGTCCGGCTTGCGGTAGCCAGACCTGGTCAGGAAGCCGACCTCCGGGTTGAAGTCGTTGCCTACCTGCTGGTAACCGAAATCGAGATCGACGCGTCGGGTGTTGGTGCGGGATCGGAGGTTGAAGGCCGTATCGGTAGGCCGGCCCGCCGACTCGGTCGCGGCGACGAAGCCGCTGATGAACGTCTGCAGACCGACGCCAAGCCGCCCGTCCACCGCGTACGTGCGGCCCGAGTCGTTGACGCGTGCGAACTCGCCCAGCCCGGCCCGGTTGGTGAACAGCACGCCGAGCTGCGAGCGGTTGGGCAGTTCGCGATTCAGCCGGATGACAGCGAAGTTGTTACTGGGCGCGCCGGCCCGGGTCGGCGTCGGATCGACGCTGTCGACCTGCATGTTCAGCAGGCCCACATTCCACGCCCCGACCTTGCCCGACACACGGCCTCCACCGAGAATGGGCAGCGGCTGGCCGTTGGGGCCAATGCCGATCCGCCGGCTGAAGAAGAGGTCGATCTCGCCGGGGTTGCCCACCGCGAAGAAGCCGGCGTTCTCGAGAAAGAAGGGCCGCTTCTCGGGAAAGAACAGGTTGAATCGATCGAGGTTCACCTGCTGGTCGTCCACCTCCACCTGTGCGAAGTCGGTGTTGACCGTGGCGTCGAGCGTCAGGCTCGGGGTGAGGTTGTACTTCACGTCGAGGCCGACGTCGCCGACCGAGGTGGTGCGCGCCGGCACGTCGCCCCGCGTCATCACGTTGCCCAGCACGTAGGGAATGGCCTTGAGGTTGCGAAAGGCCGGCACCCGAATCTGCTCCACCGACCCGGCCAGCGACAGCCGCGTAATCGAGAACTGTCGCGGGATGGGAGCCCAGTAGGAGCGCTCGTTCCGACGCCGGATGTTGCGCTGGAAGTTCACGCCCCAGGTCTGATCCGCTCCCCCCGGGTACCGCAGCGTCTTGAACGGAATGGCGAACTCGGCCGACCATCCGACCTCCGAGATCCGGGCCTTGACCTGCCAGGCGCCGTCCCAATTGAGATTGAAGCCGCTGCCCGACCCGCCCATCTGCATCTGCGCGCCGCTCAGTCCCCCGCCCCCCTGGCCTTCGTTGGTCACCTGCCCGTCGTACTCGATGCCCGCCGGGTTGGTGCCGAACACGAAGCCGTTCTGTCGGTCGCGGTAGGTGTCCAGGATCAGCCGGAACGAGTCGGTCTCCTCGAGCGGCGCATCGCGCCGCGCATCGGACACGATGATGCCTGCCGGCTCACTGTCGTAGCAGACCACTCCGACGTACAGCGTGTCGGCCGTCGCCAGCATCCGCACTTCGGTGCGCTCGGTGGAGGGCTGGCCTTCGAAGGGCTGCTCCTGCCAGAAGCCGGTCATCGGGACTGCCGCTGCCCAGGCAGGATCGCCCAGCACATCGCCGTCGAGCAGCGGCGCCACGCCCGATGCGTTCGCGCGGCCCGTCGGCCGCGGCATCAGGATGGGCGAGTTCTCGGTCGGGGCTGACGGCTGGCCCGCCGCTGGTGCGGCGGCGAGCAGGACGGCAAGGACGGCAGCGCGGACACGGGCGGAAGGGACATGACTGACGCAGTCAGCGAACGGGAGAGACACAGGCCCCGCGATCCTACGCTGCGGGGCCGGGTGCGTGAAAGCCCGGCCTGCGTCACGGGGCGATGGCGACCGCGACGCCGCGCCATGCACAGGCAGTAGACTGGGCGCGGCTGGCTCACGCCGCCGACTGCCATGCAACCCTGGGAAACGCTCGGAGACGCCACCACCCCTGACGGCACGCGCATCACCTTGCGCCGCCGCGGGCACGAGTTCATGCTCCTGGCCGACGGACGCAGCTTGATGCCGAGCACGGTCACGGGCTCGGAAGAGGCCCTGGCGACGATCGGCTGTCGCCAGCTCGTCGCCCGGCAAGGCGCGCGCGTGCTGATTGGCGGACTCGGCATGGGGTTCACGGTGCGGGCCGCCCTCGACGTGCTGCCCGCCGACGCGTCGGTCGTCGTCGCCGAACTCGTCCCGGACGTGCTCTCCTGGAATCAGCAGTGGCTGGGACACCTCGCCAGGCACCCGCTGCAGGACAGCCGCGTCCACGTGGCCATCGGCGATGCCCTGCAGGTACTGCGCGAAGACACCGAGGGCTTTGACGCGATCCTGCTCGACGTGGACAACGGCCCGGCCGAGTTCGCGGCGGAAGGCAACCAGGCCCTGTACGGACGCGCCGGCCTGTATTCCATCAGGCAGGGCCTACGGCCGGGTGGCGTCGTGGCGGTATGGTCGGCCTGGGAAGACCGTGCCTTTGCGCGCCGCCTCGAGTCGCTGGGCTTCAAGGTGACCCGGGACCGCGTCCGCAGCCACGGGCGACGCGGCGCGCGACATTTCATCTACCGCGCCATCCCTCGCACCTGACTCACGCAGAACTTCCTGCTGCCGCCCGCGCCTAGTACAGCAGCCGCGCCTTGATGGTGCCGTCCAGGGCCGCCAGCTCCCGCCGCAGGGCTGGCGAGTCGGCGTCCGGGTCCGGGTCGACGTCGATGACGACGTAGCCGATGCGCGGGCTGGTCTGCAGGTACTGCGCCGCAACGTTGATGCGCCGCTCCGAGAAGACGTCGTTGACCCGCGACAGCATGCCCGGCCTGTTGTGGTGGATGTGCAGCACGCGGTGCTTGCCGGGGTGCCCGGGCAAGGTGACTTCCGGGAAGTTCACCGCCGACAAGGTCGATCCGTTGTTGCTGTAGGTCAACAGCTTCTCGGCGACTTCGAGACCAATCGCTTCCTGGGCTTCTGCCGTGCTGCCGCCGATGTGCGGCGTGAGGAGCACGTTGTCGAGGCCGCGCAGGGGCGACTGGAACGCGTCGGTGTTGGACTCGGGCTCCTGCGGGAAGACATCGAGCGCCGCGCCTCCGACGTGCCCGCTACGCAGCGCGTCTGCCAGCGCGTCGATGTCCACCACGGTGCCGCGTGAGGCGTTGATCAGGTGGCCACCCGGCTTCATCATCCGCAACTGGTCGGCGCCGACCAGCCCATGTGTCTGCGGGGTCTCCGGGACGTGCAGTGTCACGACGTCGGCGGCTCCCAGCAGGCCGGCGAGCGACCGCACCGGCTGCGCGTTGCCCAGGGCCAGCTTGGTGACGATGTCGTAGTAGATGACGCGCATGCCGAGAGCTTCGGCCAGCACACCGACCTGCGTGCCGATGTGCCCGTAGCCGACGATGCCGAGATCGTCATGCTGCTGCGCGGCGTGCCGCGCCGCAACGCGCGCGCCCACCGCGGCGAGTGGGACAAGTCGCCGTCAGGGTCGTATGAGGTGCGCGGCAAGACGCTCGGCATCGTCGGCTACGGGCACATCGGCACGCAGGTCGGTGTGCTGGCCGAAGCTCTCGGCATGCGCG
>JBKJQW010000029.1:0-36564 GCA_046593715.1 Luteitalea sp.
GTAGAAATTGACCACGCACATCAGCGTGCGGGCGCCGTCGTTGGCGTTGGCGATGTTGCTCTGCCAGATCTTGCCGTGCGGCACGTAGATGATGTCGTCGGAGGCGGTGCGCAGCTCAATGGTCCGCATGCCCACGGAACGCACCTCGCCGTAATCGCCGTCGATTTTCACCCAGTCGCCCGGCCGGTAGGGCCGCTCGACGATCGCCACCACACCGGCGATCAGGCTGCTGACATAGTCCTTGAACGCAAAGCCGATGGCGACCCCGGTCGCCCCCGAGATCACCAGGAAATTCTGGAAAGTGATGTTGAAGACGATCGGGATCACCCAGACGATGGCCACTGCCAGCAGCACGATCCGAATGATCGGCACCGCGCCCAGCAGGTACAGGCGCAGCTGGCTCGGGCCGCGCTCGGCCAGATAGGGCAGGACGATGCGGGCCAGCCAGATCACCAGCCAGGTGACGGCGATGATCAGCCCGATCTTGATGAAGCTGATGTCCTGCAGGTCGTTGATCAGCCTGGCGGCCTTTTGCTGCCCTTCGATGGCGCCTCCCATTACATCTCTCCCACTGGGCAGCCGTCGGCGATCAGGGCCTCGCGCACCGAGGGATACGCGGCCGCGCCGACCGACAGCCGTTCGCCGCGGCGCTCGACGAAGCCGGCGGCCAGCAGCGCCGGTATCATGTCAGGCTCACCGGTCTCGGGCAGCACGCACTTGAGCTCCAGCGGCGTCAACGCGTGATGGATCAACAGGGCCTGCAGCACCAGCAGCGCCCGGTCCTGGTGGCGGGGCGGCAGCCGGTAGTCGTCGATGTCGACGACCCAGAGCGTCTTGACGTCGCTCGCCGTGGCCTTCAAGGCGGGGTCCGAGATATCCCCGGCGTCGGTGCGAGCCCGCAGGCTGGTGCGCCATAGATGCCAGGCGACCCAGGGGATGCCCAGGCTGCGCGCGGCCATCACCTGCATGTATCGATGGGTGGGCTTGTCCTCGGCATCCACGGCCAGCACATCGTCGCCGCCGCGGGCGGCGCGGAAGGTGATCTGACGGCTCTCTTTGTCGGCCGCCAGGTCGCTGAACCAGCGATGCAGTCGCTGCGCGTCAAACGCCGGGAAGGCGAGCGGGGCGGGCAGCAGCACGTCGGCCCCGGCGGCCTTTACGAGGAACGACCAGGCCCAGCTATTGCAGCCAATCAGGCAGCGGCGCTCCAGCAGCGCCAGCCTCGCCAGCAGCGCTCGGACCGGGGCCAGACCGTTGCGCTGGCGCAGGAACCAGTACTCCAGCCGCGGGATCACCAGCAGGCCGGGGCCGTCCAGGTCCAAGGCGGGTACCGCTCCCCCATTCATCAGCTGTTCGCGCACGGGGGGCGCCAGCAACTGGTGACCACCGGCCTCGGCCCAGCGCGCGATGATGTCATCAGTGTCACAGGGCGGCAGGATCACGACCCCCAGGCTCTGCGACGGCGTGGACAGCAGCCATTCCTGCAACGCGGCCGACAGCTCTACGAGATAGGGGCCGCTGGCCGGCGGGTCGACCACCTGGTTCATCAGCTTCAGGGTCGCCGGCCGCAGCCGCTCGCCGGTGAGCATCGGCCCCTTGTCCTGCTGCAGCAGTTTGCCGCGCAGCGTGGCGTAGGCCTTGCGGATGGCGTGGTCGGTCGGGATCGACGGCGTGTCGTACTCGCAGAGCGGAATCAGGGAGAGGCCCACCTGCTGAGTCTGTCACGGGGCTGAGGTCGTTCTGCAAACGACTTCCGGTTCGGGGCCGTTCGCGAGACCATCCGGCAGGCGCGGCGCGCGTATACTCGGCTCGTTTCGCGGCCGACGCCGAACGCATCAGCCGAGATCTATCGTGCTGGCCTCGGGCGTCGCGCCATCCCGGGGGACCGTCCGTGACCCCAATGACACCATGACACCACACGTCCCATTCCTCGTCGCGATCGCGATGAGCTGTGCCTTTGCCGCCTCGGCCCAGGATCTCGTACGGATTCCTGCGGGAACACACCAGGTCACCGATCAGATCACATCGCTCGAAGTGAAGGTGTCGGTGAGCGAGTTCCTGCTCGGCGCCGCTGAGGTGACTCAGAAGGAGTACGCCACCATCACGCTGTCGGAACCTGCTTTCTACAAGGGGGTCGAGCGTCCCGTCGAGAACGTCAGCTGGTGGGACGCCATTCGCTACTGCAACATGCGCAGCGAGAAGGAGGGGTTGCGCGCCTGTTACGACCTCACCAGCGGCCGACGTGATCCGACGTGCATGGGGTATCGGCTGCCTACGGAAGCCGAGTGGATCGTGGCGGCAGGTCCGACGCCTCCCGACCAGGCCCTGCTCACCGTGGCCAACCTCGGAGTTGCGAGCACCAAGAGCCTTGACGTCTTCGGGCCGCTCATCGAGAAGGGAACCGCCACCACCCGGTCGCTCACGCCCGAGCCGTCGGGCGTGTTCGACTTGCGAGGCAACGTCTGGGAATGGACCGACGACTTCTTCGATGCCATCGCCAGCCCTGACGCGATACGCGACCCGTCCGGGCCCCCAACCGGCCTGGCCCGAGTGATCCGCGGCGGGTCGTTCGTGACTTCGACCTCTCGCTGGTCGCGTGACCACCGTTCGTCGATGAACCCCGAGTGGCGCAGCCGCTTCACGGGTTTTCGCATCGCCCGAAGCATCGAGACCAGGCCGTCGGACAGACCTGCCCCGTCGGACTTCTTCAGCCGGTTCAACGAAGCACCGCCGGGATGGCAACACACCATTGGGCCGCTCACCGCGCTGGCGCCCGCGTGGACGCAGCAGGCCGCCACCATCCGTGACAAGTGGGTCAACCTGCTGAGGGAGCCGAAGCTTGCCCGCGGCACGCCAACTTCACGCCTCGTGCGCGACGTCTCGGAGCGGAACTTCCACGGCCAGTTGATCGAGCTCGAACTCGAGGCGGGCGTCTGGGAGAAGGTCTATGTCGTGCGTCCCCGTCACGCCGCCCACCGCCGCCTGCCGGTAGTGATCGTCCCCTTCTACGATGTGGACATACCGGCGGCCGCCGACCTGGGAGGACGCCGCTATTCGGCGTCAGGCGTGAACGCGTTTGCCTACACGGCCGCACAGCATGGATACCTGGCCGTCGCGGTCCGCTGGTTCGGCGAGAGCTACGGAGAGTCCTACAGCGAAGCCGCCGCGAATCTCGCCCTGCGGCACCCTGGCTCCACGGGGCTTGGCAAGTGGGTGGCCGATGCGCGCCGCGTCGTCGACTTCATCGAGACATTGCCCGATGCCGATGCGGGGCGGATCGGCATCATCGGCCACTCGCTGGGCGGCAAGATGGCGCTCTACGCAGCGGCGATGGAGCCCCGCATCCGCGCCACCGTCTCGTCGGAACTCGGCGTGGGTCTGCGGATGTCCAACTACGACGACTACTGGTACCTGGGCGACGCGCTGACCGGGGCACCGGCTGGCACCGATCAGCACGAGCTGCTTGCCCTGATTGCGCCGCGCCCGTTCCTCCTGATCGGAGGCGATGAGTACGACAAGCAGGACAGCTGGCATTACATCAACGCCGCGCGCGCGGTGTACGAGCTGTCAGGCCATGGCCAGAACATCGGCTATGTCAACCACCACACCGGACACACGCCGACGCCCGCTGCGGTGTCAGCCGCCTTCGACTGGCTGGACCATTTCCTGAAGCCGTAAGCGCCGCACCCATTGCGTGTTGTTTTCACGCGTGCTGGTGAAGTCGGACCTGACCGGCTGGATGTGCCCGTGTGCATCCACCGCACGCGACACGATGGTGTAGGGGCCAGGCGATGCAGGGTCCCACGGGGTCTGCCACAACGACCATGCATGCTGCGACCCTTTGTGGGTGATTGCCGCCGCGCGCCACGGCTGGTCGTCGATCCGCACCTCGACACGCTCCACCAGACCTCCCCAGGCCGCACCAGAAATCATGTACGTCGATGGCTGACGCGTCACCCGGGCCACGACCGATTTCAGCCGCATGCGGGTGATCGACGTCTCGAGCAGCAGATTGTCAGGAGCGATCGCGAGCGAATGATAATTTCTTGCCATGTGACGGCCTTCGTATCGTCGATCGAGCACCACAATCCGGTTGAGCCACTTGACTTGCGTCATGCCGTACCAGCCGGGCACGATCAGCCGCAGCGGATGGCCCTGCGCAGGAGACAGGGGGCGCCCGTTCAGCGACAGCGCCAGTATCGCGCCGCCGTCGATCGCGTCCTGAATGAAGATGCTCCGACCGTGTGGCGTCTCGAACTCCCTGTCGCCGGCTGCCCACTTGCGCTCGCGCTCCGCATCTGCCCCGAAAAAGGCGACCTCCCGCGCTTCAGCGAGGACGCCGCACTCGCGCAGCAGCGGCCCCAGCTCGACGCCCGTCCAGACGCCGTTGCTGACCAGCCCGTTCATCAACGTCGGATGGTCGTTGTTGCCGGAGCACTCGATCGTCGACGCGACCTCCTTCATCGGACGCCGCGCCAGGTCGGCCATCGTGTACGTGCTCGCCCGCGCCAGCGAACCCGAGATCTGTAGCGTCCACGCATCAGCGGCGGGCGCGACGATGCCCTGATGGAATGTGAAGAACTCGTCGGGGGGCGTCAGCCACGTGGTCAGCCTTCTCAAGTCGAAGGTCTTCACGCGCGGGCTGGCGGTCGAGACATCGGTCCGGAACAGCTGCGGGTAGTCGGAGAACGCCACGACCTGTCTCGGTGCCAGTCCCGTCAGAGGCGCGACCAGAGAGGCCAGGAACTGCCCGCGACTTAAAATCATATCGGCATGACCGTGCTCGCATTTTATCTGACCTTGATCCTCGGCCTGCAGGGACAGCCTGGCGAACTTGGCAGGGTCGTCTTTCCCACGTCGGGGCCGGCGGAAGCACAACGACACTTCGAACGCGGCGTGCTCTTGCTTCACGGCTTCGACTACCGGCAGGCCAGAGCGCACTTTGTGGCCGCTCGGGAAGCGGCGCCGACGTTTGCCATGGCCTACTGGGGCGAGGCCATGACCTACAACGAGCCCATCTGGTTCGCACAGGATCGCGGTCTGGCCCGGGCCGCGCTGCAGCGCCTGCAGGCCACGCCGCCAACCTCGAGAGAACGCGCCTACCTGGCCGCCGTCCAGACCCTCTACGGGGAGGGGAGCAAGGAACATCGCGACTTCGAGTACGCGACGGCCATGCGCCGACTCCACGAGGCGTATCCGGATGACAACGAGGCAGCGGCCTTCTACGCCCTGGCGCTGCTGGGCACGAGCCACGGCGGGCGGGACTACCGGACGTACATGAAGGCGGCGGCGGTGGCAGAGGCCGTGCTCGAGAAGGATCCGGAGCACCCCGGGGCACTGCACTATGCCCTTCACGCGTACGACGATCCGGTCCACGCGCCACTGGGCCTGCGCGCCGCGCGCATCTACGCGAGGGTGGCGCCGGCCTCTGCCCATGCCCAGCACATGCCCTCTCACATTTTCGTGGCGATGGGCATGTGGGACGAAGCAGCGCGATCCAACGAAGCGGCCTGGCTCGCATCGCAGGACAGCCGGGCAGTGGAATCGGGCGGATACCACGCGCTCTGGTGGCTCCAGTATGCATACCTGCAGCAGGGGCGCTTTACGGCCGCCCGCCAGGTCCTCGAGACGATGGAGCAGAAAGCGGCCGATCAGCCCACGCCGCTCGCCCGGTTTCATGTCGTCCAGATGCGCGCGATGTACGCCATAGAAACCGGCGAGGCTCACCCGGCCCGCATCGACACCTCGGGACTCGATCTGCCAGCCAGGGCAGCGCATCTGTTCGCGGCCGGGGCTGACGCCCTGAATGGCGGCCGGCGGCAGGAGGCGGAGGTCTTGCTGGGTGCGCTCAGAAGCCTCCCGCGCTCACCAACAGCGTCCAGATCACCGGACGCTCACCACGAGACCGGAGATCTGCAGGCAGTCAGCATCATGGAGCAGCAACTCGCCGCGCTCCTGATGATGGCCGGCGGCAAGAGCGCCGACGCCATCGAACTCATGAAGAAAGCGGTGGCCGCCGAGGACAGCACGCCCTACGAGTTCGGGCCGCCAGTCCCTCCCAAACCTGCGCATGAGCTGTTGGGCGAGATGCTGCTGAACCTGGGACGCCCGGACCTGGCCCGCGTGCAGTTCGAGCTGGCGCTGCTGCGGGCCCCGAAGCGTGCCCTGTCGCTGCTCGGGCTTGCGCGGGCGTGCGCAGAGAGTGGCAACACGACGGAAGCCCGCCGTACCTACGACGAGCTGACACGCATGTGGCGCCTGGCCGACCCGACGTTGCTCAAAGCCATCGACGAGAGCCTGGGGCGCCTCTGAGGGCGCCCCAGGCTCTTACTCAGAAGACGAAGCGAAGCCCGGCCTGGAACTGACGTTCTTCGCTGGCTGTCGTGATCTCCCCGAACCCTGCGTTGTTGACGTTGGCAGCCGGATTGCCGAACTTCGGCGTGTTCGTGAAGTTGAACGCCTCGAGGCGGAACTCCAGCCTGGAGCCCCTGGGCAACGAGAACGTGCGGAACAGGCTGAAATCCCAGTTGAAGCGACCCGGGCCATACAAGGTGTTGAAACCGGCGGTGCCGAACCGCGGCTCGGTCACCGGCGCGAATGCCGTGGTGTCGAAGTAGGGAGTGCCGCGCCCCACCCCGCCGAGGATCTCGACGTCCTGCTTCACCTGGTCAGCGCGCTGCGTATTGCCTGGGGCATTAAGCGAGTTGGCTGATCCGGTCACCGAAAACGGCCGGCCGCTCATGAGCGCGATGATGCTGTTTGTCTGCCAGTTGCCGAGAATCGACGACAGCACCCCGCCATCGTTCAGCCACCGTTGGTCGCGGCCGAACGGGAACGCCACGATGTTGGTGAACTGCAGGTTGTGGCGACGGTCGAAGCCGTTCACGGAGCGGTTCAGGTGGTAGTACTCCGGGATCATGATCTTCAGCGTGCTGTCGCTGCGATCGAGCCCGGACGTGCTGATCGACTTACCCAGCGTGTACGACGTCGTGAAGGAGTAATTCTGGGAGAATCGGCGCACCACCCTGGCCTGGAGCGCGTCATAGCGGCTGTCGCCGATTGGGCTGACCTGGCGCGTGGACGCGGCGCGACCGAACTGCTGGAACAACTGCCGTCCCGCGTTGCCGCCGTTGATGTCGGCCCAGTTCAGCTCACGGTAGCCGAGCTGGCGGATCTGACGCGTGCCCACGTATCCAGCCTCGCCGACCCATCCGCCCCGAAGGTCTCGCTGCACCGTGAGGTTGTAGGAAGCGATGTAGCCGCGCTGCAGGTCGAGCGGCACGGTTTGCGCCGAGACGTTGGACGGCATGGCCAGGACGCCATTGCCCAGATCGGGCGTGGGAATGGCCGGGATGCCTGCCGAGAGGTCCGACGCCGCCGACAGGCTGTTGCGCGCAGGAATCACGAGCTCGGTCAGCACGGGGTGGTTGGTGCGCAGGGCCCTCGCGAGGGAATACGGATCCCAGCTGACGCCGTAGCCGCCGCGCACCACCATCCTGTCGGTGGCACGAAAGGCAAAACCCAGTCGCGGCGCGAACAGCCCCTTGCTGGTCTTCACGCCGAGATCCTCCGGTACATCGCCGACCCCGCCGATGTACATCCGGTTGTCCTCGGGGTTGTACCGCTCGAAGCCCCGGTCGGCTCGCGTCGGCATGGGAAAGTACTCCCAGCGAAGGCCGTAGTTCAGCGTGAGCTTCTGGCTGGCCTGCCAGCGGTCACGGGCATACAGGCTGTAACGCCACGTCCGCGTCGTGTAGGGAAAGATGTTGAGCCGGTTCTTGCCCACCTGGGTTGGCAGGCCCAGCAGGAACGCGGCCATGGCGTTGGCCTGCGAGGTAACGCTGGTGCTGGTGCACGCGCCTGACGCAGAGACTGTCAGGCACGCCGCCGTCGGACCCGTCCCGAAGGTGAACAAGCCGCGGGCGCCAGTCGACGCCCCCCCCTGGAACTCCGGCTGCACGTGATTCATCTGCTCGGAATTGATGTCGGTGCCCCAACGAAGCTCGTGCCTGCCGCGAATGTTGGTGAAGTTGGACCGGAAAGAGTACTGATTGTCGTTCCGGTAATACGGCGTGTAGGGCTCTTCGGTGCCGAAGCCCGCATACCCGCTCACCGCGAACCGCGGCCAGCCACTCTGGAAGCGTTCCGGCCCGTTGGTGCCCGGCAGGCCCAGCAGGTCCAGGCCGTAGTTCTCACCGATGCCGGGCTGCTCGACGTTGGTGTTCTGGCGTGTCCAGCCCGAGAACGCATCGACGAGCAACGTCGGCGTGATGATGTAGTTGGCGCCAGCGCTGATGCGGTTGTTGTAGCCCCACGTCTCGCCGGCATTGCCGCCGCCGACGCGAGGGCCATCCATGAACCCGTCGCCGAAGGCGGTGACGTGCGTGGACTGGTGGTGGGCGTAGTTCCAACTGACGAAGGTGTTGAACTTGTTGGACACGTCCCAGTTCACCTTGTTGTCCAGCGACCAGCGCGCTGCCCCGAAACGCTGGCTGGCGAAGAAATTGCTCGCTTCGCTGCCTTCCCGCTCGGCGAGATTCGGTAGCGGCACCAGTCCCAGGACCTGCCTGGCGATCGGACTGATCCGACTCTCGGGAATCTGGTTGTTGGCAAACGGGACGCGGCCCGAGCCATCGGGATTGCCCGTCGCCGGGTCGTAGATCACCGCCGAGACGTTCGAGAAATCGCCCGCACGCGCTCTCGCCGTTGGCAGCGACAGGATGGCGCTACCGTCGTCGTGCTGATAGATGCCGCCAAAGCTGCTGAAGAAGAAGAGCTTGCTCTTCTTGATCGGACCGCCGAGCGTCGCGCCGAGGCGATTCTGGAGAAACTCGCCCTTTGGCTGGCTCGCGGGTCGGAAGTAGTCCCGGGCCTTCATGTGCTGGTTGTAGTGGGACTGGAAGACGGACCCGTGAAATTGGTTCGTGCCGGACTTGGTCTGCACGTTGATCACCGCACCGCCGGCCATGCCCTGCTCGGCATCGAAGCTGTTGGTGACCACGTTGACGCCCTCGATGGACTCGAGCGTCGGCACGATCGCCGAGCGGCCCACGTTCCAGATGTGAGAATTGGTGGCTCCGTCAACGCTGGTCGAGGTCGTGGACGTGGTGGTCCCGTTGACGCTGAAGCCGACGGACCCGGACGGGTTGCACCCGCCCATGCGGCCCGGGCGCATGTCGCCCTCCATCTCGAAGCCGGGCAGCGTCTGCAGCAGACTCTGGTAGTTGCCGGCCAGCGAGACTGGCAGATCCTCGAACTGCTTGGTCTGGATCTCGTGTCGGATTTCGCCACGGTCGGTCTGCAGTTGGGCCATCTGCGTCTGGGCCGTGACCGTCAGTTCCGTTGCCACGCCACCCACCTTCATCGCCACATCGCGGCGCACGGTGCTGTTCACGCCGACGGCTACGTCGGTGGCTACGAAGTCGGCAAAGCCCGGCATCTTGACCGTCAGCGAATACGTCCCGGCCTGCAGGTTCGGGACACTGTAGGCGCCGCTCTCGTTGGTCACAACGCTCCGGGTGAGGCCGGTCTCCGTGTTGGTGACGGTCACATCGGCGCCGGGAATCACGGCCTGGGAGGCCTCTGTGACGTTTCCGACCAGGGTCCCGTACAAGACCTGCGCACTGCTCAGCTGGGGAATCAACATGAGCCACACCGACATCGCCGCCGCAGCAGCCAACGAGGATGGGATTGGTAGAAGACACGCTCGAAGCATCAGAGCCCTTTCTGACATGGGGGTGCGTTCTGGGGGGCCGCAGATTGAGGTCGTCCGACGAGCCTTTCCCGTAATTTCTACGCTGTTACAGCCTTCGCCCGTAGCCCTGTCAAACGAGCCGTCGCCCGCCGCCACCGACACCCCGAATGCTGTACGCCGCGCGCCCGGAGGATCAGTGTGCGGCGGCCTCAGGCGGCGCGAACAGCACGAGCTCAACACGCTCGTCGCCCTCGACGTACGCGTCGTGACCAGACGGAATCTCGAAGAAGTCGCCAGGACCAATCCGTGTCTGGACGTCGCTCTCGACCATCCGCACCACCAGCCTGCCCGCGACGCAGTAGCCGGTGTGGCGCATCGGGCAGGACGGCGGATTGCCGAGCAGCGGCTTCTCGTCCACCTCCCACACCCAGCCAGGCTCGAACACCGCATGCATCCCGGTCGTGCCATCCGCCATCTTGACGACGGCGATCCGCCCACGCGCCTTCATGTCGATCAGTTGATCTGGAGCATCGAACCGACGAATCTCAATGACGGAAGACATAGTTGAGCGCCTCTCGTTGGAGACGTGCCCTGCGCACGTCGTTGCACATCGGGTACAGGAGCGCGGATTGTACCTGACAGGGCGCTCTGATCCCGGCGCCGGCACGCGGCCAGAACCGGGACGACGTGTATGCTCGGGCGGTGACAGGCGGATGGACGCGCCGACGCGCCCTGCAGGCGCTGGCCCTGGGGACGGCGAGCGGCAGCCTGCCGCACGCGGTCTCTGCCCATCGGCTGCGTCAGGGACGGGCCGCCGCGGCGGCGGTGATTCACACGGTGACCGGCCCGATCGCGGCCGACGCCCTCGGTCTCACGCTGTCGCACGAGCACCTGTTCTCGCGCTTCGGCGATCCGCCCGACGACGCCCCGGCGTATCCGGCGCAGCTTGCCGACATCGTCCTGCCGTATCTCCGCTATCTCCACGCGCTCGGCGTCCGCACCATCGTCGATGCAACCGCGGCGTGGTTCGGGCGTGCACCGCGACTGCTGCAGCAGTTGTCGCAAGAGAGCGGCGTGCAGATCCTGACCAACACGGGCCTCTACGGTGCGGCCGACGACCGCTACGTGCCAGAGGCCGCGCGCGCCGCATCGGCCGACGACCTCGCCCGGCAGTGGACCCGCGAGTACGTCAACGGGATCGGTGACACCGGCATCCGTCCGGGGTTCATCAAGATCGGCGTCGACGCAGGGCCGCTGTCGCCGATCGATCGCACCCTGGTCGTGGCGGCAGCCCGCACCCACCTGCAGACCGGCCTCACCATTGCCTGCCACACCGGCAACAACGCCGAGGCCGCGAGCGCGCAACTCGACATCCTTCGCGCCGAACGCGTCGCGCCAGGTGCGTGGGTGTGGGTACATGCCAACACCTGCACCGACGATGCGGCGCTGTGGCGCGCGGCCGAGGCAGGCGCGTGGCTGGGCCTGGACGGCATCACCGCACTGACCTGGGACCGCCACTTCGCCCTGGTGGTCGAGGCGCGCCGTCGCGGGCTGCTGCCGCGCCTCCTGCTCTCGCACGACGGCAACGCCTTCCCCGCGGGTGGACGGCTGCCCCGCGACTTCCACCTGCTGCTCACCGCATTCCGCTACCGTCTCGCTGACCAAGGCCTGACGAGCGACGACATCGAGCAACTCCTGGTCGCCAACCCGCGGGCAGCATGGGGAGGCGGCGTTCGACGGCAGGCGTAATCGCCGTCACCTCATCCTGGAGCCGAAGGGCCGATGACACATGATGCAGAAGAGAGCCGCATGCCCACCCGCACGTTCATCGCCTCCACCCGTGTCCCGGCCCCGGCCACGGCCGTGTTCGACTGGCACGAAGCCCCAGGAGCATTCGCGCGACTGACGCCGCCCTGGGAGCGCGTGCGCGTCGTGCACCAGGAGGGCGGCATCCGCGACGGCGCGCGCGTCTCGCTGCGCGTCGGCCCAGGACCCATCGCGCTGCGCTGGGACCTCGAGCATCGTGACTACCAACCCGGCCGATCGTTCACCGATCAGCAGGTGTCGGGGCCCTTCCACTCGTGGCGGCACGTGCACCTGATGACGCCTGACGGCCCTGACGGCTGCATCCTGGAGGACCGGATCGAGTACGCGCTGCCGTTCGGGGCGCTCGGCAATGCGATTGGCGGGCCGCTCGTGGACCGCAAGCTGCGGCGCCTGTTCGCCTACCGTCACGAGGTGACGCGACAGGCGTTCGCGCCGCGGTAGTCCGGGCTGGTCAGCCGCGCGACACCCACGCGGCGCGAGGCCGGGCGCACCGCACCGCCCGACCGGCACACTCGCCAGCGCCCGTCACTCGCGGGCGGGAGCCGATTGGTGCGCGAGCAGACGCTCGAGGACGGGCGTCATGGCGGCAGCCCACATGGCGTACCCGCGGGCGGTCGGGTGGAGAAAATCAGACATGACCTCCTTACTGATGGTCCCATCGGCGGCCACCAGGCGAAACCCGATGTCGAGATAGGTGATGCCATCGCGGCCATCCAGGCCGGCGATGAGCCGGTTGACCTCGACAACCGTATCGCGCGCCGCGTTGGGCTGCTCACCCCTCGGGAAGATGCCGAGGAGCAGAATCCGGGTCGATGGCGAACGCGCATGGATCGTGGCGCATATGGCCCCGATGCCCGCGGCAATTTCCTGCGGTGTGTTGATGCCGACGTTGTTGGTGCCGATCATGACCACCACGAGCCGGGGCGCGACCGCGTCGAACTCGCCGTGCGTAAGCCGCCAGAGCACGTTTTCGGTGCGGTCCCAGCCATACCCCAGGTTGACGACCCGGCGGCCGGCAAAGAGTCGGTCCCACTCGGGCCCGCCGTTGCGCGGCCCGCCTGGCGGGTTGCCGCCCCAGAAGTGCGTGATGGAGTCGCCGAGCATCACAATCGCCGGATGCTGCCGCATGAGGGCCGTCGCAGCCGCGTGGCGCTCCACCCAGTCGTAGGTGCGCCAGTCGCGGTTCTGGGTGACGGGAACCAGCGACGACGGCCGACGCAGACTCCCCGGATCCAGTGGCGTCTCGTACGTCGCGAGTTCGCCCGACGGCATGCCGTCGGTGGCAAACGCGCGGACCTTGAGGACGTAGCCCGCCGGCACCTCGACCGGCGCCAGCCAGACGCCGGCGTCGCGCCCTGGTTCAGACCCATCGAGCGTGTAGCGCACCAGCATCCCGGCCGCCGGCGGCCGCATGTGGACGAGGCCGTCATCTCGTCGCGTCAGCAGCGGGCCGTCGGCGCGCACGACGCCGCCCGCAGTGATCACGATCAGCGCAGCGACGATCAGGCGGAGCCACGAGGTGATGACTGTCATACAAATATTGTCGTCGACGCGGGCGGGCCATGCGACCGAGGTCGCCGTACTGGACGCAACCCTCTGCGAGCCACGTCTCGGGCACGCTGCATGCGTCGGCCATCGGCAACCGCGTGGTGCTGACGAGCGTGGTAGGCTACGACCCTGTTTTCGTTCCTCCATGACCCGGTGCATCGCGTTCGCTGTTGGTGATACCGCAGGACACGTGATGCCGGCGCTCGCCATTGCCGAGGCCTATGACGCGCTCCTGCCCGACGTCCAGGTGCGGCTCTACGCCGCCTCAGGCGGTCCGGCAACGCAACTGGCCGCTGCCGCCGGCCGGTCACTGATCCTCATCGAGGCATCAGCGATGGCCCGAACAGGACCACTGGGTCGCGCGGCAGCGCTGCTGCGTGTGCTGCGCGCCATCCCGGCAGCACGCGCCCACCTGCAGGCTGACAGGACACGCCTGGTGGTCGGCACCGGCGGGTACGCGTCGGCGCCCGTGGTGCTCGCTGCCCGCACCCTCGGTGTGCCCACCGCCATCGTCGAACCCAACGCCGTTGCAGGCATGGCCAACAGGTGGCTGCGCCGATTGGTCGAGCGCGCCTATGTCGCCACCGATGCGGTCGCGCGACAACTGGCGCCCGCACAGGCGGTCGTGACCGGGACGCCGGTGATGGCAATCATCGCTCGGCAACAGCAGGGCCCCAGGCTCGGGCCTCACCTCGGCACGCCCTGCCATCTGTTGATCACCAGCTCGTCGCGCGGCGAGCAGTTCCTCGGACGTGAGATGCCGGCCCTGATGGCCGGACTCGCGGCCGCCGGCGTGCCGCTCCGCGTGTGGCACCAGGCCGGGTCTTTCGACGTGGAGACGCTTGCCAGCGCGTATGCCCGTCATGACATCGACGCACGTGTCGTGCGTGTCATCGACGACATGGCGGCCGCGTACCGATGGGCCCACTTCGCCATCACTCGCGCCGGCGCAGGCACCCTCGCCGAGTTGGCGCTCGCCGGGCTGCCAGCGCTGCTGGTGCCCCTGCCCGACGCCGCGGCCGACCATCAGTCGGCCAACGCGGCGCCGTACGCCGCGGCCGGGGCGGCCCTCTGGACTCGCGAGTCCGCCTGGGAAAGCGACCGACTGGTGGCCGGCATCGCTGGTGTCCTGCTCGACCCGGACCGCTGGCGGGCCATGTCGGACGCCGCACGGGCAGCCGCCCGCCCTGGCGCGGCCGCCGCGGTGGTCGCCGACTGCGAGCGCCTGATGGACGCCCGCTGGTGAATTACCTGCTGACGTTTGTGACCGCGCTCGTGGCAGCCGCGATCCTCACCCCCCTCGTCGCAAGGACGGCGGTGCGGCTCGGGCTGCTCGATCACCCAGCGGGACACAAGGTGCACGTCGCCGCGGTGCCGCGACTGGGCGGCGTGGCGGTGGCGCTGGCGCTGGCCACGGCCCTCGGCGCGTCGCTGGTGGCCGACGCCAGCCAGGGGATCAGTCCCGCGTTGCACCTGCGCGACGTCCTGCCAATCATCACCGGGGCTGTGCTGGTCTTTGGCGTCGGCCTGTGGGACGACATCGACCCACGCACCGCGTCCTTCAAGCTCTCGGTCGAGCTCGTCGCCAGTCTGATCGTGGTCGGCGCGGGGATCACCATCTCACGCGTGACGCTGCTCGGGGTCACCTACGACCTGGGCTGGCTGGCGCCGATGGCGACCATCGCATGGGTGCTCTGCCTGACCAATGCGTTCAATCTCGTGGATGGGCTCGACGGACTGGCCGGCGGACTGGTGGCGATCGCGGCCGCGACGTGTGCGGTGGTGCTGGTCGCTCGCGGCGAAGCTGGTGCCGCCCGCATACTCGTCGCCCTGGTTGGCGGCACCCTGGGCTTCCTCATCTACAACCTGCATCCGGCACGCATCTTCCTTGGCGACTCCGGCAGCTTGCTCGCCGGGTTTCTGCTTGCCGTCACGGCCGTGACCGGCCAGCAGAAGGGAGCCACGACGCTGGCTGCCGGTGTGCCGCTGTTGATCTTCGCCGTGCCGCTGCTGGAAACGGTGACGACCGTGGTGCGGCGCGTCATCACCGGTCAGCGCCTCGCCAGTCCTGGACTCTCCGGACGGACGCGGGCGCTGTCGCATGTCTTCGCCCCAGACGCCGGACACCTGCACCATCGCCTCGAACGCGCCGGCCTGACGCCACGTGTCGCGGTGTCGCTGCTCTATGGGCTCGCCTTCGCACTGTCGGCGATCGCGCTCCTGACGATGCAGGCGCCGTGATCGAGATCACGCCGCCAATGCCGAGAGCGCCCGCAGCCGAGCCGACCACGCGCCTGCAGCTGGTCCTGCTGTTCCTCATCGTCTCCGGCGCAGGCCTGCTCCGGACCTGGCTGACCTGGCCGTCGGTCTTTGCCGAGACCTACGTGGCCTTTGTCGAGAGCGACGCGTGGTACCACATGCGGCTGGTCGACGCGCTGGTCGAGCACTTCCCCTGGAGGCTGTGGCACGACCCCTACCTCTCCCACCCGGGGGGAGAAGCGGTCAACGCCGGGCCGGTGTTCGACTGGTGCATCGCCGGCCTCGCGCTGCTGCTCGGTGGCGGCTCGCCATCGCCCTGGCTGGTGGACGTCGTCGGGGCCGGCCTGCCGCCGGTGCTCGGCGCGCTGACCGTGTGGCCGGTCTATGTGCTCGGACGCGAACTCTGGTCGCCACGCGTCGGCTTGTGGGCCGCCTTCATTGTCGCGGTGCTCCCCAGCCAGGTGCTGCAGCGCTCGGTGCTCGGCTTCACCGACCATCACTGCCTGGAAACGCTGCTGAGCACCACGCTCATGGCCTGCGTGGTCCTCGCGCTCAAGCGCGACGCGGCATCGTCGCTGCGCTGGGCCCTGGCGGCCGGTGTCGTCTTTGGCACGTACCTGCTGACGTGGGGCGGTGCCGTGCTGTTTGTCGCCTTCATCGTCGTCTGGGCGCAACTACACCTGGTCATCGATGCCGTCCGCGGGGGCGACAGCCGCGATGTGACGCGGGCGGCCGGCCCGATGCTGCTGGTGGCGGCGGTGATGGTGGCGCCGTGGGCGGGCACCCGGCCGTACTTCGCCTATCAGTTCGCCGCGCTGGTCGGTGGTGCGTCTGCGATCTGGGGTATGCACGCAGCGCAGCGCCTCGGCCGGCGGCTGGCCTGGCCACCGCGACGATGGCTCGCGGCAATTGCCGTGAGCGGCGCAGCGGCGGCGCTGGTGGGGGTGATGGTGCTCGGCGATCACATGGGTGCGCTGCTCTCCGACGCCTCGCGCATCTCTCCGTTCCGTCGTGCCGGGTTTGTCAGTGAAGCCCGTCCGCTGATGCAGTCCGACCTGTGGTCGCCGGTGCCGCTGTGGCGCGAATTCACGACGGGGCTGGTGTTGGCGATGGTGGGCCTGGGCGTGTGGCTGCGGGAGCATCTCGACGGGCCACGAGCGCCGTGGTCCACGCTGCTGGCGGTATGGACCGTCACGATGGTGGCCGCCACGTTCGGCCAAGTCCGTTTCACCTACTATCTCGGCGTCAACGTGGCGCTGCTGGCCGGCCTGGGTTGCACCCATCTGCTGGCAGCCGTCTACCAGCAGCGCAGCGGCGCCATGCTGAGGGTCGTGGCGGTGGCGGTGACGGCGGTCCTGATTGCCGCCCCAGGCATGCCCCGCCTCTTGCAGCAACGCGCGCCAGTGCCAGCGATCGACTCGAACTGGCACGATGCGCTCACCTGGATGCGGACCAACACGCCGGAGCCGTTCGCCGATGCCGAGGCGTACCTCCACCCCCCGGCTGACAGCACGGCCGCCAGCACGGCAGCCTCCGGTGTCATGGCGTGGTGGGACTACGGCTACTGGATCACGCGGGTTGCGCGGCGCGTACCGGTGAGCAACCCGAAGCAGACCGGCGTGCCCGCGGCCACGGCCGTGTTGCTCGCGACGACGCCGAGCGAAGCCAGCCAGGCGATGGAGCGAGCCGGCGCGCGGTACCTGATCGTCAACTGGCAACTGCAAGTCGCGCCTGGGGGCAACACTCGGGGCTACTTCGGTGGCATGGTCCTGGCCAAGGGTGGCAATCCGCTGGACTACTGCCAGCTGCACGCGCGCCGCGACCTCGTCACCGGGACGCTCGGCGAGCCGACCCTGTACTGCTACCCGGAGTACTACCGGACCATGGCCATGCGCCTCTACCTGTTTTCGGGCAAGGCCGTGACACCGCCCGGATTGGTCACCGTCGTCGCGTCGCACGAGACGCGCCTCGATCACACGGTGGTGCGAGAGGTCACCGATCAATGGACGTTCGCCACCTACGAGCAGGCGACGTCGTTTCTCGCCACATCGCCTCGCACCGACCTCCGGATCGTGAGCACGTCGCCGCACGTCACGTGTGTCCCCCTGGAGGCCGCCGAGGGGTATCGCCAGGTGTTCCAGTCGCTCGACCGCGAACAGGGCACCGGCGCCTCTGCCGTGCAGATTTTCGAGTTCGAACCATGGTCGGCCCTTGGCATCTGAGCGTGTGCTTTCGTCGGCAGACCGGGACGCGAGATGATGACACCTTGACGATCCTGTGCGCGCGCCATGACACGTCGCAGGCCAGGACGCACTCGACGCCTACGCGCCTGCGCCGCATCGCGATCTCCTCGCTCGCGGCGGCGCTGCTTGTCGCCATGCCCGCGCGGGCGCAGGACAAGGACAAGGAGGCGGCGCCCCAGACCACCGCGGTAGCCGCACGCCCGTTCCAGGTCGAGCCGCGGGGCTACGGCCTGGTGAAGGAGTCGCAGCCACCCCGCTACGTGCGTCGCGCCGACCGCACGGGCATCGACGCTTTCGAGAAGGTCGACTGGCTCGACATCGGCTTCGAGCTGCGGCTGCGGTACGAACACCGCGACAACGACTACCGCCGTTCGCGGCTGACCTCCGATGACGTGCTCCTCGGACGCACGCGTCTGTACCTCGGCATCCGGCAGCGCTTCGATCCGTTTCGCTTCGTGGTCGAGCTGGTCGATTCACGGCGGGGCGGCGGACAGTTCCCGCGCGATGACCGCGACGTGAATCTCACCGAGCCGCTCCAGATGTTCGGCGAGGTCTATCTCGCCAACGGTGCCGGCAAGGGGCGACCGATCGGCGTGCGCATCGGACGCCACGCGTTCGAGTTACTCGACCGGCGGCTGCTGGCGCGCAACGAGTGGCGCAACACGGCCAACAGCTTCGACGGGCTGCGGGCGACGATTGGCCGACCGGAGGGGCCGTGGCAGGTCGATGTCCTGGCGCTCAAGCCGGTCCGCCGTCTGCTGTCAGGGCTGGATCGTCCCGACGACGCGCAGCGGCTGGTCGGCACGATTGGCGACTGGCGCCGCTGGTCGCGCGTGGCCACGGTGCAGCCGTACTATTTGCGGCTCACGCGGGAGGCCCAGTCAACGACGCTGGTGGCGCGAGACATCCACACACTGGGCGTGCGGAGCTATGGCCTGGTCGGTCGCAGCGGTTGGGACTGGGACCTGGATGCCGCCCGGCAGTTCGGCAAGGATGGCACCCGTGTGCATCGCGGGTCTGCGCTCGTCGTCGAATCCGGCTTCACCGCGCGCCACGCGTGGAAGCCCCGACTCAGCACCAGCGTCAGCTACGCGAGCGGCGATCAGGACCCCAACGACGCTCGCATGCAGCGCTTCGAGCGGCTGTTCGGCTTCGCGCGCCCGTTCTCGGCCAGCGACTACGTGCAGTGGGAGAATCTGCGCGCCTCCAAGCTGCGCCTCGAGCTGTCACCCACGTCCAGGCTGCGCATCGACGCCGGCGTCAGCGGCTATTGGCTCGATAGCGCCAGCGATCGCTGGAGTGCCACCGGACTGCGCGATCCGCAGGGCCGCAGCGGCACCGCCCTCGGGGTCGAATTCGACGCCCGGGCCCGCATGCCAATCGGCCCACGCCTCGGCCTCACGGTGGGATACGCGCGCTTCGCACCCGGTGCCTTCGTGCGGACTGTCGGCGGCCACGACGCGGTCTCGCACTTCCCGTACGTCGAACTGGCAATCAACGCCTTCCGCTGATCGCTCCGCCTGGCCTCATCGGTCGGCGCGCACGGCCCAGCGCAGCTTCGCCGAGGAAGCACGCCGATTGGCGAAGGTCTCGTCCTTGCCCGACTGAACCACCGCGTCAGCTACCTCGGCATAGAGCCCCTCACGGCGGCCCCGGCGGAATGCCTGCTTGACGCGCCGATCCTCGCCAGAGTGGAACGTGATCATCACCACACGCCCGCCTGCCGCCAGGCAGTCCGGCAGCGCAGCGAGCAGCGCGTCGAGCGCGGTCAGTTCGTCGTTGACGAAGATGCGGAAGGCCTGGAACGTGCGACGGATCGACTTCTTGATGTCGGCTTTCGTCAGGTCGGGCAGGGCCGCCGTCAGGCCGAGACGAACCAGACGCTCCAGGGTCTGGGTGGTGCGCGGACGCGCGTCGGCGACCAGGCGCGCGATCAGCAGCGCGTGGGGCTCGTCGGCGTAGGTGCTGAGGAGCGCGGCGATCGCAGCCTCGTCCAGCGCGGCGATCTGCTGCCAGGCCGGCTCGCCTCGCGTCGGATCCATGCGCAGGTCGAGGGGGCCGGGATGCTTGTAGCTGAATCCGCGCAGGGGCGAGTCGTGCTGCATCGCCGACACACCGAGGTCCACGATGACCCCATCAACGGTCCGGCGGCCACACTCGGTGAGCACGCCCGCCAGGTCGGCGAAGTTGGCATGCCTGGCCACGAAGCCGTCGGCCGCGAAGCCCGCCGCGCGCAGCCGCGCCTCCGCTGCCGGTAATTCGAGAGGATCGACATCCAGCCCAATCAGCCGGCCGCCAGGTTGCAGACGTTCGAGGATCGCCCGGGCATGGCCGCCTCCGCCCAGCGTGCAGTCCACCACGACCTGTCCTGGGGCTGGCTGCAGGTGGCGCAGCACCTCCGCCACCATGATGGGCTGATGCGGCAGCGCATTGGCGTGCCTGCTCAGGGCAGCGGCCTCACCAGCACGTTGGCAAACTCCACCTTGCGCCCGGACGGGACCAGCGCGAGACGCCCGCGAGCCGGCAGCCCCTCCTGTGCGGCCTCTGCCACGACCACCTCGCCGTTCACCGTCATGGTCAGACGATTGCCGACGAGGCGCTGGATCACGCGGTTCCACTTGCCTGCCGGCTGCGTGGCCGTGCCCGGTTGCGGCATCACGAAGGCGCGCACGTCCGACAATGTACTGGCCGACATGGGGGTCGGCGCCTGGGTTGCGGCTGCCTCGGACTCGTCTACCCAACGCCAGTCGGCAATCACCTCGACGTCGCCGAAGACCGTCGAGGACAACAGCGGCTGGCCAGTGGCCGGCGTCGGCGCCTCGTAGGCGATGGTCCAGTCGTTGGCGCGCCAGCGGGAGACCTGGTCTGCAGGTGGCTGCCAGTTGGTGAAGCTCTTGCCGTCGTACAACGACAGGTGGCCCTCGTAGGCCGTCGCCACCTGCTCCGGGCGCAGTGCCGCGGCACTCGGGAGTTCACGGATGCGGATGTTGCGGAACAACGTCGGCGCACCCTCCGACTCGAGGGCGATGTAGCCCTTGCGCGGCGAGATGTCGTAGCCGCCTGACACCTCCTTGCCATTGACCGCCAGCTTCAGGGTGCCGTTGTTGGCCGTGATGCGGTAGTGGTTCCACTCGCCAGGGCCCTTGGCACGACGCTCGCTCGGCAGGCTCCGCATGGAGCCGTTGGGGTGCGGGCGGTCGGGCGTGAGCACCGCCCCGTGTATCGCGAAGACGTCGCCATGACTGGTGTAGGTCTCGGAGTTGCGGCCGTCGAGCACCTGCACCTCGATCGCCCGCAGGAAGGGCTGGCCGCGAGCTGGCAACGCGTCGGCCCAGATGAACACCCCGGCGTTGCCCATCGGCTCGACGTGCTGGTACTCGAGCTCGAGGACGAAATTCTCGTACATGCGCTCGGTCCGGATCTCGCAGATGGGCGCGCCGGTCGAGGTGATCACGCCGTCGCGCACGCCGAAGGTGTCCGGGGCGCAGTTGATGTTGACCCAGCCCTTCAACGTCGAGCCGTCAAACAGGGGCACGCTTGCCGGCTCAGGCTGGGCAGCACCGATTGACAGCGCGGCCGCGAGGAGAAGAGGACATGCACGTCGTCGCATGGCCGCAGTCTACCGCCTCCACCCGTGAGAGACTTTCGCCGACTGCTGCCGCCAGGGGAGGCGAACGCCATGACACGACTCGCGTTGACGATGATCGGCCTGCTCGGCGTGGTGACGATCGGGCTGGCCCAGCCGACGGTGCCGCAATCCAGAGACACCTTTCAGCTGTTCCTGCTCGCCGGTCAATCCAACATGGCCGGCCGTGGCGCCGTGACGCCGGAGGACCGCCGCCCCACGCCGCGCGTGCTGATGCTCGACAAGGCTGGCGCCTGGGTGCCCGCCGTGGACCCCATGCACTTTGACAAGCCCATTGCCGGCGTCGGCCTGGGACGCGCGTTCGCCGCACGCATAGCCGAGGCGTACCCCACGGTCACGATTGGCCTGGTGCCCGCGGCCGCGGGCGGCTCCCCCATCGACGCCTGGCAGCCGGGCGGATATCACGACCAGACGAAAAGTCACCCCTGGGACGAGGCCATCGCCCGCGCCCGCGTGGCGCTGCAGGCCGGGCGACTGCAGGCCATCCTGTGGCACCAGGGCGAGTCGGATGCCACACCCGCACTGGCGGCGGCCTACCAGGGGAAGTTGCATGACCTGGTCGCGCGCTTCAGGACCACGCTCGATGCACCCGACCTGCCCTTCATCGTCGGACAGCTCGGTCGATTTCCGGATGCGCCGTGGGACGAGGCGCGGCAGCTGGTGGACGCGGCGCATCGGGCCCTGCCGGGCACGGTGCCGCACACGGCGTTCGTGTCCAGCGAAGGTCTGGCCCACGGCGGCGACAAGGTGCACTTTGACGCTGCGTCGCTGCGCGAGCTGGGCCGACGCTACGCCGAGGCGTACGTGTCGCTTACGGCGTCTCGCTGACCAGTGACGCGTCGATCGGCGGGGTGAGGTGGGCGTGAATCGCCTGGCGCGTCACGTCCCAACTCGCCAGCTTGGCGCGACGCAGCTGTGCTGCCGCCTCCCGAAACCGGCCGTGGTCGGCCATAACGGCCCCAACCGCGGCCGCGATCGCGTCGGCGGTGTTGGCGACATGGACCGCGCCCATCGGGAACGCCTGGCGCAGCAACGGCCAGTCCGACACGATCACCGGCACCCCTTGATAGATGGCCTCGTAGGCGCCGCGCAGCATCGTGTGGTCCTCGGTGGTCAGATCGACCACGACATCGGCACCCCGGATGAGCCCACCGTAGGCGGCGGTGTCGAGAAAGCCGGTCAGCGTGACATTGGGCGGCAGGCGCGTCCGTAGCGAGGCAGCCAGCGGCGCGGGGTCACCCGAGAGGAAGACGTCGAGGTCTGGAAGGAGTCGCGCGGCGGCGATGATCTCCGCTGTCGGTTCGTCTTCGGTGAACGAGCAGACCACGGCGACGGTGAACCGGGACGACCGCGGAAAGACGCCCTGCTCCGGAAACTGCACGGGCACATCCGGCACGAGGGTGGCGTGCCCACCGGCAGCCTCTACCAGTTGCGCGATGTGGCGGTTGGTCACCAGCGTGGTGCGAGCCCGCCGGCAGCACCAGCGCTGCAGCCCTTGCAGCCAACGCCATCGGCGCAGGACGAAGGCACAGGTGTGCGCGTCGATCACCACGTGCGCGCCGTGGCGCCACGCGTACCAGAACGCCGGCAGCGCCGCGAGCACCGGCGGCGACATCGCAAAGACCGTGCGGGGGCGTTCGCGGCGGAGTATGCGGCTGGTCTGCACCCACTGCCACGCGTACTTGAGCAGGATGGTGGCCGGATGGCTGCCCAGCCACCCGGCGTACACCATGTGGGAACGGCCGCCTAGCTCGCGGGCGGTGTGATCGGACCGGCTGCAATGCGGCGCCCAGGACACGTACGTCAGCGGGCAGCGGAACGAGTCCGGGTTCCGCGACGCCCTCACGCCTGCTCCAGTCCGAACCGGGCGGCACACCTCTCATAGAGAATCGCCGGATGCAGCTTGGCCAGCCGGCCCCACGGGCCGAAGTGCACAATCCAGGCGCGCCGCACGTCCGGTGTCTCGTTCGGCCCGGTGTAGTGCAGTGTGAGCGGCGAATGGACCGTGACGCCTCCAAGCGGTAGCGGGCACACTACACGGTCCGGGCGATGGCCCACGGCGGCGGTACGCACATGCCCGTCGGCGGCGCGCGTATGAGCCACCAGGCCCTGCACGTGACTGCCTCGAACAAAGTGCATGCAGCCGTTCTGCAACGTCGCCGGCTGCAGCGGAATCCACACATGGACGGTGCGCAGGAGATGCCGATGTCCCGTGTAGGCATGGTCCTGGTGCCAGTGCGTGGCGCTCCGGTTGAACGGCGCCTTGTAGATGGCGTGGTCGTACGTGTAGCGAGCCGACCGGCCCCCCAGACTTCTGGCGAGGGCCTGGCAGCGTGCGTACGCCTCGGTGGAGCGCAGACGTCGGTTCAGGGCTGACGGTCTGTCGATCTCGGCGCTGCGCGGGGGCCCAGCGCCGCTGCCGGGAGCCAGGTCGCGAACGCGGGCGGCAGGCAGGTCGCCAAACGACGCGAACATCGGGTCCAGGAGCTCCCGCACTTCAGCGATGGCTCCGGGGGAGAGCCACTCCGGCAAGGCGAGAAACCCGTCGTCGCTGAAGTGCCTGATGTCTTCGGTGGAGAGCATGCTGGCTCCTGGGCGGACGAGCAGGGGCGCGCTCCGACCGGACGAGCACGATAGCTGAAGCGGTGGTAGCGAAGGTAGGGCCTTTAGTTATCTTTTCGCAGCACCACCCGAGTGGCCAGCACCGCCAGCCCCACGAAGAAGATCGCTGAGGTGTCAGGGCCACGTCCCGGGATCTGCGTCTGCAGCAGCTCCAGCAGCAGCACCAGACCCACCAGCGCCAGAGGCCATCGCCGCGCGTGCCATCCATCGCGATGACGCTCGGCCCAGCGCGCCGCGACCACGGTGCCCCACCCAGCCCACCCGAACAGCCAGGCGAAGTCGAGTGCGCCGCGTCGGTTACCAAACCCCACCAGTGGAATCCAGCTGAAGACGTGGGTCGGACCGGTAGCCGGCTGCAGTTCGTATGCGGCAATCACCGCGACCAGGCCGGCCAGCAGCCAGCGGGGCCACCACCGCGCCAGGGTTGGCGGCGGGACCAGCGCCAGCGCCGCGAGAAAGACCACCACGACCGCGCCCATGGCGGAGACCTCCTCGTACGAGAGCGGCGCCCGCGCGACAAGCATCATCTGAAGAAGTACTGACGCGGCCGACGCGGCCAGCAGCGACAGCGCGGCCATCGCGCGCGACGGCAAGGCGAGCCGGCACGCCGCAGCGACGGCCACCCATGCCCCGCCGTGCCGCAGCACGGCCCACACGTTCCAGGCGGCGTCGGCATCGGAGTGGCGAAGGAATGCGAGGTGCCGGCGTAACGTGCCCAGGTCCACCGCAAACACCCACGGCATCGATTCGGAAAGCACCCAGAGGACGACGATCGCAAGTGTTGCAAGCCGCAACCGGGCCTCGTCAGATGCCTGACCGACGCCGTTGAGGACCCGCGACGGCTCGAGGGCGTACGCCAGCAACGGCAGCGCGGCCGCGGCAAGCACGCCGAGCGATCCACCAACCGTGTTGGCCGCCCAGTCGCTGGCTGACGACACACGAGCGGACTGGCAGGACTGCACCAACTCGAGAACGAGCGACAAGCCGGAGACGGCCAGGGCACTTGCCAGGCCCACGCCGAGTCGCACCGCAGGGCGGCGGCCAGCCCGGCTCACGGTCACGGCAAACAGCCATCCAAGTGGGATATAGGCCACCACGTTGGCCAGCACGTCGCTCCGCGAGAGTCGCCGCGGCACCTCGAATGCCACGTCCCCGCAGGCCCATGTTCCTCCGTCGGCCAGGGTCTGATAGACGACAAAGGCCGTGTAGACCAGCAGGGCCGCGGCATTCAGGCCGGGGGCCGCCATGGCCGGACGTCTCGCTGTCGTCACTTCTGGATTCTCGTCTGCATCATGCTGCTGGTGCCCATGGTCAGCCACCATGGTTTCGCATACCGTAGGTCACAGTGGCTTTCAATACAGGACGCTGGACGCTGTACGGCCTGCTGGGTCTCATGACGCTTGCGACGGCCCTGGCGCCTCGCGCCGCGATTGGTCAGCCGCTGAGGCTGGTCACGGTGCGCGCCCTGACCCCCGACTCGGTCACCGCGGAACGCGCCGCCCGGGTTGCGCTCTCCTCCGACGGCCGGTATGCCGCGTTCTGTTCCAAGGCCACACCGAGCGACCTCGTACCGGGCACGAACGTGCCGGCGGGGACCACCAACACGAGCAATGTCTACGTGCGAGACCTGGTCGGTGCCACGACCGCGATCCTCACGCTGTCGGCGTCGGACCCGAGCGTGGCCAGCAACGGGGCGTGTGGCCCCGACGTGCAGATTACGCCGGACGGCCGCTACGTAGCCTTCAGGACGACTGCCACCAACCTGCTCAGCGCCACGTGGTCCTACCCGGCCGCCAGCCCCTCCGGCTGGCTGTTCGACAGGCAAACCGGCCAGATCCGTCTGGTGGACGTCGCGGTACAGCCGTTCCACGCCGCCGGGTTGCGAGAGATGGTGGTCAGCGAGAACGGTCGCTTCGTAGCGTTTTCCAGCGCGGGTGCAGGGCCGTTCGGACAACTCGTGCCCAACTTCATCGACGACAACGGGGCGCTGCTCGATCTCTACATCCGCGACCTGCAGGCTGGCATCACGCGGCTGGTCAGCCGCCAGTACACCGACCCGGGCCGGGGCTCCCCGGCCGGCGTGGAGACGACGACGGGCGAGAGCCCGCGCGTGTTCAGCGCGGACGGCACCGCTCTGCTGTTTGCCGCTGCATTCGCGCAACTGGTGCCCAACGGCGGCACCGCGCGCAACCTGTACGTCTACCGCTGGAACACCGATGCCATTGCCCTGGTCTCGGCCAGGACGGGCGAGTCTACGGTGGTGGCCGGAGCCACCGTAGACACCGATGGCCCACCCACCGACGTCAACTTCTCAATCACTGCCGATGGCGCGTTTGCCGCGTTCACGGCGGCAACCACCCTGGTGGAACTGACCGTAGCCGCCACCAACGGACGTCACAACGTCTTTGTCCGCGACCTGCGGGCCGCGGCCGCGCCGACCAGCCTGGTCAGCCTCGCGCCGTCCGGCCTCGGCGGCAACGGCGCGTCGACCAACCCCATCGTCAGTCGTGACGGCTCCAGCGTGGCATTCGAAAGCCTCGCGACCGACCTGGTCAGTGACTTCAGTGACACCGGCCTGTTCATCGACATCTTCGCCCGAGCGATGTCGGGATCGAGCCCGGTCCAATGGCTGACGCGCGACGCCGTGCTGCTGTCGGGAGGGAACCAGAGCGCAACGCTCGAGGACCTCAGCGCAGACGGGCGCTACGTGGCGTGGCGCTCGGCGGCGACCAACCTGGTGCACTCCTCCGTGGTCTCGGACGGCAACAACGCCGACGACGTGTTCGTGCGCGACCGGGTGGCTGGCACGGTGAGCATCAAGAGCGTGGTTCCCGTGGGCACGGCGGCGACCGCCAACGCGGCCAGCGGGTCGTCCACGCTGACCTCGGACGGACAGGCGGCGTTTTACAGCGCCGCCAGCAACCTGCTGATCACGCCGGCCACCACAGGAATGAACATCTTCGCGCCAGCCCCGAGCCTGGCCGACCTGTCGGTGTCGATCAACGACGCCCCCGACCCGGCGCGGGTAGGGCAGCCTGTGGTCTACACGGTCACTGTGGCCAACCTCGGGCCGGCGCGGGCGACGGGAGTCACGCTGACCGTCCCTGTGCCAGACGCCGTGACGGCCTTCTCGGCGGAGGGCGGGGTGACGCCGGTTGCGGGCGTGGTCAGGTTCGACCTCGGCACGCTGGACGCCGGTCTGACCGCGACACGAACGATCACCGTGACCTACGGGTCCCCGCGCGTGTCCACGGTGACCGCCACCACGACGGCCACGCAGGCAGACCCCGCCTCGTCGAACAACCAGGCGGTACAGACCACCGACGTCACCGCGGCGGCCTCGAGGCCATCGATCGCGGGAACGGTGCGCGACTCCGGAGGCATCGGCCTCCCCGGAGTCACGATCACAGTCGAGGGCAGCGCGTTTGCCACCACGGCAACCGCCACTGACGGGAGCTACGTGCTGGCAAACCTGCCGGCGGGCGGAAGCTTCACGGTGACGCCCTCGGCCACCGGCTACACGTTCAGCCCGGCGTCCACGTCCCTGGCCGATGTGACCACCGACCGGGCCGCCGACTTCGCCGCGGCCTGCGCGCCAGCCATCTCGGGCCTCGTCCGTGACCGGCTGGATGGCGCGCTGGCCGGGGTCACGGTCACGTTGTCGGGATCGGTCGGCGGCACGGCGGTCACCGACGCCAACGGGCGGTACGCCTTCAGCCACGTGCCGCTGGGGCAGTCCTTCACGATCACGCCGAGCCGGGCCGGTTTCACCTTCGAGCCGACGTCCGTGACCGTGTCCACCGCGAGCTGCGGCACGACCCCGGCCAGGCTGGTCGCGGCCTCGGGTACCTACACCCGCTACTTCGCCGAGGGCGCGACCAGCACGTTCTTTGACACCACCCTCGCGCTGCTCAACGCCAGTGGCACACCCACCACCGTGAGCCTCACCTTCCAGACCGCCGGCGTCGACGATGTGGTGCACGTGGTGCCGATGGGCGGCCGGGTCCGGGCCACCATCGACCCGAAGACCATTCCAGGGCTCGCGAATGCTGAGTTCTCCACCGTCGTGTCCTCCGATCAGCCCGTCATCGCCGATCGGACGATGCGCTGGAATGCCTCCGGCTACGGAAGCCACGCCGAGACGAGCATCGCCGCGCCGCGCTCGTCCTGGTATCTCGCGGAAGGCGCCACGACCGGCGGCTTTCAGCTCTTCTACCTGATCCAGAACCCCAACCTCGCGGCGGCCGACGTGCAGGTCACCTACCTGCTGCCCGCGCCCGCCCCGCCTCTGACCAAGGTCTACTCGGTGCCAGGGCGCAGCCGGCAGAACATCTGGGTGAACGTGGAAGACGCGCGCCTCGCGCGAGCCGAGGTGTCTGCCGTCTTCGCCTCGTCGCTGCCGGTGATCGTGGAGCGGGCGATGTACCTCGACGCGCGAGGGCAGGTGTTTGCGGCCGGGCACGAGGCCGCGGCCGTACCCGGGCCTGGCCTGCAGTGGTTCTTTGCCGAGGGCGCGACGGGGCCGTACTTCGACCTCTTCTACCTGATCGCGAACCCGAGCGACACGGCGGCCGTGATCGACGGCCGGTACCTGCTGCCCAGCGGCGACGTCCTGACCAAGCAGTACACGGTCGCACCACAGAGTCGCTTCGGCGTGTGGGCCGACCACGAGACGTTCCCTGGCCGGCCCGGGCTGCCGCTCGGCGACACGGCCGTCTCGGCGACGTTCACGTCGGCCAACGGCGTCGGGTTCGTCGCGGAGCGCGCGATGTGGTGGCCTGGCGACGCGTCCCAGTGGTTCGAGGGGCACGACTCGGCAGGCGCGCAGATGTCGGGCACCAAGTGGGGCGTTGCCGACGGCGAAGTGGGCGGCAGGCTCGGCAACGAAACCTATCTCCTGATCGCCAACACCTCGAACACCGACGGCACCGTGCTGGTGACGATCGTGTTCGAGGACGGCAGCACGAGCATTCTCACGCGTGCAGTGAAAGCCAACTCCCGCACCAATGTCGCGGTCGGAGTGGAAGTACCCGCTGCGGCCAACCGGCGGTTCGGCGCGGTGGTCGAAAGCCTCGGGTCCAATCCCGCGCAGATCGTGGTCGAGCGGGCGATGTACAACAACGCCGGGGGCGTTGCGTGGGCGGCCGGCTCCAACAACCTCGGGACGCGCCTGCGATAGGGGCGCGCGCGTCGGAGCGGGAACCTTTGGAAGCCATCAGGCGACACATGCAGAGGGCATGCCGACTCCATCGATGCAGAAGCAGGTGATCGGATTGGCGGGCTGGCTGGCTGTCAGCTTTGCGGCCTCGGCAGTGGGCGCCACGGCCTCGGTGCGTGCCGGCGTCTTCTACAACCAGCTGATCCAGCCTGGCTGGGCGCCGCCATCGTGGGTATTCGGGCCTGTCTGGACCGTGCTGTACGCGCTGATGGGCATCTCCGCCTGGCTGGTCGGGCGTTCGGGAGGATTCCGGCGCCACCAGAACGCCTTGACGCTGTTCCTGGCTCAGCTTGCCGTGAATGCCCTCTGGAGTTGGCTCTTCTTCGCCTGGCATCTGGGCGCGCTGGCGCTGGCAGACATCCTGGTGCTGGCCCTGCTGGTGACCGGCACGCTGGTGGCCTTCTGGCGAGTGCACCGCCTCGCGGGCGCACTTCTGGTTCCGTATTTGCTGTGGGTGATTTTTGCTGCCGCGCTCAACTACTCGGTGTGGCGGCTCAACCCGCAGGTGTTGGGTTGACGTCTGCATGCGCGCTGCTCAGCGGCGCAATCACGTTGGATGGCCATGGGGCTTTGTGAGCGAAGGGAACCGACATGGGCAAGAAGATTCTGATGGTGCTGACGTCGCACGACACGCTTGGCGACACTGGCAAGAAGACCGGGTTCTGGCTGGAGGAATTTGCCGCCCCGTACTACGTCTTCAAGGATGACGGGGCCGAGGTCACGCTGGCCTCACCAAAAGGCGGACAGCCGCCGATCGACCCGGCGAGCGATGTGCCTGAGGCGCACACCGATGACACGCGACGCTTCCGCAGCGACGAGGCGGCGCAGCGCCAGCTGGCCACGACGTTGAAGCTGTCCGAGGTGAACGCCAGCGACTTCGACGCCATCTTTTATCCGGGCGGCCATGGTCCGATGTGGGATCTGGCTGAAGACGCGCACAGCCGCAGGCTCCTCGAGTCATCTGCGGCCGACGGCCGCCCGATTGGCGCGGTGTGCCATGCGCCCGCCGTGTTCCGCCACACGTTGGGCGCCGACGGGGAGAAGCTGATTGCCGGGAAGCGGGTGACCGGCTTCACCAACAGCGAGGAGCAGGCCGTTGGTCTCACCGATGTCGTGCCGTTCCTCATCGAGGACATGCTGAAGGCCAACGGCGGCGCGTACGAGAAAGGCGCGGACTGGTCCAGCCATGTCGTTCGCGACGGCAGCCTGGTGACCGGCCAGAATCCAGCCTCGTCCGGGCCGGCCGCCACGGAGCTGCTGACTCTGTTGAAGTGATGGCCTCAGCGCGCCGACGCGCTCAGGGCGAGTCCACGGCGTAGAGCTGCCACGGGTCTGGAATGCCTTTGAGCGCGTGCGCGCCGCGTGCCGCGAAACGGAGCCCTGAGCCGGCGACCAGGTCCTTCACCGTGCTCGATACCAGCACCTCACCAGGCTGGGCCTGGCCGAGCACGCGGGCGGCGGTATGCACCGCGATGCCGCTCGCGTTGCTGCCAGTGGTCTCGATCTCGCCGGTATGCAGGCCGGCTCGCACCTCGAGGCCCAGGCGGCGCACGCCGTCACGGATGCCGCAGGCGCAGCGCACTGCGCGCGCCGGGCCGTCGAACGTCGCGAAGAAGCCATCGCCGGCCGTGTCTACCTCTCGGCCACGGAAGCGCACCAGCTGTTCGCGAACCAGGGCGTGATGCTGGTGGAGGAGCTCACGCCACGCGTGGTCGCCCAGGCGGGCGGCATGGCCCGTGGAGTCGCAGATATCGGTGAACAGGAGGGTCGCCAGCGCGCGATCCCACTCCGGTGTCGCCCTCGCACCGGTGAAGAACTCCTGGACCTCGTCCAGGAGCGTGTCCTGGTCACCGCCCAGGGCAAGTGATCGTCGCCGGCAAGTGCCGTGAACCGGGCCCCGGGCACTTGCGCGGCAATCCACCGTCCCTCCTCCACGTTCGCGTCGCGATCGCCCAGTCGGTGCAGGACCAGCGTCGGCACGCGGATCGAGGGCAGCACCGCGCGGATGTCGATGTGCGTATTCATGCGCAGCAGGGCGACGGCAGAGCCTGGGCTCGCCGAGCGCCGCAGATAGGTGGCCAGCCGGCGCATGAACGCGGCATCGCCGGCCATGCTGGGGGCGAGCGACGAGAGATCCATCGTGCTGCCCCACGTCTCTGCGAGTTGGTCGCAGGCCCTGTCGCGTTCCTCGGCTGTCGGGGCCCACGGGTAGTCCTCGCTGCGCAATCGCTTGGCAAACACCCCGAACATCGCCAGCGATATCGTCCGCTCCGGATACGTCGCCGCAAACAGAGCGCTCAGATTCCCGCCTTCCGAGACACCAAAGATTGCTGCACGCACCGATCCGGCCGCATCCATGACGGCGCGCAGGTCGTCCATCCGCTCCTCGAGCGTCGGCAGCTTGTCCGCTGGGACACGGTCCGAAAGTCCGGTGCCGCGCTTGTCGAACAAGATGAGCCGTGAGAATGAGGCGAGCCGGCGCAGGAAGCGGCCCTGCAGCGGATCTTCCAGGGCGAGCTCGACATGTGACACCCAGCCAGGCGCGAAGATGAGGTCGAACGGCCCGCTGCCCAGCACCTGGTAGGCGATGTGGTAGTTGCCGCTTCGCGCGAAGCGTGTCTCACCGGTGTCTGCTGCCATCGTTGCCATTCTGCGCTCCGCCACGGCAAAGCGACATCGCGTCGACAGCGTCGCGGGGAGTCCACCATTCAGGCAGGGGCGGGCAGGTGCATCGCTTACCGTGCGGCCGCGAGTTCCCTGACGATTTCCCAGTGGACGCGCACGAACTGCTGAAACGCCTCCTCGAGGATCCGCTCCTGGTCGCTGTGCGCGCCGAAGCCCTTCGGTGCATCCTCTCGGTCGGTCATCGGCCCGATGCCGTAGCACTGGACGCCGCGCGCCCGCACCTGCGCCATGTCGGTGGCGCCGGCCAGCATCGTGGGCAGCGTGGCCACGCCGTAGACGCGGCGGTTGGCCGCTTCGATGGCCCTGAACGCCTCGGTGTCGAGCCGCGACGGCGGTGCCGCGGGACGGCCGTTGCCGGTGGCGCTCGGGAGCAACTCGATTGCCGGGTCGGCGATGAGCGTCCGCAGTTGCTCGAGCAGCGCCGGCATGTCTTCGTCAGGCAAGGCGCGGATGTCGAGCGTCGCCTCGGCTTCCGACGGAATGACATTGCGCAGGTAGCCGCCCTTGACGATGTTGGGCGAGATCGACGTTCGCAGGAGCGAGTGCAGCAGCGGGACCCGCGCCGCGAAATAGTCCTGGATCGCCTCGACGTCGCGGCCCTCGACGATGCCGCGATAGCGCGCGGCCTCTACCGGCGGCGACAGCCTGGCCAGGCCCTCGAAGTAGGCGCGCGTGGTCTCGTTGAGGCGCATCGGCGTACGCCAGGCGGCGATTCTGGCAATGGCCTGCGACAGGTGCACGATCGGGTTGCTCTGGAGCGGCACCGAGCCGTGCCCGGCGACGCCGTGCGCGACCATCCGGATGGTGTGGGGAATCTTCTCGGTCGCGGTCACGCCGGCAAAGCGGATCCGGCCGCCTTCCCTGACGACACTGCCGCCCTCGGCCAGGCAGTACTCGGCCTCGATGTCGGCCCAGTGCTCCGCCACCATGTGGTTGATGCCGAAGGGCCCGTTGCCCTCTTCGCTGGCCTCGGCCAGAAAGATCACGTCCCGGTCGAGTGCCACGTTGTTTCGCTTCAACCGCAACATGGTCATCAGCGCGGCGGCCACGCTCGGCTTGTCGTCCAGCGTGCCCCGCCCGTAGATGTGACCGCCGTCGCGCGTCGCTGCAAACGGCGGGTGCGACCACTTGGCGGCATCGACGGTGACGACATCGGTGTGCCCCATGACCAGCAGAGGCTTCTTGCTGCCATTGCCTCGCAGGCGCGCCACCAGATTCGGTCGTGCCCGATCACGGGCCAGAATCTTCACCTCGATCCCGGCCTGCTCGAGCACACCCTTCAGGTAGTCCACGACCAGGACCTCGTTGCCCGGCGGGTTCTGCGTGTCGAGGCGGAGAATGGCCAGGAAGTGCTGCAGCGCCTCCTGCTCGAGCGCCCTCGCGACCGATGGCGTCGGCTGGCCGGCAGACAAGACTGCGAAGATCACGGCGAACCCAACTGCCAGCCCGGCTGGATGTCTCAACGTCGTACCTCGCGGTCGCGGTTGCCCCGCGCGCCCTGCCATGATTTTGCGATCAGCGTCTGCTGCACACGAGCGCACGTCCCGCGCGATCCGCCCAGGCGTACGCATCGGCATCCTACGGACTTGCTGACCCACCCAAGGAAGGTGCCGCGCGGGCGCTCATTCCGGTGGATCCCCGGGTTTCTTCCGCAGCAAGGCGGCGGCGGCATTCGCGGCGCTGACGTCGCCCGAGCGCTTCGCGAGCGCCAGCGCGAGTGCGAGGTGCGTGCGGGCCTCTACCCCATCCTTCGCCGTAGCGGCAAGCCTCGCCAACTGGAAATGAATCCGCCCGCGGACCCAGTCGCGCGGGCCGACCGTCAGTCCCTTTGCAAGATCCGCGCTCGCGTCGGCCTCGCGGCCGGAGGCGGCGTGCGCCGGCCCGCTCTTGAGCAGCCACAGGCCATGCTCACCGGTGATGGCAGGCGAGGCGGCGCCGGGTCGCGTCGCGGCGCCCTCGACGAGGGCGCGCTCGGCGGCCGCGAAGTCGCGCGCCTCGATCGCCGTCGCCGCGGCGTTGAGCCACAGGAGGCGATTGCCGGGAAACCGCGCCTGCAACCGCGACAGGCGGGCCCGTGCCTCGGCGTAGCGCCCTTCGCGGTTGTAGACGATCATCAACACCAGTAGCGCATCGTCCTCGGTGGGTACGCCCGCGGCGGCGGCGCCTTCCAGTAGCGCAAATGCTTTGTCGCGACTGCCGGGCAGCCCCAGCCAACCAGCCAACGCGCGTGTCAGGGGCGACATCGTAGACACCGTGTAACGCGACATGCCGAGCACGAGTCCCGTGTCCCGCCGCGTCGGTTCGAGCGCGTGCGCCTTCTCCATCGCCTCTACTGCCCGCCGTCCATCCCGAAGCGCAGCCATCGTACGCCCCTCGACGGTTGCCTTGTAGAGCGCGGCCAACGCGGCGCTTGCGCCGACCTGGTAGTAGGCGTCGGCGTCGCGGCTGCTCGCGAGACGCGCCTCAGCAAGACGGAGCGCCCGCGCGACGTTGGTCGCGAAACGTGCGGCCAGCACCGGCGGCGGCGCCGGACGTGGGACGTCGGCGCCGGACGCCTCGCCCGTGAATGCTTCGAACGTCGCGGCCCCCTGCGCGAAGAGGATCTCCATCCACGTGACCGCCGCGATCGCGCGGGCTGGCGCCGGATCGGCAGGGTCCAGGCGGAGCGCTTCGTCGAGACGCGCGTAGCAGGCAGCAAACTGCAGATTGTAGGCGTCGCGGAACGCGTCGGCCGTCGCGCGGCGCGACGCCGGAGACCCCGCCGCGTCGCGGAGCGGGAGTGCGACCAAGGCGACCAGCCCGAGCGCGGGCATCAACCGCGATGCCATGGATGGACGCAGTTTACCCGAGCAAGGCGGCAGACATGTGCCAACAGGGACTGGTGCGAGTCGTACGCCGGTGATGCGTGGCGACAGGATCCCCGCGACGTGGCTGAACACCGAGACCGCCGACTTGCCGACGACGGTGGCATCGTCGCGAGCCGCGTCAGAAGGCGATGCCGACATTGAGGATGCGCAGGGTGGGCAGGACCCCGATGAGGTCGGCGTCGCCAGTACCGAACAGCCGCTTCAGCCCGAAGCCGGTCCCCAGGTAGAAGTGGTCGCCCTTGCCGAGCGTCCAGCTCCAGTTGATGTCGAACCCGACGCCGAAGTACGAACCGTCATCGACGGTGGTCATTCCGGCCTTGACGCCGAACGCGACGCCGGCGAGCGGCCGGGCGCCGGGGTAGTACCGGACGAAGATGTCGGCATTGAGGTAGTCGTCGTCGCCATCGGACAAGAACGAGCCTCCAACCCCGGCGCCCAACGACTGCCCGACCCGCCGCTCGTACTCGACGTTGAAGATGTCGAGCACCAGGCCGAAGGGATTGGCCGACACCACCTGTCGTGGCCTGACCGGTGGCGGCGAGGCGGCAGGCGACGAGACCGGCTGCGCCACGAGCGGCAAGGCCGTGGCAGCAAGGACGACAACGGCCGCGGCGGTGCGGCGCCAGATGGCATGCATGATTCCCCCTGCAGGGTGGCGACAGCGTGGTTCGAATACTTATTGACCCAGCACCGACGCGGCACGCTGCGCGATGATGGCGTGCGCGGCTGCGGTGGGGTGGATGCCGTCCCAGAACAGAAACCCGTCGGGATTCTTGCAGGTGAACGGCGCCTCGTGCGGCGTGATGCAGGCGTTTGTGACGTCGGTCAGGCCGAATCGATTGCCGCCCGCGACGATCTCGTTGAGCAATGCGAACGCGTCGAGCCTGACCATGCGGATGCCTGGCGCCGCCGACCACTGCGCCACGATGCTGGCGAGGTGGCTATTGAAGGCCAGCGTCAGGCCGGTGGCAAGCTGCGCGGTGCCGGGAGTGATCGTGTCGAGGTAGCGAATCGCGGGAGTGAGCGCCGGGTTGGGTGCGCTCCACACCAGGAAGTTTCTCGCCCCCGCGCCATACAACCGCTCGATGTTGGCGGCGATGGCCGCCAGCGCCTGCTGAATCACGGCCAGGTGACCACCGCTCGGATACGCTACCAGTGCGTCGCGGACGTCGTTGCCGCCCATCTCGATCACGTACAGGGCCGCTGGCGCCGCGACTCCGCCCGATGCTGCGAGAAACGCGTCGACCTGCGCGGACAAGTTCACGTTCCTGCCATCGTCGTAGGCCCGGGCCGCGGCGACGGCGTAGTTGGTGGCTACTCCGCTCGGGCCGCGGAAGGCGGGCCGCACTGTGCCGGCCAGCCCCCGTGACCGGGCCAGCTGTTCGACCCAGGTGGCGCCGTTCGTGAAGTGGTGACCACCTTTGGCGTACGGGACGCCTGGAATCAGCAGCGGGTCGACCAGGTAGTCCGGCGGCGTGTTGGTACCGCCCCTGAGGGCGAAGGCGTTGCCGGAGTCCGACAGGCTGGTGCCGAACACGACGATACCGTCGTACGGCGGCTGCGCTGCGACGCGCCCCGTCGCCGTCAGCGTCAGGGCGAGGCCAGCGGCGAATACGCCGCGAGCGAGACGGGGGTGACGCATGTGGAATCTGATCATGACGATTGCCCTCCCAGGCACGTCGGCCGACCGGCCGCGAACGCCGTCGGAACCACCGGGGTGCCCGGCGGCTACCTTCAGGAGGTCATTCAGGAAAACCGGCGGGAGGTTACAGGCGCTGCCGCCCGGAGGGCGGGATGCGCCGACAGCCTCGCACGGCATGGACGAGCGCGGCGAGGCGCTCGCGGTCGGCGGCGGCAAGGGCAGACGGACCGCTGATCGGCGACACCACGGCGGCCAGGCCGAAGTCGAGCAGGTGAGCCACGCCGGTGCGCGGGTGCACGATGACGTTGCCGGC
>JBKJQW010000042.1:0-11406 GCA_046593715.1 Luteitalea sp.
TGGGCGACGACCTTGCGGCTGAGCAGTCGTCCTTCGTCTCCTGCGCGCGCCAGACTTCAGATGTACGCATGGGAGGCGCCAGACAGATTCGAGATGGCCGTCTCCCCGGAGTGGTAATCGGCGAGGAAGCTGACGAGTACAACCAGAAGATATGGGCGTCCCTCGAGCGCGACCCACGACACCTCGGTGCGCACCCCGTCGAGGGCGCCAGGCTTGGTCGCCACCGGGATGCCGGCCGGGATGCCGGACCTGACAGGGGTGGGCCCGTACTCGCGCAGGATGCGTATCGCCTCGGCCTGGCTCTCCGGTCGGAGGCCGCGCCCGGTACGAATGGCGTCCATGACGGTCGCCAGGTCGTTGGCGCTGGCGAGGTTCTCATCGCCGCGGGCGGCCGCGGCTCCGTCCATCATCCGGCGCCGCAGCTGATACCCCGAAGCACCCAGCGCCTGCATGTGCGCGGTGATCCGGGCGGCACCCAGGGTGTCGATGAGGACGTTGGTGGCAGTGTTGTCGCTCAGCAGGATCATCAGCAGCGCGTGGTCGCGCAGCGAGAGCACGGGCGTGGACAGGCGATGCAGGATGCCCGCACCGCCGGCGCGGCTGGCCGCCGGCAGCGGCTGGGGGTCGTCGAGCGCCACCGTGCCGGCATCGGCCTGGACGAAAAGCTCGTGCAGGATGCCGATCTTGATGGCCGACGCGGCAGGGAACGGCTCGTCGGCGCGGCGTTCGAACCGTTGGCCGCTGGTGAGGTCCACGACCAGGTAGGCGACGCTGCCATCGACCGACGAGGCGATGGCCTCGAGACGGGCGGAGAACTGGGCGGCCAGTTCAGTACGCTTCGTCGTCGCTAATTCAGGCTCGCTTCGCTGGAATTCAGAATGCAGGAATGAAGCGCGAGTCGCAGCAACGCCGCTACCATCACCGCTTACAAATGAAGGCCACGCCACCAGCATCCCGAACACCAGGGCGAGGGCGCTGCGGAGCATCGTCAGAGCGCTCGGACCGCCACGGCGGTGATGTCGTCGTTCTGCAGTGCCTCGCCGCGGAAGGCCGCGACTGCCTCGAAGATGCCATCGACGATCTCGCGCGCCGTGCCGCCGCGGCGCGCCTGCATGACCTCGGCGATGTTGTCGCGTCCGAATTCGTCGCCGGCCGCGTTCATCGCCTCGGAGACGCCATCGGAGTAGAAGAGGAACACGTCGCCCTTGCCGTAGGGGACGATGCACTCGTCGTACTCGATGCCCGGAAACGAGCCGAGCGGCACGCCGGTGACGTCGATCCAGTGGAGCTCGCCCGCCGGCGTCATCTTGACCGGGTACGGCACGCCGGAGTTGGACACGGTGACCATGCGCCGCTTGACGTCGAACAGCGCGTAGCAGAGCGTGCAGTACATCTCCAGCAGCTGCCTGTCGTGCAGGATGGTGTTCATCGCCTGCAGCACCGTGGCCGGTGTCACCGCGGTGGACACGTACCGTGTCCGGAACGTGCGCGAGCGCACCAGCTCGGACGCGAAGGCGCTGTAGAGCGCGGCCGGCACGCCCTTGCCGGAGACGTCGCCCAGCACCACCACCAGCTGGTTGGCCAGCGGGTCCAGGTAGTCGTGGAAGTCGCCACCAAGCTCACGCGCCGCATCGAAGCGCGCGGCGATGTCGAGCCCCCGGATGCGTGACGGCACTTCCTGCGGCAGCAGCGCGGTCTGGACGCGCTGCGCGGTGCGCAGCTCGCGCTCGATCCGCGACTGGTTGGTCGCCAGTTCCTGGTAGAGCCTCGCGTTCTGGATGGCGATGGCAAACTGGCCGCCGAGCAGCGTGGCAAACTCCACGTCGCCCTCGTCAAACGCATCTCGCTCGTCGGTGCTGAGGTCGAGCACGCCAATGCAATCGCCCTGGTAGAGCAGCGGCACCGCCATCTCGGAAATCACCGTGTCGAACAGCGGGATGTAGCGTGGGTCCTCGTGGACGTTGCCGGCCACCACCACTTCCTGGTGCAGCGCCGCGTACCCGGTCAGGCCCTCGCCCACGGCAATGGAGGTGAGCTTCTCGTTGGTGCCGTAGGGCGTAGCGAGATGCTTGATGTCGAGCCGCTGCGTCTGCGGGTTGAGCAGCATGATCGCAAAGGCCTTGTAGTCGATGACTTTCAGCGTGGCCGCGGCCAGGCGCTCGAACAGCAGGTCGATGTCGAGGATCGACGAGATCTCCCGGCTGATCTCGAGCAGCGTCTCGAAGACGCGGGCGTCCTTGGCCGCCTGCGAGTAGAGCCGCGCGTTCTCGAGCGCAGTCGCCGCGTGCACCCCGAACTGGCGGACGATCGCCAGGTCCTTCTCGGTGAACGCGTGCCGATGCGCGCTGAGGATGTTGAGCGCGCCGATGGTCCTGGTGCGGTAGACCAGCGGCACGACGATCGACGCCCGCATGCCGGGGACGTAGCCCTTGTAGTTCGGGTCGGCGTCGAGGTCGTTGACCAGCACGGCGCGGCGGTCCTGCACCGCGAGGCCGACGATGCCCTCACCCAGCGGCAGCCGGATCGCGTCAGCAACGCCGGTCGGGTAGCCGAGCGCGTAGTCCACGTGCAGGCCGGTGCCCGCGGCGTCCAGCATGTAGATCGCAAACGCATCGAACTGGATGAGCCGCTCGATCAGCCGGGGAATCGTCTGGAGCAGCTCTTCCAGCGACAACACCGACATCACCCGACGGCCAAGATCGAACAGGGTCCTCAGCGTGTCCTGATCGCTGATCGCTCGCGCCACGGGCGCCGGATCGGTGGACAGGGGGGTGTGGGTCACTGAGGGAGTTGCCTGGCGGCCGGTGAGGCTGTCGGTGCCGCGAGGGTGGGCGGATTATACTTCCGGAGTACATGGAACTGACCGTCCCCTTCGACTACCAGGCCATCGAGCGGATCCTTCCGCATCGATATCCCTTCCTCCTCGTGGACCGGATCACGGAGTTCGAGGTGGACAAGCGCGTCGTGGGGGTGAAAAACGTGACCGGCGACGAGAGTTACCTGTCGCGGGTACACGGACAGCCGGCCGTGCTGCCACCCACCATCCTCACGGAAGCGGTGGCCCAGGTCGGCGCGATTCTCATTCTGGCCAAGCCAGAAAATCGCGAAAAGCTCATCTACTTCATGGGCATCGAGCGGGTGCGGTATCGCCGTTCCGTCTATCCGGGTGACACCGTGATCATCGAGGCCCACGTCCAGCGCCTGCGCAGCCGCATGGGCGTGCTGAAGGGCGTGGCCCGCGTCGGCGACCAGGTGGTCGCCGAGGGCACCATGACGTTTGCCCTCGGCCCGCGTAACGAGATGCGGAACGAATAATTTGGAATTGGGAATTCAGAATGAAGGGCGCAGCGGACAACGCCAGCACGCGGCAGGGTCTGCATTCTGAATTCAACAATTTCGAATTATTTCTACTGAAGGTTGCCCTTTTTTGCCGCCAGGTTGGTCATCACCATCCCCACCGCCTTTTCGGTTGCCTCCCCGAGAATCGTCTCGCGGAAATCAGACGAGCCCATGGCGACCTCGCCGCCGCCGCCGATCCCGCCCCCGCCTGCCCCGCCGAGCAGCAAGCCGCTGCGTGACGACTCGGCCTGACCTTTCGCGCTGACCAGGATCTCGCCGGTAGACGTGTCCACCATGCGGACCGTCAAGGCCACGGTGGCCTTGCCTTTCGACGTGCCGACCTTGCCGAGGCCGAACCTGCCGCCGCCGAATCCCCCGCCGCCGACGCCGACGTTCTTGTTCTCGGTGCCGAACTTGGTGATCGACCCGACGATCAGGTACTTGACGCCGAGGGCCTTGCCAATCTTGGCCACGGCGGCCGCATCGGGGTCGGCCCGCTCGCTGTTGGAGAAGTTCTGCTCTGCGAGAATCGCGTCGAGGCGTTTGCGCTCGATGACGCGGAACGACCCGTCATTGACCAACTCGTCCACGAGCAGGTCGGCCACGCCCTTGCCGATGTCCCAATTGCCGGACCACCACTGCTGCACGCTTCCGAAATCCAGATCGAGCACCGCGACGGTGGGGCGCCCGGCACGCGCCGACTGCGCCGACGCGACCGCGGGAGTCGTGACAACGGCCAGGGCGACGGCACCAACGGCAACGATCGAACGAAGGACAGTACGCATGCACTTCTCCATGTGACCTCTGTGGTCCTGCAACCGGAGCGGGGTCCAGCCTGCCTGGCACCAGCCTGCGGCGGGGAGGCTCCTCCCCCGGGCATGCGCGAGAGGACCACATGCTAGAGTGGCCCGCGCTCATGACCGCACTGATCGAAACGGACGGTCACCCCTCAGGCGAACAGCCGTGGCTGGCACTGATCACCGCGCTGCCTGTCGGCCTCGCGGTGGCCACCCTCGATGACGAGGGATCTGCCCGAACGCTGACCGTCAATCCGGCGCTGCGTCAGCTGCTGCGTGGGGCCAGTGGCACGCCCCCCGACCTGCTCGCCGACAGCACCTGGGTAGACCTCGAGGAGCGCAATCGGCTCGTGGCGGCGCTGCGTGAGTCTGCGCCGGTCACCGACGTGCCGGCCCGCCTGCGCCGGGCCGATGGCACCATCGCCTACGTGGAAGTGTCTGGCGTGCCGGGGAGTCGCGACGCCACCGTCGGCCGTCTCCACCTGTTCCTGCTGGTTCGCGACGTCGGGGAACGTCGCCGGCGCGAGGAGCAGTCGCGCGATCTCTACCAGCAGCTACTGCAATCGGAAAAGATGGCCGCGCTCGGCCAGACGATGTCGGGGGTGGCGCACGAGCTGAACAACCCGCTCGGTGCCATCCTGGCGCTTGCCGAACGGCTCCGCCTGCAAGGCGCACGCACGCCCCTGGCCGCCGGGCTGGTCACCCTGCACAAGGAAGCCGAACGCGCCGCGCGCATTGCCCGCCAGCTTCTGAGCTTTGCGCGCAAACGCCACACCACCCGGCTGATGGTGCCGGTCAACGACGTAGTGGCCGAGACCGTCCGCCTGCGGGAAGCCGATCTCCAACGCGCCGGCATCCGCGTGACGACCACGCTGGCGCCGGACCTGCCCGACGTGTTTGCCGATCCGCACCAGCTGCAACAGGTGGTGCTGAACCTGCTGATCAATGCCGAACACGCGCTGATGCGCGCCGACGGCGGCGGTCACGTGCGGCTCTCGACGACCGCTGAGAGCACCGACAGCGTGCGGATCGAGGTGCAGGACGACGGGCCGGGGATGAGCGCGGAGGTGGTGGGCCGCATCTTCGACCCGTTTTTTACGACCAAGGACGTCGGCGAGGGCACCGGCCTGGGCCTGGCCGTCGCCCAGGCCATCGTGGCTGAACACGGAGGGCATATCGAGGTGAGCTCGACTCCCGGAGAGGGGGCGCGGTTTGCGATCGTCCTGCCGGCCGCCGGTGCGACGGTGCAGGCCGCGCGCGCCACCACCGCGCCGATCGCTGACACGTCCGATCAGTTCGGACTTGGCCTGCGCGTGCTGCTGGCCGACGACGAACCGGCGCTGGCCGACGCGGTGGCCGACACGCTGCGCGACGCGGGGTTCGAGGTGACCATTGCCAGCGACGGCGAGGAAGCGCTGGCCCGGGCACGCGCGCAGACCTACGACGCGGTCATCTGCGACCTGCGCATGCCACGGGTGGATGGCCCGGCGTTCTACCGGGCCATGGCGGAGTTCTCGCCGCCTCAGGCGCGACGCGTGATCTTTGTGACCGGAGACGTGACCGGGACCGAGGCCGCACGATTCCTCGACGACAGCGGCTGTCCCTGGCTGGCCAAGCCCTTCCGGCTCGCCGAGCTGCTGCGTGTCGTCCGCGCGGTCGTCGGGTAAGCCAGCAGCTTGCCCCTTGGCGTGGCGGCATCGAGGATGGCGTCGGGGGCCACCGCTCGCAGGGTTCGCGCCTGCTGCAGGTCAACGAGCGCGGCGGCGATGCGCGACGAGCCGTCGCCGTACCCGCATGCAGACAGGGCGTCCTTGAGTCGGGTCAGGGCGCGGGCGTGCAGCTGCGAAATCCGCGATTCATTGACGCCGAGCGCCTGTCCGATCTGCTTCATCGTCGCGTCCTGGAAGTAATAGAGCGAGAGGAGGCGACGGTCGCGAGGCTGCAGCCGGGCCATCGCCGCCCGCAGCCGCTCGCGGCGCTCGCGCGTCACGTAGCGCTCGTCGGGCGAGGGCTGCGCTGAGGGCACGCAGCCTGGCGGCAGGTTGGCGTCCTCGCTGTCGCCGCCCGCGGCGGCCGACGTGGCCTCGATGGTGCTGATGCGAACGATCGTCCTGCCGAGGCGTTCCTCGTCAGTGCCAAGGTGCGCGGCCAGATCGGCCAGCGAGGGTTCGCCGCCGGTCGTCACCCGCAGGACTTCGCGTGCGGCCTCGAGTTGGCGACGGATGCGACGCACGCCGCGCGGCCAGGCGTCGCGTCGAAGCGCGTCGATCATCGCGCCTCGGACGCGGCGCTCGGCAAACGTCTCGAAGCGGATGCCCCGCTCCTCGTCGAAGCGATGCACCGCGTCGATGAGGCCAATCATCCCGTCCTGCACCAGATCGCCCACATCCACGCCGGAGGGCATCGAGGCCGCCATGCGACGCGCGAGCGCCTCCACGAACGTCCGGCTGGCAATCACGCGACTCTGCTGGTCTTCACGAAGGGGCTGCAACACGTCGTTCTCCTGTCACTCACGCGCCGGCTGGGGTCGGCGGGACCGGGCTTGCACCCGGTGCCGGCGATCCTTAGAGCAACGTTGGTGCCAAGGAGATGACGGAAGAGCAATTACAATTGCTAAAAGACGGTAAATTTATCTTTTACAATTACTTACAAGGAATTATGCGCGTCTGGAAATCCGGCCGGTCAACTGCTGCCGGTGCCGTGTCGCCAAAAAATTGACGATTTGAGTGGGGCCAGACGGAAATATTGACGCTTCAGCGCGAGTCGATCAGCCCCTCGGGCAGGGTCCGACGGATCTCCTTGACCGCGTCGAGGGCACTGACGGCGGCTTGCACCACGTCGGCGGCGCGGGTGCGGGTGCCGGCATCGGGACAGCGGGCCTCGATCAACTCCGCGTTGACCAAGACGATGCCCAGGTGGTTGTTGAGGCGGTGGAAGAGTTCGGCCAGCGGGCCAAGGTCAGTCATGGGGGCGGTACCGAGAGGAGGTATCGGGCGCCTGGCGCGACACCTGTAGGAAGAATTCAGAAATTCCAGAATTGGGAATGCAGGGTGGAATTTTGAATTATTTCGTACCGTGTCAATATATTGGCGGACATGAGTCAGCCCGTGCGCCCTTTGCTGCTGGTAGATGACGAAGGGGCGTTCCGTCGAGGGGTGGCCGAGTACCTGTCAGGGACGGGCTTCGTGGTCACGGAGGCTTCGACGGTGGCCGAGGCGCTCGACCATCTCGAGGGGTTTGCCTTCGACGTGGTGCTGACCGACCTCCGACTCCCTGACGGCGAAGGCACCGTCGTGCTGGAAGCGGCGCGGGCCCGCTACCCCGAGATCCTGGTCATCGTGGTCACCGGGCACGGCTCGATCCGGGCGGCGGTGGAGGCCATCCGGCAAGGCGCAGCGGATTTCGTGACCAAGCCGTTCCAGCTGGCCGAGTTGGACCTGGCGCTCGGACGGGCGCTCGAGCGGAAGCGACTCCAGGCGGAGAACACCTACCTGCGCGAGCAGCTGCGCGAGCGATACCGCCTGGCTCAGCTGGTGGGCCGCAGTGCGGCGATGCAGGAGGTGTTCAAGATTGTCGAAACGGTGGCGCCGACAAACAGCACCATCCTGATCCTCGGCGAGACCGGGACCGGCAAGGAGCTGGTGGCCCGGGCCATCCATCAGATCAGTCCCCGGGCGGGTGAGAGATTCGTGGCGCTCAACTGCAGTGCCATCCCGGAGTCGCTGCTCGAGGCCGAGCTGTTCGGGCACGTCAAGGGAGCGTTCACGGGCGCGGTCGCCAGCCGCCCCGGACGATTCGAGCTGGCCCATCGGGGCACGCTGTTTCTCGACGAGATCGGGACGATGCCGTTGCCGCTGCAGGCCAAGCTGTTGCGGGCCCTGCAGGAACGCGAAGTGGAGCGCATCGGCGAGGCGCGGCCGATCAAGATCGACGTCCGGGTGCTGGCGGCCACCAACGCCAACCTCGACGTGATGGTGCGGCAGGGGAGTTTTCGTGAGGACCTGTTCTACCGGCTCAACGTGATCCCGGTACAACTGCCGCCCCTGCGGGACCGGCGAGACGACGTGCCGTTGCTGGTGCGCGACATGCTCCAGCGGCTCGGGGCGCAGTCAATGCCGGTGCGCACCGACGTGACGTTCTCGCAGGAAGCGATGCGGCGACTGATGGCGTACGACTGGCCTGGCAATATCCGCCAGCTCGAGAACACCGTGGAGCGCTCGCTCGCGCTGAGTCCGGGGCGGTCGCAGATTGACGTCAGCGTGCTGGCCCCCGAGGTGCGGGGTGACCGGCCGGACGAACGCGGCGCCCTGTTCGCGCTGCCCGAGCAGGGGCTCGACCTCGAGCGCGAGTTGGCCGCGGTCGAACAGGTGTACATCGCCCAGGCATTGTCGCGCACGGAGCAGAATCGCAGCCGTGCGGCTGACCTGCTGGGTGTGAAGCGAACCACGCTCGTTGAAAAGATCAAGCGGCTGGAGCGGCTTGGCCTTGCAGACGGGCTACAGTAACAATTTAGAATTTTCGAATTCAGAATGAAGACGGACGTGCGGGATGGGGGCGGCCGTGGCGCGCCTGCATCCCCTTTCCGACTTCCGAGAACGAGGTTTCCCATGGCACGCGGCGCCTTCTGGACCATCATCGTCGACGATCAGCCGACGGCTTTCCGCGCGCCGGTACGCGAGGACCTGCTGCCGACGCTGACGCAGCTGCAACGGCAGCACCCGAGTGCGCTCATCAAGTGGTTCCAGCGGGGTCGCCTCTGGGAGACGCCCGGCGAGGCGATGGACGTCACCAAGCCGCCGAGCCGCGGCGGCGCGTGGCGGCCGGGCGGCGAGCACAAGGACCCGCGCGACCAGTACAAGGTGCCTCGCGACGTGAAGCGCTCGCGCTGGGCCGCGCAAGCCGCCGAAGGACGCGGGCCGTGGATGAAGGGCGAAAAGCCGTTCAACCCGGGCCGCAGACCGGCGAGTGCGGACAGACCGGCGAGTGCGGAGGGCAGGCCGCCTTCCGACGGGCCACCCAGTGCAGAAGGCCGCCCGGCGTGGAAGCCGAGAAGCGACCGGCCGGCGTGGAAGCCGCGTGAGGATCGACCTGCGGGAGACCGGCCCGCGTGGAAGCCGCGCGCGGACGGGCCGAGTTCCGAGGGACGTCCGGCGTGGAAGCCGAAAGGCGACCGGCCCGCGGGCGATCGGCCGGCGTGGACACCGCGGGGTGATCGGCCCAGCGGCGACCGGCCCTCCGGGGACCGCCCCGGGTGGAAGCCCAGGAGCGACCGACCGGCGGGCGACCGCCCGGCGTGGAAGCCGCGTGCGGACGGAGCGAGTTCCGAGGGGCGTCCGGCGTGGAAACCGAAGAGTGACCGGCCCTCGGGCGATCGGCCGGCGTGGACACCGCGGGGTGATCGGCCGGGCGGCGATCGGCCGGGCGGCGACCGGCCGTCAGGGGATCGGCCCGGGTGGAAGCCCAGGAGCGACCGACCTGCGGGCGACCGCCCGGCGTGGACACCCCGGGGTGATCGGCCGGGTGGCGATCGGCCGGGCGGGGATCGGCCCAGCGGCGATCGGCCGTCAGGGGATCGGCCCGGATGGAAGCCCAGGGGCGACCGACCTGCGGGTGACCGCCCGGCGTGGAAGCCTCGCTCGGACGCACCGCGCAGCAGCGCTCCACGCGATGACTGGCGCGCAGATCGGCCCGCGCGACCCACGGGCGACCGACCTGCTCCGGCCAAGCAGACGCGCACCTGGCGCGCCGGCGAAGTGCCTCCTGCCGATCGCAAGCGGAAGAAGAGCGACGACTGAATTTCTGAATTGCGAATTGGCTGCGTATGACCCTGCACGTCGTGCTGTTTCGCCCGCGACCGGACCTCAGCGACGAGGACCGCGATGGCCTGCTCGAGGCCATGCGGGTCGCCGCACGCGAGATCCCGTCGGTCCGCGGCTTCCGCATGGGCACGCATCTCGTGGAGCCGGTCGCTTACGTGATGAAGGGGATGCCGTCGTTTCCGTGGATGGCGCTGCTGGAGTTCGACGATGAAGCGGGGTTGCGCAGCTATCTCGCCCATCCCCTGCACCGAGAGCTGGGCAGGCGCTTCAACGCTGCCGCGGAGGCGGCGTTGATCTACGACTACACGACCAGCGACGTCGCCGGCTAGCGTCGCGGTGGTCGCACTCGTGCGCGGCGGTGCTCACAGGCCCGGGTGCCTGCGGCGGCAGATGCACCGCGGGCGGACCCGCCCTGCATTCTGAATTTAATAATTCTGAATTTCTTTTCGCGTGCCGCTTAGCGGAAGAAGAACTCCGCGATCAGCTCGCGGACGTGCCCGACCGACTCAGCGTGGTTGATGGCGGTGCGAAAATTCGAGCCGCCCTCGTATCCCTTCGAGTACCACGCGTTGAGGGCACGCAGCTTGTTGACCACCCAGCGCTCACGCCCACGCGCTGGCGCGCGCAGTCCGATCGCGGCAGCCTGCTCGGCCGCGGCGTCGGCATCGAGGGGCGCCGTGTGGCGGAAGCCCTCGACCTCACCGACCCGCTCGTTCATCAACAGCTCGACATAGTCGAGCAGGAACTGCCCGCGGTCGCGCATGGTCACGACTCTCGGGGCGCGGCCGGCCGCAAGATCGGCGGCCTGGGCCAGGATCCATGGATTGCGCAGCACACCTCGCCCGACCAGCACCCCTTCGGGTCCCGAGCGCAAGCGATCGATGACGTGTTCCGGTTCGATGCAATCTCCGCTGCCGAACACCGGAATGGACACCTGGGTGGCGACGTGGGCGATCAGCGACCAGTCCGAGCTGCCGGAATAGGCCTGCTTGGCGGTGCGTCCGTGCACCGTGACCGCCGCGGCGCCGGCATCCTGCACCATCCGCGCCAGCACCGGGGCGTTGATCTCATCGTCGTTCCACCCGGCACGCATCTTCACCGTCACCGGAATACGCACAGCCCTCGCCATGGCCTCGACGATCGAGGCCGCGTGACGCGGGTCGCGCATCAGCGTGCAGCCGGCGTTGTGCTTGGAGATCTTCGGCACGGGGCAGCCCATGTTGATGTCGACGATGTCGGCACCCATGCCCTCGACGATACGCGCGGCGTCGGCCATCTTGGCGGGATCCCCGCCGAAGATCTGGATCGACACCGGACGTTCCTCCTCGGTGTACTCGGCGTACTCGAGCGTGCGATCGATGCCGCGCACCAACCCTTCCGAACTCACCATCTCGGTGACAACCAGGCCACAGCCACCCTGCCGCTTCACCAAACGGCGAAACGCCGTATCG
>JBKJQW010000067.1:0-49093 GCA_046593715.1 Luteitalea sp.
CAGAGCGGACGCGACATCATTCGAATCTTGGACACGCACACTGTCCACTTCGCGCAGCGCCGCGCCTGGCGATCCAAGCTTCCGCTCTGGCGGAGCAATCTTGCTGCGCCTTGTGCGATGGGACGCCCCCGCAGCTGGCCCGGGCGCGGCGCCGGTACCGGCGCGCGGCTGAAGCCGGTGACTTGCGCGGGTGCTTCGAGTACGGGCTGATGTTGGCTCTTGGCAAGGGGGCGGCGCAAACCCCATGGTCGGTCGACGACTGCTCGAAGCGAGCGGCGAAAGGCCGGGTGCGCCCGCACCGGGGACCTGGACGCGCTTGAGGTCGTCAGCCATGGGTACTGCACCGGCGCCTTCGGCTTTTCGTACGTGCCCCAGTCTGCTCGGACGTACGAGGCGGAGCGTGACCGTGTGCGACGTGCCAGTGCGCTGTTCTCCGACGCCGATAGTGAGCTGGACGTCAAGCGGCCTTGCAGGGCGCGCCTGCTTGTGCGGGGAGCCGCTTTACGTGATGCCGAGTGCGCGTTCGGAATCGGGTCTGCGCGGCGACAATTAGGAGATCTGTCGGGTAGCGACGATTAGATCTGCCGCTTCGGGCCAGCCAGCCGGCCGTGTCAGCCTGACCGATGGTCACGGATGCGCAGGTTCGGCTGTTGAGGCATCGTGGCCTGTCGGACCATAAGTACTGTGAACACGTGTCTCTGCAATCACGGAGCGACCGTGACCATGTCAGACACACACCTCCGGAGCATTCCTGCCGCGACCTGCGTCGGCGTGCTAGACGCCAGTGCTGGTCGCGGTTGCCAACAGCACTCGCACCAGGTCCGCCTGACGATGCGTGTTTGTCTTGAAGAAGACTGACTTCAGGCGTGTGCGCAGCGTGCCGAGCGTCACGCGCAGCGCGGCGGCCGCTTGATCGAGGTCATGGCCGCTCGCGAGCAGGCAGGCCAGTCGCGCTTCGGCGGCGGTCAGGCCAAAGAGGCCGACCAGTACTCGCTCGTCCACGCAGGGCCCGACCTCAGGATCGGTCACGAGGAGCATGACGGCCGGCGCGTGTGCCGACAGGAACGACGCGTGGTGTGGGACCGGGCTCACGGTCGCGACGAGCGACCGACGACCGGCCCTTCGCGCAAGGAAGATAACCGCGCCGCGCGCCCGCTCTGCCGTTCCTCCCACTGCGGTCGCTTGGGCGATGGAGTGCTGCAACCTCGCGGTGTCCGCGCCCGTGGTTCCCCGAAGCCGCCCGTCCTGACACGACAGTCCGTCACCCGACCGCAGCAGCGCCTCGGCACTGCGATTCGCAAAGTTCAGGTGTCCCCGTGCCGACAGGAAGATGACGCCCTGCGATGCACTGTCGAGCGCCGCGGCAGAGGCCGTCACCTTGACGTCTGCGGCCACCAGCCGTCGATGCAGGTGGACTGACCGGCGCAGGTGGGGGAGCAGGGCCGCCACGAGTGCGGCGTCGGCAGCGTCGAACGGCCGCCCGAGCTCCCCGCGATCCACGGTGAGGCACGACAGGCCGCCAGATTCGTGTTCGACCATCGCCGCGAGGCAGCGCGTGACATCGAAGGGCAGCCCGAACTCGTGGTAGAACGGCGTGCGCCTCAGGTCTGCCTGTGGGACCAGTTGTTCGCCGGACGCGACTTGTCCGGCCACCAACTGGCGGGTGCCGGCGCTGTAGGCCCACGGGTCGAAGCGACCCCAATGCGACGCGTAGGCCTGGCCCGCCGCGGGGTCGAGGCCGACGGTCAGCAGAATCTGCGCCTCCGGGTTCAGGAGGTTGTGCGCCACCAGGTTCGCGCCGCTGCCGTGCAACGCCTCACATACGTTCCGCAGGAACACGTCCCAGCCAGCGTCGGTTCCCGGCGCGGCGTAGACGTCATCGATCAAACGGAGAAGCACGTCGCGCTGGTCCATCGACCCGACTCCCTGAACGTCGAACCGGCCTTCGCGTGCGCGGCGCGCGGCTCGCATGCGCCGACACATTTCGATAGCACCGGAGGCTACCGAGCACGAGGCGCGCTTCATTCACGACAGGTGGCGCCGGCCCACACAGGTCAGCCACCTCGGCAGCGTTATGGCGTCACGGTACCACGCGACGCCGCTTACGCAACGTCAGGGACATCGGGGCCAAAAGGGGCGTTGGTGCGTGGCTCGACCTGGACGCGTAGCCGCCCAACCCAAGACCTCGTCACCGACTGATCGCGGACGACTCGGGTCTACCCAACTCGGTCATCCGATTCAGGACGCAGCACGCCAATCGCGCCTCGACCCTGCGACCGTCTCGACTCCGCGCGCGAAGGCCGGCCCCGATGATGGTCTTGTACCGAAAGAAGGCGTTCTCCACACGCGCCTGCCGATGGTAGCCCGAGGTCTTCTTCCATGCGCGCCGCCCGAGCGCTTCCACGTCGGCGATCGTGCGATCGCGCCCACTCGAGCGTGGTCTGCGTCGAGACACCTTGGCCGTGCGCGCCGGCGGCACGACGACCCTGGCGTGCCGCGCACCCGCGGCCTCGTAGAACCCCACCGTGTCGTAGGCGCCATCCCCCGTGACGCTGGCGACGTCGCCGGGCGCAGCATCGATCAGTTCGATGCCCACGGCCGCATCGTCGACGGTCGCCTCGGTCAGCGCATGCGCGACGATCACGCCGGAGCGGTCGACACCGAGATGGAGCTTCTTCCAGCCCCGCGCGCCACGGCCCCCGTGTTTCGCGGTGGCCCATTCGCCTTCGCCCACGATGGACAGTCCCGTACTGTCGATGATGAGATGCAGCGGTTCGTGGGCCGGGACGGCGTGCAACCCGGCATCCAAGCCCTGACTCCTACGCGAGAGCGTCGTGTGGTCCGGGGCGTCGAGACCCGCACCTAGCATGGCCAGGATCGACCGGACGAAGCCCTCGGTCTGGCGCAAGGGCAAGCGGAAGACGAGCCGAAGTGTGAGCGCCGCCTCGATAGCCAGATTGGAGAACCGCGGCTGCCCGCCCGGTCGACCGGATGGCGGAGCGGCCCAAGCCGCCCTGGCGCCTGGGGAGAGCCACAGCGTCACGTCGCCCCGTTGGACGAGGGCGAGCTCGTACGCCCGCCAATTCCCCACCCGATACCGCGTCTTGTAGGTCGGATGGACTCTCGACTTCATGCCCCGATCATGCCGCGGGACTGCAGCCACACCCAGTGCGCCCACGACCGCCAACCGAACGGGGCCAAGCAGCCGTGCACCAACGCCCCGGCCGCGCTCGACGCCGCCATCCGGCTCCTCGACGGTCCGGGAGCCGTCACTGGAGAGACGACCGCGTCCGCCCGTGGAGTATTGGCGGAGGCGGCGGGAAAAGAGCGCTGAATTTGAGGAAAACCTAAGCAAAAATGGTGGAGGCGGCGGGAGTCGAACCCGCGTCCGAGGGCGCATCCCCGCAGAAATCTACGTGCGTGTCCGCTCTTGAAATCTCACCACCAGGCTCAAAAAGCGACGAGAAAAACCTGGCAGCCAGTCCCGGTATGTCTCGCCCCCACACGCCGAGACGCCACGTGGAGGCCAGCCCTCTAAATGGCGCGTCATCCCCGGTCGAGGGCGCTCTGGGGAGACGCGTCGCCGTTAATTAAGCGGCGAGTGCAAGCTGCGGTTCCGCAGTTACATTTTTTTTCCAACGGATTAACGAGGGAATTGGAGTCCTCGGCACGCATCCCACGGTTCCACACCTCCGTCGAAGCCGTGACGCCCCCCTGGAGATGCCGCCGCGGAGATTCCCCCGCGACTGCCCGCCGACCCGCCCGACCCTGCCCGCCATGCCTGTTACAGCCATGGCGCGAGTGACGGCCAGACGACGATAGTGACAGTGTACGCGCCGGCACGGCCTAGCCGCAAGGCCGATTTACGCCAATTCACTCCGTGTTTGCTGCCTTGACGAGGTGGTACGGGCCTCGCATAATCCCCGCGTAGCCCGCCAGTTTGCGCGTGGCACAACGATCGCCTACCCAGGACGCACATGTCGCTCGAATCCCGCATTACCGAGGCCGCTACCGCGGCAGTCAGTCGCCTGGACGAAGATTTTCGTGCCCGGCTCGCCGGCCTGTCCGACGAGTTGCGCGCCGCTGCCGCCACCGCCAGCGCCGACTCGGACGCCGCCCACGCCCAGGCCACCGCGCGACTGGCTCAGGAGATCGCCACCCTGCGCGCTGCGCTGGACGAGGGCAGCGCGCACCTGGCCAGCATGAACGCGCAGACCCGAGCCGATCGCGATGCCCATCGCGCCGAGCTCGCCCAATTGCGTGAACAGACCGACGCCACCCTGGCTGACGCGGAACGCGCACTGGTCGAGGCGATGCGGCATGCCGAGCTGCGACACGAGCAGGGCAAAGCCGCCGCCCTGGCCGAGTCCACGAAGGTGGCCACCGACGACCTCGCCACGCACGTGCAGGCACTGGCGCACGCGGTGAGCGGCATGGACGAGGCCACGAGCCTGAGCGAAGTGCTCGACGCCCTGAGCCAGGGCCTGCGGTCGCAGGCCCCTCGCAGCGCCGTCCTCGTGTTCCAGGACGACCGCGCCCGCGTGTGGCGTCGGAGCGGCTTTGCGGCCGACGCGCCCGGCCTCGGGACTGATCTCCACCTGCCCGACCATGAAGACCTGCAGGCGGTCCTGGACGGCGCCGCGCCCGCACTGATTGACGGCACCGGCGACGAGACCCCGGTGCTCGGATTGGCGCTGCTGCCAGCCGGTCAGCAGGGACTTGCCGTGCCCGTGGCCATCGGCGGCCAGTCGGCAGCCCTGGTCTACGCCGACGGCGCCGGCGGCGACCAACGGCTTGCGCCCGGCTGGACCGACGCGGTCGAGATCCTCGCTCGCCACGCCGCACGGTGCCTCGAGACATTGACCGCGATGCGCGCCGCCGGCTACGCCCGCACGCAGCGCCCCGCCGTGGTCGTGCCGATGCCGGCCAACCTCCGCATGGTGCAACGCCCGACGCTCGAGACCTCGATGGGCGACGCCGTCGAACAGGCCCGCCGCGTGGCCCGGCTGCTGGTCTCCGAGATTCGTCTGAACCGTGAAGCCGACGTGATCGAAGGCCGCCAGCACGGCGACCTCGGCACACGGCTCGGCGACGACATCGCCCGCGCCCGTCGTGAGTACTTCCACCGCGTGTCGGATGCACTGCCCGGGCGGGACGCCCTGTTTGACGAAGAACTGGTCCGGACTCTCGCCAACGGCGACGCGACGCTGCTCCGCACGGGGTCGTAGCGGGCCGGGCCGCACGCGGCATCGGGAGCGCAAGGCGCCGTGGCCAGGCTTTGGTCTGCGCCGCACGGTCGTACCTGTTAGCCTGTCGTACGCCCTCAGGGCGCCTCGGGGAGGCGCCCCTACCTGTTGACCACACCCACGTGATGCCTACTCCCGCACCGCCCCGCTCTCCCGGCTTCCGACGACGGGGCGCCTGGCTGGCTGCCGCCGGGTTGGCTGCGCTTGGGGCCGCAGGTCTGGTCGGTGGCACGTGGACGCCACGCCTCTCCTACGCCTCAAGGGCCACGCAACTCACACCGACGTTCCATCCCCCGGTGCCGTCCCGCATCCAGGATGCCTGGCTGGTGCCGGGCGCGCTCGAGCGGCAGCGCGTCTCGCAGCTGCCGGCGGTGAAGGCCCTGCGTGCGGCCGCCGACGCCATTCGCGCCAACCGCTACGAACAGGCCGCCCTGGCGTTGCCGGCGGCGCGCCTCGACGGCACGCCACTCGAGCCGTTGGTCGAGTACTACCGCGCACTCGTGGATTTGCGGCAGCGGCGCCCACAACCGGCGCGTGCGCGCCTGTCCACGTTGCGCCGCTCGCTGAGTGCCGGCCGCCTGCGCCAGCTGGCCCTCTCGGCTGAAGCGGAGGCCGCCTTGAGCCTGGACGATGCCGCCGGCGCCGCGGCACTGCTCGAAGAGCTCTACCCAGGCCTGACCAACAGCCGCGACGTGACCCTCGACCAGTGGGCCACCGCCACGCGCGCGGCCGGCCGGCCGCAGGATGCGGCGCGCCTGTGGTTGCGGCTGTACTACGAGTTCCCGACCAGTGCGCTCGCGCCGCTGGCACTGCGCCAGGCCGAAACCACGCTGCAGAGTGCCGCCGTGGGCACGCCAGACGCATTCCCGCACGACCTGACGCGCGCCGAAGCGCTGCTTGCCGCCGGCCGCCCCGCTGATGCCGAGGCGGCGTTGCGGCAGCTCGAGGCGCTGCTGCCCGCCAGCCCCGACGCCGCGGAGGCACAGACCCGTCGCGACCGATTGCAGCTTCGCCTCGCGCAGGCCGCGTGTGCGCAGCGCCGCTGCGGCACCGTGCTGACCACCCTCACCGACCTCGCCGCGCGACGGGTCGGCGCGGGCGAAGCGCAGTACCTGCTCGCCACGGCGCGGCGCGATCAGGGACAGGGCGACGAGTATCGGCAGACGATGGCGACCGTTGCCGCCACTCCCCCCGGTGGACCCGCCGATCCCTGGCTGGAGCGTGCCCTCAACGAGTACGGCACGCACCTGGTGAAGGTGGGTGCCGACACCGACGCCGTTGCGACGTTCCGTCAGCTCTTCGATCGCAACCCGTCGGGCCGCTACGCCGAACGCGCCGCCTGGAAGTATGGGTGGGCCAGCTATCGTGCCGACCGCTTCGCCGAGACCGTGCGGGTATTCGAACTCGCCGCCTTGACGATCCCCCGGGCCAACACCCGGCCGGCGTGGCTCTACTGGGCCGGGCGGGCCCGCGAGCAGCAGCGCGACATCGCCGGTGCCACACAGGTGCTGACGCTGGCGACCGTTGACTATCTGCACTCCTACTACGGCCGTATCGCCGCGGACGCCCTGCGGCGCCTCGGCGCAGCGGTGCCCACCGATCGCACCGGCGGCGCTCCCGCCCTCGCCTCGACCAACGCCGATGGCGACGGTCGCGACGGGTTGCCCGACCAGGCCACCGTGCTCCGCGCCGACGAGCCCGAGGCCTCGATCGCGGCCAGCGGCCCGCCGCCGACGGCGTCGCTCATTACCTGGCTCGTCTCGGCCGGCATGTTCGACGAGGCCGTCGCCGAGATGAAGTACGCACAACGCGCGCACGGCAGGACACCACAGCTGGACGCGACCCTGGCCTGGGTGTATCGACAGCAGGGCGAGATCCGGCCGGCCATCAACACGATGCGCCAGGCGTACCCGCAGTACCTGTCGGTGGAGGGCGATGCACTGCCGCGCGAGATCCAGGAAGTGATCTTCCCGCTGGAGTACGTGCGGCTGATCAAGCGTTACGCCTCGCAGCACGATCTCGACCCGTTCATCGTCGCGGCGCTGATCGGCCAGGAGTCCTCCTACGTGGCCGACGTCCGCTCGCCGGCCGACGCCTGGGGGCTCATGCAGATCCTGCCTTCGACGGGCCGTCAGCTGGCGCGGGCCGAAGGCGTGCCGAAATTCCGTACGCAGATGCTGACCGATCCGGAGACCAACGTGCGCCTGGGGACCCGCTACTTCGCCGGCCTCGTGCGCAATCTGGGCGGCGTGCCGTACGCCCTTGCCGGCTACAACGCCGGCAGCGGCCGGGTGATCCGATGGAAGGCCGAGCGCGGGGCACTCGAGCAGGCCGAGTTCATCGACGACATCCCGTTTCCCGAAACACAGATGTACGTGAAGAAGATCCTCGGCACCGCCGTGGACTACCGCCGTCTCTACAAGGACGTTCTGGCGGAGTAGAATTCGGGGCGTGGCTCAGACCCTTTCCGCCAATGCGCCCGCGTGGACGCTGCCCGCCCTCCAGCCCCGTGCGCTGACGATCCAGTTCGCCCTCGTGCTCTGCGCAGCCTGGCTCCTGCCGGCTGCCATCCATGCGCTCGGCCTGCCGGTGCGGCAACTGCTGCCGATGCACTGGCCGGCAATTCTGGCGGGCCTGGTCTACGGCTGGCGCTCGGGCGCCGTGATTGGCGCCGCGTCGCCCATCGTGAGCTACATGATCGCGGGCATGCCGAGGCCGGCGGTGCTGCCGTCCATGACGCTGGAACTGGCCGCCTACGGCTTCATCGCCGGATATTTCGTGCAGGTACTGCAGCGCGGACGCCTGCAGGCCGCCCTCGCCGCGGTGATCGGCGGACGGGTGGTGTTTCTCGCCGTGATGGTCTTCACCGGCGCGATCACCACAGCACTGCCCGTGTATCTGCAGGCCGCGATGGTGCCCGGACTGGCCGCCGCGCTGGCGCAGGTGCTGCTGCTGCCGTTGCTGGCTCACTTCTGGGTACAGAAGGAAACGGGCCGGCCGCTCGGGGAGCGGCCCCTGTCTTCACACGGCTCTGGAGATCCAGACTAGGCGAAGACGGCCAGTAGCCGCGCCTCGGCCGCGGCCAGCGTCTCTTCTTTCTTGCAGAAGCAAAACCTCAGGCAGGTGCGTCCGCCCGTGCCGCCGCTATAGAAGCTGCTCCCCGGCACCGCCGCCACCCCCACCTCCGCCGCCAGCCACCGCGCCGCGCTGAGGTCGTCGGCGTCGGGCGGCGTGAGGCCGCGTCGGCGCGCGCGGGCCAGAGGCTCGGCGATGTCGGTCATCACGTAGTACGCACCCGCTGGCGTGCGGGGTGCGAAGCCGCAGCGTTCGAGCATCGAGACACACCGCTGCCGTCGCACGTCGTAGTGCGTCGCCAGCGACGCGAAGTACGCGTCGGGCATGCGCAGGGCGAAGGCCGCGGCCTCCTGCAGCGGCGCCGGCGCGCCCACCGTCAGGAAGTCGTGCACCTTGCGAATGGCCCCGGCCAGGTGGGCTGGGGCAATCGCCCAGCCGACGCGCCAGCCCGTGACGCTGAACGACTTGGAGAGGCTGCTGATCGTCACGGTCCGGTCGGCCATGCCCGGCAGCGTGCACAGCGGCACGTGCTGCGCCTCGCCATACACGATGAACTCGTAGATTTCGTCGGTGATCGCCAGCAGGTCGTGCTCGAGGCACAGCGCCGCGACGAGTTCGAGTTCGGCCCGCGTGAACACCTTGCCCGTCGGGTTGTGGGGCGAGTTGAGAATGATCGCGCGCGTCCTCGCGGTCACCGCGGCGCGCAGCTGGTCGGGGTCGATGGACCAGTCCGGTTCGTGCAGCCGGACGTAGCGCGGCGTGGCTCCCGAGAGGATCGCATCCGGGCCGTAGTTCTCGTAATACGGCTCGAACACGATCACTTCGTCGCCCGGGTTCACCGTGGCCATCAGCGTGGCCATCATCGCTTCGGTGGACCCACAACAGACGGTGACCTGTCGATCGGGCTCGATGGCGACGCCGTAGTGCCGGTGCATGTGACCGCCGATCGCATCACGCAGCGCCGGCGCTCCCCAGGTCACCGCGTATTGGTTGACGTCCTGTTCCACCGCCCGCATTGCCGCGGCCTTCACCTCAGCGGGCGCCGGGAAGTCCGGAAAGCCCTGCGACAGGTTGACGGCGCCGTGGGCGATTGCCACGCGCGTCATCTCGCGAATGACCGATTCGGTGAATTGGGAGGCTTTGAGAGAAGGTGTCGGCATGGTTGGCGATGCGATAGATGCGCAGACGCGTGTCAGCGGCGAGCAGGCGTACGTCGGCGATTTGGTGCAGCGCTGCGACAGCCTCAGGCACCTGGCCGACATCCACGACGATATGGGTGACGCCGGCGTGTCGGAGCGCCTCGATGGACGACGGGTCGGGGAAGTGGCGGAAGGCGAGGTAGTGCTCGACGTAGGTCCTGGGTGTGTATCCGGAGTAGCCGTTGAGCAGTGGGCGCCAGTGGGCCGTCGAGGCATGGACGGCGGCGGCGTTGGCTGCCACGCGTCCAGGCTCCGGGAACGGGAGATGCGCGACGATGGCGCGGTCGTCTGCGGCGAGCGCGGCATACACCGGAGAGATGCCACCGAAGCGCACGAAGGCGAGGGGGGCCCTGGCATTCTCCAGGTTGACGCCCAGCACGGCCAGGAGGCCGACCACCTGCGCCAGGCACACGTGGCGGCCGGCGACAAGACGCGCCCGAAGCGCCGCCAGTCCGAACGCGGCCAGCACGCCCACCGCCAGCAACGCCAGCAGGGAGAAGCGGGCCACGGCGCGGATCCCCTGCAGGATCGGCACCGCGTCGTAAAGCCACCCGTAGCCAGGCAGCGCTGGACCGAAGCTCAGTGCCGCGCCGGTCACGCCAATCGCTAGCCACATGCGCGCCCGGGCGTCGCGCCAGGCCACGCCCGCGGCAATGGCCCCAAGGGCGAGTGCAGACGCCAGCACACCGGCGAAGGCCGGCGAGTTGGCGGCCCGGAACCACGGCGCATTCCATGTCTCGAAATGCAGCCGCGCGCCGGTGGCGAGGAAGTTCTGCCACACCCCGGAATACATCCGCACTTCGTCCACCGAGCGCGTCAGCCCCTGGTCGTGCTGCACCCGGTAGTACTGGAAGAGGAACGGCGCGCACAGCACGACCGCCAGCGCCGCGGCGCCCGACAGCAGCGGCAGGCGCGCCCGCAGGTGGTGCCCCGTCCACTCGCGGATCCGGGCCAGGCCCGCGACGACGAGCGCAATCGCCGTCATCACCAGGAGATAGCCCGAGCAGAGCATCTGCAGCGCGGCCCACACACCGAGCCGCATCGCATCGCGACGCGTGCCGCGCCGCAGCACGTCGTCCAGCGCCAGCATCGCGAGCGGCAGGAATTCGAGGTGCATGGCCTGGATGTGGGCCATGCGGGTGAGCGTGTCGGTATTGAAGGCGGCGAGGCTGCCAGCCAGAAGTGCCGCGTACCAGTCACCGGTCCAGCGGTGGAGTACCAGCGACGTGGTCCAGCCGGTGAGCGCGAGGCCGATCCAGAGCGTCACGTTGTAGGCCAGCACGGGCGAACCGCCGAGCCAGAAGACCGGCGCCGAGAACATCGCCGGCACCGCCAGGTGCTCGGAGAACGCCAACGCCCGCGGCTCGGGGAAGAAGATGTTGGCGTGGAACAGCGAAAGGGGCGCAGTCGTGAGCGCGTGCGCCACCCAGCCGAGAATCCACTGGTTGAGCAGGCCATCGGCGCTGTCGGTACGCGACAGGGTCGCCGGCGCGGTGACCAGTGGCCACGTGTGCGCCAGCGCCAGCAGCACGAACAGCCCTAGCGCGGCGCCCCGACGATCTCGTAGAGCCACACGTCGCCTTGGTCGATGATGGGCCGCACGTACTCCCGGTACTCTGCGAGCCGCTCTCGCAGCCGTTGCCGGCTGCGAGTGTCGTAGTAGCGCGAATGGAAGGTCACGTACCTGGCATGGTGGCGATCGACCACGATCTGCAGCGATTCGGCGGTGGGAAAGCTGCTGATGCGGACGACCTCGTCGCGGAACCACTGCGGGATGTGGTCGCTGTAGCCGTTGACCAGCGGATGCCAGTGGTATGTGGACAGCAGCATGTAGCGTGCGTGGCGCGGGAAGTCGCTGCGCATGTACCAGAACGGCAGTTCCACCACTGCGCCAGGCGGCAACGAGGCGAGCCGACGATGCGCTTCCGGCACCGGCGCGGCGTCGTCCAGGCGGATCGGCGCGGTTGCGTACTCTGCCGTCAGCAGCAGCGCGACCAGTGAGCCTGCGACGAGTCGAGCGCGGGCGGGCCGCCGCTCGAGCCATGTCTGCAGGGCGACCAGTGCGAGCACGCCCAGCGCCAGCACCACCAGGATGCCGAACCGACCTGGAGCGCGCAGGAACGTGAACACCGGCACCGCGTAGTAGAGCGCGGTGTACAGGCCTGCCTTCGGTCCGAAGCTTGCCCAGAACGCAATGAGCGCGACCAGTCCGTAGAACACCGTCGTCTCGCGCCGTCGCTCCGCACTCAGGGGAGGGGAGTCCGGTGCCCGCAGGCGAGGTTCAGGACCGGCCTGCGTGAGACCGCACCACAGCCCCGCCAGGCCGAGGCCCGTCAGCAGAAACCCCGGGAAGAGCACTTCGTTCCACCGTTCCAGCCACGGCAGCATCCAGCGGTGCGCCCACGCCGACGAGGCGAGCCAGGCCTGCCAGTCGGCCGAGTACATCGCGGCGTCTTCGAGCAGGCGCGTGAAGCCCAACTGCTTCTGCACGCGAATGTACGGCACGAAGAACGGCGCGACGACTCCAACGCTGACGATCGCGCCCAGGCTGATGGCGATCCAGTACGGTCGCTGGCGCCACAGCCCGCGCCTGTAGCCGTAATAGAGAGTGCCGAGGCCCACCGTCAGCCCCGCGAAGATGCCGAAGTAGGCACACGCCAGGGCCTGGATCGCGAGCGTGGCCCCGAGCCACACGCCGCGTCCGATCGTCGGCCCGGCAACAACGCGATGAAACGCCTGCATTGCGAGCGGCAGGCCGAACGTCATCATCAACTGGATGTGTGCGGTGCGGGCGAAGAGGTAGGGACAATACGTGAACGCCACCGCGAAAGCGGCGGCGCTGCCTGGTGCCGCGCCAAGGGTCTCGGCCAAGCCCCACGCGAACACAAACGCCAGCACCAACGCGGTCATGATGGCGCCGTTGTGCGTGGCGTAGGGGTTGCCGCCGGTCGCGAGATGAAAGGGCACGCCCAGCGCCCCCGTGACGATGTTGGCTTCTGAGTAGGCCAGCGTGTCGCGATCGGGGTGGAAGATGTTGGCCTGGAACAGCAAGGCGGGGTTGGTGGTGAGGGCGTGTGCCACCCAGGTCACGTTCCACACGCTCCATTCGCCATCGCCGAAATTGAGGCGGGCAGAGCGGGTGAACTTGCCGGCCATCGGCCAAGTCATGGCGATGGCCAAGAGCATCCCCAGCACCAGGCGGCCGCTCCATGTCGCGGCGCGTCCGGACGGCATGAGGGCGTATGGTAGCATGCCGCCCGATGCGCGCTCTGGTGCCGCTGATGACCGCCGCGGCGCTCGCACTCGCAGGCTGGCTGGCGTCCGGGGTGGTCACCGTCCGGTCCCTCCACGCCCCGGCGCGGATCGGTCTGCTGCCGCCCCTGCCCACACTGGTGGCGCTGCTCCTGCCACTGCTGGCGCTGTCCTGGGTGCAGCGCGCCGCCGCCGCGTCGCCTCGCCGCTCCTGGAGCGCATTCTGCCTGCTCATTCCCGTCGCACTGCCCTGGCTGCCATTGCCACTGCCGGCAGGATGGTACGCCTGGACGGGGCCGCTCGCTCTCGCATGGTGGGCGGCCAGCGTTGCGTACGTCTACGGTGACGCATTGGCGCGGCTCGGCAGGCCGTGGCGCACTGCGTTGGTGTCTCCGAGGACGGCGCCGACACTGGCGTCCCTGATGGCGGGCGTGCTGCTCAGTACCGCGGCGTGGCACACGGCGCCGCAGCATCCCCGCGGCGACGAGCCGGACTACCTCGTCATCACGCAGAGCCTGTGGCTCGACGGCGACCTCGCGATTGAGAACAACCACGCGCGAGCCGACTACGCGTCGTACCACCTCGGGGTCGTGCCGCCCAGCTACCTGGCACGCGGCGCCGATGGCGCGATCTACTCGGTGCATGCACCGGGGCTGCCGGCGCTGCTCGTGCCTGGGTTCGCGGTGGCCGGATACCGAGGCGCTGTGGCGACGCTGGTGTTGATCGCCATGGCCGGAGCGTGGCTGGCCTGGGTCACCGCCTGGCGCCTGACCCGCGCCGCCGACGCCAGCTGGGTGGCTGTGCTCGCCACGCTCGGCGCGGCGCCCTTCTTTCTGCACGGCGCCGCCATCTTTCCTGACGCTCCCGCGTCCGTACTTGCGTTGTATGCCGTGTCGGTGCTGCTGGCCAGCGAGTTGGCGCTGGCGGATACGACGGGCGCGGTCGCCTGGCCGCATCGTGTCTCGCTCTTCGGTGCAGCGGTCGCACTCGGCCTGTTGCCGTGGCTGCATACCCGCTACGCCGTCATCGCGATCGGTCTCGGGGCCATGGCCTGCCTGCAGCTTGTGCGCCGCCGCGACGTGATGGGAGTGGCCATCTTCGTGACGCCCGCCGCGCTGCTGGCGCTGGCGTGGTTCGGTTTGTTCTGGTTCCTCTATGGCACGCCCGATCCCACCGCGCCCTATGGGAGCTCCGCCCAGATGGCCGTGGCGCATCTGGGACCGGGGATCCCAGGACTGCTCGTCGATCAGCAGTTCGGTCTGCTCGCGAGTGCGCCGGTGCTGGCCGTGGCCGTTGTCGCGCTGCGTCCTGCCGTGCGGGCGGCCCATGCCGGCGCGTGGCGCGTGGGCACGGTCGTGCTGGGGCTGACCCTGGTGTACACCTGCGTGGTCGGCGCGTACCGGATGTGGTGGGGCGGCATGTCGGCGCCCGCGCGATTTCTCGTCCCGCTGGTCCTGCCGCTTGCGCCCTTCATCGCGCTCGGCTGGCACTCCATGCGGACGAGCGCGTCCAGGCACCTGGTGCTGGCGCTGCTCGCGCTGTCACTGGCGCTGACCGCCGTGCTGGTGTGCGTGGACCATGGCGCCCTCGCGTACAACCTGCGCGACGGGCGCGCCCGGTGGGCCGTCTGGGCAAGCCCGCTCGTGGACCTGGTGAGCGCCCTGCCCGCAGCGCATCGCGATGCTCCCCTCGTCGTCTGGCGCGATGCCGTCGTGTGGCTGGCCGGAGTCACTCTGGCCTGGACCCTCTGGCGTGCATTCGAGCGCCGCGGACGTCTCTCCCCGGCCGTGGCACTCGTCACAGTTGCTGTACTGCTGCCTGCGACGTCGGCCTCGGTGAGGGCTATGCGAGGCGCGAACGCCCTGGCGCCGGCCGCGTCGCAGGTCCGTTACCTGGAGCGTCGCGCCGCGCACGCGTCATCGGTCCTGATGACGATCACCCCACCGTCAGTGGGACGCACGCGCACCTGGTTCGACGTCGAGATCGACTCGGGCCGGTCCACGGCCGCGTCTGCCTACGACGTCCTTCGGGTGGACGCGCTGCCGGCCGGTCGCTACCGTCTCATGACCGACGTGCGCGCGCCAGGCGGCCGACTCGGGGTGACGCTCGGCGACGAGCGCACCACGCGATTTCTGGCCGACATCGACACGACACGTGCGCAGACGTCGGCGCCCTTCGATCTCGCGCTGCCGGTCGAGCATGTGGTGGTCAGAGCTTCACGCGACGCAGTGGCGGCACGGGGCCGGAGCTGGCTGCACGCCGATGAGGTGTGGCGGGGCGTGGCGGCGCCGCCGGCCACGCAGACCTTTGCGATGGGCGGCATGGTGTGGCTACTGCCCGAGGTGGGCATCTACCCGGAAGCCGACGGGGCCTGGCTCGCCGGCGATGCCGACGTCACGGTCGGCCTGCCCTCGTCCGCGGCATTCGAGCTCAGCGTCAGCGCCGGTGCGGTGGACGTGACCGTGCGATGGTCGGGATCGGGAGAGGGTGAGGTGCAGGTGCCGGCAGGTGCGATGCGCGTGGTCACCGTGACACCAGCGCAAGGCCGGCTACGGCTGCGGACGCGCGGTGGCTTCAGGCCGTCGCAGGTGTCGCTCGGGTCACGCGATCAACGCTACCTCGGCGCGTGGGTCATGGCACCGAGGTAGCGGCCGGGGTCAGAAGCGTGTCACGCCCATCACGTACAGGCCCTTCATCTGGAAGTCGCCGAAATCGTTTTCGGCCTTGTAGCCGAGCGTCAGGCGGCGATAGCCACCGGTGACGCCGAAGTTGTTGGTGAAGTTGAACGTCCCGTACACGTCCACGTCGTAGTACTTGCCGCCGTAATCGCGATCGGCACTGTCGGGCAGCTTGAACCCGGTGAACTCGGCGGTCACCGCCAGGTTGGGCAGCAGGTAGGCGCGGCCCACCAGGCCGAGCGCGGGGATGGGGGCCCTGGCTTCGGCAAATTCGTTGATGATCGGCGTGGCCAGATTTGCCGACACGTGCGTGTACTTGGCTTCGGCGATGATGCCGAGGTAGCCGCGGTCGCGGTAGATGAAGTCGTACTCATAGCCGAAGCGCCAGGCGTCCCACTTGAACTGACCCTGGACGGGCAAGCCGACGCTGTACCGGTTGCCGTTGAAGATGATGGTTCGGCGCAGGACGGTGTCCACGTCGTACTTGATGGGGACGTACTCGGCGCGAAACTTGTGCTTGCGCGCCGGTCGCAGGACGATCCGGAAATCCCGGAACCGGGTCTTGGACGCGTCCAGGTCGTCTTCCAGGCTGATGCTGCTGCCTGGGATACCGAACTGCTCGCTCGAGAACACGATGGCCGGCGTCGGATTCCAGACGCCGAAGGCCGCCTCCACGTGGTAGGTCTCGCCTGTGGCCGGGTCCGGCTTGTTGAACGTCGTGTACTGCGCGACGGCCGGGCTGGCCGCCGACAGCAGAAAGGCGCATGCCGCGCCGAGGCTCTGAATATTGCGTCGCACCTTCATACCCACGGCTATCGGACGATCTCTCCGTGGCCTACAGGCACCATCCTTATAATTGACGTGTGCTCGTCGCTTTGCGCCGGTTGCTGCCGTACCTGGGCCGATCCCGGCGTCCCATCCTGCTCGGGTTGTCGTGCGCTGTCTGTTCCAATCTGTTCACCCTGCTGACGCCGTGGGTGCTCAAGTTCGCTGTGGACGACCTGACCGCGGGCGTGACCCACGGCAAGCTGGGCCGGTACTCGCTGGCGTTGCTGGCCATCTCGGCTGGTGGCGGCGTCTTCCGATACGCAATGCGTCGGCTGATCATCGGCGCGTCGCGTCGCGTCGAGTACGACCTGCGCAGCGATTTCTTCGCGCACCTGCAACGCTTCCCGCGCGAGTATTTCGACAAGGCGCGCACCGGCGACCTGATGTCGCGGGCGTCGGCCGATCTGGGGGCCGTGCGGATGATGGCCGGTCCCGCGGCCATGTACGCCGTGTCCACCAGCGTCCTGGCTGTGTCGGCCGTCGGGATGATGTTCTGGATCGACGTCAAGCTGACGCTGCTCATCGTCACGGGTCTGCCGCTCGTGTCGCTGATGGTCAAGTACTTCGGCCAGGCCATCCATACCCGTTTCGAACGCATCCAGGCACAGCTGGCCGACATCAGCGCAATCGCCCAGGAGGCACTGGCGGGCGTGCGCGTGGTGCGTGCGTACGGCCAGGAATCGGCAGAGCGGCGGAAGTTCCTGGCCGCCAACGACGAGTACGTCGCGCGCAACCGCCAGCTGATCCTCCTGCAGGCCTGCTTCTACCCAAGCATGACCTTCGGATTCGGCCTCGCCATCGTCGCGTTTCTGTACCTCGGCGGCCGCGAAGTCATTCGCGGGGCGCTGACGCTCGGCGAGTTCGTCGCCTTCAACGGCTACCTCGGCCAGTTGGCATGGCCGCTGATTGCGTTCGGGTGGGTCACCAACATGTTCCAGCGCGGCATGGCGTCCTGGCAGCGCATGCTCGACGTCTTCGATGCACCGGCGTCGATCGTGGACAGGCCTGACGCCACACCGCTGCCCCCGCCGGTGCACGGCGACCTCCGCGTCCGCGGTCTGACCTTTGCCTACGGATCCGGCCCGGCCGTACTCCACGGCATCGACTTGCACGTCGCGGCAGGCTCGACGCTGGCGATCGTCGGAGCGACGGGCAGCGGCAAGTCCACGCTGGTCCATCTGCTGGTCCGTCTGTATGACCCGCCGTCGAACACCGTCTACATCGATGGACACGACGTGCGCGAGGTGCGTTTGGCCGACCTGCGTCGCGCCGTGGCCTTCGTGCCCCAGGAGACGTTCCTGTTCAGCACCACGCTCGAGGACAACATCGCCTTCGGTGCGCGCGACGTCCCCGCGGCCGACCGCCTGCGCCGCATCGAGGACGCGGCCGCGATCGCCCGGCTCGACAAGGACGTCGCGCACTTCAGCGAGGGCTACCAGACCCGGGTTGGCGAGCGCGGCCTGACGCTGTCAGGCGGCCAGAAGCAACGTACCGCGATCGCCCGTGCGCTGATGACCGACGCGCCGGTCCTGGTCTTCGACGACGCGCTGTCGGCCGTGGACACCTATACCGAAGAAGAGATCCTGACCAGGCTCAAGGCGGCGACGGCCGAACGCACCACGATCATCGTTGCCCATCGCATCTCGGCGGTGCGTCACGCCGATCAGATCATCGTCATGGACCAGGGCCGCATCGTGGAGCGCGGGACGCATGGCCAGCTGGCCACGGCCGGCGGCGCGTACAGCGAACTGGTGCACCAGCAGCAGCTCGAAGCCGAACTGGCGGTCTCGTGACGGCCGCGCACGACGACGAGATACTCGGCAAGGCGTATGACGGTCGGCTGATGCGCCGACTGATCGGGTACCTCCGGCCCTACAAGGCACGCGCGTTCTTCGCCCTCTGCGCGATCATCACCGGCGTCGGGTTCCAGTTGGCGCAACCGGTCCTGGTCAAGCGCGCCATCGACCGGCACATCGCAACGGGCGACCTGTCGGGCGTCGGCACCGTGGCGCTGCTCTATCTGGGCACGCTGGTCGGGTCGTTCCTCGCCGAGTTCGTGCAGACCACGACGCTGCAGATGCTCGGGCAGCGAATCATGTACGACATGCGCCGCGAGGTCTACGACCACCTGCAGCGGCTCGACCTCGCCTATTACGACCGCAACCCGGTCGGGCGCCTGATGACCCGGGTGACCAGCGACGTCGACGCGATCAACGACCTGTTCACCTCTGGCGTGGTCTCGGTGTTCGGCGACGTGCTGTCGCTGCTCGGCATCATCGCCATCCTGGTCTCGCTCGATTGGCGACTGGCGCTCCTGACCTTCTGCGTGTTGCCGCTCATCCTGATGGTCACGCAGTGGTTCCGCCGCAACGTGCGTGAGTCCTATCGCGAAGTGCGCACGTGGGTCTCGCGGCTGAACGCCTTCCTGCAGGAGAACCTCACCGGGATGAGCACGGTGCAGCTGTTCCGGCGAGAGGACCAGGCTTTCGCCGAGTTCGACCGCGTCAACAGCGAACATCGCGATGCGAACCTGCGGTCGATCTACTACTACGCGGTGTTCTATCCGGCCATCGAGTTGATCGGCGCCGTGTCGACGGCCCTGATCGTGTGGTTCGGTGGCGGGTGGGTGCTGGCCGGATCGCTGACCATCGGCACGCTGGTCGCCTTCATCCAGTATGCGCAGCGTTTCTTCCGGCCCATCTCGGACATGTCGGAGAAGTTCAACCTGCTGCAGGCGGCCATGGCCTCGTCCGAACGCCTGTTCGGCCTTCTCGATACACCCGTCGCGATCACCGACCCCACCAACGCCGCCGTCCAGGTGCCAGGTGCGCCTGGGCCAGGCCGTCTCGTGGTCGACGACGTGTCGTTTGCGTACGCGCCGGGTGTGGACGTATTGAAGCACGTGTCCTTCACGGTGGAACCGGGGCAACGGGTCGGCATCGTCGGCGCGACCGGGTCGGGCAAGAGCACGCTGATCAACCTGCTGCTGCGCTTCTACGAGGTGGGCAGCGGCCGCATCCTGCTCGACGGCCGCGACATCCGCGAGGTCCCGCTCGGCGACCTGCGGTCGCATTTCGCGTTGGTCCTGCAGGACGTGTACCTGTTTTCGGGCACCGTGGCCGGCAATATCCGTCTCGGGCGCGCCGACATCACCGACGCGCAGGTCCGCGCCGCCGCGGAGGCGGTGCACGCGTCGGCCTTCATCGGCGAACTGCCGGACGGGTACGACACCGTCGTCGCCGAGCGTGGCGCGACGTTGTCAGTGGGGCAGAAGCAACTGCTGTCGTTTGCCCGCGCCCTGGCCTTCGATCCGCAGATCCTGGTGCTCGACGAGGCGACGTCCAGCGTGGACACCGAGACCGAGATGCTGATTCGCGACGCGCTGCACGTGCTGATGCAGGGCCGGACCACGATTGCCATCGCGCATCGCCTGTCAACCATCCAGGACATGGACCTGATCCTGGTGCTGCATCGTGGTGAACTGCGCGAGGCCGGCACGCATCAGGAACTGCTGGCGATGCGCGGCATTTATCACCGCCTGTACGATTTGCAGTACCAGTCGCAGGCGCCGACCGGTGCCCTGCAGCCCTTCCGCGAAGGAGTCTGAATGCTCGACCTCGAACGTGCTCGCGTGTTGGTCACCGGCGGCGCCGGTTTCATCGGATCAGCCCTGGTGTGGGGGCTCAACCGTCGCGGCAACGCGCGTGTCGTGATTGCCGACGTGCTCGGCAGCAGTCCCAAGTGGCGCAATCTGCGGGCGCTCCGGTTCGAAGACTACGTCGAGGCCGACGACCTGCTGGGGCGGCTGGACGCGGGCAGTCTGGGCACGTTCGACCTGGTGCTGCACATGGGGGCCTGCTCGGCGACCACCGAGCAGGACGGCTCGTACCTCGTGCGCAACAACTACGAGTTCAGCAAGGAGCTCTGCACCTGGGCGTTGCAACACGGCGTCAGCATGGTCTACGCCTCCTCGGCAGCCACGTATGGCGATGGCCAGGAGGGCATGGATGACGACCCGGCCACCATCGAGCGGCTGCGGCCGCTGAACATGTACGGCTACTCGAAGCTGCTGCTGGACCGGTGGGTGCGTGACCAGGAGCTGTTCTCGAGAGTCGCCGGCTTGCGCTTCTTCAACGTCTTCGGCCCGAACGAGGCGCACAAGGGCGACATGCGGTCGGTGGTGCACAAGGCGTGCGCGCAAATACGACAGGAGGGGCGCGTGCAGCTGTTCCGCAGCCATCATCCCGACTACCGTGACGGCGAACAGCGCCGGGACTTCGTCTACGTCAAGGACATCGTGGACATGACCTTGCACGTCGCCGCGCATCGCGCCACCGGCCTGTTCAACCTCGGCTCCGGCACCGCACACACGTGGCTGGATCTGGTGCGACCGATCTTCACAGCCCTGCAGGCGCCCGAGCAGATCGACTTCGTGGACATGCCCGAGGTGCTCCGAGGCACGTACCAGTACCACACGCAGGCCGACATCTCGCGCCTGCGCGCCGCGAGGTACACGGCGCCGCCGACGCCGCTGGCCACGGCCGTCTCTGACTACGTCGCCGGGTACCTGGTCCAGGAGAAGTACCTGGGGGACGAGGACGCACGAGCCACAATTTAGAATTCCGAATATTCCGAATGCAGAATGCAGCACCCCTCGAGCTGTTCGAGCTGCCCTGCATTCTGAATCGTAAATTGTGAATTACTGAGTGCGCTTCTGCGCCAGCACGAGCAGCGAGCTGCCGATCGGCATGTCGAGGCGACGCACGAGCGCCGCTTCGCATGCGAGCACACCGGTCAGGGCCCGGTTGACCAGGGCTGACGGGATGCTGATCTCGCCGTGCGCCTCGGCGGCGGTCCTGAGGCCGCGTCGGCGTTGCCACCAGCGCGATCCGAACATGATCGGGAACAGCGAGGCGTTGGTGAAGGTGAGCCGCTGGACGTGAAATCCTGCCGCCTCGACCATCGCGTGCAATTGACCCCGCTCGTAGCGATGTGCCTCCTCGGCCAGCACGGCGTGATCGCCGCGCAGCGACTCGAGCGCCGCGACGTTCATCACCAGGTGCCCGCCTGGCGCCACGATGCGATGGAACTCTTCGAGTACCTGTCGGCCGACCTCCGGCGGCAGGCATTGCAGCACGTCGAAGCATGTGACCAGATCGAACGCCGCGTCACGGAAGGGGACGTGCACGACGCTGGCCTGCGCGAGGCGTCTCGTGCCGTGGTCCTTGGCAAACTTCAGCCCCGTCCACGTGAGGTCGAAACCGTACGCGGTGCCGTATGTGGCGAGCATCGGCAGGTTGACGCCGGTGCCGCAGCCGCAGTCGAGGAGGCGGCGCGGCGGGTGCGCGGCGGCGGCCCGCGCCACGAGCGGGGCGACAAAGGCGCGGAAGCCCTTGAACCAGAAATGTTCCCGCTCGGCACGGCGGGTGGCCTCGAGCAGAAGGTCCATCAGGGGCGAGGCGAGGTCGGCGTCTCTGGGGCGGGAGACGGTGGGGCGGGTGCCGGCGGCGCTGGCGCTGGCGCCATCTCCGCTTCACGCCTGCGGAACTCGGTGCCGACCCGCTCCGGCGTGCTCGTGCGAGGGTTCCACCCGAGTCGCATGACCTGCAGGCGCATGGTCCGGCGACCGAACGCCAGGGCTTCGTTGCAGTTCCACATGTACACGTCGATCTGGCGTCCCCGCACCTTGGGGCCGGTGTCGAGGATCGTGTAGATGCCGTTGTACCGCGCGCTCAACCCTTCGATGCTGATGACCGACCCGACCGGCAGCAGGGCGGGGTCCGCAGCAGCGATTCCGGTCTGGATACCCGCTCCCGACGCGGTCGTGGTCCCCTTGCAGTAGGCGGTGGCGCGGAAGCGCAGGCGTACGCCCGGAGCCGGCGACGCGACGTCCTCCGGGTCAGGCGCGCCCGGGGGCATCACCGGTGTGGCGACCCGCACGCGTCTGAACGCGGTCGGGATGTACCGCGAGTCGAAGATCGGGCTTTCATACAGCAGCACGAACCCCAGGGCTGCCCCGACCGCGACGACGATGCGGCGGCGGAGGGATCGGGTGAGCAGCATCAGGCGCCCACCTCGGGCCCGCGACCTCCGGGAGCGGTGCCCGCTGACGTGAAATGTTCGAACCCACCAGGCAGCGGCGTCTCTCGACCGTCAGCATGCACGACAAGGAAATCGGCGGCCTTTGTGCACACGCCAATCCGCGTCACCTGGGGCAGGCCCTTGCGGCCGGCCGCGTGGAGGAACCGCCGTCGCGACCGACGCGGCACCGCGAACAGCAGCTCGTAGTCCTCGCCACCGGACCAGACAAGGCCATCGCCGTCCACGGCCGAGCGTGCTGCCAGTTCCGCCACGGCTGGGGCCACGGGCAGGCTCGCCGCTTCCACACGCACGCCGACGCCGCTGGCCTCGGCGAGCTGGCGTAACGCGTCGGCCAATCCGTCGCTGGTGTCCATGCAGGCCGAGGCGGCCTTGTTGCGTCCGACCTGCGCGCCCAGGGCGGTTCGCGCCTCGGGACGCCGATAGCGGGTGATGGCGGCAGCCAGCGCCGGCGTGTCGCCCAGGCCCTCGGTGGGCCGCGTTTGATCCTGCAGCCACGCCAGTCCGGCCGCGGCGGCTCCGGTCTCGCCACTGACGTACAGTTCGTCGCCGGGGCGGGCGCCGCTGCGGCGCAGCAGGTGGCGCGGTTTGACGGCGCCACTGACAGTGACGTCCAGAAACAGCAGTGGGGACCGCGAGATATTGCCACCGACCAGCCGCACGCGCGCGGCGCGGGCCGCGTCAACGAGTCCATGCACGCACTCGGCAACCCAGCGCGCGTCGAGGTCGGCGGGCAACCCGAGCGAGAGCAGCGCCACGCGCGGCTCGGCGCCCATCGCGGCGACATCGGACAGGTTGACGTGCAGCGCGCGATGGCCGACGTCAGCGGCCGAGCAGATCGACCGCGTGAAATGCACGCCGTCCACCTGCACGTCGGTGGTCAGGACATCCACGTGGTTGCGGCGTGGCGCCACGACTGCGGCGTCATCACCGATGCCGACCACCACATCGGGCGACGGACACGTGCCGACGATGCCGGCAATCCAGCGGATCAGGGCGTGTTCACCGACGTCGCCGCAGGTGGCGTCAGGGGCATGTTCCCACCCCGGGATGGCAGATCCGGTCATGGTCAGCGCGCCGTCGCGGCGACGTGCGTCGTCATGATGACCGTCATCGCGATCTGTGCCGCACGAGTCCGACGATGTCTATGGAGAGGCATTGGGCCAGGGAGCGACTCGACTGTGGCCCGTACCGCGGGCGAAGGCAAGTGACTGATGTGGCAGGGCGTGGCTGGGAGAGCGGCCCGGCTGGGGACCCGCCGACGGGTCGAACCTGCCTGAGGAAAACCCCGCGTTGCCGTGTGAGGAGGTCGTTGAACCTGCGGAAGCAGGTGGAACCACTGTAAAGACCGCGCTTCAGGCTTCCTCTCAGCGGAGGCATGCACACCACACGGCCGTCGTGATTCGCTTGGGTTAAAGAACATCGGCTCAACCGAGCCTCGACCCATCACGTACAACGCAGGCTCAGTGATGGTACCACGGGGCCTCAGGTGTGCTTCTGCAGCACCGCGTCGATGAGCCGCTCGAGTTCCCCGGCCTTCTCGACGAGGTCGGCGGCGATGCGCGACTCGGCGTCGCGGCCGCGGAAGCACTCGTCGGCGATGTTGAGCGCCGCGAGCACGGCCAGCTTGGTCGACTCGCCAATCGGCACGGCGGTCGAGGCCGCATCCATGGTGTGATCGACGTAGCGCGCGAGCTTGTGGACGTAGCCAGGATCCAGCGCGCTGCGCACGGGGTAGCGCAGGCCCTGGATGTCGACCATGACGACGTGGTTCGGGGGAGTCTGGTCGCCGAGCGGCGTCTCGTCGTCCAGCGGGTGAGTGAGGTTCACCGGCAGATCACATCTGGAGAGCGTCGAGCTGGGACAGCATGTCGGCCACCCGTGTGCGCACCTGGTCGCGTTCCTCACGCATGACCTGCAGTTCGGTGGCGACTCCCGCCGCGTCCGAGAGTTGCGCCTGCAGTGCGTCCACTTCCTTGCCCAGGCGATCGTTGTCGGCGCGCAGCTTGGTGGACTCCACCCGACTTCTCTCGACCAGCGTGATCAGCTGGCGAATCTTCTCATCGAGGCGCTCGACGACTCCGAGGTCGGCGGCAGTAGCGGTCTGACTCATGGTGCAACTCCTGGCCGGGCCTTGCGGCTGGCCGATTAGCGGAGGGCGGCGCCGTGCTCGGCAACCAGCGCCGCCAGGATCGCGTCGGTGGCATCCTGCACCTCGACGTCGGTCAGCGTGCGCTCGGCCGCCTGGAAGGTCAGCCTCATCGACAGACTGACTTTGCCATCGGGCAGCGACGTGCCTTGGTAGCGATCGAACTCGCGCACCGCCACCAGCGTGGACGGTGCAGCCGCGTGAATCGTGCCACGAACCCTGGCAGCCGGCAAGTCAGCCGCGATCACCACCGACAGATCGCGGACGACCGAGGGGTGCCGGGGCAGCGCGTGCATCACCGGCTGATGGTCCGGATCGTAGTGTGGTGCGGCGAGATCGAGATCCAGTTCAGCCACCATCACCGGGTCGCCCGCCGGCAGGCCACGCGCCTCGCCCAGGGTCGGCGACAGCTGCCCGACCCACCCGACGTCATGGCGTGCGCCGGTGTCGTCGCTGACGACCAGGCGTCCTGACCTGCCGGGTACCAACGCCGCATGATCGCCAGCCTCGACATCGCATGGCACGCGCAGCACCGCGGCCACCCGCTGCACGATGCCAAGCAGGTCGAACGGATCGACGAGCCGGCCGCTGCCGCTCCAGTGCTCGGCCGCCGCGGCTCCGGTCCAGGCCATGGCCACGCTGCGCGACTCGCCGTGCGCCGTCGTGAAGCGCGTGCCGACCTCAAAGAGACGGATGTCGCGCTGTTCGCGGCGCCGGTTGTGCGAGAGGGCGTCGATCACCCCTGGCAACAGCGAGGGCCGCAGCACGGCGAACAGCTCCGACAGCGGATTGGCGATGGCCACCGGCGCCGGGTCGAACCACGTCGCCGCCGGCTTCTCGATGAACGTGAACGTGACGGCTTCGGCAAACCCGGCACCCACGAGCACGTCCCGCACGCGCGCGTCGCGCACCAGCCGCGGCGCCGTTCTGGCCGGTGGCGCGGCAAGCGCCGGGAAGGTCACCGGCAGGCGGTCGTAGCCGGCGCACCGCGCCGCTTCCTCGATGAGGTCTTCCTCACGCGTCACGTCGCCGCGCCAGCCAGGCACCGACACGTCCCACACCGGAGAGCCCGCGGCGTCGGCATCGACCAACTGGAGGAGGAAGCCGAGTGCGGTGAGAATCTGCTCGACCTCGACAGCCGGCACCTCCATGCCCAGTACGCGGCCGATGCGGGCCCAGCGGAGCCTGACGCTGCGCAAGGCAGGCGAGGGGTCGCCGACGACGATCACGCCGGGCCGTGCAGTGCCCGCGCCGATCTCGGCGAGCAACGCCACCGCACGCCGCAGGGCCCGCACCGGCATCGAGGGATCGACGCCACGTTCAAAGCGGTAGGAGGCCTCGGTCGACAGGTTGAGGCGGCGCCGGGTGCGACGCACCTGCGTGGGCTCGAAGCAGGCGCTTTCGAGGGCGATGCGCGTGGTGCCCGCACCAATCTCCGTGTCGCCACCACCCATCACGCCGGCCACCGCCTGTGCGCCGGTGCCGTCGGCGATGACCAGCATGTCGTCGGCCAGCGTCCGCTGCACGCCGTCGAGCGTAGTGAGCGTCTCGCCGCGCTTGGCCGCCCGCACGATCAGGCACGGGCCTGGATCGGCGGAGCCCACGTCGAGACCCAGGGCACCCAGACCCGAAGCCAGGCTCCGCGCCCCGAACCCCGGGGTGCGCCCGCCGAGTGTGTCGAGATCGAAGGCATGCAGCGGCTGGTTCAACTCCAGCAGCACGTAGTTGGTGACGTCGACGATGTTGTTGATCGCGCGCACGCCGCTGAGCGTCAATCGCTCGACCAACCACGCGGGCGACGGCCCGACCGTCACCTCCATCACCGCGGCGCAGTACACCGGACACAGATCTGGCCGCTCGACGCTCACGGTCAAGTCATCAGGGCCCGGACCGTGGGCGCCGGGTACCGGCGTGTCGGTGGCCGCCACGGGCGTGCGCAGCGGGAGGCCGTACTTGACCGCCACTTCGCGCGCCATGCCGAGCACGCTGAGGCAATCGGGTCGATTGGCAGTGATCTCGAAGTCGATCACCGCATCGTCGGCGCGTCCGGGGACTGGCTCGATCGACGCGACTTCGAAGCCGCACATCGTGAGGTCCCTGGCCAGCTGATCGATGGGCACCGGCACGTCCACGTATTCCCGCAACCACGAGACGAGGATCTTCACGAGGCGAACTGCTCCAGGAACCTGAGGTCGTTTTCGTAGAAGGCGCGGATGTCATCGACGCGATGCGCCAGCAGCGCCAGCCGCTCGATGCCCATGCCGAAGGCAAAGCCGGTGTAGCGCTCGGGGTCGATGCCGACGGCCTCGAACACCGAGGGATGGACCATACCGCTGCCGCCGATCTCGATCCAGCCGGTGCGCTTGCACATCGAGCAGCCCGCGCCGAAGCAGGACTGGCAACCCACGAACACTTCCGCGCTCGGCTCGGTGTAGGGGAAGAAACTCGGCTTGAACATGATTGGCGTCTTCGGGTCGAAGAACTCCCGCGCGAAGCCGAGCAGCGTGCCCTTCAGGTCGGCCATCGTCACGTGTTCGCCGACGACGAGGGCTTCGACTTGCTGGAACATCGGCGTGTGCGTCAGGTCGAGGTTGTCTCGGCGATAGACCCGCCCGGGGGCAATGATGCGCACCGGCGGGGCGTTGCGCTCCATGTAGCGGATCTGCATGGCCGAGGTATGAGTGCGCAGCAAGGTCGCGGGACGCAACGTCACGCCAGCCGCAGCCTCGCCAGTCGCCCGCGTCCCCTGCACGAACGGCTGCTCCAGGTACAGCGTGTCCTGGGTGTCGCGGGCCGGGTGCTCCGCAGGCATGTTCAGCGCCTCGAAGTTGTGCCAGTCATCCTCGGCTTCGGGGCCGTCGAGGATGTCATAGCCCATGCGCACGAAGATGCGCTCGATGCGCTCGCGCATGGCGTTGAGCGGATGCCGCGAACCCGACGGCAGGGCGCGGGGCGCCAGCGTCAGGTCGAGGTCCGGAGCGCGCACGGCGGTGCTGACCAGCGTCTCCTTGCGGGCCTCGAGCCCGGTCTCGACGGCCTGCTTCAACTCGTTGGCGAGGCGGCCGACCTCACGCTTCTGGTCTGCCGGCACTTTGCCGATCTCGGCATACAGCGCCGTGACCAGCCCGTGCTTGCGGCCCAGGAACCGGTCGCGCACCGCCTGCAACTCGGCGGCCGACGTGACTGCGGCCAGCGCGGCATCGAAGTGCGCGCGGAGGTCCGCAACGGAAGTAGAGAGATCAGGCATGGTCGTTCATCATTGGGCGGACGGAGGCGGGCGCAAGCCGGCCTGCCGCGACCTGGACATACACAAAGCGGGGGCACGCCACGTGGCGAACCCCCGCTGGTCCTGCGCGAGAACGTCTGGTGTAGGACGTCCTGCGTTTGCCGCCGGCTATGCGACCGGCTGCTTGAGGGCGTCTTTGGCCCGGCTGGTCAGCGCCGCAAATGCGCCGGGCTCGTTGACGGCCAGTTCGGCGAGCATCTTCCGGTCCACGGTCACGCCGGCGCGGATGAGCCCGGCGATGAACTGCGAGTAGCTGATGCCCTGCTGACGCGCCGCGGCGTTGATGCGGACGATCCACAGGCGACGGAAGTCGCGCTTCTTGCGACGCCGGCCGACGAAGGCGCTCTTGAGGGCGCGGTCGACCGCTTCCTTCGCGAAGCGGTACAGCTTGCTCTTGTTGGCGTAGTACCCCTTGGCAAGGGTAAGCAGCTTGTCGCGCTTTGCACGGCGCACCGTGCCACGCTTGACTCTTGGCATTCTCTTCTCCGCAGCCTCGGGGCGGCTCTACAGCCGACTTGGGGACCCGGACCGCTTACTGGAGCGCGGACTGAGCGACGCGGCACGCCGAAGGGCGGTACTGCGTCATCTGCTCGCGCTCGTCTTTCCTGCGCGTCGGTCGCAGCACCGTTGTGCGTGCGACGTCCGGCGTTGGCCTAGGCGTAGGGCAGCATCCGTTCGAGCTTGCCCTGATCCTGGACCGACACGAGGGTCGTTCCGCGCAGTCCACGCTTGCGCTTGGTGGACTTGCTCGTCAGGATGTGCCGCTTGAACGCGCTGCCGCGCAGGAACTTGCCAGAGGCGGTCTTCTTGAACCGCTTCGAGGCGCCCTTGTGGGTCTTGAGTTTAGGCATGATCGGACTCGGTCTTCTCTCTCGTCACTCAGCAGCACCAGTCATTGGCGCCGCGTCCTGCTATTGCGCCGGCTTCTCAGCTGGCTCTTCCACCGGCAGCACGGGTGACCGTTCTGGCGGCATCGCGATCGCCGCCGCCGTGGCTGCGTTGGCCGCGTCTTCGTCGGCGACGGCCTGGGCCGCTGCCGCGAGTTCTTCCGCCGTCATCTCGACGTCGTCCTCCTCGGGCTCCGGACGCGGCTCGCGCTCCGGCTTCGAGGGCTTCTCGACCTTCTTGATGCCCGGACGTCCCGACAGGATGGTGTGCATGGTGTTGCCCTCCATCCTCGGCATGTTCTCGGCCACCGCGATCTCATTCAGCTGGGCGATCAGCTTCTCGAGAATGCGCCGGCCGATCTCCGGGTGGGCGATCTCGCGCCCGCGGAAAAACACCACGGCCTTGACCTTGTCGCCCTCGTGCAGGAAGCGCTGGATATTGCGCTTCTTGAAGTCGTAATCGTGCATGTCGACCTTCGGGCGGAATTTGACTTCCTTGACCTCGATGGTCTTCTGGTGCTTGCGGGCCTGCCGCTGCTTCTTCTGCTCGTTGTACTGGTACTTGCCGTAGTCGGTGATACGGCAAACCGGTGGCACGGCCGTGGCAGCAACCTCGACGAGGTCCAAACCCTTGGACTTGGCCAGGGCAACGGCCTGCGCCGGCGCCATGATGCCCAACTGCTGTCCTGCCTCGTCGATGACCCGGACCTCGCGCACGCGAATGCGCTCGTTGATCCGGACCCTGTCGTCCCGTCGGGGACCCCGCATGCGATTGTCGAACGCGATAACAACCTCCTTGAACGCGCCCCTCGCGCCGGTCCCATGACCGACGTGCGAAGCGCTCCTACACCCCTACCGGCTGGCCCACCTGGCCCTTGCTCTCGATCTCGCGCTGCGCGTCGGCGAGGAATTCACTCACCGGACGGCTGCCGAGATCCCCACCCTGCCTGCTGCGTACCGACACCGTACCCTCGGCCACTTCCTTGTCGCCGACGACCAGCATGAACGGCACCTTCTGCAGCTGCGCTTCACGAATCTTGTACCCGATCTTCTCCTGCCGGTCATCAAGCCCGGCCCGCAGTCCCGCCGCGACCAGCTGAGCCTTGACCTGCGCGGCGTACCCGGCGTGGCGGTCGGCGATGGGCAGGACCACTGCCTGCAACGGCGCCAGCCACAGCGGGAACGCCCCGGCGAAATGCTCGATCAGCAACGCGATGAACCGCTCGAAGCTACCGAAGATCGCCCGGTGAATCACGACCGGTCGATGCGCGGCGTTGTCGGCCCCGACGTACGTCAGGTCGAACCGCTCGGGCATCTGATAGTCGAGTTGTATCGTCGCACACTGCCACTTCCGCCCGATCGCGTCGGTGACGTCAAAGTCGATCTTCGGGCCGTAAAACGCGCCATCACCCTCATTGAGGGTGTAGGCCTGGCCAGCGCCCTCGAGAGCCGTCTTGAGCTGCGCCTCTGCGTGCTCCCAGGTCTCGAGCGCCCCCAGATACTCGTCCGGACGGGTCGAGAGCTTGACCTCGTAACTCAGCCCGAGGTCCCCGTACACCTGTCGGACCAGCCCGAGCAGCCGCTGTACTTCCTCGCCGATCTGCTCCTGCATCACGAAGCAGTGGGCGTCGTCCTGCGAGAACTGGCGAACGCGCGTGAGGCCACCGAGCACCCCGGAGGCCTCGTTGCGGTGCAGCGCCGTCTGCTCGTGCAGGCGCAGCGGCAGGTCGTGATAGCTCCGCACCTGACTGGCAAACACCAGCATGTGGCCGGGGCAGTTCATGGCCTTGAGCGCCATGTCCTCGCCCTCGTCGCCCTCGAGCACGAACATGTTTTCGCGGTAGTGGTGCCAGTGGCCCGAGGTCTCCCATAACGCCTTGTTGAAGATGATCGGCGTCTTCACCTCGTCGTAGCCAGCCGGATAGAGCACCGTGCGCATGTATTCGGCCAGCCCGTTGTAGAGCACCGTGCCCTTGTGCAGCCAGAAGGCGGCGCCCGGGGCCCACGGATGGAACATGAACAGCCCGAGTTCCTTGCCCACCTTGCGGTGGTCGCGCTTCTTGGCTTCCTCGAGACGCACCAGGTGCGCCTGCAGGTCCTTGTCGCTGAAGAACGCCGTGCCGTAGACCCGCTGCATCGGCTGGTTGGCGGCGTCGCCCTTCCAGTACGCGCTCGAGGTCGTCGTCAGCTTGAACGCCTTGAGCTTGCCCGTCGAAGGGACGTGCGGCCCGAGGCAGAAGTCGACGAAGGTGTCGCGGTCCTTGATCGTGTAAACCGAGACCTCGGCTTGCCCCTCGGTCTTCTCCTCGATCAGCTGCACCTTCAGCGGCTCACCGCGGTCAGCGAAGAATTGGAGCGCTGCCTCTCGGGGCCAGCGTTGCTGCTCGAAGACCTCGTCGGCCTGCGCCAGGCGCCGCATCTCGGCTTCGATCTTCTCGAGATCCTCGGGCACGAACGGCGTCTTGACGACGAAGTCGTAGTAGAAGCCCGCCAGTTCCTCGCGCGCCGGACCGATGCCACATTGCGTGCCCGGAAACAGCCTGGTGACAGCCGCGGCCAGCAGGTGGGCGGTGCTGTGTCGATAGACGTGCAGCGCGTCGGGTCCGTCAGCGGTGAGAATCTGCACGCGTGCGTCGGTCGTCAGCGGGAAGGAAAGATCGACCAACTGGTCGTCCACCTTCGCCACCAGCGCTGCCTTGGCCAGGCGCGGGGAGATATCGGCGGCCACGTCCCGCACGGGCGTACCAGCAGCCACGGATCGCGTGGACCCGTCGGGAAGTGTCACTACTACCGGGATCATGCCGCCAACACTGGTCTCCACAGCCGAGGCCGGCTGGAGTGACAACCGGTGAGCGGGTGGCTGGAAATGGTAGGCACGGGCGGAATCGAACCGCCGACCTCCTGCGTGTCAAGCAGGCGCTCTAACCCCTGAGCTACGCGCCTACAGCCGTTCGCACAAGCCCCTGTGCGAACAGGCATCTTACAGCGGAGCCGTTCGGGGACGCAAGAAACTACGCTGCCGCCTTCGCCGGCGCCTTGCCGGCCGCCGTCTCGAGCGCCTTGTCGAGGATCGGATCCTCGGTCGCGGCGGGCGCGCCGAACTCCCGGTCGGGTTCGGCGACGGGCACGGTGGGCACGAGACCAGTGCCGTGGATGGCCGTGCCCTTGGGCGACAGCCACCGCGCGTAGGTCAGCCAGAGACCGCTGCCATCGGGCAGCTTGACCAGCTTCTGGGACGCCGCGCGTCCGAGCGTACGCTCGCCGACGGTCTTGGCTCGGTCGTTGTCTACCAGCGCCGCCGCGAAGACCTCGGCCGCCTGCGAGGTGCCGTTGGTGGTCAAGACGGTTACCGGCAACGTGATGCTGCCGTCGCCGGGCTTGGCCTCGGTCTTCTGCTGGCCCTGATTGCGCGCCTCGCGGATGGCCAGGGTCCCGGTTTTCACGAAGAGCCGCGCCGCGTCGGCGCCGAGCGCCGGATCGCCGTCGGCCGTGTGGCGGAGGTCCACCAGCACCTGCGTGGCGCCCTGACGGGTCAGGTCGGCCACGGCCTGCTTCATCTGGTCAACGGTGCGTTCGCCAAAGGCCGTCACCCGCAGCAGCCCAACACCTGGCGCGGCGATGCGGCTCGAGACGTCGGCCGGCAGCGGTGCCGCGCGGGTCAGCGAGACTTCATGGGTGTCGGTCTGGCTGCCGCGCAGCACGGTGAGCATGACCTTGGAGCCGACCGCGCCACCGAGCAGACGCTGGCCCTCGTGCAGTGACAGGTGCCGCGTGGACTTGCCGTCGATGGCGCGAATGTAGTCGCCGGTCTGCAGGCCGGCCTGCGCGGCGGGCGACCCATCGCGCGCCGCGACGACGCGCAGGTAGTACTGACGCGTCAGCGCGAGGCCGGTGCCGCCGGCCGGCGCCGCCCCGGCACCTTCCATCAAGGCGACCTGCGCGGCGTCCAGATAGGAGCTGTCCGGGTCAAGCCCTTCGGCCAGGCCGAGCATGGCCCCGTCCAGCACCGTGTCGGCACTGGGCTCCTCGACATAGCTCCCGAAGATCAGCGACACCACGTCGTCGAAGACGCGCAGGTGCGGATACGCACCCGGGGGCGTGCGCTGCTGACCCAGCAGGCCGCCGACCAGCGTGAAGAGCACAAGGGGCGTCGTCAGCGTCAGGACGAGAAGGCGGGTGCGAGTGGTCATCAGCGGGGATTTCAGATCGCCGGCTACGGTCGTTTCAGCCATTGTAGGGGATCGACGGGACGACCGTCGACGCGGACTTCGAGATAGAGCGCAGCCGTGCCATCGGGGGCCTCACCGACCTGGCCGACGATGGCATCCCCCCCAACCGTCGTGCCACGTTGGACGCCGACCGATGAGAGATAGCCGTACAGCGAGTAAGCCTGCCGCCCGTGATCGACGATGACCAGCTGGCCGAAGCCGCTGAAGGCGCCGGCGAAGGCCACGGTGCCCGGGTGGACGACGCGGACAGGCGTGCCGACGGGAGTGGCGATGGTGACGCCGTTGCTGAGCGTGCTCGTCCCGAAGCGGGTGTCGCGCTGCCGCCCGAACCGCCCTGCCACGGTCCCCGGCACTGGCCACGGCAACTGCTGCCGGCGTGTGCCGAAGGGCACGCGCGCCGCCGGCCCTGGCTCCGGCCCTGGCAACGGCCCTGGCGAGGAGCCGGCCATCGTCGCGTCGAGTCTGGCCCGCGCCGCCACCAACTCGGCCAGCCAGCGCCGGCGCTGATCGCTCTCCTGTTCGAGCGAGGCCAGCAGCTCCTGTTTGCGCAGGTAGGCGGACTCGGCGGCCGCCCCTCGCGCCCGCGCTTCGGTTTCGAGCGACTGCGCTTCCTGCCGACGCGTCGAGACGCGGGTGCGGGTCTGCGCGAGGTCGGCTGCCACCTCCGTGTACGCCGTGAGGCGTCGGCCGTCGTCTTTGGCGAGGTAGTGCATCAGACGGGCGGCACGACCCACGTTCCTGGCGCTGGAGGCGTGCCACGCGATGCTCGCGTAGCCGACGCGGCCGAGCCGCTGCAGACGCCGCAATCTGGCGGCGATCACGGGACGTTGCTCGTCGAGGGTCGACTGCAGCTGCGCCTGGCGGGCCGTCAGTGCGTCGAGGTCGGCCTGCAGCACGACCATCGCCTGCCGTGCCTGCGTCTCCCTCGCACGCTGGAGATCGCGCTGGACGTCGAGACGGCGGAGCTCATCGAGCACCGACGAGGACTGCCGCTCGAGCACCCTGGCCTCGCGCGTCAGCGCCTCGATGCGGGCGCGCGTCGCCTGCTGGGCCCGTGCCGCCTCCGCCGCCTGCACCAGCGCTGAGGGCGGCGATGTGCCCTCGGGCGGTGCGGCGGGGCTGGCCTGCTCCAGCGACGGCAATTGCGTCGCCAGCAGGAGTGTGAGGAGCAGGAGGGCAGCCACGAGGGCAGTATCCGACAGAATGCGAATTTCAAATTCGCAAGGCATCAGGCGTTAGGCAATAACGGCAGGGCGTCCTGCTACGCTGTGCTCGTGCGCGTACTGGCCTTCGACCTCGGCGTCCGACGGACAGGCGTCGCGATCAGCGACCCGTCCGGCACGATCGCGCGTCCGTTGCAGGTCGTCGAAGGCACGTCGCTCAAGGCGCAGTGGACCACCTTGCTCGACGTGATCACCCGCGTGCAGGCCGACGAGGAGCCTCTCGTGGCCATCGTGGTGGGCGTGCCACACCGTCTGGACGGGACGCCCACCGACTTCACGCCCAAAGCCCTCGACTTCGTGGCCCGGCTGTCGCGCCGCGTCTCCGTGCCGGTGCTGCCCCTTGATGAGCGGCTGACGAGCGTGGAGGCCGAAGCGCTGCTGTCGATGCGCGAGCGCGACTGGCGCCAGCGCAAGACACATCTCGACGCCGCGGCGGCTGCGGTGCTGCTGCAGGAATACCTCGACTCCCGTCAAAGGACACCCACAGCGTGAAGCGACTGCTCGTCCTCCTGCTCCTCGTGGCCGTCCTCGCGTCCGTCGGTGGCGCGGTCTGGCTGACGCGCCAGGTCGCCGAGCCGTTTGCGACGTTTTCCGGCGAGCAATTCGTCGAGATTCCGTCTGGGGAAAGCACCGTCGGCATTGGCCGGCGGCTGATTGCCGGCGGCGTCATCCGCGACGAGCTGACCTTCCGCCTCGCGATGCGCTGGCACGGGCGTGGCCGTTCGCTGAAGGCAGGCGAGTACCGCTTCACCGGGCCGACGTCTCCAGCAGATGTCATCGACCGGCTCGCGCGTGGTGAGGTCTACCTGGTGCCGCTGACCTTCCCGGAGGGGCTGACCGTCGCGGAGATGGCGCAGTTGTTTGCGCAGAGCGAACTGGGAACGGCGCAGGCCTTTGTCGAGGCCGCGCGCGACCCTGCCGCAATCAAGGCGATCGACCCGGATGCCGACACGCTCGAAGGGTATCTGTTCCCCGACACCTACAGCCTGCCGCGGCAGATCGATGGCACCGCCATGGTCAGCCGGATGGTGAAGCGCTTCACGCAGGTGTTCGACCAGGACATGCGCCGCCGCGCTGAAGCGACGGGCCTGACGGTGCGGCAGATCATGGCCATCGCGGCCCTGGTCGAGAAGGAGACGGCCCGCGGGGAGGAACGCCCGCTGGTCGCGGCGGTCTACCGCAATCGCCTTCGCATCGGCATGCCGATGCAGGCCGATCCGACGGTGATCTACGCGCTGAAGCGAGCCGGGCGCTGGGATGGCAACATCCGTCGGGTGGACCTCGACTTCGACTCGCCCTACAACACGTATCGGTATCCTGGGCTGCCACCCGGCCCGATTGCCTCGCCAGGCAAGGCGGCCATCGAAGCCACGATCGACCCTGCCTCGGTGGACTACCTCTACTTTGTCAGCCGCAACGACGGCTCGCATGCGTTTGCCACGACACTGCCCGAGCACAACCGCAACGTGCAGACGTGGCAGGTGGAGTACTTCAGGAAACGCCGCGCGCAGAACGCCGGGCGCTGACCTCCTTCAGCGTTCTGCCCAGCGCAGTTTCTCGCGCAGCACCTGGAAGTAGGCGTGCGAGTCGGGCTTGAGCAACCGCAGCGCATAGGGCGCGCGGTGGATGCGGACGCTGTCGTCGGGGCCGAGGATGTCGCCAATCTGACCGTCGAAGGTGACATACGTTTCCTCGAGCGACGATCGCGCGGCGTCGCCGGAGACGACGATCTCGAGGGCCGTCGCTGCGGGCAGGACCACGGGCCGATTGGTCAAGGTATGGGGAGCGATGGGGGTGAGCACCAGCGCGTCCACCCCGGGATGGACGATCGGTCCGCCGGCCGAGAGGTTGTAGGCCGTCGAGCCGGTAGGTGACGCGACGATCAGCCCGTCGGCCTTGAATCGCGCGATCAGCTGCCCGTCGGCCGACGCGACCAGATCGATCATCCGTGACAAGGCCCCTTTGGTGATCACCACGTCGTTGAGCGAGATGCGGCGCACCTGAACGCCGTCGGCCCGCCGCACGATGGACTCGAGCATCATCCGTCGTTCTTCGTGTGCGGTTCCAGCCAGCACCTGCGCCAGCGCTTCGAAGACTTCGGTGACTCGCACCTCGGTGAGGAACCCGAGGCTGCCGAAGTTCACCGCGACCACGGGCACGTCGTAGCCGCCCGTGGCCAGTCGGCCGGCCGTCCCGAGCAGGGTACCGTCGCCGCCAAGGACGATGATCAGCTGCTCGTCGCGACCCAGATCCGCCGCCTCGCACGTGCGTCCAGGCAGCGGCGAGCGCGCCAACTGCGCCGTCGCCGCCTCGAAACACGGCTCGATGCCGCGGCTGTCGAGCCAGGCACCGAGTTCCCCGAGCAAATCGGACGCCTCGGTGAGTCCGGGTTTTGCCACCAGGCCGACCCGACGGATAGGGGATGTCATGCACGACTCCTGAAGTGGGCGAGCCACTCGAGATTGCCTTCCATGCCCTCGATGGGCGATGCCGTGTGGCCACGCGCTTCAAGACCCAGGGCCTCGGCAGCCGCGGTGATCTCGGCGAGCACGCGTGACCGGACCACCTCGTCTCGCACCACGCCGTGCCTGCCGACCTCTTCGCGTCCGGCTTCGAACTGCGGCTTGACCAGCAGGACGACGTCGGCGCAGGAACGGAGCAGGGGAGGCACCACCGGCAGAATGTATCGCAGGGAGATGAACGAGACGTCGGCGGTGACGATGTCGAAGTGCTGGTGGTCCGGCGGAAGATCGCGTGCCGAGAGGTGGCGCGCGTTGATGCGTTCGAGGCAGGTGACGCGTGCGTCGGACCGCAGCCGCCAGTCCATCTGGTTGTGGCCGACGTCCAGCGCCACCACGTGCCGCGCCCCACGCCGCAACAGCACGTCGGTGAAGCCGCCGGTCGAGGCACCGACGTCCAGCGCCTCGCGGCCGTCCACGGCGATCGCGAAGACATCGAGCGCGTGAACCAGCTTGAGGGCGCCGCGGCCGACATAGGGATGATCGGCCTGCCGCACCTGCACGTCGGCGTCCTCGCGCACGAGATGACCGGGCTTGGGCGGGGCGGAGGTGCCGGGCAGGCTGACGTGACCGGCCAGCACCAGCGCCCGGGCCCGCTCGCGCGAGGGGGCGATCCCACGCTGCACCAGCAGCGCGTCGAGCCGGACGCGGGCCGAGCGTGCGTCGGTCACTGGCGGCGGGTGAGGGTCCAGTCGAGGATCGCCGGCAGATGGCCCGACAGCTCGGCGCGTTCGAGCGCGGTGTGACCGCGCTCGGCGCACTCGCGTGCCCGCTGCCGGCTGCCCTCGACCCCGAACAGCGCCGGGTAGGTCAGCTTGCCGGCGGCTTGGTCCTTACCGGCGTGCTTGCCGAGCGCGGCCGCATCCCCCTCGACGTCGAGCACGTCGTCCACGATCTGGAAACACAGCCCCAGTTCGGTGGCGTAGGCATCGACCGCGGCGACCTGCGACGGGGTGCCGCCGGCCATGATGGCGCCAGCACCGGTCGCCGCGCGGATCAGCGCCCCGGTCTTGCGCGCGTGCACGTCCTGCAGCCGGTCGAGGTCGTCCTCGGCCCGGGCCTGGCGCGCCGCGCCTTCCCACTGCAGATCGAGCACCTGGCCCCCGACCATGCCCCACGCGCCGGCCGAACGGGCGATCAACGCAATCGTCGCCAGCTTGCGCTGTGCGATCGCCGTGCCTTCGACGGCGGGTTCGCGGGCCAGCACGGTGAAGGCCTCGGTGAGCAGGCCGTCGCCGGAGAGAATGGCAAGTGCGTCGCCATACACGACGTGTGCGGTGGGCCGGCCGCGCCGCAACGTGTCGTTGTCCATCGCCGGCAGGTCGTCGTGGATCAGCGAGTACGTGTGGATCATCTCGAGCGCGCAGGCAGCCGGCAGCGCCAGCGTGCGGGCGTCGGGATGGCCGAGGCCGACCGCGTCGGCCGCGGCGAGCACCAGCACGGGGCGCATTCGCTTGCCCCCCGCCAGCAGACTGTAGTGCATCGCCTCGTGCAGCCGGGCGGGGCACTCGGGCGGTGCGGGCAACCACCGCGCCAGCGCGATCTCGAGGTCACGCCGGCAGCCGTCGGCGAACGCTTCGAAGGCCGTGGCGCTCATGCGCGGTCGTTCGGCCGGGGCGACAGATCCTTGTCGAACGCCGTGGTCTCGTCGCGCAAGCCGCCACTCTGCGTCAACACGGTGATACGACGCTCAGCGTCCTCGAGCCGGTCATGGCAGAAGCGCGAGAGCTTGACGCCGCGCTCGAACAGGGCGAGCGATTGCTCGAGCGGCAGGTCGCCCTGCTCGAGGCTGCGGACGATCGCGTCCAGCTCGGTGATCGCCTGCTCGAAGTCGGTGGGTTCGGTCATGGACGTGAGGGAGACTCGGGTTCGATGGTGTCGACGCCGCAATGGAGCAGGCCGTCGGGCAGTTGCACGTGGACGCGATCGCCGGGGCTGACATCGGCGACGCTGCGCACCACCTCGGCACCCGGGACCTCCCAGCAGATGGCGTACCCGCGGGCGAGCGTGCGCAGCGGACTCAGGGCATCGAGTTGCGCCGAGAGCGAGGAGAGCTGGCGGTCTCGCGCGTGACGGGACTGGACGAGCGCGGCCTGCGCGCGCGCGAGATGTTGATCGACTCGTCGGCGCGCCTGGCCGACGCGGGCGTCGAGCCCGACGCGGGTGAGCCGGTCACGACGGGCCTGCAGGGCGGCCTGCGCATCGGAGCGACGTGCATGCACTGCAGCGCGGAGGCGGTCGTCGATCAGGCCGAGGCGACGCACGCGCGTCACGAGTTGCCGCTGCGGGTGCTGATCGTCGAGTCGCCGCGCGAGATCGCCCACCCGCCGGCCACGCCGCTGCGCCTCCTGGCGCCACGCCGCAGACAGGCGGTGATCCAGTTCGCTGCAGTGGCGGTCGAGGTTGCGGAGGTTGTCGAGGTAGTGCGCAAACCCGGGCCGCTGCTCGATGCGCAGCAGGCGGGTGCGCTGGCGGTCGAGGCGACTGCGCAAGAGCAACGACATCTGTCGGCGGGCTCCCGCAAGCCTATCGCGGAAGTCGCTGGCCTGGCGCATGACGATCTCGGCCGCCTGCGAGGGCGTCGCGGCGCGGACGTCGGCGACCAGGTCGGCGATGGTCGTATCAACCTCGTGGCCGACGGCGGAGATCACCGGCACCGGCGTCGCGGCGATGGCGCGCGCCACGATCTCGTCGTTGAAGGCCCAGAGGTCCTCGAGCGACCCGCCGCCACGTCCGACGATGAGGACATCCACCCCCGCGACGCGCGACACCCGGGCGATGGCTCGCGCGATCTCGGCGGCCGCGCCGTCGCCCTGCACCCGCGTCGGGCTGATCACGATGTCGGCCGGAGCACGCCGCGTCCGCAAGACCCGGAGGATGTCGCGCAGCGCCGCCCCGTCGAGGGAGGTGACCACGCCGATGCGGCGGGGCAACAGCGGCAACGCCCGCTTGCGCGCCGCCGTGAACAGGCCCTCGGCCTGCAGTCGTGTCTTGAGCTGCTCGAAAGCGAGCTGGAGCGCGCCGGCGCCCTTGGGCTCGATGCTGTCGGCCAGCAACTGATAGCGGCCGCGTGGCACGTACACCGACACGCGCCCCTTCACCAGCACGTGCAGGCCGGTGGTCAGCCTGAAGCGGAGGCGCGCCGCGTCGGTGCGCCAGAGGACCGCGGACAGCTGCGCCCCGCCGTCTTTCAGGGTGAAGTAGATGTTGCCGCCGGAGTTCGTGCAGTCGGCAATTTCGCCCTCGACCCAGACGCGCGTGAATTGTTGCTCGAGGGATTGCCGGACGGCGTTGGTCAGCTCGCTCACCGAGAAGATGCGCGGACGTGCGCGCGGCTCCGGGCCTGCGGCTCGGGGCCCGGGCATCGCCCCGCCGACGCCGACACCATCGGCCGCGATGTCACGCGCAGCCATGTGCTCGCGCCCACTCGGGCCATGGCCCGCGAGGGGCTCGGGGTGGGGCACTGGTGTGTCGAGCGGCTGCAGGTCCGCGGGGGCCAGTGGCTCGTCTTCGAACGGGAGGTCGAAGAGCGAATTCACCGCAGGTCCTCGATGTCGGTGGGCGTGAGGCTGAGGCGCTCGATGGCGCTCGCGCGTCCCGACGCGTCGGCGGTGATGATCACGCCATGCAGCTTGGGCATCCCGGTGGCCGTGTCGAACCTGGTCGGCAGGCCGCTCAGGAAGCGGGCGATGATCGGCGCGCGAGCGACGCCGATGACGCCGTCGTGCGGTCCAGTCATCCCCACATCGGTGCAGTACGCGGTCCCGCCCGGCAGGACCTGGGCATCCGCGGTCTGCACGTGCGTGTGTGTGCCGACCACCGCCGTGGCCAGTCCGTCGAGGTGCCAGCCGAGCGCGATCTTCTCCGACGTCGCTTCCGCGTGGAAGTCCACAAAGACGATGTCGGCGTGAGCCTTGAGTCGTTCGACTTCGGCGCGTCCGAGTGAGAAGGGATCGTCGAGCGCCGTCATGAACACACGCCCCATCAGGTTCAGCACGCCGACGCGCGTGCCGTCGGCCGTGGTCACGATCGTCGAACCTCGCCCGGGGGTGCCCGCCGGGTAGTTGAACGGCCGCAGCAGGCGCGGTTCCTCGTCGATGAACGCCAGGATCTCCCGCTTGTCCCAGACGTGATTGCCCGAGGTCATCACCGCGATGCCGGTGTCGAACAACTCTCTCGAGATCTCGCGGGTGATGCCGAAGCCGCCGGCGCTGTTCTCGCCGTTGGCGATGACCAGATCGATCGCGCGGGTGCGGACCAGCGCCGGGACGGCGCGCTTGACGAGATCGCGGCCCACCTTGGCGAAGATGTCGCCGATGAAGAGGATGCGCATCAGGCGCTAGATGACTTTCTCGATGGGAATCACGAACTCGTGGCCGCTGTTGAGCCGTGGCAGTCGCACCCGCAGTTCGCCCTCGCTCATGGTGGCACGGGCCCGGGCCAGGTCCAGCGTCGCGGTGATCCGGACGGCCCGGGCGAAGCGGCCAAAGCTGCGTTCGACGAGGTGAAACGCGGTTGCCCCGGTCTGGGTGCCGCCGGCCGGCCACTTGCAGCCGGCAATCACCAGTGTGTTGTTCTTGAAGAGCACCCGGACGTTGTCGGGGGAGACGCCCGCCAGGTCCAGGACGACTTCGAGATACTCCTCACGCTCCACCACATCCATGGGCGGCGCATGCAACCCGCCAGGCGTCGCGTCGTGGGCCTGTTGCAGGTCGTCGAACAGTCGGCCGACCTCGTCGGCAAGTTCGGCCGCCTCTGGAAACGACAGCATGCCCGCGATGATCGCATGGTCCGCGCGTGGACGCACCCCCTCTTGAGAGGAGATAATATGAGTGCGTTGAAAGCATATAAGGTGCTTGACAAGCACTCATATAGTTTTTATCCTCGTCCCTTGGCCATCGATGGCCTGCAGTTGCAGGACCGCAGAGGCCTCGACCGGCGCATGAGCGAGCAGCAAGGACGCGAGATGGCTCCGATAGCCGTCTCCACAGTCTGGGAGACAAGACATGACGATGGTGCGATTCGACCCCTTCCGTGAACTCTCGACGATGCAGGACCGCATCAACCGCATCTTTGGCGACGCCTACACGCGCCGCCAGGACGACGATCTCAACCAGCGCGGCGAGTGGTTTCCGCCGGTGGACATCTACGAGAACGCGCAGCAGGAGATCGTGATGAAGGCCGAGTTGCCCGGCCTGGCGCGCGAAGACATCGACCTGCGGGTCGAGAACAGCACGCTGACGTTGCGCGGCGAGCGCAAGCGGGACAGCGAGCTGAAGCAGGAGCAGTTCCATCGGGTCGAGCGGTCCTACGGGGCCTTCAGCCGTTCGTTCGCGCTCCCGACGCGCATCGATACCGACAAGGTGCGTGCCGAGTTCCGCGACGGCGTCCTGACGGTCTCGCTACCGGTGAAGGCTGAAGCCAAGCCGCGGCAGATCGAAGTCGCGATCAGCTGAGTACGACGGCCCGGCACGGCGTCAGTGCCGGGCCCATCACCTCCTGCATTCTGGATGGCGGGCGCCCTGCCTGTCAGTACGGTGTGATCGTGCTGAACTCGACTACCCGCCGACTCGTCACATCCCAAAAGGGGACGACCGATGACGACGGTGTTGGTGCTGGTGTTGGCGATGGTGGCGACGACGATGGTGACCGGCCTGGCCCTGGCGTGGGCGGCCCTGCGCGCGCTGGTGTGGCTGGTCCTGCTGCCCCTGATGCTACTCAAGGCCGTGTTCGGTCTGGTCTTCGGTCTGGTCTTTGGAGCGTTGGGACTGGCCGTGGGGCTGGTGGTGGCGCTGGTCGTGGGTGGCATTGGCCTGCTGGCGCTGGTGGCGCTGCTCGCCATTCCTGCCATTCCGCTCCTGCTCATCGCTGCCCTGGTCTGGATGGCGGTCAAGGGCACCACCGCGCTCGCCTCTGCGTAACCTGGCTCAGCCCGGAGTTGGAAAGGCGCCACGTGCGTCCTCGTAGCCAGCGGCAGCGCGGAGCAGGAGCGTTTCGGCAAAGGCCGGTGCGGTCAGCTGCAGTCCGATCGGCAGCCCCTGGCCATCGAGGCCGCACGGCACGCTGATCGCCGGCAGTCCCGACAGGTTCGCGCTCACCGTGAACACGTCGGCCAGGTACATCTGCAGCGGGTCCTCCATCTTCTCGCCGAGCCGGAATGCCGTCGTGGGCGCGGTGGGCATCGCCACGACGTCCACTGAAGAGAAGGCGTGTTCGTAGTCGCGCGTGATGAGCGTGCGTACCTGCTGGGCCTTGCGGTAATAGGCCTCGTAGTAGCCGGCGCTCAGCACGTAGGTGCCGAGCAGAATGCGCCGGATGACCTCGGCGCCGAACCCGGCACTGCGCGAGGCGGCATACATGGAGGACAGGTCGGAGTACTCGCTGGCCGGCGCGCGATGCCCGAAGCGCACGCCGTCGTAGCGCGCCAGGTTGGCGCTGGCCTCCGCCGTCGCCACGAGGTAGTAGGTCGGGATGGCGTGGGCCGCGTGTGGAAGCTCGATGTCGTGCAGTGTCGCGCCACCCTCCACCATCGTGGCCAGCGCCCGCTCGATCGAGGCCCGCACGTCGTCGTCGACCCCGTCGGCGAGCAGCGCTCGCGCCACGCCGACGCGCAACCCCTGCAGGCGCACGTCGCGGCCGGGCACCTCGAACGGCGGCGCGGTCACGGTGGTCGCGTCGCGCGGGTCGGGTGCCGCAATGGCGGCAAGCACATGCGCCGCCTGGCGCACGGTGCGTGTCATCGGTCCGATTTGGTCAAGCGAGGAACCGTAGGCGATCAGGCCGTAGCGCGACACTCGTCCGTACGTCGGCTTGAGACCCACGATGCCGCAGAATGAGGCCGGCTGACGGATCGAGCCGCCGGTATCGGAGCCAAGCGCGGCCGGCACCACGCCAGCGGCGACCAGGGCCGCAGAGCCACCACTGGAGCCGCCCGGCGTGCGGGTGGGATCCCAGGGATTGTGCACGGCGCCGAAGGCCGAGTTCTCGTTGGAGGATCCCATCGCGAACTCGTCACAGTTGCTCTTGGCGACGATGACTGCGCCGGCCGCATCGAGCCGTTCCACGACGGCCGCGTCGTAGGGCGCGATGAAGGTGTCGAGCATGCGCGATCCCGCCGTGGTGCGCGTGCCGCGTGCACAGATGTTGTCCTTGATGGCGACCGGCACCCCTGCCAGTGGCAAGCGCGCACGATCGATGTCGTCCATCGCATCCACCGCCGCCGCGTGTGCGCGAGCACGAGACTCAGTAATGGTGAGGACGGCGTTGAGGGCCCGCGCGTCCGCGATTGCCGCCAGGGCCTCCTCGCAGGCGGCCAGCGCCGTGGTTCCAGCCGGGATCAGATCGGCCGCGCTCATGCCCCGAGCACCCGCGGCACCCTGAACAAGCCGGTCGTCTCGTCTGCCGCCGTTGCGTTGGCGAGCGCGTCGGGCACGCTCAGCGAGGGAACCGGGTCGTCGCCGCGCAGATCGCCGGCACCTTCGACGATGTGCGCGGTGAGGGGCACCCCCTCGGTAGGCACGGACGCCAGACGGCTCACGTAGTCCAGGATCTGGGCCAGATCAGCGCCAAGGCGGTTCCGCATGTCCTCGGTGAGGCGCAGCTGTGCCAGCGCGGCAACGCGGTCGATCTCCTCGGTGCTGAAGCGATCCATCGGCGTCATCTTAACGAATCAGGCGTGGCAGTCCGAGAGATGAGCCTCGCACTACAATGGGCCGGTGCTGACTCGTCGTGGCTTTCGCCTGTTCCTGTGCGTCCTTCCGCTCGCGCTGCTGCTGCTGACCCCCACCCCGTCGCAGGCCTGGGGATTCGAGGCGCACAAGTTCATTGCTGACCGCGTCATCGCGCTGTTGCCGCCGGGCCTGCGCGAGCTCTTCGAGCGGCAGCGCACGTCGTTTGTCGAGCACGCGATCGATCCCGACCTCTGGCGTAACGTCGGCGTGGTCGAGGAGCCGCCGCGCCATTTCCTGGACCTCGACGCGTATGGCGCAGCGCCATTCACACAGCTGCCGCGTGCGTACGACGAGGCGGTGACCAAGTTCGGCCCAGAGAAAGTCAACCAGGAGGGCACGCTGCCGTGGCGGGTCGCCGAGATGCACGGTCGGCTGCGGCGCACCTTCGAGCAACTCGGGCGCCCCGACGGGCCAGGGTACGCGGTGGACAACGCGGTGTTCTTCGCCTCCGTGCTCAGCCACTACATCGGCGATGCGCACGTGCCGTTCCACGGGGTGGTCAACTACGACGGGCAGGTGACCGGGCAGCACGGGATCCACAGCCGCTTCGAGTCGGAGTTGTTTTCGCGTCTGAAGCCGTCACTGGTGATCGCACCGCCGGCCGTGGCGTCGGTGACCGACCCGCGCGACCACGCCTTTGCCACGCTCATCGAAGGTGCCGCGCTGGCCACCCGTGTCCTCGAGGCCGACCGTAAGGCGATTGGCACGGGCGACCTCTACGACGAGGGGTACTTCAGGCGCTTTGCCGAGGGCGGCGCCGGACCGATCCTGGAACGGCGCGTCAACGAGGCGATTGCCGCCGTGGCGGCCCACATCATCGGCGCCTGGGAAGAGGCCGGCCGACCGGACCTGTCCAAACCACGCCCGCCGCGCCCGCCACAGCGCAAGCGCGCCCCCCGTCCCCCGGCACCCTAGCGGGCCGCGTGTTCAGAACGCCCGCACGTACGTGAGGTTGGCTTTCACCTCGACGTCGTGCGTGTGCGGAGGTGCACCGGGCCTCGAGATGGCCACCCTGTACGTGCCCGCCGGCGCGACCAGCAGCTGGTAACCGTCACCGGCCACGCCCACCGCCACCTCGGTGCCGTCCATGCCGAGGAGGCGGGCCGACCACGGACCGCTCCCCGACACGGGCGTGCCAGCGGCGCGGATCTGCAGCGCCCCCCACCCCTTGTCGAAGTTCAACACCTCGAGATGGCGCCCTGCTTCGCCGGGGTAGTCCACCAGCAGTCGCAGCGTCGCCCAGGCAATCCCGCTCACCTTGCCGTCCCTGTGCTGCACCAGCTGGACGTCATATGGCCCGGCGGTGAGGGGCAGGCGGCGTTCACCACCAGCCACCAACGGAGCCGGTTGTCCGTTGGTGCGGGCGCCTGCCGGGTAAACCGTGACGGTCGTCTCCTGCGTCACCTCGGTCGCGCCGCGGAACACGCGGACATCCAGGGCGAGAGACGGAGCCGACTGCACCCCGACGGTCATCAGCGCCAACCACAGCAGAAACGTCGTCGTCATGTCGATAAGAGTAGCGGGAGTGGGCCGGAAGGATCGGCGGGAATCGGGCACACCGAGGGGAAAGTCGGATGGTATGGTAGGACTGGTCACGACACGCATGTTCGACGTCTACCTCATTCCCATCGGCGGGGGCCGACTCGAGCCCTATTGCGAGCCTGCCGAGGAGGCGCAACCCATCGACCCGGATGCCGAGCGCGGCATGTTCCGCCGGCTGCTCGACAGGTTCCGTCAGATGCTCGCTGATGCCGAAGACGAGCGACGCCGACGGTCCCGTGGCGAAGAGACGCCGGATCCCGGAACGACGCTCGGCCGGCTGCAGCAGCGGGTGCTGCGCAGCATCGCCGAGCACATCAACGAGCAGCGACTGCTCTGGCACCTCCGCAAGCACACGGCCGTGACCCTGCACCACCCCGACGACGTCAGCGCCGAGCAGGCATTGCTGGTCATGCGGACGTCGCTGCGCAAGGACGGCGACCGGCATCTGCTCTGGCTGGTCGTCACGACGATCCTGTTCATCGTGTCCGGCGCCCTGGCGCTGGTGCCGGGGCCGAACGTGCCGGCCTATTTCCTCGGCTTCTTCGTGGTGGCGCGCTATCTGTCGTGGCGTGGCGCCAAGCACGGGCTCCGCGCGGTCATCTGGCACATGGCGCCGAGCACGGCCCTGTCGGAATTGCGCGAAGCCCTGCAGTTGTCGGGCGAGGCGCGGACTCCTGTGGTGCTCGACATCGCGACGCGCCTGCGCCTCGAGGATCTGCCCCTGTTTGTGGCGCGCATGGCTCCGGATCCCCTTGCCTCGCCGTAGTCCCGCCGGTGCGCCGTAGCCCGACGTGCGACCTAGCAAAGTGTTGCGGCGACGCCCGACGTGCGACCTGGCACGTGTGCGCCGTAGCACGCAGTCCGACCTGGCACGTGTGCGCCGTAGCACGCAGTGCGCCGTAGCGCGAAGCGCGAAGGCGCATGGTACACTCCGCACGCCTTGACGCTGCGTGAGCTCGCGGACCTGCTCGGGTGCCGCCTCGAGGGCGACGGCCAACTGACGATCACCCGTGTGGCGGCTCTCGAAGCGGCCGAACCCGGCGACGTCACCTTCTTTTCCAATCCCAGGTACGCCTCGCAACTCGCCGCGACGCGCGCGTCCGCCGTCATTGCCGCCGACGACGTGCGCGTTCCCGGCGCGGCGTTGCGCACCAGGGATCCCTACGTCGCGTTCGCACGGGCGCTCGCACTGCTGCACCCCCAGCCGCCGCCACCGCCTGGCGTCCACGCGACGGCGGTCGTCGAGGCCTCGTCGGTCCTCGGCCCTGACGTGTCGGTAGGACCTTACGCGTGCATCGGCGCCGGGGCCGTCCTCGGCGCTCGCACCGTGGTCCGGGCGCACGTCACCATCGGCGATGGCGCCACCATTGGCGAGGACTGCCTGCTGCATCCGCACGTGAGCGTGCGGGAGCGGGTGACGCTCGGGCATCGGGTCGTGGTGCAGGACCACGCCGTGATCGGCAGCGATGGCTTCGGCTTCGCGGCCGATGCGTCGGGTGCGCTGGTCAAGATTCCGCAAGTCGGGACGGTGGTGGTCGGTGATGATGTGGAGATTGGGGCCTCGACGGCCATCGACCGGCCGCCCATCGGCGCTACGGTGATCGGCGCGGGCAGCAAAATCGACAATCTCGTGCAGATTGGGCACGGCGTGGAACTGGGCGAGCGGGTCATCCTGGTGTCGCAGGTCGGCATCGCCGGCAGCACCTCGATCGGCGCCGGCACGGTCCTGGCCGGTCAGGTCGGGGTGGCGGGTCACCTGACGGTGGGCAAGGGCGTGCGCGCCACGGCCCAGACCGGGATTCCGAACTCGTTGCCCGACAAGGCGTTCGTCTCGGGTTATCCGGCCATCGACAACCGCGACTGGCTGAAAGCCTCGGCCGTGTTCCGCAGCCTGCCGGCCCTCCGCAAACAGGTGCACGACCTGCAGCGGCGGCTGGCGTCGCTCGAGGCGGCGTCTTCCGACGGCTACCCGCCCGGCGAGTCATAGCGGGCCGATCGGCCCATTTCATTGGAGGCCGGCGCCCGGCCTGCCATAATCAGCAGCAATGACACGATTGCTCGCCCGGCCCGCTGCGGCCGCCGCGCTGGCCCTCTGCGTCGTGGCGGGGGCGCTGCAGGCGCCTACCGCAGCGACGTCGGTGCGGCCGCCGGCGTTCAAGTTCGAGGACTACACGCTCGCCAACGGTCTGCGCGTCATCCTGCTGGAGGATCACTCCACGCCCATCACGCACGTGGCTCTCTGGTACCACGTGGGCTCGAAGGACGAGCGGACCGGGCGCACCGGCTTCGCCCACCTCTTCGAGCACATGATGTTCAAGGGCAGCCGCAACGTGCAGCCCGAAGCACACACCTCCTATATCGCCTCGGTAGGCGGCCAGAGCAATGCCTACACGACCGAGGATACGACCGTCTTCTGGCAGACGGTGCCGGCGCACTATCTGCCGCTGACACTGTGGCTCGAGGCCGAACGCATGGCGTCGCTGCGCGTCGAGGAGGCGACCTTCAAGACCGAGCGGGAAGTGGTCAAGGAGGAGCGTCGCCAGCGGGTCGAGAACCAGCCGTACGGGCGCTTGTCGGAGATCATCTACGACCAGGCCTTCACCACCCACCCGTACAAGCACCCGGTCATCGGCAGCATGGCCGACCTCGAGTCGGCCAGCATCGACGACGTGCGAGAGTTTCACCGCACGTACTACCGGCCCGACAACGCCACCCTGGTGATTGCCGGCGACTTCGAGCCGGCGATGGCCAGGACGCTGATCGAGCGCGAGTTCGGCAAGGTGGCGAAACCGACCGGCACCGTGCCGCGCAACATCGCGCCGGAACCCCCGCGGACGCAGGAGAAGCGCGTCATCGTGGAGGAAGACTGGCCGCTCCCGGCCGTCGTCGTGGCCTACCCGATCACGTACGACGGGCACCCCGACTCGTATCCGCTGCACATCGCGGCCAAGGTCCTGTCAGATGGGACGAGTTCGCGCATCTACCAACGGCTCGTCTACAAGGAGCGGCTCGCGTTGTCCGCCTTCGGGCAGGCCAACCTGATCGAGCACCCGAACCTGTTCTACGCGGTGGCCATCGTCGCGCCCGGGCACACTCCCGACCAGGTCGCCAAGGCCCTGATCGAGGAGATGGACAAGCTCGTGCAGGAGCC
>JBKJQW010000094.1:0-23901 GCA_046593715.1 Luteitalea sp.
TGGCACCAGGGGACGTCCAAGCCGGAGATCTGGACGCAGGGCGGCATCCCGAAGTGGGACAGCGCCGTGCTGTTCATCGGCGCCAAGGGCATGCTGCTCGCGGACTACTCGAAGTTCGTGCTGCTGCCCGAGGAGAAGTTTGCCGGGTACACGCCGCCCCCGCAGTCGATCCCCAAGTCGCTCGGGCACCACGAGGAGTTCATCCACGCCTGCAAGACCGGCGCGCCGACCACGTGCAACTTCGCGTATTCGGGCCTGCTGACCGAGGCCAATCATCTCGGCAACGTCGCCTACCGCGCCGGCAAGAAGATCCTCTGGGACCACGCGAACATGCGCATCACCAACGCCCCGGACGCGGCACGCTTCATCAAGCGCCCGACCTACAGGGACGGGTGGACGCTCGCCTGAGCGGCAGGTTGGCGAGGGCGCACGGGAGCAACGCGGCAGTGCTGACGCCTGACGCGCCGCGTCAACTGGCGAACGACATCAGTCTCATAACACACCGGGTAGGATGGGCCGCGGCCGGACGTCGCCGACCGGCCGCGGCGCCCAGGATCCGAGGCGGTTTCGCAGCACGTGCCACAGCGCAGGGCCGGGCGGGCCGCCCACAATCTCGGCCACGAAGAGGCTGACGTCGTCGTGCGTCAGCGACGACGTCCCGGTGTGTTGCGCCAGGCCCAGCCGCAGGTGGTCGACCAGGCCCGCATGGCTGCCGTCGTAGCCGCGAAGGAGCCGCGCAAGTCCCGCCTGCCCGAGTTCCTCGCCTGCCGGCGAAGGGGCCTCGAGCACCCCGTCGGTCAGCAACAACAGCCTGTCGCCCTTGGACGCCGCTACGCGACGACGCGTGAACCGGGGTGACAGCCCTGTGCCGAGCGGCAGGCCGACCGGCTCGCGCGGCGACGAGGGCGCGGGCTCGGGCTCGATGGGCGCCCATGTGCGCGTACGCGCCGTGTAGAACCAGGCGGGTGGATGGCCGGCGTACGACACCGTCAGGCGTTTGCTCGGTGGGTAGTAGGTCACCAGCACTGCCGTGGTCATGGCGGCGAGGGCGGTGCTGCTGACGCGGCGGTCGATCGCCCGCAGCACGCGGCGTTCGTCCATGATGCTCACGCTCTGCCGCAACTGGCCGTACATCTCCCGTCCGACGGCCGCCACGGCGTCGCCGTGGCCCGCGACATCGGCAAGGCACAGGCGCGTCAGGAGGCCCGAGCCACACACCGACAGATAGTGGATGTCGCCGCCGTGGGGCCCGTCACACGCGCTCGAGTACAGCGTGCCCTCCAAGCCCGGCAAGGTAATGGCGGCATGGACCGTCTCGTTGCCGCCCCGCACCTCTCCACACGCCAGCCCGGTGTTTCCCACCTGCCCATTATGCGGCGCGCCAGACACGATAGATTCATGCGCCGTGCCGGCATCGCGTAGTCTGACTACCTATGCCCACTTCAGTTGCCGCCTACGCCGCCCAGGACAACCTCAGCCCTCTCGGGCCGCTGACCATCACCCGCCGCGATCCGGAGCCCAAGGACGTCCAGATCGAGATTCTCTATTGCGGCGTCTGCCATTCGGACGTGCACTTTGCCCGCAACGAGTGGGGCATGACGATCTACCCGATCGTCCCCGGTCACGAGATCCTGGGCCGCGTGACCGCCGTCGGCAGCGCCGTCACCAGATTCACGGTTGGAGACACCGCCGCCGTCGGCTGCCTGGTGGACTCCTGCCGGGAATGCCAGAGCTGCAAGGCAGGCCTGGAGCAGTACTGCGATGTCGGCGGGTCGATCTTCACGTACGGCGCGCCCGACAAGTACGCGCCCGGCGAGATGACCTACGGCGGGTACTCCACCAGCATCACCGTCACCGAAGACTTCGTGCTGTCTGTGGCCAAGACGCTGGACCCCGCGGGCGCCGCGCCGCTGCTTTGCGCGGGGATCACCACCTACTCGCCGCTGCGCCACTGGGGTGCGGGGCCGGGCAAGAAGGTCGGGATCGTCGGCCTCGGCGGCCTCGGCCACATGGGGGTGAAGTTCTCGCATGCCTTCGGCGCCGAGACGGTGGTGTTCACTACGTCGGCCTCCAAGGTCGCCGATGGCTTGCGCCTCGGGGCCGACCAGGTCGTCGTGTCTCGCGACGCCGAGGCGATGCAGGCGCAGGCCGGCAGCTTCGACCTGATCATCAACACGGTCGCGGCCTCGCACGACCTCGATCAGTTCACCAATCTGCTCAAGCGCGAAGGCACCATGGTGCTGGTGGGCGCGCCCGAGCACGCGCACCCGTCGCCCAATGTGATGAGCCTGATCTTCCGCCGCCGGACCATCGCCGGCTCGCTGATCGGCGGCCTGCCGGAGACCCAGGAGATGCTGGACTTCTGCGCCACCCACGACATCACCTGCGATGTCGAAGTGATCCGGATGGACCAGATCAACGACGCCTACGAGCGGATGCTCAAGAGCGACGTCAAGTACCGCTTCGTGATCGACATGGCCTCGCTGAAGGCGTAGGCCGCCTTCCCGGGATGGGCGCAGCGCCCCCGAATCGGTAGGGGCGTCTCCCCGAGGCGCCCGAGGCGGAATCGGTAGGGGCGCCTCCCCGAGGCGCCCGGTAGGCCCGCTCGGGGAGCGGGCCCTACCGTCTGCGCCTCTTACTGCGGGATCAGAAGCTGAAGCGGACGCCCAACTGAATCTGGCGCGGTGTCGTGGACAGCGACCGGATGGTGCCGAAGTCGGTCGACGAGCGGTTGCCGTTCGGGGCGCCGAAGTTGGACCGGTTGAGCACGTTGAAGGCCTCGACGCGCACTTCGAAGCGGCTCTGCCCGATGCCGAGGCCAAAGCCCTTGTGCAGGCCGAGATCGAGCGAATACGCCGCCGGGCCACGCGCGACGTTGCGCGGCGCGTTGCCAAACGGCTGCGACGGATCGGTCGGCACGGCCACGCTGTCGCGGTTGAACCAGTTGTCGATCGTCTGCGCGCCGTCGGCCGCGTAGATATCGCCCGAGATGTTGGGCCGGTAGGTCGGCGCGCCGCTGACCGAGAACTGCGCCGACGGCGAGTACGTGAGGTTGACCGGCAGGCCGCTCGTCATCGTGTTGATGGCCGTCAGGCGCCAACCGCCGGCGAGGGCCTCGACCACCGGATTGAGGTTGCTGCCGAACCGTCGTCCTGCACCAAACGGCAGTTCCCACACCACCGAGGTCGTGTTGTTGAGCGGCTGGTTGTAGCCCGAGAGGCCGAACTCGCCCGCGATGTTGGCGTAGTTGACCCGGCTGTTGTCGCCATTGGCGCTTTCCAGATGTCCGGACGCGTTGTCGCGCGCGCGCGACCATGTGAACGAGTTGAGCAGGTAGAGGCTTCCCGACCAGCGACGCTCGACCTTCACCTGCAGCGCGCGATAGTCCGCACGCCCGCCGTCAAATGCCGTCTGGATGAACTGGTAGCCCTGGATGGGGCGTCGCAGCTGCAGCAGCGTGTTCTCGCCCGGGTTGTTGGGACGCGCCTGATTGAGGTCGGCCAGGATCATCAGGTCATCACTCCTGTTGCCGATGTAGGCCACGTCCACCAGCAGGTTCGCGAGCAGTTCGCGCTGCAGGGTCACGTGCCAGCTCTGCACGTGGCCGGTCTTCAGGTCGCTCGGGATGTGGTTGACACGTCCGTTGAGCGGGTTGTAGTTGGCCGGCACGTTGAGACCCTGCGGATAGCCCTGCTGGGTGGTCCGGAAGCACGTGGTCGGCGCCTGCCCGGCGGCGCACGTCCCCTGCGACGGCTGCTGGTTGATCGAGATCGGCACCACGTGCGGGCCGTTGAACGACAGCAGGTTCTCGCCGCCCAGGCGGTTGAAGTGGATATAGCTCATGCCGTAGGCCGAGCGGATCACCGTCCGCGGTGTGAGGCTGTACGCCACACCCACCCTCGGCGCGAAGTTGTTCTTGTCCGGGTTGACCAGCGTGCGGTCGTAGATCGAGCCATCGGTGGCCTGGAGCAGCGTCCTGGTCGTCGGATCGAAGTTGGTGAGGTTGTTGCCCTTCTCCCACTGCGGTGTCCCGAACTCGTAGCGGACGCCCATGTTCACCGTCAGGTTCGGCGCCACCTTCCAGTCGTCCTGCAGATAGCCGAAGTGCATCCGCTGGCGCAGATCGAAGACAAACGGATTGACCAGGTCGTAGACGTTGCGCGCGCCGAACATGAAGTCGGCCAGGTTGTACACGGCCGCGTTGGCCGCAGCGCCGGCCGGACGGCTGAACTGTCCCCCGTACGTATCCGATCCGTACTTCGGGTTTACGTCGTCGACCTCGGTGTTGATCGACTGGTATTCGTAGCCCGTCTTGAGGGTGTGGGCGCCCTTGATCCAGGAGTAGTTGAGCCGCAGGTCCACGACGAAGGGGTTCTGGAACTGGGGGTTGCTGTTCTGGCGCCCCCAGGCGGTCCAGCCACTCACCGACTGCTGGGTGAGGCCACCCGAGAAGTACGTGTCGGTGGGCAGGCCGGTGATGCCGTAGGCCTCGAGCATGTTCGGGCTGCCGGTGCCGAGCGCCGACTTGCCGGCTTCGGTGCGCGACACGCCGAGGCGCACCTCGAGCAGCGAGTTGGTCGTCAGCGTCCGGGTCAGGCCGCCGGCGTACTGCTGGTTCAAGACCTCGACGAAGTTGTTGGCCGGCGAGCTGGTCTCGCCAGGGATCGGACTCGGCTCGAAGTTGTTGAGCTTCCGGTGGCTGAACCGGAAGAACGTGGTGGTCGCGGCGTTGAGCCGCTGGTCCAACTTGATGTCGAACTTGTCGTTGAACTCCTCTCGCCGCGGCAGCGAGTCGAAGTTGTTGGACACACCCGCGCGGGTGGGCGCGGGCAGGCCTGCCAGCACCTTCCTCGAGAAGTCGGTCATCGCCGACTGCGGCACCACGCCATCGGCGTACACCTCGCCGGTGAGCGGGTTGCGGATCGGCACGCCGAAGTTACCCTGACGAAGGGCCAGCGTCGGGATGCTGGCAAAAGTCAGCTGCTTGGAGACCTCGCGGAAGCCTTCGTAGTTGAAGAAGAAGAAGGCCCGATCACGGATGATCGGCCCGCCGAACACGCCGCCGAACTGGTTGCGGTTCATCTGCGGCTTGACGCCGGACGAGGGCTTGAAGAAGCCGGTGGAGTTCAGCTTGGTGTTGCGGTTGAACTCCCACGCCGCGCCCCGGAACTGGTTGGTGCCGCTGCGGAAGGTGGCGTTGATGACCGCACCGCCCGCGCGCCCGAATTCGGCGCTGAAGTTGTTGGTCTGTTGCGGTTGAACTCCTCGACCGCGTCTGGCGAGACCTGCACCACCTGGTTGGAGAAGCCCTGATTGCTGGTGCCGTAGGAGTTGTTGTCCACGCCGTCGAGGATGAAGTTGTTGAGTGCGCTGCGCAGGCCGTTGACGTTGAAGGACGCGTCCCGCGAGCCGGAGATCGACGACTTGCGCACGCCGGGACTGAGCAGGGCCAGGTCGGCGTAGGCGCGTCCATTGAGCGGCAGGTTGACGATCTGCTCGCGGCTGATGACCGTGCCGCGGTCGCTCGACTCGCTCTCGAGCAGGCGGGCCGCCCCACTGACTTGCACGGTTTCGCCAATGCCGCCCACCGACAGCGAGAGGTCGACGCGCTGGCGGGCGTTGACCGTGACCGTGAAGTTGTTGGCCACGGCCGTCGTGAATCCCTGGAGTTCCGCCTTCAGCGAATAGGTCCCCACGCGGACATTGAGAAACTGATACTGGCCGCGCTCGTCGCTCACCGCAGCGTTGGAGCTCCCGGTGGCCGGATTGGTGAGCGTGACCGACACGCCCGGGATGGCCGCACCGGACTGGTCACTGATGAAGCCGAGGACGGTGGCGCTATCAAACTGCGCGGAGGCGACGGCGGCACAGAGGTGCAGCGTGCAGAGGATGGCAAGAAGACGAGCGAAGACACGTTGGCGCATGCAGACCCTTCCAGGTATCGGGGACAGGCCGGAAGGATACGCGAAGCGCTCGGACGCTGTCGCGACAAAACTGTGTCGGTTTGCCGACCGCGGGGTGCTGCCCCACGGGGCTCAGTCGGGCACCGACCGCGCTGACGAGGCCTCGGGCGGCAGGAAGACGGCCGCCTCGCCACGCTCCCGGACCTGCTTGGCGACGTGTCTGGCCATCGCGTCTCTTCGCTTGAGCACACATTCGACCTGCAGGGAGTTGAGCCAGGGACCGAGCACGGCATCCAGCTCGGCGCGCGTCAACGCCGCCATCCGCGTCCAGAGGGCCTGATCGAACTGGGTTGGCGTCGCCAGGCCGCGGAGGTCAGGCTTGGACGTGAAGGCGCGCGAGTGGTCGATCAGGAAGACATGGCCCGCGTCGTCATAGAGCAGGTTGCCCTGATTACGGTCGATGTTGGCCACCAGCTGGTCGAACATGTACATCCGGCTCGTCTGTCGCGACCAGTTCGCACCGGGCATCTTCGGCGGCGCGGAGGGGTCCCAGGGCCGGACGCCGTCGATCCAGAAGACCACCGCGCCCTTGGCGCCCTTGATCTTGCGCTCGACGACCGGTGGCACCATGTCCAGGCCGAGGTGGCGGCTGAGCAGGTAGGCCGCAATCTCGGACCGGTAACTCTCCATCGTGCCGTTCAGCATTTGTTCGCGCAGCGGTTTCCACGCCATGCTCGACGCGACCCCGCCAGGGGCGAAGTAACCACGCTGCGGCTTGGTGACCCCGACCGGGATGTCCTTGAAGTGCGTGATCGGGGCCGTGCGCAGGAACTCCTCGATTTCGCGCTCGCGGCCGCGCCACGTGTATGGATCGGCGGGGGCGTCGGCACCGCTGACGGGCCGGTCCTGGACGCGCGCCGGGGCGGGCGCCTGCGCCCACACCGGCACCTGGAATCCGGCCAGGACCGTGCAGACCATGAGGGTGAGGCCGACTCGACGCGTGGGCATGTCTGCTTCCTGACGGGCGCCTGCGCCCTCCGGTACTACGAGTAACGAATCTCCCGGTGCCGACCGTACACGTCGGCGGCGCCCTGGGCGCTACGTCCCGAGGCGGATCTCGGTCCCGACCTGCGTGTCGATGTCGATCGCCTGCGAGGGCCAGGCCGGCACGGCAGGCACGGCCACACCCGATGCCACGAGTGGTTCGGCCACGGGGTGTACCGCGTGGAACCTGTTGGGATTGGGCCCACGAGCCGGTCGCGAGACGCCGCCAGCCACAGTCACCGGCACCGTCGTCCGCACGCGGCAATTGCCCCCGAGGCGCGATCGAATCCGCGCGGCCGTGAGGTGCCCGTTGGCCCAGGTGAGGTCGACGTCGAAGCCGCCGCGCGCGCGAAGCCCCGACACGCGACCACCCGGCCAGGCGGCCGGCAGGGCCGGCAACAGGTCCAGCGCGCCATCGTGGCTTTGCAGCAGCATCTCGCAGATGCCCGAGGTCGCGCCGAAGTTGCCATCGATCTGGAACGGCGGATGGGCATCGAACAGGTTGGCGTAGACCCCGCCGCCGCCGCTCATGCGCACGCCCATCTCGTCCACGAGCCGGAGCAGCCGCACCAGCAGCCGGTGCGCGCGATTGCCGTCTCGCAGCCGGGCCCACGCATTCACCTTCCACGCCAGCGACCAGCCCGTCCCGTCGTCGCCGCGCAACTCGAGCGCCTTGCGGGCCGCCATGAACAGCCTCGGCGAGGAGTTGGGCGTGATCTGCCGTCCGGGGTGCAGGGCAAACAGGTGCGACAGATGCCGGTGCTGGATGTCCTGCGGCGGCAGGTCCACGCCCCACTCCTGCAGCGCGCCTGCCGCATCGATGCGGTAGGGGCGCAGACGCGGCAGGGCCTCGCCAATGCGTGCGGTGACGACGTCGCTGATGCCGAGCGCCTGCGCCGCCTGCACGACGTTGGTGCAGACGTCCCAGGTGATGCCGAGGTCCATCGCGCTGCCGAAGTTGACGGCGGCGTACCGCCCGTCAGGCGTCCGGAACGGATGCTCCGGCGAGGTCGACGGCGACGTCGACAGGTAGCCGTCGCCGTCGGTGACCAGCAGATCGAGAGCGAACTCCGCAGCACCACGCATCACGGGGTACGCCACGCGGCGCAGCCATGCGAGGTCGCCACCAAAGGCGTAGTGGTCCGAGAGGTGCTGCGACAACCACGCGCCGCCCATCGGCCACGACGCCCACACCGGATCGCCCTCGCCGAAACGTCCAACGGGCGCCGTCTGCCGCCACAGATCGGTGTTGTGATGCGTGGTCCAGCCACCGGCGCCGTAGTTGATGCGTGCGGTCGCGGCACCGGGACCGGCCAGGTCACCGACCATGGCCAGCAGGGGCTCGTGGCATTCGGCGAGATTGGCCGGCTCGGCCGGCCAGTAATTCATCTGCGTGTTGATGTTGACCGTGTAGTTGCTGCTCCAGGGTGCGCGCACCTGATCGTTCCACAACCCCTGGAGGTTGGCCGGCTGCGTGCCAGGACGACTCGACGCGATGAGCAGGTAACGCCCGTATTGGAACAGCAGCGTGGCCAGGGTCGGGTCGTCGGACGGGCCGTCGGCCAGCCGTTGGTCGAGCGGGCGGGCCATGGCCGCTGGCGTTGACGATCCGAGGTCGATGGTGACGCGCGACATGAGCGACGCGTGGTCGTCGCGCTGACGGCTCCGCAGGTCGTCCCACGGCCGGGTCCGCGCCGCCGCAATCGTGTCTTGCGTCAGCAGCGCAGCGTCGCGCCCCCCGGTCACCCCGGAGGCCTCCGGGCCGGCAAAGCTGGTGGCCATCGCCACCAGCACGGTGGCGTGCGACGCGTCGGTCACGCGCAGGTCACCCGCAGCGCTGTCGACACGCCCGTCGGTCACGATCAGCAGGCGCGCCGCGAAGTGCATGCCGCGATCGGCTTGGTAGCGAACCGGGTCAGCCACGTTCTCGTAGTTGGGCTCGACGAGCGAGGGGGCGCGCCCGCGCAGCACCAGCGTGTCTCCTTCCACGAGGGTCGAGGCGTGCAGCGGGCTCGACAACCTCGCGGCAAAGCGCAACAGCCCCGGCCGGTCGCACGCCAGCCGCACCGCCACGATCTGATCGGGATGGCTGACGATCATGCTGCGGGTGAAGGTGGCCGGACCGAGTCGGTAGCGCACGGTCGCTTCACCGGTCGCCAGGTCGAGTCCGCGAGCGTACGCGCGCCCGAGGTCGCCGTGATCCATGACCAGGTGCAGGTCGCCCAGCGGCAGATAGGATTGCGTGTACGGCCCCATCATCCGTTTGGCGGCGGCATCGGCCTCGACGAACCGGCCGGCGGCGACCAGCGCCCGGATCTCCGGCAACACGGCCCTGGCGCCGGGGTTGTTCCAGTCGGACGGCCCTCCGGACCACAGCGTGTCGTCATTCAGCTGCAGACGCTCGACGCCGATGCCGCCAAACACCATTGCGCCAAGGCGGCCGTTGCCGAGCGGCAGCGCTTCCACCCACTGGCGCGCTGGCCGGAGGTAGGTCAACTGCAGGGCAGGCTCGGCTTCCCCGCTCGCCTGTGCCTGCACCCCGGTGCGCAGGAAGGGCAGCGCACCAGCGGCCAGCAACGACTCGAGAAAGCTGCGGCGACCAGGCGCAGCCGCAGATGGACGAGGAAGGTCAGGCACGGGCGGATCGTAGGCTACTTCGGTGGGCGAATCAGCAACTCACGACATTGCCGCGTCGTGGTGCAGAATCGCCCCATGGCCGGATTACCCTTCGAACATCTCGCGCTCAACGTCGCTGACCCCGTCGCCGTGGCGGCGTGGTACGTCGATCACCTCGGTATGGACGTGGTCCGGCGCGGGGAGCCGCCCGTGCACATGCACTTTCTGGCCGACGCGGGTCGCCGCGCGATGATCGAGCTGTATCACAACGCGAATGCCCCGGCCGACGTCTACGGCGATCTGCACCCGGCGCAGTTGCACCTGGCCTTTTCGTCGACCGATCCGGACGCCGACGCCGCACGGCTGGTCGCCGCGGGCGCCACGCTGGTGGAACACCTGCACAACCCGGACGGCTCACACCTGGCGATGCTGCGCGACCCCTGGGGTCTGCCCATTCAACTCGCCAAACGGGTACAGCCGATGCTGTGATGCCCGTTCACGCCAAGGGCTCCCGATTGTGCCGGTTCAGCGCGGCGCACGGGCGCTGACCAAGCGGTCGCGAATGCCGGTCTGCCCGTAGTCAACGCCCTTGTCCACGAGGTCGAGCACGGTGTACCCGTGGCTCTCGGTCAGTGACCCGTCCGCTCCCGCGTCGAGCAGGGCGCGCACCACCGACAGATCACCTTCCTCGGCCGCGACCATGAGGGGCGTGGCGCCCTGCACGATCTCGTCGCCGCCCTTGACGTCCAGGCGCGCGCCGCGGTCGATCATCCAGCGCACCGTCGGCACGTCCTGCTGGAACACGGGGATGAAGATGGGCGGCACGGCCGCCCCCGGCGGGCCGTCGATGCGCGCGCCGGCACGCACCAGCGCACCCGCCAGATCGAGATTGCCGCGTAGCAACGCCCGCACCAGCGGGGTCTGGTTCGGGAGGTTGCCGGCCGTCGCCATCACGTCGGCCGGTACCGCCTTGGCCAGCACCAGTCGCGCCGACTCGGCGGCACCGCTGTAGCTCGCGGCCAGCAACAGCACCGAGTGTTGCGTCTCGGTCACCGCACCGGCGTCGGCACCAGCCGCCAGCAGCCGCCGCACCTTGGCGGGGTCGTGGACGGCGCACATCAGCGCGGTCAGCCCCCTCGGGCTGCGCTGGTCCACGACGGCGCCGGCCTTGAGCAGCGCCGACATCTGGTCGAGCGTCCCGTACAGCGCCGCCCGCATCAGCGACGTCAGGCCATCGGGTTCGGCCGTCGCGGCCGAGGCCGGTCCACGCGGCACTGGACGACCCATCAGGGCTGGCGAGTGTGCGTCGCGGTCCGACAGGAGCAGCGCCATGGTGGCCCAGGCCGCGCCCGCATACGAGATGAACTGGTGCTTGCCGTGCGGATAGCCCGATTCGAAGTGCTCCAGGCCGTCTCGCCAGGTCCGGCGGGTCTCCACCCGCCACGATCCATCCGCATGCTGGGTGCGCTCCAGGAACGCGACACCGCGTCGGTAGGCGGCATCCCCCACCGGCAGCCCAGCGGCCTGCGACAGTGCCACCAGCACCTGCCCGGTCGCATACGCGTCGCTGTCTCGCGTGGCCAGCTGCGACCAGCCCCCGTCGGCGCGCTGCTCGGCGAGCAATGCCGTGCGCATGGGCACCAGGTCCGCGGCGTCGACCCCGGCCCACGCGATCCCCAGCAACTGCATCACACGATCCTCGGTGTCGCGTGGCGCCGCGACCTGAAGCCACCGTCGCGCGCGGGCGATCCGGTCGCCCATCTCCCTGGAGCGTCCAGGCACCGGGAACAGCTGCAAGGCGCGAATGGTGTAGGCCGTGGCGGTGAACGCCGTGTCCTCGAGGGGCGGACGATGGGAGTACGACCGCCAGGCGCCAGACTCGTGCTGCTGCCCCGCCAGCAGGTAGCCGATGGCGTCGGTGACGGGCGTCCGCGTGCCGCCAACCGCGCCGACGCCGACCGCGCGATAGCTTTGGCCGATCGGCTCGTTGATGCTCACCTCGCCGAGCACGTAGCCCTCGAGCCACCCTTTCGTGGGCACGATGGTGCGCTGCAGTTGACGCGCGAGCAGTCCCTCGTCGAGAGCCGCGCCACGTTCCCGCGCCACACCCATCGCGATCATCCCCACACCCTGGTGATGACACGACGAGCATTTGCGCTTCTCGAACCACGTGTCGGCTGAGGCCTGCAGCAGCGGGATGGACCGCAGCGCAGCGGCGCGCGCCCCGCTGCCCGCCTGCGCGCCGGCCACAGCCGGGACCGCGCTGATCGCGGCCCACGCCGTGAGCACCACGACGGCGCGCATCATCGGGCGACCACGCGCATATCAGCCTGGCGGGTCACGAGCGCGATTGCAGAGCGGGTCACCGAGTACGCCCCCCGTGAAGACGACGGCCGTTGCGACATGCCGCTAATTTCACCACACCCCCGCCTCCGCCGTCAGAGCGGTTGGCTGTAGCCTGTCGGGACGATGACTCCAACCGACACCATCGCGTTCAGGATGCAGCTGCACCCGGGACAGGCCGAGGAGTACACGCGGCGCCACGAGGCCATCTGGCCCGAGCTGACGACCCTGCTGCGCGAGGCCGGGGTGGTCGACTACCGCATCTTTTTCGACCAGGACTCGCACGCGCTGCTGGCCGTCCTGACGCGGCGCGCCGATCACGGGCTCGACGCGCTGCCCCATCACCCGGTGATGCAGCGCTGGTGGGCGATGATGGCCGACATCATGGACACCAACGCCGATCACTCGCCGATACAGGTTCCACTGCGCGAGGTCTACCGGATGGCAGACGAGCAATTGTGAATGGCGCCTGCACAATGCCGGGGCGACATGCGGGACGTCACTCGCGCGAACGCAGCAGCTCGGATAGAGTCTGGCACACCGCCATCGCTCAGAGGAGAGTGCCCGTGGACCGTCGTGTGTTCCTGTCGTTGCCTGCTGCATCGCTCGCCCTCCCGACGCGCGGGCTCGCCGCGCCGTCGACGGCGCAGCCGACGGCGCCGTCGCCGCTGCCGCCGATCGTCCGCTACCCGGACCCCGCGGTGCGGTCACTCGACCCGCGCTTTGACAAGTACCGCGTCGGCGCGGCCGTCGTCGAGCGTCTCTACACCGGTTGCCGGTGGGCCGAGGGGCCGGTGTGGTTCGGTGACCTGCGGTGCCTGCTGTGGAGTGACATCCCGAACGACCGCATGCTGCGCTGGACCGAGGAGACCGGCGAGGTCAGCGTCTTCCGGCAGCCGTCCAACAACTGCAACGGGAACACCCGCGATCTGCAGGGGCGGCTGATCACCTGTGAACGCCGCCGGGTGGTGCGCACGGAGCCCAACGGCGCCATCACCGTCCTTGTCGACAGCGTGGGCGGACAGCCGCTCAATTCCCCGAACGACGTCGTCGCCCATCCGGACGGGTCGCTGTGGTTCACCGACCCCGGCTATGGTCTGCTCTCGCGCTACGAAGGTGTGCTCGAGGAGTTCAAGCTGCCGACGCGTGTGTACCGCTGGGACCCGGCGACGCGGCAGGCGACGCCGATGACCGAGACCATCCAAAGGCCCAATGGCCTGTGCTTCTCCCCGGACTACTCGAAGCTGTATGTGGCCGACACGGAGAATCCGGCGCCGGGACGCCCACGCGGCATCCATGTGTTCGACGTGGTCGGCGGCAAGAGCCTCGCCAATGGCCGGATGTTCCACGACATGGCCAAGGGCGGCGCCGACGGCATCCGGTGCGATGCCGACGGCAACATCTGGGCAAGTGCGGGCTGGGCCGGCCCTGGCTACGACGGCGTCCGCATCATCGCGCCCGATGGCACCCATATCGGACAGATCGACCTGCCGGAGGTGTGCAGCAACCTCTGCTTCGGCGGCGCGAAGGGCAATCGGCTCTTCATGACCGGCAGCCAGTCGCTGTACAGCCTGTACGTGGAGGCCGTCAGCGCCGTGAAGTAGCAGCGCGCTACGGAAGGCCGTGGCCACTGGGTCTGCGGCTGCCTGATACGATGCGCGCCGATGAGCGGACGCCTGCAGGTCCTGATTGCCGCGGTGCTCTTCTCCACCGCCGGTGTCGTCGTCAAGGCGACCGTGCTCACGGCCTGGCAGGTCGCGGGCTTGCGCTCGGCGGTCGCGGCGCTGTTCCTGCTGCTGGTGGCGCGCATCTCCCTGCGTCCGACCTGGTCGACGCTGGGCGTCGGCCTGGTCATCGGCGTCACCTTCATCACCTTCATCATCGCCAACAAACTGACCACGGCGGCGCATGCGGTGTTTCTGCAAGCGGCCGCGCCGCTCTACCTGGTGCTGTTGGGACCATGGCTACTGCGGGAGCGGGTCCACGCCCGCGACCTGCCGTTTCTCGGTGTGGTGATGTTCGGCCTTGCGTTGCTGTTCACCGGTGCGGTCAGCCCGTCGGCCACGGCACCGAACCCGGTGCTCGGCAACCTGGTCGGCGCGGCGAGTGGCGTCACCTGGGCGCTGGTCCTGATTGGCGTGCGGTACATCTCACGCACGCAGGGACTGGCCGGAGCGATGACCGCCACCTTCTACGGCAATGTCTTCGCCTTCCTGCTCTGTGCGCCTTTCGCGTTCCCCGTGCGTGCGGCTGGCCCGGGGGACTGGGCCGTGATCGGGTACCTTGGCTGCTTCCAGCTGGGGCTTGCCTACATCCTGCTGACGCGCGGCATCGGCACGCTGCCAGCCCTCGAGGCCTCGCTGCTGCTGCTGCTCGAGCCGGCCCTCAACCCGCTCTGGACGTTCCTCGTGCACGGCGAGACGCCGGGTGTTGTCGGCAGCGTCGGCGGTGGCCTGGTGCTGGTGGCCACCACCGTCCGCGCCTTGCGTCGGCCGCCGCGGGCGGCCATCGGCGCCGTGCCTCCCTGAGGCCGCTCCCCAGAGACGCCGGCCAGCTCACTTCTGCGGGACGGTCCAGAGGAAGACGGTCTTGCCGTCCACCGAGATCGTCTCGTCGGCCGTCCAGTCACCCATGTCGAAGTCGTGCGAGACGATGCGGGTGCCGGGCTTGAGTTGCTCGATCAACCGCGGGCGCAGCTTCACGTTCAGGCTCGGCAGCAGGTACAGCGTGACCACCGTCGCGTCTTGGATGTCGGCCTGGAACAGATCCTCCTGCCGAAACTGCACCTTGCCGGTGACGCCACTCTTGGCGGCATTCTCGTTGGCCTCCTTGATCCGCTGCGGGTCGATGTCGATGCCCACCGCACGCGCCCCGAGCTTTGCCGCCGCTATGACGATGCGGCCATCGCCACATCCGAGGTCGTACACCACGTCGTTGGGGCCCACCTTGGCGGCCTTGAGCATGGCGTCGATGACCAGCTCACGCGTCGGCACGAAGATCACGTCGGGCCGGCGCTCGGTCTGAATCTGCGTGGCCGGCGCCTGGACCCCATCTGTCCCGGCGGCAAAGGTGTGTGACGGCAGTCCAGCCATGACGGCGGCACTGAGAAGAACGGCCCTGGTACCACGGGTCATGTACGTAAGTCCTTTCGCAAGAGCTGGCGGCGCTGATCGGGTGCCCCTCGAGGACTCTAACCCGAAAGCGGCGCGTGCCTGCATTCTGCTGTGACCATCCCGACGGGCAGGTGCGCGGCCAAAGGTACAATGCCGCGGATCACGTCCATGTCGGGCGGTCACGATGGAGGTTGCGATGTTCCGTGCAGCGATGGCAGTGGTAGTGGTGCTGGGCACGACCGGGGTGGCGCTGGCGCAGGACAACCCCATGCTGAAGGCCATCAAGGCGCAGCAGGCGCTGATTGCCGGCAACCTCGTCAAGTCGGCCGCCAAGGTGTCCGAGGCCGATTACGCGTTCAAGCCGACGCCCGAGGTCCGCAGCTTCGGCGAACTGGTCGGTCATGTCGCCAACGCCAATTACATGATCTGCTCGACCGCGCTTGGCGAGAAGAATCCGTCCACCGCCAACATCGAGAAGACCGTCACCGCCAAGGCCGCGCTCGAGAAGCAGCTGGCCGACGCCATCGCCTACTGTGACGGCGCGATCGTGAAGTTGACGGCGACGTCCTCGCTCGAGGAAATCAAGTTCTTCACCGGCCCGACGCCGCGTCTCGGGGTGTTTGCGTTCAACAACGCGCACAACATGGAGCACTACGGCAACATGGTCACCTACATGCGCCTGAAGAACATCGTGCCGCCTTCGAGCGAGGGACGCTAGTCCGACTGGCCATCCGGGGCAGGCTCCCAGCCGTCGCCCCAGGCGGTCTTGCGCGCGGCATGCCAGGAAGGATCACGCCGCTTCACCACTCGCCTGACCGCTCCGTCCGGCGTGCAGAGCGACAGCAGGATGCGGCCCTTCTCGATGCGGGGATGGCGGAGCACCCGCGCCAGCGGGCGGTCCGCCGTCGTCTCCCTGGTCGCCACCACGTAGGCGAACTTCTCGTCCTCGTACCCGAGCGTGCCCCCCTTGAGTTGCCGGTGCTGACGCGTCCTCGGCAGGCGCACGGCGAAATGGCACCAGTCGTCGATGCGCTCGCCGTTGCGCATCGGGCACGTGCCCTCGTGCGGGCACGGGGCCAGGATGGCCGCGCCGGCGGCGATGAGCGCGGCACGCGCGTCGTGGATCCGTTCAAAGCCGGGCACCGTACCCGGTTCCACGATCACGAGCAGCTGCGTGGTCGCATGCCAGGCCGCGCGCACCGCGGCGGCGCGAGCGGCCGGCGCCAGCTCGCTGAGCGCGTAGGCGGCGATGACGAGGTCGGCAGCCTGCCAATCCCGCGTGTCGCTCAGGTCGGCGGTGTGCTGCGACAGGGTCAGGGCGCGACCAGCGAGGACGGCGGCGCCGAGGCGGGCGCCGACGCCGAGCAGGGACTGGCTGCGATCGACCTGGGTGGCGGTGGTCAACGCGGTGCACCGATCCAGGGCCGCCCACGTCGCGGTGCCCGGTCCGGCGCCAAGATCGAGCAGGCTGCGCACGCCGCCCAGGCTCTCGCCCGACACCTGCGCGAGCACCGCGGCCACCGCCGCGTAGGTGGCCGGCAGACGCACCGCCAGGTAGGCGGCCTGCCAGGCCTGGTCGGCGATGGGTGACGGCCGGCCGTGCGCGTAGGCGCCGGTGAGGGCGACCACGGCCGCGGTCAGGGTGCCAGCAGGTTGACGGGCGAGCTCGACGTCAATCGCGGCCCTGAGCGTGTCAGGCAGATCGACGGTCACGGTCGGCGCCCCTCCCGGCGCAATGACCGGCCGGCCAGCGCTCGCGTCGGGCGTCCCTGGTCCACGGCGAGCGTTCCGTTGACAAAGACGAAGGACATGCCCGACGCGTGGCGATGCGGCTCCTGATAGGTCGCCTCGTCGCGCAGAGCGGCCGGGTCGAACACGACCAGGTCGGCATGCGCGCCTTCGGCGATGACGCCGCGATCGGCCAGCGAGAAGACCATGGCCGGCAGCCCGGTCATCGAATGCAGCGCCTGACCGAGCGACAGGGTCTGGCGGTCGCGCACGAAGGCCGTCAGCTTGCGTGTGAACGCGCCATGACCGCGCGGATGCGGCTTCCCCTCACCGGGCAGATAGATGGCGCCGTCGCTGCACGTCATCATCCAGGGCTGCCGCATCAGGAACTCGATGTCGTCCAGCGACATGTTGAACGACACCGTCGACGTGTCGTGCAACGCCACCAGCGCGAGCGCGGCCTCCTCGGCGGTCGCCCCTCGCGCGCCGGCGATCTGCGCCAGCGATTGGCCTTCGATGCTCCGGTCTGGCGGATGGAACGCGACCATCAGGGAGGCGGCACCGCCGCGCCGGCGGATGTTCTCGGCCACGAGCGGCAGCAGGGCGGCGCGCTGTCCGGCATCGGCCATTCGCTCGGCAAAGGCGGCGCGCCCGCCCGCCTGCGCGTCGCGGGGGATGAGCGCCGCAAAGAGGCTGGTACCCGAGGCCTCGTACGGGTACTGGTCGGCCCAGACCCTGACGCCGCGTGCATGCGCCGCCTCGACATGGGCCGCGCACTCGCGCGTGCGCCCCCAGGCATCCGGCCCGAGCGCCTTCATGTGGGTGACGATGCCCGTCGTCTGTGACTGCTCGGCGATGGCGATGATCTCGTCGACGGCGGCCAGCACGCCCACCGAGTACGTGCCTTCATCGCGGATGTGGCTGCTGTGCACCGCGGTGGCACCGAGGACCTCCGCCGCGGCTCGCATGAGGTCGGTCACTTCCTCGGTCGCCGCGTACGCCCCGGGTGTGTAGAAGAGTCCACTCGATAGCCCGAACCCACCACTGGCGAGGGCTGTTCGCAGCGCCTGCCGCATCTGCTCGCGTTCGTGGGCCGTGGGACCCCGTCCCGCGCGGCCGAGTACCCGGCCGCGGATGGCGCCATGCCCGATCAGGGGCGCCACGTTGACGCCGAGGCCGAGGGCACGTAAGCGAGTGCGCTGCGCGTCGATGTCCACCGGACCGCCGCCATCGGGATTGATGACCACCGTGGTGATGCCCTGCGCGAGCAAGGCGTCGGCACGGTGCAGCCCCCGCCTCGTCAGGCTCTCGCCGGCGTGCGAATGCGTGTCGATGAACCCCGGCGCCACGACGCGGCCGGCGGCGTCTATCGAGCGGACGGCAGACCAGCCGGACAGATCGCCGGTCGCCAGCACCCGTCCCTGCCCCAGTGCGACGTCACCGACCACCGCCGGGCGCCGCGTGCCGTCGTGAATCAGCCCGCCGCGAATGACGACGTCGGCGCGGCGTCGGGACTGCGTGGCCGCGTCGGCGCGGGAAGGCGATGAGGCCCGCAGCGATCCGACAGAGACGCCGGCGGCAGACAGGAACTGGCGGCGATTCACGTCGGCGATTGTACGGTGCGCCGATCGCGCCGGGAGAAATCGCGCGTGCCGCTGGGCTTCGCGCACCGCTGTTGTGTGAGAGGATTTCGATCAGGACGCCTCACCGCGTCGTCCGGCAGGGAGGCCGCAGATGTTCGAACCGAAGTCGTGGAAGCAGAAGCGCACGGACCGGAGCTACCCGGTCGATGCATTCGGCGAGGGACTGTCCGACGACGCGCCGCACAGCGGCGCCTGGCTGGGCGAGCGTCCGGGCCTGGACCCCGCGCGTGAGCGCCAGACACTCACCTGGATCGGGATTAGCCTGGTGGGGCTCGGCGTAGGCATCCTGCTGACGCGCGCGCTCATGGGCCACGACGACGCGGCGGTGATGCGGGGGTGGGTGAAACCAGGCGGCCCCGATGCGCAGGACCAACGCGACGCCATGGTTGACGAGGCGTCCGACGACTCGTTCCCGGCCAGCGATCCGCCGTCGTTCAGCCCCAGCACCGCCAGCCTCTCCTGATCCGGTCGGCCGACCCCGGGAACGGTGAGGCGACACCATCCGGGTGGGACCACACCGTCTAGCCTGGTGTTACCGGCTGGAGACAGTCTTGCAGCAACCGAGGGGTGGTGGCCTCCCCATCGACCCCCTTGCCGTTGGCTGGTCTGCTCTCCTGGCGGATAGGCCTCATAGCGGCGACGTACGCCGTGGCAACCTGGGCGGGGCTGCGGCTGCTGAGCATCCCTGGATCGGCGGCCATCATCTGGCCGGGGGCGGGCCTGCTGCTTGGCGGCCTCCTGCTCGTTCCGCGACGCGGCTGGCTGACCGCCAGCGCGGCAGCGTGGGCTGCCGCAGCCCTGACGCAACACGTCATGGGAGTGCGGCTTTCGATTGCCGTGCCCCTGTCCTTGGTCGGCGTGGGCGAGGTGCTGCTGGCCAGCTGGCTCATCGTCAGGTGGCGGCCAGCCGCCGTGCAGTGCCGCACCACCACCGACATGCTCGTCCTGGCTGCGGTCGGCGCGCTGTGTGCGGTAACCGCCGGCGCGGTGGGCGCGCTGCTGGTGGTGCCGCTCGGCCTGGCGGGCACACCCCGGCATATGTGGACGATGTGGGCCTCAGGGCACGCCGTCGGAATCATCCTCTTCGCGCCGCTGTGCCTCACGTGGAGACACCCTCGCGGCGCACAGATCGACCCACCCGGACCAGCTCGCACGACCGAGGCCGTGGTGGCCTTCGGCCTCCTGTCCGGGGCCTCGGCGTTGATCTTCTTTGATGGCATGGGCGGCATCCACGCCCCGCTGCTGATGTCGCTGCCCTCGCACGTCCTGCCGTTCGCCGTGCTGGTCGCCTTGCGATTCGGCATCAGGGGCGCCGCGCTCGGCATGGTCATCATGTCGGTGCTCGCCGTGGCCGGCACCGCGGCTGGTGGCGGGCCCTTCAGGATCACCCACCCGGACATCGGCGACCGGGTGCTCGTGAGCCAGTGGTTCGCCGCCACGCTCACCCTCGTCAGCGTCCTGCTGGCGCTGGCCATGGAACAGGGGCGCTTTCAGGGGTTCCAGACTCGACTGCTCAACAAGGCGCTGGCCGAGGCCAACGGAGTCCTGGTGCACGAGATCGGTGAGCGCGAACGTGCCGCGCTCTCGCTGCGCATGCTCCTGGATGCCACGCCGGAAGGCATCGTCGTCGTCGACCAGCAGGGCGTCATCGTCGAGGTCAACAGCGCCCTGGAGACGATGTTCGGCTACACGCGTGGGCAGTTGCTCGGCCAGGCGAGCGACATCCTCGTGCATGCACCCGATCGCCACACCGCCCAGGCCGACCGGTTGCGCTTTGCTGCCAGCGAAGGTCAAGGCGTGCAGGTCGGCGCCGGTCCCGATCTGCAAGCCGGCCGCAGTGACGGATCGACGTTTCCGGCGCAGGTGGAGCTCAGTCCCTATCGCCTCGGCGATGAGCTCCGGATGATCGCCACGGTGCGGGATGTGTCGGACCAGCGCGCCGTCGAGCGGCGCATGGCGACATCACTGCGCGAGAAGGAAGTGTTGCTGCGCGAGGTGCATCACCGCGTCAAGAACAACATGGCGGTGATGTCCAGCCTGTTCTACCTGCAGCGGCGGTACGCGAAGGATCCCGAGACGGTGCGCGTCTTCGAGGACAGCGAGGCGCGCGTGCGCAGCATGGCGATGGTGCACGAGGTGCTGTACCGGTCGAGCGATCTGTCCGCGGTGGACTTCAGCCGCTACCTGGAGTCGCTGGTGGCGCACCTGGCCAATGTCTATCGCGAGACGGTGACCGATCTGCGCCTGGAGCGCGACATCGAGCCGATCCGGCTGTCACTCGACCAGGCGGTCCCGTGTGGGCTGCTGCTGAACGAGGTGCTGACCAACGCCTTCAAGCACGCGTTTGTCGACGGCACGCCGGCCGTGTTGCGCGTGCACGCGAGGGCCCGCGATGGCGCGGTGCTGATCGACATCATGGACAACGGTGTCGGCATTCCCGACCACGTGCCGTCGGCAGGCCGGCAAACGCTCGGCGTGCGCTTGATGCAGGCCCTGACCGAACAACTCGACGGCAGCCTGGTCACCGCGCGACAGGAACGTGGGACCCGCAGCAGCCTCGTGTTCCCGCTGGTCGTTAGTCCTGCGTCCTCGGCTGCCCTTGCCGACGTGGGACCCGCATGACCCTCACCAGCGACGTCTGCGCTGCCGAGTTCGATGTCCGGATCCTGATCGTCGAGGACGAACGGCTCCTTGCCGAGGAGCTGCGCGAGCGTCTCGAGGCCATCGGCGCGACTGTCGTGGGGTCGGTAGTGACCGGCTCGCAGGCCATCGACGCGGCCCAGAAAACGCGGCCCGACCTTGTGCTGATGGACATCCACCTGCGCGGTGAGATGGACGGCATCGAAGCCGCGACCCAGATCACCAGCGCGCTGGGCACGCCGATCATCTTCCTGACCGCGCACTCCGACCAGATGACCGTGGAGCGCTCCAAGGCGGCCAGCCCCTGTGGCTACCTCCTCAAGCCCCTCCACGAACACGAGCTGCGCGTGACGCTCAGCCTCGCCTTGCACCGGTGCCGTCTGGAGCGTGACCTGCGGGCCAGCGAGCAGCGGTTCCTGACGACCCTCAGCAGCATCGGCGACGCCGTGGTGGCCACCGACGTCGACGGCCGGGTGACGTTTGTCAATCCGGTGGCCACGCAGCTCACGGGCTGGACGCGCGAAGCGGCGCAGGGCCTTCCCGTCGAACAGGTCGTCCCCGTGATGAGCGAAGGTGACCGCACCCAGTTGCCGCAGCCGGCGATGGCGGCGATGGCCAACCGTCAGGTGGAGGCGCTGCCTGAGCCAGTGCTGCTGCGCACGCGGGAGGGCGGCACTCGGCTGGTCGAACACAGCGCGGCGCCTATTGCCGATGGCCCTGACGTGCGCGGAGCGGTCCTGGTCTTCCGCGACGTGTCCCAACGTCGGCAGCAGGAGGAGGCCGCGCGCAGCGCGGAGTTGCGTCTGCACGAGGCCCAGAAGCTGGAGGCCGTGGGACGGCTGGCTGGCGGCGTTGCGCATGACGTCAACAACATGATGCAGGTGGTCACCGGGTACGCCGACCTGCTGCTTTCGCAGCTGCCCGCGGGTGACCCGAACCGCGGCCTCGTCCAGGAATTGAAGCAGGCGGGCGACCGCACCGCGGGCATCACCCGCCAGCTGCTGTCATTCAGCCGCCATCGCATCGCACGACCGCAGGTGGCCAACGTCGCCGAGCTGCTCACCAGCCTGGAGGGATTGGTCTCGCAGGTGCTGCCTCCGCGCATCACCTTGCGTCGGCTGACCCACGGCCGTCGCGCGCTGATCCGCATCGACCCGAGCCAGTTCGAGCAGGTCGTCCTCAATCTCGTGCTCAACGCCCGCGACGCCATGCCACGCGGCGGCACGCTGACCCTCGAAAGTGCCGTCACTACCCTGGCGGTCGGCTCGCGTGCCGACGGCCAGGGGCCGCTACCGGCCGGCGACTACGCGCTGGTGACGGTGACCGACACGGGCGCTGGCGTGGCGCCAGAGATCAGCGATCGCATCTTCGAGCCGTTCTTCTCCACCAAGGCCGATGGGCACGGCGCCGGTCTCGGGCTTGCCGTCGTGCGCGACATGGTGCGTGCGGCGGGAGGCCAGGTGGTGCTCCAGTGCGAGCCGGGGCAGGGGTCGGCCTTCACGCTCTACTTTCCGCGGGCCAGCGCCCACGAGGACGAGCCGCTGGCGCCAGCCGAAGCGGCTGATGACCATGCTCTTCATGCCGTGGGCGCGCCGGTCGTGCTGCTTGCCGAGGACGAGGAGGCGGTGCGGAGTCTCGCGCGCACGCTGCTACAGCAGCACGGGTACACGGTCCTTGACGCCTGCGATGGCGAGGACGCCCTGCACGTGGCGCAGGCGCATGCCGGCCGCATCGACCTGCTGCTGACCGATGTGATCATGCCGCGCGTCGGCGGCCGCGAGCTGGCCCAGCGGCTCGGCAGCATCCGCCCCGACATGGGCACGCTGTTCATGTCCGGGTACACCGCCGACACCGTCCTGCAGCAGGGCATCATGCGTGATGGCGTGGCGTTCCTGCAGAAGCCCTACACGTGCCAGGACCTGCTGGCGGCCGTCCGCGACGTGCTGGCTCACCCACCCGTGAGACTCTCATAGCGCACGCGCTCGAGTGGCCGACGCGCCGGGGCCACCGCGCCGCGATGCTGAATGCGCCATTGGGATAGTTGTGAATTCCCTATGAACTTTCTCGCGCACTTCCTGCTCTCGGCCAATGACGACGAACTCCGCCTCGGCAACCTCCTCGGCGACGTCGTGAAGGGACGGGTCGAGCGCTTCGATCACCCGGGAGTGAGCGAGCGGATGCGGACGGGCATCCGCCTCCATCGGGTGATTGACTCGTTTTCGGATGGCCACGCCGTGGTGCGGCGCAGCAAGCAGCGGATCGCGGGACGGTATGGGCGACTCTCCGGTGTCATCGTGGACGTCTATTACGACCACGTACTCGCGCGGGAGTGGGACAGGCACGGCGAGGGCACGCTGACGGCGTTTGCCGACGACGTGTACCGCACGCTCCGCGTCAACCTCGCGCGGCTGCCGACCGAGGTGCACCCGCTTGTCGAGGCGATGATCGCCGGCAACTGGCTGGTGGGGTACGCCCGGCTTGCGCACGTGGCCGGGGCGCTGGGCGGCATGTCGCTTCGGCATCGCGTGGCGGCAGGCATCGGCACGGCTGCCGAGGAACTGGCGCGCGACTACGACGCCCTGTCGGCCGACGTCGCGGAGTTCCTCCCGGATCTGCAGGCGCATTGCGCGTCGTTCCTCGGGATCGGCGAGCCGCAGGCCTGACGCGGCGCGGCACCCCGGCGCCAGGACCGTGCAGGAGATGGGCGATAATCGCGGTGTACGCGCCCGTAGCTCAGCTGGATAGAGCACCGGCCTTCTAAGCCGGGGGTCGCAGGTTCGAGCCCTGCCGGGCGTACCAACTTAAGTATCTGCACCACAACGACTTACCCAGACAGTCCTGCAATGCGCGCGGCGCGCGCTTTCCTTGCGG
>JBKJQW010000132.1:0-17596 GCA_046593715.1 Luteitalea sp.
GGTGCGAAAGACCCCCGTATTCTATACTTCGCGGGTAGGCCGATCCCCCTCGCAGCCCGTCGTCGTGCGGTGTCAGGCGGGTTCGGGGAACCCGCCCTCCCGTCGCGGGTGTCGGTAGGGGCCGCTCCCCGAGCAGCCCGTCGTCGTGCGGTGTCAGGCGGGTCCGGGGAATCCGCCCTACCGTCGCGGGTGCTGGTAGGGGCTGCTCCCCGAGCAGCCCGTCGTCGTGCGGTGTCAGGCGGGTTCGGGGAACCCGCCCTACCATCGCGGTTGTCGGTAGGGGCTGCTCCCCGAGCAGCCCGTCGTTTTCTGGTGGAGGAGTCTGCAGATGCGTCTTCGTACAACGGTGATGGCACTGGCCCTGGTGGCCTGTGCGACGACGGCGTCGGCTGACGTCACGATGGTGGCGCAGATGACCGGCAAGATGATGGGGCGCAACCCGTCGGGTGAGACGGTCACCTACATCAAGGGCGCCAGGATGCGTACCGACCAGACGATGGGCAGCAACAAGCTCTCCACGATCATGGACATCGAGTCGGGCGAGCTGATCAGCATCAATCACAGGAACAAGGAGGCTGAAATCTGGAACATCGCCGACCTGACCAAGACGATGCAGAGTAGCGGCATCACCGCCAGTGGCGTCGATGTGAAGATCACGCCGAATGGCGAGAGCAAGACCATCGCCGGCCACAAGGCCGTCGGTCACGACCTGAGCGTCTCGGTGAAGTCGCCGATGGGTCAGGGCATGGCGATGACGGTCACGATCTCCGGGCCGGCGTACCTTTCCACCGATGCGCCCGGCGCGAAGGACTACGCCAACTTCTACATGGCGGCGGCCGACAAGGGCTTCTTCTTCGGCGATCCGCGAGCCGCCAAGGCACAGCCCGGCAACGCCAAGGGCATGATGGCGCTGTACCGCTCGATGGCCGAGAAGGGCATCCCGCTGCAGTCCACGCAGGTCATCAAGCTCTCGGGTGATGGCCCGATGGCCGGCCTGATGGCCAAGGTGGGAGGCGGCGAGATCAACAGCACGGTCACCAGCGTGTCGGCCGAGACGCTCGCCGCCGACCTGTTCGTGGTGCCGGCCGGCTACAAGATCAAACGGCAGAAGATCGAATAAAGCCAATTCAGAATTTGTCATTCAGAATGAAGGGCGGGGCGCGCACGGTCGGATCTGCCGAGCACCCACGACACGACCACAATGCTCCGGTGCTCATGCTGCGAGCTGCTCTTCATTGCGAATTCTGAATTTGGGCGTCTTCCCTGAATTTTCCCTGTGCCTTCCTTCGTTGATGCCCTGAACGGGGCCTCGTCGGTCTTCGCTGTCGAATTGCGGCCGCCCCGCGCCGAGCTCAGCGCTGCGGCCGGGATGGACGCGTGGATCGACACGTACCACTCGGTGCGCCGGCTGGTGCGCCATGGGCATCACGTGTGCCTCACCGACAGCGCGGTCGGTGCGCAGGAAGAAGACAACCTGCGTCACCTCGTGCTCAATCTCGGCGACGATGTGCCGCGCGATCATGTGGTGCCGTTCCTGACGGCCAAGCACACGCTGCAGTACTGCCTCAACTACGCCGACCGCGCGCAACTGCACGGCTTTCCGTCGTTGGTCGTCCTTGGCGGCGACAAGACGGTTGGCACGCCGCGTTCGGTCGAGCACGCGTGGGAGTTGCGCGCCGCCATTCGCGCCCGGCAGCCAGGCCTGGTACTTGGGGGGTGGGCGAACCCGCATCGACAGCCCGAACGCCAGGTCGAGTTCCTGCAGGCGTCCAATTTCACTGGTGAGTATTACCTGACGCAAGTGGCCTCGCACCATCAGGTGGGCGACGTCGAGCGTTTTCTGGCCGAGGCGTCACGACGTGGCGTGACGATGCCGGGCGTGTTCGGGGTCTTCTATTACCGCAGTGCGCGTCGGCGGACGCTGGACATGCTGGCCGGGTTCATGCCGGTTCCTGTGGCGGAGCTGGTCCAGGAGTTCGGGGCCGGCGCGTCGTCCATCACCGTCTGCGCGCGCACGATCCGCACGCTGCGTAGCGCCGGCGTCCGACACTTCTACATCAGTAACCTGCCGCTGACCGACACCGACGCGGTGCTGCACCGGATACTGGATGAGGCACGGGAATAATTCAGAATTTGGGAATGCAGAATGGAGCGCGAGGCCGGCACCGCCAGGCTCCGCGGCAGGATCAACTCAGACTTTATGATCGGCAATGAAGGGCGGGGCCGGCAACCCAGGGCCAATTCAGAATTAGAGAATTGGCAATGAAGAGCCAGCGGCGGCGGGCTTCGCGCTTCATTCTGAATTATTAATTGCGACGCCATAGTCCCTAATTCGTCACGTGATCCCCCTCGGGCCTTGCTCGTTGCGCCGCGCCGAGATGAGGATTGCCGTCAGAACGCGACACAGCTCGTCGACTTCCTGCTGAAGGCTGGGCAGCCCGCGATCGCCGGGGCACATGTCGGCACGAAGCCGGAACCAGTAACGCGTCTCGTAAGCCTCCTTGCGGGCGAGGCTGATCTTGTGGACGAAGTCGCGCCGGCTGGCTGCCGCCTGCGCTTCCTGCAGGTTCGCGCCAATCGACGCCGCCGAGCGGAACACCTGCCGCAGCAGCTCGCGCCCAATCGGCGACAGCGACTCGCACTCCATCACGTAGCGCATGACGTCGCGGGCGAATCGGTACGCGCGCTCCTGGATCTCCCGCTCCACGCAGCAAGCCAAGGCACGGCCCGTGCCATCCAGACCACCCGAGGATTGGCGCGCCGCCGCCCCCAGCCGAACTGGGAATGGCAGCAACTACGAGGGTCGGCCCCCGGCAGCGTCCTGATTTGTGCCTAGGTGTTGAGTACAAGCACGTTGTTCATCACGCGGCGCACGGGAGTCGAGTGATGGGTGGTTGATAGTTCAGGCTGGCGTGCGGCCGTCCCTGGTTGTAGTAGCGCAGCCAGGGGCGGAGCGCCCGCCGCCGCGCCTGCGATGTCGCGTAGGGACGGGCGTAGGCCCATTCCCGTTGGAGCGTCTGGATGACGCGCTCCGCCTTCCCGTTGGTGCGCGGCGTGTACGGCCGCGTCCTCAGGTGCCGCAGCGCCAGTGCCTGGCAGTGGTCGGCAAAGACGCGCGACACATAGCCACTGCCGTTGTCGCTCATCACGCGCTGACAGGTCACCCCGTGGGTGGAAAACCAGCCCACCGCGCGGTCGAGAAACGCGGCGCACTGCGCCCCCGTCTGGTCGGGCAGCACCTCCACGTACGCCAGCCGCGAGTGGTCATCGATCGCCACGTGCGCATACTCCCAGCCCACGCCCTTGGAGTGCCGCTGGCGATCGCCATGCACGCGATGCCCCGCCTGTCGAAAGCGGCCCAACGGCTTGATATCGACGTGCAGCAGCTCGCCTGGCGTCGCGCGCTCGTACCGGATCACCGGCGGCCGCGGGACACGCGGCGGACGCCCAAGTCCAAGCCGCTGCAGCCACCGGCTCACCGTCGACCGCGGGCAGTCCAGCTTTGGGCTGATCCGCCACGCCGGCCACCGCTTCGTCTCGCGCAAGCGCCGGATCCGCGCGACCACCGCGGCCGACGTCTGGTGCCGCGGGGCCCCGGGGCGCGACGAGCGATCCTCGAGGGCGGCGGTGCCGCCTTGCCGATACCGACGTACCCACTTGGCCACGGTCCGGACGCTGATCCCGCTGCCCTCGGCCACTTCCGCCTGGGTCCAGTGCTCATGGATCACGCGCTGGACCAGCAGCGCCCGCGCGGCGGGCGTGGTCCTCGCATTACGATGGAGCTTCATCCGGGGCCTCCTCTGAGTTGAACGGCTGTGTCGCAACACCATTCTTCCCAGTGCGCTCCGGATGAACAACGTATTTAGCAGATACACCTAGGTGCTTCGATGAGGTGCTGGCCGTGCCCTGCAGGCCGTGCTGATGCCGCAGACGTCCTGTTTCACCTCGCACGATTGCCGTCTCAGTGGGAACGCGTGCCTTGAGGCAGAGCCGACCCAGCTGGCCCCGCTCTTCATTCTGCATTCCAAATTCTGAATTATCTGTGGTGCAACGTTTGCCCCTCCTGTGTCGTCGGACATTGCTGGAGGATTCCACCATGCTCTCTCGTCGTGATTGGCTCAACCTGACGTTCGGCGCCAGCGCCGCCCTGGCCTTGGACCGTGCCGTACTGCTCGCGCAGCAGCCCCTGATCACCCGTGCTGTCCCTTCGTCCGGGGAAAAGCTCCCGGTCGTCGGTCTCGGCAGCTCCGCCACGTTCTCCCAGGTGGCGCGAAGCGAGGACGTCACAACGTTGCGGGAAGTACTGAAGGCCTTTACCGATCAAGGCGGTACGGTCTTCGACACGGCGCCGAGTTACGGGGCGTCTGAAGAGGTGGCAGGGCGGCTCGGCGGTGAGCTCGGGATCAGCAGCAAGATCTTCTGGGCCACCAAGGTCAACGTCGCTCCCCGCGGCGGTGGCGCTGCGGACCCGGCGGCGGCCAAGGCGCAGATTGAAGCCTCGTTCACCAAGTTGAAGAAGCCGAAACTGGACCTCATCCAGGTGCACAACCTCGGCGACACGCCGACCCAGCTGGGCATCCTGAAAGAGATGAAGAAGGCCGGCCGGGTGCGCTACATCGGGGTGACCAGCACCAACAAGTCGCAGTACGCGGAACTGCAGACGGTGATGCGCAACGAGCCGCTGGACTTCATCGGCGTCGATTACGCCATCGACAACCGCGACGTCGAGGAGTCGATCCTCCCGCTCGCGCAGGAGCGCAAGATCGGTGTGCTGGTGTACGTGCCCTTCGGACGCACGCGCCTGTTCACGCGCGTCGGGCAGCGTGCGGTGCCCGATTGGGCCGCGCAGTTTGACGCCAAGACCTGGGCCCAGGTGTTCCTGAAGTACGTCATCGCCCACCCGGCCGTCACCGTGGTGACACCGGCAACGAGCAAGGCCGTCAATGTCATCGACAACCTGGCCGGCGGCCGCGGCAAGCTGCCCGACGAGGCCACGCGCAAGAAGATGGTCGAGTTCATCGAGGCGCTGCCCAGCGCCTAGGTGTCGAGGGCATGGGAGCGGGCGCAGGCCATCGCGCCCGCTCTTCATTCGCAATTCGGTAATTGAAAATTACCGTCTCAGGCCAGGTGGCGTCCGCCATCGACGCGAATGGTCTGGCCGGTGATCCAGTCCTGCGCAAGCAGCCCCATTACCGCGTGCGCGACCACGTCAGCGCCACCCCAGTGGCCCAGCGGCGTCGCCTTGATGACGTCCGCTTGCATCTGCTCGGTCGTCCCGGCCGCGGGCAGGATCGGACCCGGCGCAATGGCATTGACCTGCACCTGGTCTGGCGCGAGTTCGAGCGCCAGCGCCTCGGTTAGCGCCACGACGCCGGCCTTGGCCACGTAGTACGGCAGGTATCCGGTATAGCGAGGACGTCCGCTGGCGGCTACCCAGTCGCTGCATAAGACGATGTGACCGGAGCGGCGGCGACGCATGTGCGCGGCAGCGGCGCGGGCGCAGTGGAACGAGGCGTCGAGGTCCACAGCCAGCTGCGCGCGCCAATCGTCAGGCGTCAGCGAGTCGAGTGGGATACGGTCATATCGCGACGCCAGGCACACCAGCACGTCGATCCGGCCACCCCACGCCACGACATCGTCTACGAGCGCCTGACACGCGGCGGGACGATCCAGCTCCGCGGAAAACGTCGCGGAGCGGCGTCCGCAGGCGCGAACGGCGTCGGCGGCCGTCTTGATCGCATCAACGGAGCGGGAATGGGACAGCGCGACATCGGCTCCGGCAGCGGCACACGCCGCGCCCAGTGATGCGCCCATTCGCGCGCCACCGGTGATGAGCACGACGCGGTCGGTCAGAAGCACGACGATAATTCGGAATTCAAGAATTCAGAATGAAGGGCACGACGGTGCCCGGAGCGGCGATGCCCCGAGCTGCGCTTCATTCTGCATTACCAAATTCTGAATTTAAAAAGCGAACGTCCCGACAAACGCCGAGCGCTTGTCGATCTGCTGCCAGCGCGAGCCGAGCTCCTGACCGGTAAAGGTCTGGTTGCGGGTGAGACCGGCTTCGGCGGTGGCGCCAAGCGAGAGCGGCTGGAACCACTGCATGGCGCCGCACGACGGGTCGTGGTGGATGTGCGCCTCGACCTGCAGCGTGGCGTCGCCGGCCAGCACCGCCGCGGCGTGGTGGCTGCGTTCGAACGAGATCGGCACCGCCTGTACATCGACGACACGCAGCGCGAGATCGCCGATAGCCGTCTTCACCATCGCGACCAGCGCATCGCGCTGGGCCGCCGTGGCGCGCTCGTCCACGTACATCAACGCCTTCACCATGGTCGGCGCTTCTCCGCCCATCTCGCGCATGCCGAGGTTGTGCGTCGCCGAGAGCGCCGCCACGACCGACAGCCCGTCGATCGACACGCCTGCCACCTGGCCGCGGTCGATGCGCCACGCCAGCAGCGCCTGCTTGCCCATGGTCTCGGCTTCGCTGTTCATGATGCAGCCGCCAGCGAAGACCTCCGCCGTCCGGGCCTCCACGTACGTGCCGCTCACTGTCGGAGATGTCACCGCGGCTGCGGGCGCACCGCCAGCGGCCAGCGCCGGGGAAGCGGTCAGGGTCGCAACGAGTGCCAGGGCAGCGCGGGTCATGGGAACCTCACAGGGAAATTCAGAATTCGGAATGCAGAATTCAGAATGAATGACGGATGCGGGGCGGCGCGACAAGGGTCGGCTGTCCCCACATATCGATATCAACGAGCATGCGGCTCCGGGCAGCGGGGGACAAGGAGAAAGTTGCAGTTCAACCGTGCCAATTCCGGGCTTTCCGCGTCACGCAGCGCCGGCTCTGCCGTCCCGGCCCTTCATTCTGACCTGCCAATTCTGAATTGCCTGACCTCTCCCTGACACCACCGCTGAGCCAGCCAGGATGATCGCGACGGCTGCCACGGTGCGCCAGGTCATCGGCTCGTGCAGCAGCCAGGTGCCCAGGATCACCGCCACCACGGGATTCACGTAGGGGTACAGCGACATCGTCGACATCGGCAGGTGCCGGAGCGCGTACGTGTACGCCACAAAGCCAATCAGGCTGCCTGCACCCGTGAGGTAGCCCACCGCGGCGATGCTGCGCGGCGACCACGACAGGCGCGCGAACTCGCCCAGCGCCCCTCCCACGGTCAGCATCACCACGCCCCCGGCCAGCATCTGGAACGCCGACGAAACCAGGGGATCGGTGTCGCGCAGTCGCTGCTTCGACACCGTGGTGCCAATGGACCAGCCGATGCAGGCCAGTTGCGTGGCCACCAATCCTCCGACCCACTCCCATCGGGACGTAGCAAATGCCGCACCGACCAGGTCTGGCCAGACCAGGAGCAAGATGCCCAGGAATCCAATCAGCAGCCCCGTAATCGTCCGATTCGTGAGCCGTTCGCCGCCGGCAAACGCCTCCATGCCCACCATCCAGAACGGCGCCGATGCCACCAACACCGCCACCAGACCGGTCGCCATGAACTGCTCAGCCCAGACCACGCCGCCATTACCGAATCCCAGCATGGTGGCGCCAATAAGCAGGTACGTCGGGACGCGCCGCCAACCTGGCCATGGGTGGCCGCCACCTTTTAAGGCAATAGCCAGAATACTTCCGGCGAGGGTGAAGCGAATGCCCCCTATCAGGAAGGGCGGAACGGTCTCCAGCGCGACCTTGATTGCAAGATAGGTCGTACCCCAGAAGAAGCACACCGCGAAGAATGCCGCGTATGCGCGCTGCGTGGTGCTCACGTGCACGATGGCAAACCTCCGTAGGGCAGCGCGGGAATCCGGTAGGGGCAGCTCCCCGAGCTGACCTGGCACCTCATGCCACAGGGCGCCTCGGGGAGGCGCCCCTACCACCACGGGCGATGTGCGCCGCCGACCATTGCGGGGGACCGATGTGTGCCGCCTGGTAGGGGCAGCTCCCCGAGCTGCCCTGTCACGTCATGCCACAGGGCGCCTCGGGGAGGCGCCCCTACCTTCTCAGGTGTCTGCCCCGGTGACCTAATGGCAGCAGCCGCGGCCGCTGCCCGCCACGCAGCAGCCCGCGTTGGCGGCGGCGCCGTCCGGGCCCATCGCCTTCTGGGTCTGCGTGCACCAGTAGGCGGTGGCGTCCCAGTTGCCGGCGTGCTGCAGTTCACCGGGGTCAGGCGTGCTCAGGACGTACATGCCCTTGTGGCGCAGGTGGGCGCAATGCACCTCGGGCGACACCAGGCGGGATTCAGGGGTGGGATGAGCCATGGTTCACCTCTCAGGCCGTCACGCCGGCCGCGTGCAGGAGCGCCCGCTTGATCGCGGTCTTGGTCACCTGCACCTTGTATGCGTTCTGGGACATGGGGGTGGCCGCGGCCAGCGCAGCCTCGGCCGCCTTGGTGGCCGTGGCCTCGGTGATGGGCTGACCCTTCAGTGCGGCCTCGGCCTCGGGCGACCGCCACGGGATCGGCGCGACCGCTCCGAGCACCACGCGCGCGTCGGTCACCGTGGTCCCCTGCATCTGCAACGCCACCGACGCAAAAGCAATCGGCCAGTCGTGCGAGGTGCGGAACCGGACCTCGTAGGTGGCGCTCTTCATCGCCTTGGCTGGCGGCAGGATGACGTGCGTGAGCAGTTCATCGGGCCGCAGTGACGTCTCGCCATAGAGGTTGCGCTCTGGCAGCTCGTAGAACTCCTCAGCCAGCACGTCCTTCTCGCCGCGCGGACCGGCGATGCGCAGCTTCGCGCCAAACGCCACCAGCGGCACCGCCAGACTCGACGGGTGCACGATGTGGCAGGGACCGCCGCCGAGGATGGCGTGGAACTGGTTCTCGCCGTCCACCGAGTAGCACCGCGCCCCGCCCTTCTTGAGGCACGGGAACTCCTCGTTGCGGAAGTACCAGCAGCGCGGACGCTGCATCAGATTGCCGCCAACCGTGCCGAGATTGCGGATCTGCGGCGTGCCGACTTCCGCGGCCGCCTCCATCAGCGCCGCGTACTGCGAGGTGACGATGGCGTGCGCCTGCAGGTCGACCAGTCGCACGGCAGCGCCAATCCGCAGCCCGCCGTCAGGGGTCGCGACGATCGTGCCGTCCAGTCCCTTGACGTTGACGAGCCGATCTGGCGTGGCGATGCGGTCCTTGAGCAGCGAGACCAGGTCCATGCCGCCGGCCAGGGGCATGATCTTCCCGCGCTCGCGCCCGAGCGCCGCCAGCGCCTGCTGCTCGTTGGCAGCCTTGACGTATGCAAACGGCTTCACTGCGTGCCTCCTGCGCGTTCACCCTCGAGGGCGGTGAGCACCTTCTGCGGCGTCAGCGGGATGCTGCGCACGCGGACGCCGATGGCGTTGGCCACGGCGTTGGCAATCGCGGCCGCCGTCGAAATCGTCGGCGGCTCACCGATGCCGATCACCCCGCGCTCCGGCTGGTTCATCAGCATGATGTCGATCTTCGGGATGTCGCTCATCCCCGGCACCAGATACCACTCCATGTTGGGATTGACCATCGTCGCCGTGTTGCGGTCCAGGATGCGGTCCTCGTACAGGGCGTAACCGACGCCCATGACCATCCCGCCGATGCACTGACTCTCGGTGGCGAGCTGGTTGACGATCAGGCCGCAGTCCTGCACACACAGGATGCGGTCCACCTTGGCAATGCCGGTCTCGATGTCCACCGAGACCTCCGCAAACTGCACGCCGCTCGACCCGCTGGCCGAGAGACCAGGCTCCCACCCGGCGTTGACCGACACCGGCGTGGTCTGCAGTCGCTTGCAGGCGTCGGCCCAGCTGAGCCCCTTGCCCGGCGTCCCCTTGGCGTGCACCCGGCCGTTGCTGGCCGTGATCTGGTCGGCCGCGACGCCGATGGCCGGCGCCACGCGGGTGGCCAGCTCCTGCAACGCCTTGCTCACCGTGACGCGGATGGCCGGCGACACCGCCGGCGCGGTCGTCGACCCGCCGCTGCCGCCACTGAACGGGTAGTTGCTGTCGCCGAGCTCGACCTTGATGTCCTTCACCTGCAAACCGAGCGTCTCGGCCGCGATGATCGCAATCAGCGTGCGCGTGCCGACCCCGAGGTCCTGGGTGCCGCAGCGCACCACCACCCCGCCGTCGGGCAGAATCTCGCACTGGGCCTGCGTGCCTCGGCCGCCACCGCCCCACCGGTTGGCCGCACAGCCCATGCCGCGCTTGACCGGCCCGGGCGTCTGATCGCCGGTCGCGTGACGCTTGTCCCAGCCGAACTTGGACGCGCCCACCTTGAAGTACTCACGCCACATGGCGTTGGGCGCCTGCGGGGGCAGGTTGCGGATGCGGAACTCGATCGGGTCCATCTTGACCCGGTCCGCGAGCTCGTCCATCAGCATCTCGGTGATGAAACAGCCCTGCGGATGGCCCGGGGCGCGCATCGCCCGCTGCTGCCCGGCGTTGATGTAGACGTCCTTGTGGACGCGCTTCCGGTTCGGGAACGTGTAGATGTAGGGCAGCGGGAAGCCAGACGACGCGCCTGCGCCGCCGGTGCCCCAGGTCTCGGCCTCGAAGGCCGTCAGCATGCCGTCGGCCGACACGCCGGCCTTGATCCGGGCGTGCGCCGATGGGCGATTGCCCGAGGCCAGGTGCTCCTCACGCCGGTCGAGCATCAGCTGCACCGGCGCCTTGGCGTCCTTGGCCAACCGCGCACAGGCAATCCCCTGCACGTCGGGGCCGAACTTGCTGCCAAAGCCACCGCCCATGTGCTCGGTGATGACCCGGACGTTTGCCTGCGGGATCCCGAGGCTGGTGGCAAAGCCCTCGCGGGTGCCATGCACCGCCTGGGTGCTGACCCACGCCGTCAGCTTGTCGCCGTCCCACTCACACGTGCAGCCGTGCGTCTCGAGCGACACGTGCGTCTGCACCTGCGTGCTGTAGGTCTGCTCGATCACGTGCGCCGCTGCCGCGAAGCCGGCGGTGATGCTGCCTTCCTCTTCGGTCTGCGAGGCCTTGACGTTGCCGCCGTCGAATACCGTCGGCGCTTCCGGGCGCATCGCCTGCTCGACCGTGGCCAGGAACGGCAGGACCTCGTACTCCACCCTGATCGCCCGCGCTGCGTCGCGCGCCTGATCCTCGGTGGCGGCAGCCACGGCGGCCACCTCGTCGCCCACGTACATCACCTTGCCGCCCGGCTTGGCGATGGTCACCGCCGCCTTGACGCCCTTCATGGCCAGCGCCGGCGCCAGGTCGATGGACGTGATGCGCGCGTGCGGATGCGGCGATCGCAGGATGCGGCCAAACAGCAGACCGGGGCGCTTGATGTCGTAGGAGTACTTGGCGCGTCCCGAGACCTTCAACGGCCCGTCCACCCGGTTCACGCGGGTGCTCAGGATCCGGCGTTCCTTCGGCCAGGCAAACGGCGAGTTCGGGTTGGCAGTGGCCGGCAGATTGACCTCGGCAACTTGATCAGCTGTCGTCGCCTCGTCCAGCGGCACCATCGGTTCCTCAGCCACGCGCGCCTCCCTTCACCGACAAGACGCCTTCAAGCAGTCGCACGTAGGTGCCGCAGCGGCAGATGTTGCCATCCAGCGCCTTCATGGCCTGCGCGGCGGTGGGGTTGGGGATCTTGTCGAGCAGCGCCACAGCCGACATCACGAAGCCCGGCGTGCAGAAGCCGCACATCGTGCCGTCCTTCTCGAAGATCGCCTGCTGCACCGGGTGCAGCACGGTGCCCTGGGTGAGCCCCTCGATGGTCCGGATGTCGGCACTCTCGGCGTCCACGGCAAGCACGGAGCAGGCATACGCCGTGCGCTTGTCGATCATCACCGTGCAGGCCCCGCACGACCCGCGGTCGCACACCCGCTTGGCGCCCGTCAGCTCGAGCTGCTGCCGCATGGCGTCGAGCAGCGTCGTCCGCGGCTCCACCGTCACGGTGCGCTTCTGGCCGTTGATGGTCAGGGTGAGCGGCGCGGCATCCGGGCCCACCACCACGGCGGCGGTCTGCGCGTCGGCGGTCGCGGGCGCAATGGCCGCGGCGACGACCGGCGCGACACCAACCGACCTGAGAAAGGTCCGTCGTGAAAAATTCGGGCCTGACGCCGACGGCTCCGCGTGCGCGGTGGAGGGCGAATCCTCGCCAGCCGGGCGTGAACGCGTGTGTTCGGACACGAGAACCTCGCTGTGACAGGAAAAAGGGACTGCTACGGAGGGCAAGACTACCACTACGGAGAATTCAGAATTAAGAATTAGGAATGAAGGGCAGCTCCAGCATCCCAAGCGCTCCGCGGTAGGCAAGCGCGCAGGCCGCCAGCCCGATCGACGTCCGCCACGCAACAGTCCAACAGCCCCTCATACGGTCCGGGCAGATCACCCTGCAGGCCTCGCGCTTCATTCTGCATTCCTCAATTCCGAATTCCGTAAGGCCTGGCAGAGCCGACCCCGTTGGCCTCGTGCCTCATTCTGCATTCCTCAATTCCGAATTCCGTAAGGCCTGGCAAGAGCCGACCCTGCAGGCCTCGCGCTTCATTCTGCATTCCACAATTCTGAATTCCGTGGGCCGTGCCAGAATCCCGTGGTGTTCACGCCCGCGGCGCCTTCCCGGCCACACGCGCTGCCGCCGTCACAGCTGCTGCTTCTCGGCGTGCTCGGCCTGATCACCCTCGGCGCGCTGCTGCTGTCGTTGCCGTGGGCGGCCGCCGGTCCGGCACGCCTGCCCTGGCACGCCGCCCTCTTCACCGCGACCTCCGCCGTCTGCGTCACCGGCCTCATCGTCGTGGACACGGCTGCAGACCTGTCGCTGTTCGGCCAGGTGATCGTCCTGCTGCTGATTCAAGCCGGCGGCCTCGGATACATGACCTTCTCGACCCTGGTCGGTGTGGCACTCGGCCGCCGCATCACGCTGCAGGAGCGGCAGACCCTGGTCGAAGGACTCAACGCCTTCAGTCCAGGCGAGGTGGTCCGCTTCGCCCTGAGCGTGTTCCGCGTGACGGTGGTAGTCGAAGTGATCGGCGCGGTCATCCTCGCGGCGTGGTGGGCCAACACCCACGGGCTGGCGCGGGGCGCCTGGCTCGGTGTGTTTCACGCCGTTTCGGCGTTCAACAACGCCGGCTTCTCCCTGTTCTCCGACAGCCTGGTTGGCGCCTCGAACCAACCCGTGGTGCTGCTGACTGTGTCGTGGCTGGTGATTGCCGGTGGGCTGGGCTTCTTCACCATTCTCGAGCTGGCCTCGATCCGTCGCCGAGCGGTCCGCCTGTCGGTGCACTCGCAACTGGTGCTTTCGGCCTCCGCCCTCCTGCTCGCCGCCGGGACCATGGCGATCTACCTCATCGAGCGCGACAACCCGGCCACATTGGGGGCCATGCCGGCTGGACAGGCGTGGCTGGCCGCGTGGTTCCAGTCGGCAATCACCCGCACGGCTGGCTTCAACTCCATTGCCATCGGCGCCTGCCAACCAAGCGCGCTGTTTGTGATGATCCTTCTGATGTTCATCGGCGCCGCGCCCGGGAGCACCGGAGGCGGCGTGAAGGTGACCACCGTGGGCGTAATCCTGGCCGCACTGTGGGCCACCGCGCGCGGGGGGGCCGACGCCGTGCTGTTCAAGCGACGACTGCCCCCCGAGCAGATCGCCCGCGCCTTTCTTGTCTGCCTCGTGGCCTTCCTGGCTGTCAACGCCCTGGCCGGTATCCTGCTCGCGAGTGAAGGCCGCAGTCTGCTGCCGACGTTGTTCGAAACCGTCTCCGCCTTCGGCACCGTTGGCATGTCCACCGGCGAGGGCACCAGCCCCCTCAGCCTGAGCGGGCACTTCTCGGTGAGTGGTCGCCTGCTGATTGTGGCCATGATGATTGCCGGGCGTCTGGGACCACTGAGCCTGTTGATGGCGGTGGCGCAACGCACCGAGGCCTCCCGGATCCGGTATCCGGAAGGCAAAGTGCTCATTGGATAGAGCAATGCAGAATTCGGAATTCACAATGAAGGGCGCTGCGAAGGCCGCCCGGAACCTGTAGCCCTGTCATGTCGAAACGTCTGTACGCAGTCATCGGACTCGGTCGCTTCGGGTCGGCCGTCGCGGAAACGCTGGTGTCGCTCGGCCAGGACGTGATCGGCGTGGACGACGATGAAAATCGCGTCCGGGAGATGGGCGAACAGATCACCAACGCCCTGCAGATCGACGCCACCGACATGCGCGCGTTGCGGCAGGCCGGCGTCAAGGAGGCCGACGTCGCGGTGATCTCCATTGGCGAGAACATCGAGGCCAGCCTGCTGGTGGTGATGCAGGTGAAAGACCTGGGCGTCAAGCAGATCATCGCCAAGGCGGTGACGCCGCTGCATGGCCGCATCCTCGAGAAACTGGGAGTGACGCGAGTGGTGTTCCCCGAGCGCGAGATGGCCGAACGCACGGCCCGCAGCCTCGTGATCCCGAACGCGCTGGACTACATCTCGCTCTCGGCCGACCACTCGCTGGTGGAGATCACCGTGCCGGCGCCGTTTGTCGGGCAGACCCTGCGCAGCATCGACCTGCGCGCCCGGCACGGCCTGACCCTGGTGGCCATCAAGCGGCAAGTGGACGGCAAGGAGGAGACCCTCGTGTCGCCACACCCGGATGAATCGCTGCGCGCCGGCGACATCGTCGCGCTGCTCGGCAGCAACGAGCAGCTGGCACATATCGAGACCATCAAGTAGGCCCCGCTGCGACGGGCCCGCGCTGCCCTGTAGGTGGCGGGGGGCGCAACAAACGAAACGAACCCCGAGTCATGGCAGGCCATGACCCGGGGACGCAGGCTGGGGAGCCGACCGTGCGAGGGCCAACGTCGGGGACCGAAGCCCCCGAGGGCGCGCATCGCACTGGTATCGATGACTGTGGCGAGCGCTCAGCGCTTGCGGCGCGTGATCACGCTGGCACCGAAGAGGCCAACACCGAGAAGAAGCAGCGAGGTCGGCTCTGGAACGTCGCCCGCGTCGCAATCGCGCTCGCACACCACCGGCGGGAAGCAGCGCACGTCACCCGGCTCACAGGTGAAGGACGTGCCGTCGCGGAAGTAGAGGCTCATGTGCGACAGCCCAGGCGTGTTGCCACCGTTGTTCTTGAACGAGATGCCGAAGCTGCCACTGTCGGACAGGTGCATGGGGAAGAACGACTCGCCGCTGAACAGGTAGGCCGACCACGCCGTGCCGCCCTTGAGCACCACCATGAGGTCGGTCCGCAGCGGCAGGTTCGCCACGTCCGCGTCCAGCAGCGTCAGCGTCCAGGCGCCGGCCCCGACGTCGTTGGTCGCATCCAGCGTCCACGTGATGCCCATGTACTCGGCACCGGCGGCCTCGCCCTCGTCGCGGGCCAGGGCCTCCCAGTTGCCACCCAGCACCGGCATGGTGTTGACCGTCCAGCCCGCGGGCGTCGCTCCGCCCACCTTGTCGTTGTTCGGGTCGGTCACCGCGCCGAAGCACTGGTCGGACGCCGTCCCGCGGAACATGACGTCCACGACATTGCAGGGGCCACCGGCGCCCGAAGAAGGGGGACCGAGCACGACTGGCTTGGCGGTGGCGGAGGAGGCGACGAGGAAAAGGGCGGTGCTGACGGCGAAAGAGAGCGACGCGAAAGAACGCATGGTGATTGGCCTTCTTGGTACGTGCGGCTTGCTGCTTGAACCGCACTCAAAGGCATCGTCTGGGGCCGATGCGAATCGTTGACCTGACTAATCGCAAGCGGCATGCCAGGCATAAAAGCGACGTATTCAATGGAAAATTGGCAATGCTGCCCGGCGACGGCTTGGCGGAAGTCGGCACCGCAGAGGCCTTTAAGCCGCGGCACGTGGTCTCGGGGAACGCCGTGCCCCGCATGCTAGACTCCGCCCTTCCCCGGTTGGAGTTGCCATGACGTCTCGACGCGCGTTCCTCTCACGGATTGGATCGGCCGGCTCGCTCGTGGCGGCAGGCCTGACCACGGACGGCCTTGCGGTGATGGCGCGGGCGGCCGAACACTCACGCGGCCGGTCGGCTGCGGAACTTGCCCCCGATGAGGACTTCTGGCGCGAGATTCAACTCGGCTTCACGCTGGACCGCACCGTCATCAACCTCAACAACGGCGGCGTGTGCCCAAGCCCGCGGGTGGTCCACGAGGCGTTCAAGCGCTACCTGGATCACGCCAATCAGGCGCCGGTGTTCAATATGTGGCAGGAACAGGAGCCCAACCTGGAGCGCGTGCGCCAGGGGCTTGCTGATGACGCCGGCTGCGACGCCGAAGAACTGGCCATCACCCGGAATGCGAGCGAGGCACTCCAGATCGCTCAACTCGGCATCGACCTGAAGCCGGGCGACGAGGTGGTCACCACCACCCAGGACTACGGCCGGATGCTCGACACGTGGGAGCAGCGAGTGCGCCGGGACGGCATCACCCTGACCAAGGTGTCGTTTCCGGTTCCGCCCCCGTCACTGGCCGATCTGACCCAGCGGCTGGAACGGGCGCTGACGCCGCGCACCAAGGTCCTGCACTTCTGCCACATCACCAACCTCACCGGACAAATCTTCCCGGTGGCGGATATCTGCAGAATTGCCCGTAATCGCGGCATTCAGACCATCGTCGACGGCGCGCACGCCTTTGGCCATTTCCCCTTCAGCCTGCGCGACCTGGGCTGCGACTACTACGGCACCAGCCTCCACAAATGGCTGCTCGCGCCAATCGGCACCGGCTTTCTGTACGTGCGCCGCGACCGGATCGCCGACCTGTGGCCACTGACCCCGGCCTCGGCGAGCCGGGCCGGCGACATCCGGAAGTTCGAGGAGATCGGCACGCATCCGGCCGCCAACCACAACGCCATCGCCGAAGCGCGGGTCTACCACCAGACGATTGGCGGCGACCGCAAGATCGCCCGCCTGCGCTATCTGCGCGACCGCTGGATGCGCCGCCTGGCCGATCACCCCAACGCCAGGATCCTCACCAGCTTCGACCCCGCGCAGAGCGGCGCCATTGGAAACATCTCCACACCGGGGCTGGACGTCGCCCAGCTGGCCGCGCACCTTTACGCCAAACACCGCATCATCGTCACTCCCATCAAGCATCCCGAATTCCAAGGCATGCGCGTGACGCCCAACGTCTACACGACGCTCGAAGAGGTGGATACCTTCGCCTCGACGATGCAACGGCTGCTGGACAAGGGCCTGCCCGCCACCGCCTGAGCGCTCCGCCCTTCTGCCCGCAGCCCCCAGATGACAAACGCGCCGGCCCCCTCGTGAGAGGAGACCGGCGCGTCGATCCAGCCGTGCGAATCGCGTCGCGTCAGCGGCGAAGGCGACGACGCGCGATCCCCGCACCGAGGAGGCCAACACCGACGAGCGCCATGGTGACCGGCTCGGGGACGGCGGCCTCGCGCTGGTCGTAGGAGCCGTAGTACAGCACCCCGAACGGATTGCTGGCGGCCGTGCCGCCCGTGCCGACCTGGTGCACGTCGATACGCAGGACGTCGTTGCCCGTGGCCACCCAGGCGAACTGCCCGAACTCGCGTGGCTCGCAGCCGATGGTTCCGTTGGCACAGGTGCTCTGGGTGATGTTGGGGGCAAAGGTCTGGACGCCGTTCATGTAGATGCCCGCAGTGTCGTCGGCCCAGATCTTGAGGGCGATGGCCGAGCCCACGGTGGTGGTCATGGCGT
>JBKJQW010000134.1:0-32793 GCA_046593715.1 Luteitalea sp.
GGTCGTCCACGGCGTGGTCTGGTCGGCGCTCATGGCGGCCTCCAGCGCCTACGCGACGTCGACGATCCCGCCGGCGCGGCGAGCCGAAGGCCTCGGGTACTGGGGGATGTCGTCCATCCTGGCGATCGGCGTCGCGCCATCGATCGGCTTCTGGGTCTACGGCTTCGGCTGGCGCGTGCTGTGCCTGGAACTCGCTGTGCTCAACGTGCTGATGACGACGGTGGGCTGGCTGCTGCCCGATGAACGGGTGGCAGCCGCCGAGGCTGGCGCAGCGGCAATCGTCCAGGTGCGTCAGTTCGGCATCGAGTGGCGGGTGATCCTGCTTGCGCTGAGCCTGTCGTTGATCTCGTTCGGCTACGGGGGGCTGACCTCGTTCTCTGCCCTGTTTGCCGACACGATTGGCGTCACGCCGCGCAGCACCTTCCTCACGGCGATGGCTTGTTCGGTCATCGTCAGCCGCCTGCTGGTGGGGCGGCGCCTGGACCGGTGGGGCGCAAGTGTCGTGCTGATGGCCAGCCTCGTCATCCCCGTCGGCGGGCTTGCGCTGCTGGCCACTGCCAGCGGCCGGCTCGGCTTCGTCCTCGCCGGGCTGGCGTTTGGAGCGGGCTTCGGCCTCATGTGGCCGTCGTTTGCGGCGCTGGTGATGGCCTCGATTCCGGTGGCACGCCGGGGTGCCGCGTTCGGCGCCATCCTCGCGGCGTTCGACACCGGCATCGGCGTGGGATCGGCCACGACAGGCTGGATGGTCCGCGCGCACGGCTTCCGTACGGCCTACGCCCTGGCGGCCGTGCTGGCCGCGCTGGCGCTCCCGTACTTCCTGCTCGCCCGGCGGAGACTGCACCTCGGCGACGCGGTGCACTGAGGCTGGGTGATGGGGCACCGCGCGCAGCGATGCCCGCGTGTCTACCGGGTGGTGCTGGGGTGGAGTTCCACCAGGCGCACGAACATCTCGGCGCCTTCCGACTGGATCATGATCTTGCCGCGCGTGTAGCTGGGGGCCGTGCCGACGTTGACCACCACGCCATTGAGGATGTTGGTGATGCGATCGCGCTCCACCACGACCTCGAGCCGGTTCCACTCGCCGGCCGGCTTCTCGACCTCATGTGCGCCGCGGTAGCCGAGCCGATCGGTCCAATCGGGGTCGCGCCCGGACCAGTTGATGCGGTCGCCGTCCCGGAACACTCGGGGAGCGCCCTTCGGGTCGTAGACGAATTCGCCATCGCGATCGGGTGTGTGGCTGGCCGTCATGGCCGGCGACAGGCGCGTGCCGTCTGGCTCGTAGCCCTGCACCATCAGGAAATCGCCGACGCCGCCTTCGATGATCTGGGCCTCGATCGAACGCATCCACGGCCCGTTGAACGACTTGCCGGTGTTGCCGTCGGCACCCTGACAATGAATCAGCACGCCACTGTCCCGAGCGCGGTTCGCACGAGGTTTCCACGTCACCGCTCCCCAGCGGAACTCCATGACGAATCGATAGGTCTCGTACTCGTCGGGGGTCGTCAGTCCGCCAAACGTCTGGCCGCTGATGCGGATGGCTGGTGCCCCGTCGACGTTGTCGACCACACTGAAGACCTTGTTGGGATCGGCGCGGTGGTCGTTGACCAGCCAGGTGTAGAAGGTCGAGAGGTCCTTGCCATTGAACAGGTGGATGACGTCGTCGGTGGCCGGCTGCGCCCCGGCTGGGGCAACGAGCAGTGTGAGGGCAGAGAGCACGACAGCACGCAAGGCGAAGGGAAGTGGCATGAGTGGGCGTCATTCTGGCACGGTTGGCCCGCGTTGCGCGGACGTCCCGGCGCTGGCCCCGTGAGCCACCACACGCAGATCGGGCCCGGTAGCCTGTCCTAGGCAGCCGGGCCCGTCTGTGAAAACAACTCGTGTTTGACTTCAACAGAAACGAAAGGTCGCGCCGTGTGGGAGGTCATGAACGTCGGCAGCTGCCGTGAAGCGCGAAGGCCTCGGTGTTGCGGGCATCCGACTCAGCGTGACCGTTGTGTCTTCCAGCGCGGATCGACCCAGTGGGGCATCGACCTACGCCGTGCCTTGTACCGGTGGACTGTCCTGCGTCATCAGCACCTCACAGTCGGACGTCGTGTTCGGAGCCGTCGGGCGTGTCACGTGCCTGGTCCGCTGCCGGCAGAAGCCGAATGAGCGCTCAGCTCATGTGGCGGTAGCTACGTGCACGCCTGGCGGTGTTGGCCCCGGCGCGATGCGTGTCAGCTTCGCCACCCATCGTGCCCGGTCTGGTTCGGTGGATCACCGTCGTTCATTTCCACCTGCCCTTTCTGGTGCGCCAAAACACAGCAGCACCGGCACTACTGACGCGACCTTACGCCCACGCCGAGTGGGTCGCAAGCACATACGCCATCACGATCTGCGCATATCGATCTATTTGAAATGTCGCCGCAGGCGTACACGTCAGGTTCATGTCTCGACTCGCGAGGCGCCGCCAGCAGACCTGAGCGGCCGGCCAGTCGACGCCTACGTGCGCACGTCTCGTATCGCGCGTCGCAGCGCCGCAAACGCCGCTGCGAAGTCCCGCGGCTGGTAGTTGGCGTTGAGCCCGCTCGGGTTCGGGAGGACCCAGGCGATCGCGCCGCAAATCGCGTCGGGCTGCAAACCGACGATCGCGCGTGGGCGAGCAAAGCCGACGCGGTAGGCGCCGATGCCGACAATGGCTACGGCGCGCGGTCGATAGCGCGCGACCTTGCGTTCGAGCGCCGCACGGCCGCGCCGCAGCTCGTCGTCAGATAGTTGTGCGGCGGTCGCCGTCGTCCGCATGACGAGGTTGGTGATGCCGAGACGGGCGTCGAGCATGGCTTGCTGCTGCCACGGCTGCAGGAGCGTGGGCGTGAGGCCACCATCGTGCAAGGCTCGCCAGAACCGGTTGCCGGGACGCGCGAAATGCAGGTTGGTGGCGCCCGAGTACAGGCCCGGATTGATGCCGCAGAACAGGATGTCCAGGTCCGGGGCGATCAGGTCCGGGATGCTCCGTCCGTCCGCGGCCAGCAGTTGCAGGCGGGTCGGGCGCGGCGGTGGGGCGTCGGTACGCTCGCGGGCCACGTCGGCCTGTCACCGCCCGGACATCAGCTGCTCTGCGGTCGTGAACCGCGGCGCGATGTCTACCGGCACCTTGACCATCCGGTCCAGCACCGCCTGGACCGACGGGCGAATGGCGGCGCGGGCCATCAAAGCCTGCGCACCCGCGTAGTCGCCCCTGGCCTGCACGTGCATGATCTCCGCGGTCAGCGCCGAGACCGCCGCACGGATGCGGGCCGGCTCCACGCGGAAGGTGCCGTCGGCATTGACCACCACCGCCCCGGCGTCCAGCAGCGTGTTCAGCTGAAGGGCGATGCCGCGACCGTGGGGAGACGACGTGCCGAAGCGAATCGACCGGAACGTCGAGGCCAGAAACGTCGTGTACATCGTGTCGCCCAGCCCCTTGGCGATCACGCCATCGTCAACCAGCGTCTGCAGCGCCCACAGGCCGGCGATGTCGGCCTTGGCTTCTTCGAGCGTCGAGTAGGTGTCCTTCAACTGCGCGCGCACGGTCGTCGTCCGACCGCCGACGCTGATGGTGTTGGGACCCAGGCCGTGCATCAGCTCGTGCATCAGGATGTGCGTGAAGAAGGCGTCAAACGTCACGCGTTCGCGGTCGGCGGCCGCCAGTGCGTGTTCCGCGATGGGCTGCAGCACCAGCCTGAACTTGGCCTCCTGCGTGTTCTTCAGCATCGTGCGCTTGGTGCCCTTCAACGCCACCACCCGTTCGTCGTTGGGGAGGTTGAAGGCCGCCGTCTGGACGCCGCGGTTGCCATCCCCGGCGCTGAAGACCACATTGACGACGCGGATCGGCGAGAGCGCACCGAGCGTGGGATTACGGAAGGCGGGGTCGATGGGCAGGCGATCTTCAAGGCCCTGCAGCTGCCCCGATAACGCGGTCAGCTTGGCGGTCTCGGGGTCATCACGCACGGTGATGAAGGCCTCGTAGGCCGCCTTGGCCGCGAACCAGGTGTCTTCATATACCTCGTAGGGCCCGATGGTCGGCTCGATCGAGGCGTCCAGTTCCATCCACGCCACGTCGGAGGCGTAGTAGTCGTTGCTGAGGAACGCGTCGGCTCGCGCCTGCAGGAACGCTTTCAGGGTCGGCTGACTGGTGGCTGTGGCCGCGGCCCGCAAGTGCCCGGCAGCCAACGCGAGTTCCCCCTGGTACTCGACAGCGTAGGGCACGGTCAACAGGCGCCCGCCCGGCCCGCGGCGAATCGTCGTGAAAAAGCCCTGCGCCTGGGCCCGGTCGGCCGCGGGCAGCGAGCCCATCCACTGCTCGATCTCGGCTTTGGTGGCGCCAGCGGGGTAGAAGTTGGCGCCGCCCGGTTTGTCGCCGACCCCAGCAATGAACGGCGCGTCGCCGTCCAGCCGCGACCACGGCCCTCTGTTCAGCAGGAAGTAGTGCAGGCGGGCCAGCCCGTCGCGGCTGGTGTCGCCGTGCAGCTGCAGCAGCATGGAGGGGCCGCCGGCCCACACCTGGCGCAGGAAGAGACCGTCCATCACGCGAGCGGCCTCGATGAGGTGCCGCAGGGTGGCACGTTCGCTCTCGGGCAGCGCCGCGACGTCGACGCCGATGTCGGCGGCCGCGAAGCGTGCGGCCGCCACCGCCAGGCTGTTGCCCGGCGTCACGGCCGATGGAGCCGTGGCGCCGGTCGCTGCTGGCGACGGGGGCGTCGGCCCGCACGCGGCCAGACCGGCCAGGCAGACGCCAGCGAGCAGGCCTAGGTGGAGCTGCGGTGTGGCGAGCCGACGCGCCAGACGACTGGTACCCTTCATGGCGCGAATGATAATGTAAAGCGTTGTTCATACCCCCGGCGGTCCGGACGCGGACTCTGCCGAGCAGCCAGCCTGGCTACAGGATTCAGAACTCTTATGACCAACGGCCCGCAGGACGTCCAGGACACCACCGCGATCGAAACCCAGGAATGGCTCGATTCGCTCGAATGGGTCATCCAAAACGCTGGGCCCGAGCGCGTGGCGCAGTTGCTCGACGCGCTCGAGTCGTACGCCCGTCACAAGGGCGTGCCGCTGCCCTTTGCCGCCCATACGCCCTACATCAACACCATCGGGCCGGACCAGCAGACGCCCTTCCCGGGCAGTCGCGAAATCGAGCGCCGAATCAAGAGCCTGGTGCGCTGGAACGCGCTGGCCATGGTGGTGCGGGCCAACAAGAATTCCGACGGCATCGGCGGCCACATCTCGACCTTTGCCTCGTCGGCCACCCTGTACGAGGTGGGCTTCAACCACTTCTTCCATGGTCCCGAGCATCCTGACGGCGGCGATCTGGTGTTCTTCCAGGGGCACGCTTCGCCGGGCATCTACTCGCGCGCCTTCCTCGAGGGGCGGCTCACCCAGCAGCACCTCGACAACTTCCGCCGCGAATTCGGCGAGGGCGGAGGCTTGTCGTCCTACCCGCACCCGTGGCTGATGCCCAACTTCTGGCAGGTGCCCACGGTCTCGATGGGGCTTGGCCCGATCATGGCCATCTATCAGGCCCGCTTCTGGCGCTACCTGGAGAATCGCGGCCTGAAGACGTCGACCCAGAACAAGGTCTGGGCCTTTCTCGGTGACGGCGAGACCGACGAGCCAGAGTCGCTGGGTGCCCTGACGCTCGCGTCGCGCGAGAAGCTCGACAACCTGATCTTCGTCATCAATTGCAACCTCCAGCGTCTCGACGGGCCGGTGCGCGGCAACGGCTCGATCATTCAGGAACTCGAGGGGGCCTTCCGGGGCGCCGGCTGGAACGTCATCAAGGTCATCTGGGGCAGCGAGTGGGATGACCTGCTGGCGCGTGACAAGACCGGGCTGCTGTCGCGACGGATGGGCGAAGTGGTCGACGGCGAGTATCAGCGCCTGTCGGTCTCGGACGGCGGCTACCTGCGCGAGAAGTTCTTCGGCAAGTACCCGGAGCTGCTCGACCTCGTGAAGCACCTCTCGGACGACCAGTTGAAGAAGCTGCGTCTCGGCGGACACGACCCCGAGAAGGTCTACGCGGCCTACAAGGCAGCCACCGAGACCAAGGGTGTGCCGACAGTGATCCTGGCCCGCACCATCAAGGGGTACGGCCTCGGCGAGTCAGGCGAGGGCAAGAACCCGACGCATCAGCAGAAGAAGCTGAACGAGGAGGAAGTGCTCAGCTTCCGCACCCGCTTCAACATCCCGCTGAGCGACGAAGACGTCGTCAAGATGCCGTTCTACAAGCCGGCCGACGACAGCGCGGAGCTGATGTACCTGAAGCAGCGGCGCGAGAAGATGGGTGGGTACCTGCCACAGCGCCGCTCCGACTCCGAGGCGCTCAAACTCGAAGGCCTGGACGAGTCGTTCGCCGAGTTCCTCAACGGCTCGGACGGTCGCGCCATCTCGACGACGATGGCGTTCGTGCGCATGCTGACCAAGATGTTGCGCGACAAGGAGTTCGGCAAGCTGGTGGTGCCGATCGTCCCGGACGAGGCGCGCACCTTCGGCATGGAAGCGCTGTTCCGGCAAGTCGGGATCTATTCGTCGACCGGTCAGCTGTACGACCCGATCGACAGCGACCAGTTGCTGTACTACAAGGAGGCCAAGGACGGGCAGATCCTCGAAGAAGGGATCACCGAAGCTGGCTCGATGTCCTCGTTCATCGCGGCAGGCACCGCCTACTCGACGCACGCGGTCAACACGATCCCGTTCTACATCTACTACTCGATGTTCGGCTTCCAGCGGATCGGCGACCTGATCTGGGCAGCGGCCGACATGCGGGCGCGAGGATTCCTGCTCGGGGGCACCGCGGGACGGACCACGCTCAACGGCGAGGGCCTGCAGCACCAGGATGGCCACAGCCACCTGATTGCCTCGACCGTTCCGAACTGCATGGCCTACGACCCGGCGTTTGCCTACGAGATCGCCGTCATCATCAAGGACGGCCTGCGTCGCATGTACCGCGACAAGGAAGCCGTCTTCTACTACCTGACCTTGATGAACGGCAACTACGAGATGCCGGCGATGCCCAAGGGCGCCGAAGCCGGCATCCTCAAGGGGCTCTACCGGTTCCAGGCCTCGTCGCTGAAGAAGCCCAAGGCCCATGCGCAGTTGCTCGGCAGCGGGGCCATCCTCCCGGGCGTCATCGACGCCGCGGCGATGCTCGAGAAGTACGGCGTGGCCGCCGACGTCTGGAGCGTGACCAGCTACACCGAACTGCAGCGCGACTGTCAGGCGGTGGACCGGTGGAACATGCTGCATCCGGGCGAGACACCGCGCGCGTCGTGGGTCGCGAGCAGCTTGAACGGCGCGCCGGGCGTGGTGGTGGCCGCCTCCGATTACGTCAAGCTGCTGGCCAACGGCATCGATCATCACGTCGAGCAGCCGATGGTGACCCTCGGCACCGACGGATTCGGCCGCAGCGAGAGCCGGGAAGCGCTGCGTGACCACTTCGAGGTGGATGCCAGACACGTCGTCGCGGCGACGCTGTCGGTGCTGGCTCGCGAAAAGCAGATTGACGCGAAGGTGGCCCAGGCCGCCTTCAAGGACCTCGGGATCGATCCCGAGAAGCCCAACCCGGCCCACGCGTAAGGAGCCCCCGGATTCCCATGGCGAACCAATTCACGCTGCCCTCGCTGGGCGAGAACATCACGGCGGGGGATGTCCTGCGGGTGTTGATCAAGGCCGGCGATGTCGTTGCCGTCGATCAGCCGGTGCTGGAACTCGAAACCGACAAGGCGACGGTGGAAGTGCCCTCCGGACTGGCCGGAACGGTCGAGGACGTTCGGGTCAAGGACGGCGATCGGCTCGAGGTCGGTCAGGTCATCTTCACGGTGAGCGGGGAAGCGGCGGGCGCCCCGGCCTCGGCCGCGGGCGGTGCCGAGGTGGTGAGCGCGGCGGCTGCCGCGGTCGATGCGCAGGATCAGGCGCCTGCCAAGGCGACGGACGCGCCCCCACCCACTCCGGCGCCAGTTGCCACTCCGGCTGCGGGGGGGCGGATCGAAGTGACCATCCCGTCGCTCGGTGAGAACATCGCGGGCGGCGACATCCTGCACGTGCTCGTCAAGGTGGGCGACACCGTGGCCGCCGAGCAGGGGATCCTGGAACTCGAGACCGACAAGGCGACGGTAGAGGTGCCGGCCCCGAGCGCTGGAATCGTGAAGGAAATCTCGGTCAAGGACGGCGACAAGGTAGCGGTGGGTCAGTTGGTGCTGGTGCTCGAGGGTGCGCCGGCGGCGGCCACCGCTAGCGCTGCCCCGGCGGCTGCCGCGCCGGCCGCAACGCCTGCCGGTCGCGGGTCGGTCTCGGGTCCGGCGGTGTCGCCAGCGGCGCCCGGCACGACACCGGTGCCGCCCGACGTGGCGGCCCCCGCGCCGCCCGCCCGCACCGCCGCCGCGCCCCCGAGAGGCGCTGGCACGGGCGCCATTGCGCCACCGCGCCCGAACGTGCCGGCAGCCCCGTCGGTCCGTCGCATGGCACGGGAACTCGGGCTGGACATCGCCGACGTGCCCGGGTCGGGCAAGGGCGGACGGATCAGCGAAGCCGACGTCCGCGGCCATGCCAAGAACGTGATCACCGGCAAGGTCGCCGGGCCCGCCGGTCAGGCCGGTGCCGCAGCCGGCGGCGGGTTTGCGTACGAACCGTTGCCCGACTTCTCGGTCTACGGCGCGGTCGAGCGCAAGGCGATGCGCGGCATCCGCCGCAAGACCGCGGAGCACATGGTGGCCGCCTGGCACACCATCCCGCACGTCACGCAGTGCGAGAAGGTGGACATCACCGCCCTCGAGCAACTGCGCAAGCAGTTCGGCAAGCGCGTCGAGGCCGGTGGTGGCAAGCTCACCGTGACGTCGATCATCACCAAGGTGATTGCCCTCGGCATGCGCAAGTTCCCGCAGGTCAACTCGTCGGTCGATCTCGCCGCCGAAGAGGTGATCTACAAGTCCTACGTCAACATCGGCATCGCCGTCGACACCGATCGCGGCTTGCTCGTGCCGGTGCTGCGCGACGTCGACATGAAGTCGATCACGCAAATCTCGGCCGAATTGGCGCAGTTGGCGGAGAAGGCGCGTGCCGGCAAGCTCTCGATGGACGAGATGTCGGGCGGCTGCTTCACCATCACCAACCTCGGCGGCATCGGCGGCACGCACTTCACGCCCATCGTGAACCACCCGGAGGTGGCGATCATGGGGATGTCGCGCTCGGCGATGGAGCCGGTCTGGAACGGCACGGACTTCGAGCCGCGGCTGATGTTGCCGCTGTCGCTGTCCTACGACCATCGCATCATCGACGGCGCCGACGCGATGCGCTTCCTGCGGTTCGTCGCCGAGGCGCTCGAACAGCCGTTCCTGCTCGCACTGTAGACCATGCCAGAGACCACACCACTCGTCGTGCTGGGCGCAGGGCCGGGCGGCCACGCGGCCGCGTTCCTCGCCGCAGATCTCGGGATGCCAGTCGTCCTCATCGACGAGGAGGTCAATCCCGGCGGCGTCTGCACGTACCGCGGGTGCATCCCGTCCAAGGCGCTGCTGCACGTCGCCAAGCTGCTGGCCGAAGCCAGGCACGCATCGCAGTGGGGCATCGACTTCGGTGAACCGAAGATCGACATCGACAAGGTCCGCGCCTTCAAGCAGGGCGTCGTGGACCGCCTGACCGGCGGACTCGGCCAGCTGACGCGTCAACGCAAGATCACCTACATCCAGGGCCGGGCGAGCTTCGTCGATGCGCACACCCTGAAAGTCGCGCTGACGGCAGGTGGGGAGCAGGACGTCCGCTTCGAGAAGCTGATCATCGCCACCGGCTCGCGACCGATTACGTTGCCCAACGTCACCCTGAGCCCGGAGCGGCTGCTCGACTCGACCACCGCCCTCGACATGGCGCGGGTGCCCAAGAGCCTGCTGGTGGTCGGCGGCGGCTACATCGGGCTCGAACTCGGCACGGTGTATGCGGCCCTCGGTGCCGAGGTCAGCGTCGTCGAGATGCTCGACCGGCTGCTGCCTGGCGCCGATCGCGACCTGGTGAATGTGCTCGCCAAGCGGATCCGCCCGATCACCAAGCAGGTGCTGCTCAGCACCAAGGTGGTGAGCATGGAGGAGAAGCCCGACGGCGTGCACGTGACCTTCGAAGGGGCGGTGGAGCAGAAGACGCAGGTGTTCGACCAGGTGCTGGTCTCGATTGGCCGGCGCCCCAATGGCAACATTGCCGGCATCGAGAAGACGGACGTCGAGGTCAGCCAGCGCGGCTTCATCACGGTGGACCCGCAGCGCCGGACGACAGTGCCCCACATCTACGCGATTGGCGATGTGGCTGGCGACCCGATGCTCGCCCACAAGGCGACCTACGACGCCAAGATCGCCGTGGAGCACATCGCCGGTCACAAGGTGGCCTTCGAACCGGCCGCCATCCCCGCAGTGGTGTTCACCGATCCGGAACTGGCGTGGTGCGGCCTCACCGAAGGGGAAGCCCAGGAGCGAGGCATTGCCGTGGAGATCGCCAAGTTTCCGTGGGGGGCGTCCGGTCGAGCCACGACCGTGGACCGCAATGACGGCTTGACCAAGCTGATCGTCGAGCCTGGCACCCAGCGCGTGCTGGGGGTCGGCATCGTCGGCGTCAACGCGGGAGAACTCATCGCCGAGGGCGTCCTGGCCGTGGAGATGGCCGCCACGGTCGCGGACCTGAAGATGACCATCCACGCCCACCCGACGCTCGGCGAGACGGTCATGGAAGCCGCCGAGGTGTACTTCGGCACCGCGACCAACTTCTACAAGCCGAAGAAGGCGGTCTGAGGCCGCCTACTCTGGGGGCGGCCCTGTCGCCGAGCCTCACCACCCCACGGCGTCCGAGGCTGACGCGCCGGCGGCGTCCCCTCTGGAGATTGCTCACATGCTCTCGTTGCTGCTCGCTACCGTCGTCACGCTGCAGGCCGGCGCCTTCACCCTGACCAGCCCCGACCTGCCCGCCGGGCAGCCCCTGCCGCAGGCGCAGGTGTTCAACAGCTTCGGCTGCTCCGGGGCCAACGTCTCCCCTCGCCTGGAATGGAAGGGCGCGCCGGCCGGCACCAGGAGCTTTGCCGTCACCGTGTACGACCCCGACGCGCCGACCGGCAGCGGCTGGTGGCACTGGGTGGTCTTCAACCTGCCCGCCACGACGACGGTGCTGGAAGCCGGCGCGGGCACGCCCGGGAGCAGCAAGGCGCCGCGTGGCTCGGCGGTGCAGAGCCGGACCGATTTCGGCGCACCCGGTTTCGGCGGCGCCTGCCCGCCTCAGGGCGACAAGCCGCACCGCTACATTTTCACGGTGCACGCCCTCAAGGCCGACAGCCTGCCGCTCGACGCTTCGGCCCCCGGGGCGATGGTCGGCTACTACCTCGGCCAGAACACGATCGCCAAGGCCAGCTTCACTCGTACGTTCGGCCGGTAGCCAGCGGTGTGAGCCGTCCCTACCGCAGGGGGGCCAAGACTGGTAAGCTTGGCCCACAACCTGTGGTGCCATGACGACCAAGACGCTGGGCCTGGTGGCCCTGTTGACGGCTGCGCTCCTCTCGGCAATCTCTGCGCAGTCGCGGACCGGACCCGGTACGCCCGCACCACCCTCGGAGTCGGCCTCCACCGTCGCGACGCCTCCGACCGCCGCGCCGCGGCCGCGGCCCGTCGTCCGTCATCGGGCACCGCTGCCAGCCGTCCCCGGAGCGAGCGCGGCGTCGGCGATTCTGTCCGAGTTCTGCGTCGACTGCCATGGCAAGGGGAAGCCGAAGGGCGGCATCAGCGTGGCGCGTCTCCTCGACGGCCTCACGCCCGAGGCCATCGCCGGCGAATGGGAGCACTGGCTGGCAATCGCCGACCGCCTCGAGACCCGCCAGATGCCTCCCGAGGACGCCGATGCCTTCCCCGACGATGGGCAGCGGCGTGAGGCAGTGGCGTTCATCCGCGCCGCCTTCGACCAGTACGACGCGCGCCATGCCGGTGAGCCTGGTCGCGTCACCGTGCGACGGCTGACCAGCGCCGAGTACGCGTATGCACTTGCTGACCTGACCGGCATCGAGATCAAGGTCGGCGTGGACGCCTCGAGCGATGCGGTGGGCGGCGAAGGCTTTGCCAACTTCGGCGACGTCCAGTTCGTACAGGATGCTGGAGTCGAGCGCTATCTGGAGGCCGCCAAGCAGGTGGCCGACCACGCGGTGATCGGCGCCGGCCCGCTTGGCTTCTACCCCGACCCTGGCAAGACCGGTCTCGAGTTGTCGGCGCTCGAGCGAATCGAGCAGCTCTACGCCGCGCGCGGTTTCCGCGTCGTGTCGGGCGAGGGCGGGCGACCTTTTGGATTGGATCGGTACGAGAAGGCGCTGGCCGCGGCGTGGCAGTACCGCCACCGCGTCGCCCTGGGCCAACCGACCGTCAGCCTGCGCACGCTGGCGGCACGCGAGGGCATCACCGGACGCTTTGCCGAACACGTGTGGAGCGCCCTCAATCGGGCAGCCACGGGCTACCCGACCAGGCTGACCGTGGATCGGTGGCAGGCGCTGCCCGCCCCTGGTGGCGACAAGGCCGCAGCGCTCGCGCGGGTCAGGGTCGAGTGCGCCGCCATCGTCAAGTCGCTGGTCACCTGGCCCAGCTGGTTCTTCGCGCGCGGTGACCTCGCCGCGGGCGGACAAGGCGACGAGGACCCGTTGGTGTTTGACGACACGACGCTCGGCGCCACCACCCGCAAGGCCTGGGTGCACGCCCTGAATCGGCGTCCAGGCCGGCCAGGGTCGCGGCTGCCGACGCCGTGGACCGTGCACCTGTCAGTGGACCCGCTGCATGGCCCGGGAGCGACTGTCATCTGGCGCAACGCCCGGGTGGTGCTGCGCACCGCGCCGCCGCCGCCCGCGGCCAATGAGCCGGCCGCCGTCACCCGCATGCGGGTGCCAGGGCCGATTGTGGAGACACGCTCGCTGCGCTCGGTGCTGCCGGCCGACGTCGTCGCGCGGCTCATGTTCGGCACCAGCCCGGACGGATCGACGCTCGGGCCGGACGATTTCGCCACCAGCGAGGGCAGCTCGTTTGCCATCGACGTCGCCGCGGGCGAGCACGTCGCCGAACTCCATGTGGATGCCGAACTCGGTCGCAATCGCGAAGCGGTCGCTCGTGTCATGGTTGGCGATACCGCCACCGGCCCGGCACGCACGCCCGGCCAGCGTGCGCTGCTCGGTGATCCGGACAGCGCAGGCTACCGGGCGTTCCGCGCGGGCGTGGCCGAATACGTCTCGCTGCTGCCGCCCAATTCGCACGGAGCGGCCAACCCCGCCGACAAGGACCCGGTGCCGGCGCCGTTTGACAACACGTACAACAGCCCCGAGCACGACGCCTTTGTCACCTCGGTCAAGTACCAGCGTACTGACGACTTCTTCACCCGCAACGTCGTGGACGGGGTGGAGCGGGTCCGGCTGGATGCGGCGTGGAACGACCTGTTCGGGTCGTGGCCCTACCACGATGCCTACCTTGGCATGCTGCTCGGTCACTTCGGCGTGACGAGCGGAAGCCGGACGATCACCGCGATGACCCCGGCGCGGATCGCGGCGCTGCCGCCGGCCGCGCAGCCGCTGGTGCAGCAGTTGCGGGCGCATCACGCCGGGGTCATGCAGGCGCTACGGCGCGCCGAACCGGGGCAGGTGGCCGATGCGCTTGCGTTCGCGAGCCGGGCCTGGCGCCGTCCGTTGACGCCTGTGGAGCGGCAGTCGCTGCGCGCGTTCTACCAGGCCGCGCGCAGCAAGCGGCAACTCGACCACGACGGCGCGATGCGGACGTTGCTGGCCCGCATCCTGATGTCGCCGGCCTTTCTCTACCGCCTCGAGATGTCGCCGAGGAGCACCGAGACGCGGTTGGACGACTGGCAGATCGCCAGCCGCCTCAGCTTCTTCCTGTGGTCGTCGATCCCCGACGAGCCCCTGCGGCGGGCAGCCGCGGCGGGCCAGTTGCAGGATCGCGCCGCGATTGCCAGCCAGGTGCGGCGGATGACTGCCGATCCGAAAGCACGGCGGCTGTCGGCCGAGTTCTTCGGGCAGTGGCTCGGCTTCTACCACTTCGACCAGTACCGCGGCGTCGACACCGGCCGGTTCCCGGAGTTCACCGACGAGGTGAAGCGCGCCATGCTGGACGAGGCGGTGTCCACCTTCGAATACCTCGTGCGCGAGCGGCGGCCGGTCAAGGAAATCCTGCACGCCGACTACGTGTTCGTGAACCAGGCCCTGGCGCGCTTCTACGGCATGGACGTCCCGGTGAGTGCCGGCAGCGCCGTCCAGCGCGTGGACGGCGCGCAGGCCTTCGACCGAGGTGGCGCGCTCAGGCTCGGCGCGGTGCTGACCACCACCTCAGCGCCGTTGCGGACCAGCCCGGTCAAGCGCGGCGACTGGATCCTGCGCCGCATCCTCGGCAGCCCCACGCCGCCCCCGCCCGCTGACGCAGGCACGCTCCCCGCCGATGACAAGAGCTTCGAGGGGCAGACGCTGCGCCAGCGCCTCGCGCAGCACAAGGACCGCCCCCAGTGCGCGTCGTGCCACCTCCGCATCGACCCGCTTGGTTTCCCGCTCGAGGGCTTCGACGCGGTCGGGCGCCGTCGTGCGGCGTACGCCGACGGCAACCCGGTCGATGTCACAGGCGAATTCAAGGGCCGAGCGTCCATCGTCGGGGCGACCGGCCTTCTGGATTACCTGGAGGACAAGGACGCCGCGGTGATGACGACGCTGTCGCGCAAGATGATCGGGTATGCACTCGGACGCAACCCGCAGGCGTCTGATCGGCGCCTGATGGCCGACATGGTGCGCGCCGGCGGCGACGCCTCGTTCACCGACCTGGCGATCGCGATTGCCACCAGCCGTCAGTTCCGTTACCGGACGGGCGCAGCCGCCATGCCGGCAGATGTGCCCGTCGCCACGCCGGCCCCCATCCCGGCACCTGTTGCCACCGGCACCTCCGCGAGAGCCGCCACGCCATGACCATTCCCCCAACCTCGTCGGCTCCATCGCGTCGTCATTTCCTGCGCGGCGTCGGGGTGGCGCTGGCGTTGCCCTGGATGGAGTCGTTGCCCGCGATCGCGCAAGCGAGAGGCGGCAAACTGGCGGCGCAGAGCGGGCCGCCCTTGCGCCTGGGCATCGTCTACTTCTCCAACGGCGTCGAGCCGGCGCACTGGTGGGCCAAGGGCAGCGGCGCCTCGATGGAACTCGGGCCGGGGTTGCTGCCGATGCAGCCGCATCGAGAAGACATGGTCTTCATCCGCGGCCTCTACAGCCAGTCGGCGCTGGCCTCGACCAGCCCGCATCTCGGCCGCATGAACCTGCTCTCAGGCACGCCGGTCAGCCTCGACCCCGACGTCATCCGCGTCGGCACATCGATGGACCAGGTGATTGCTGGCGCGATCGGCGACCGCACCGCCGTGCCCAGTCTCGTGCTGGGCATCGAGCCCAACGAACTGCGCCTCGAGGACGGCCTCTCGATGGTGTACGGGTCGAGCCTGTCGTGGGTGTCGCCGACACGCCCGGCGACCAAGGAGATCTATCCCGCACGCACCTTCGACCGGCTTATCGGCGATGGCACCGGTCGCGTCGTCGACCGCAGCATCCTCGATGCCGTGCGCGCCGAAGCGGGCGCCCTCCGGCCGCGCGTAAGCCGCGACGACCACCACAAGCTGGGCGAGTACTTCGAGGGCATCCGCGACATCGAGAAGCGCATCGCGCGGGCGTCCCAGCAAGAGCTGCTGGAAGGCTGGCAGCCGACGCTCGCGCAACCGGACATGCCGCGGCCCAAGCACGAACTGCCGCAGGACGTGCCGGCGCACATGAAGCTGATGCTCGACCTGATGGTGCTGGCCTTCCAGATGGACAAGACGCGGGTGGCCACCGTGATGCTCAACAACGACCTGTCGCAGATGAACTTCAGGTTCGTCGAGGGCGTGCAGGGCGCGCTGCACCTGGACCTCACGCACAACGGGCGCGTGCCGACCAAGGAAGCGATGTACCTGAAGACCAACCAGTTCCACATCGCGCAGTTTGCCTATCTCACCGAGCGGATGAAGTCCATTTCCGAGGGTGAGACCACGCTCCTGGACAACTCCATCCTGATGTGCGCCTCGAGCCTGTTCGACGGCGATCTGCACAGCGCCGAGCAGTTGCCCATTCTGCTGGCCGGCAAGGGCGCCGGCAGCCTGAAGACCGGCCGCACCCTCGACTACATGGACAAGGGCGACGCCAATCGCAAGGTCTGCAGCCTGCACCTCTCCCTGATGGACCGCATGGGAGTGAAGCTCGATGGCTTCGGCGACGCCGCCTCGCGACTCGACGACCTCTAACCACGCGGGCCCGGTCGGCGGCTACACTGTGGGCAATGAGCCCTCTGCTTCCCCCTGACCGTCACGTCGGCGTCATCGGTGCCGGTGTCATGGGCCGGACGCTACTGCGGGGCATGTTCGCGGCAGGGCTGCTCGCGCCGCACCAGGCTTGGGCGTCGGCGCACTCTCAGGAGTCATGCGACGAAGTCGCCGCCGAACTCGGCGTGCCCTGCTTCCGCAGCGGACCGCAGGACGTCGCCGGACCCGCGCCCTCGCTCGGTGCCACGTGGGACGAGCGATTGCCCGACACCGATGTCGTGCTGATCTGCGTCAAGCCGAAGCAGGCCGCCCAGGTCGCCGACGTCCTGCTCCGCGGCAAGCTCGGTCGTGGCACGCTGCTCATCTCCATCCTTGCGGGCGTGACGACGGCGCGCCTCGAGCAGCTGCTCGATCTGCCCAATCCCTGGGTACGGGCGATGCCCAACACGCCCTGCGTCGTCGGCGCGGGGATGACGGTGGTGGCGCCGGGCACGCACGCCACTGACGCCCACCTGCAGCTCGCCCAGCAGATCTTCTGCTCGGTCGGCCAGTGCCGCATCGTCGATGAGTCCTACTGCAATGCGGTCACCGCGCTCAGCGGCAGCGGGCCGGCCTACATGTACCTGATGATGGAGGCCATGGCCGACGCCGGCGTCCGCGTCGGCTTGCCGCGTGACCTCGCGCTGCAGCTCGTGGCCCAGACAATGCTTGGGTCGGCCCGCATGGTGCTGGAAACAGGCCGGCATCCAGCGGCGCTGCGCGATGACGTCACGACCCCGGCCGGCTGCACCATCGGTGGCGTGCTGATGCTCGAGGACGGCAAGATCCGGTCGGTGCTGGCCCGCGCCGTCGAGGAGGCGACGCGCATCGTCGAGCAGCTGGGCAAGACCGCCAAGGCGAGGGCGGAAACCTAGGAAAGCCAGAATTGAGAATGCAGGATGCAGCACGACTGATCCGGAATGACGCGTGCTGAGGGTGCTAGCATGCTCGTCATGACCAGACTCCTGTCATTCTGCGCGGTTGCCGGCTTCTCGCTGGCGAGTGTGGCAGCACAGGCTCCGGCGCCCGCACCTGCACCCGCAGCTGCTCCGCAATACTCGGCAGATTTGAAGGTCGGCGACCAAGCGCCGGCGTTCTCGTTGCCGGGTTCCGACGGCAAGACGCATACGCTGTCGGAGTACAAGGGCCGGACCGTCGTGCTTGCCTGGTTCCCCAAGGCCTTCAGCGGTGGTTGAACGGCCGAATGCAAGTCGCTCGGTTCGAGCGACACGATCCTGAAGACCTACGACATCGCCCTCTTCATGGCGAGCGTCGACGACCTCGATACCAACACCCGGTTTGCGACAGAACACGTGGTGAACTTCCCGATCCTTGCCGACCCGAGCAAGGCGGTCGCGAAGGCCTATGGCGTGATCCGCCTGGACCGCCCTCCCGAACAGCAGCTTGCCGCGCGACACACGTTCTACATCGGCCCTGACGGGCGCATCCTCGATATCGACAAGAGCCCGACGACGGCAACGGCCGGCGAGGTGATGGTCAAGAAACTCGAAGCACTCGGCGTCAAGAAGCGCTGAGGGCAGGGGCCGCGCTACGCCGCGGCGGCCCCGTCACTCACACGGGCACCTGTCGGACCCTCCGCAAGGGCTGTCTTACAGGTACGCCGTCGCGATGAGCCAGACGCAGGCGACCACCAGGATCGCCGTCATGATGTGGTCGAAGACCTCCGGGCGGAGACGTGCGATGACGAAGCGGCCGAGGAAGACGCCAAGGGCCACGAGCGGGCAGAAGGCGAGTGACCAGGCCAGCGCTGACGGCGTGACCACGCCGAGGGCCAGGGAACCAGGCAGCTTCAGCAGGTTGATGATGGCAAAAAACAGCGTGTTCGTGCCCATGAACACGGTTGGCGTGATCGGCTGCAGCAGCAGATAGGACGTGATCGGCGGTCCACCCGCGTTGAGCATGGCCGAGGCGGCGCCCGACAAGAGCCCCGCCGCCGGGCCATGCCAGCTGCGATGACGGTGATGCTCGCGGCCGCGCCAGTGGCTGAAGATCTTGTAGCTGGTCACCACCAGGCCGGCCACGCCGAGCCCGACGCGCAGCGAGCGATCCGGAAGGCCACGCAGCAGGAACAGACCGACGCCGACGCCCACCGCGCCTCCTGGAATCAACGCCCGCGCATGCTTGCGGTCCCAGGTGCCCCAGTAGGTGTACAGGGCGAAGGCGTCACCCACCATCAACATCGGCACCGCCAACGCGACTGCCGTCGCCACGCTGGCTCGCTGGCTGATCATCAGTGTCGCCAGCATCGTCGGCAGCGGGCCGCCGATGCCGCCCTTCGAGAGGCCGATCAGCAGCGCGGCGGCGCAGAGCGTCAGCGCATCGCCGGGTAGCACGGCCGTCATCTCAGCCGCTTCCCGGCCGCATGTCGCGAGCCCATTGGTGTGGCGCGGCGCCGTCGCAAGCCGCCACGGCCAGCGCGATGGTGCCGCGGCCGTTCGGCCATCACCGCGCCTCGTCGATGCGGCGTCGTGCGTCGAGGAAGACCGCCGCGAGCATCGCATCGGTAAGCCGTCCGGTGTGCGTGTTCTGGCGGGACGGGTGATAGGACTGCAGGACGCTCGGCATGCCGGTGGCGCTGGCGTCGACGAAATGACCGTGCGCGAACGGCGCCGCTGGCAACCTGGCCGAGCGCCGGGCCAGGAGGCGCCGGTACGCGTCGTAGGCAATGCGCCCGAGCACCACCACCAGACTGATGTCTGGCAGGGCGGCAAGCTCGGCCTCGAGGTGGGCCAGGCAGGTCTGCACTTCCGAGGGCAGGGGCGTGTTGTCCGGCGGTGCGCAGCGGACGGCGGCGGCGATGTAGGCGTCGGTCAGCACCAGGCCGTCATCGGTGCGGTGCGAGGTCGCGCGGTTGACGAAGCCGCCCGCCATCATCGCCCGCATCAGGAAGTCGCCCGAGCCGTTGACGCCGTCGCCGGTGAACACTCGCCCCGTGCGGTTCGCGCCATGTGCGGCGGGAGCCAGGCCGAGCACGAGCAGGCGCGCGCGAGCATCGCCAAAGCCGGGCACGGGCCGGCCCCAGTACACCTCGTCGCGAAACGCGGCCCGCCGCGTCTGCGCCACTACGCAGCAATACGAGCGCAGGCGTGGGCATGCCTCGCAACCGATGATGCGCAGATGGGTCGCGCGCAGACGCCGTGGGACAGGCGACTGGGCCGGATACGCCCGAGACATGCAGCGACGCGTTAGCGGCAGGCGGCGCTGGCCGCGTGTGCGAGGCTGTCGGCCTGCTCGTGCGCATGATACGAACTGCGCACGAGAGGACCGGCCTCGACGTGCCCGAAGCCGAGTTCGATGGCAATGGCCTTCAAGGCGCGGAACTCGTCTGGCGTGTAGTAGCGGGCCATTTCCAGATGTGCCTCGGTGGGCCGCAGGTACTGCCCGAGTGTGAGGATATCGACCTCGATCGCGCGCAGGTCCCGGAAGACCTGCACCAGTTCCGGCGTCTCCTCGCCGAGGCCGACCATCAGCCCGGTCTTTGTCGGGATGTGCGGCGCGTACGCCTTGGCCCGCTGCAGCAGTTCGAGGGTGCGGCTGTACCTGCCGCCGCTGCGGGCCTTGCGATAGAGGCGAGGGACCGTTTCGGTGTTGTGGTTCAGCACGTCGGGTCCGGCGTCCAGTACCGTGTGCAACTGATCCGCCTTGCCCTGGAAATCCGGGATCAGCACCTCGATACGGCAGCGCGGCGACAGCGCCCTGGTGCGGGCAATCGTCTCGGCGAAGATGCCCGACCCGCCGTCGGCAAGGTCGTCACGGTCGACAGAGGTGATGACCACGTACTGCAGGTCGAGGACCTTGACAGCGTCGGCGACTCGGCGCGGCTCGTCCAGATCGAGGGTCGCCGGCCTGCCGTGGGCCACGGCGCAATAACCGCACGCGCGCGTGCAGACGTCGCCGAGGATCATGAACGTGGCGGTGCCGTGATCCCAGCACTCGCCGATGTTCGGGCAGCGTGCCTCCTCGCATACCGTGTTCAGTCCGAGACCCCGCATCAACTTGGAGAGTCGGAGGTAGTTCTCGGATCCCGGCGCCTTCACCTTCAGCCACTCGGGCTTGGGCTGGCGCGGGCGAATCAGGTGCAGGGGGGCGACTGTGCTCATGCGTGGGAAAAAGCGGCCCTGGTGTCAGCGCCGGAAGGCGTGCGGGGCTAGATCCCGGGCCACCCGGTGATCGTAGCACGTAGGTTCACGACGGACCGTCGGACCCGTCGGCGCCTGCCGCCATGAGGGACCGTACTGCTCGCACGAGTTGTTCGGGCCGCCACGGTTTCTGCAGGAACAGCGTGCGCGGCGCAGCCGTGAGATCGCCGGCTTCCTCAGCCGTGTAGCCGCTGGTCAGCACAATCGGCAGGTTCGGCCGCTGATCTCGCAACGCCTGCAGGACCGCGCGCCCCTGCAGGCCCGGGAGCGTGAGGTCGAGCACCACCAGGTCGAAGGCCTCGGGACGTTGCGCGAAGGTGGCCAGGGCCTCCTCGCCAGTCTGGACCTCACTGACCAGATGACCTGACCGCCGCAAGGCGACTCGTGCCACATCGCGCACGAGTCGTTCGTCGTCGACGATGAGCACGTGCGCCGCCGGCGCGCCGGTCGGCGCAGCCCGTGGCTGGACGATTGGGGGCGTCGCTGCCGGGGCTGCCGCCACAGGGGCTGCGGCGGTATCGGGCCCCGTTGGCGAAGGGGCAGGTGCGCCGCGCAGGCATGGGAACAGCAGGGTGAAGGTGGTGCCCACGCCTGGCTGGCTGCCCACCAGGATGCGGCCGCCCTGGCTGCGGACGATCCCCTGCGCCGCCGCGAGGCCGAGGCCGCGGCCTACAGGCCTGGTGGTGAAGAAGGGGTCGAAAATCCGAGCGAGTGTCTCCGCGCTCATGCCGGAGCCGTCATCGCGGACCTCCAGCCACACGTAGTCGCCAGGCGCGAGACCGAGCACGCCAGGCTGGTGGGCGGTGGCTGGCTCACCCGGCCGCAGGGTCCGCGTGCCCGCAGAGACACGAATGTCGCCTTCCCGGTCGCCAATCGCCTCGGCCGCATTGGTGAGCAGGTTCATCACCACCTGTCGCAGCTGCGACGGGTCCCCGGCAATCATCGGGAGGCCGCGCGGAAAATCGAGCGTCACGGTGATCGCGGCCGGGATGACCGAGTCCAGCAGTTCGCGCACGTCTTCGACCAGGGCCTCCAGCTGCACCGGCTCCACGATGAAGCGGCCACGTCCCGAGTACGCCAGCATCTGCGACGTGAGCTCGCCAGCGCGCAGGGCGGCCCGTTCGATGCGCTCGACGTGTGCTCGCCCGCTCGAGCCGACCGGCAGGTCGGCGAGCGCCAGGCTGGCCTCGCCAAGGACGCCAACCAGCAGGTTGTTGAAGTCATGGGCCACGCCGCCGGCGAGCACGCCAAGGCTCTCGAGGCGCTGCGCCTGCTGGATGCGCCCGTCCAGGACGCGCCGCTCGCTCTCGGCCCGCTCGCGCTCGAGCATCTCGTCGCGGAGCGCGGCCGTGCGTTGGTCCACGAGCCGCTGCAGCTCCTGCTGGCGCCGGTGCAACCAGCCGAGCCGCCAGCGGACCAACCCGGTGATCGACAGGCCGACGAGTGCGAACGAGAGCGCCAGGAACCACACCGTCTCGTAGAACCGCGCCGGCACGTGGAAGCTGAGTGCCTGGATGGCACCCGGCGCGGCACCTTTGCGCGCGCGCGCCCGCACCTCGAACTGGTAATCGCCGGGCGCCAGGTTCGTGAACGAGGCGGTCCGTGCGGTGCCGGCGTCGAACCAGGACTCGGTCCCGAGGCCGACCAGCCGGTACTCGTACTGCACGGCCGGTCCGCCTGTCAGCCACGGGGCGCTGAACCCGATGTCGAGGTCGCGCGAGGGGGCGCCCCGTGCGAGCGCGGCCGCGCCTATCGGCAGCTTGTCGGCCAGGACCGCGTCGATGTACACCATCGGCGTGCGGGGGATATCGGCCACCTCGGTGGGATCGAAGATGACGATGCCGTCCACGGTGGCGAACCACAGGCGGCCGTCGTCGGCCAGCCAGCTGAGCGGCTGGTTACCGTCGGTGCCATCGACGCCGCCGACACCTTCCGCGCGCCCGTACTGGTTGACCGACAGCACGCCGCCCTGACCGTCCATGCGGGCATGCACGTCGGCCATGCGGACCACCGCCAGGCCCTGCGTGCCGGTGAGCCAGAGTCGTCCGACGTCGTCCTCCATCACGTCGAACACCACGTCGTCTGGCAAGCCGTCGCGCGTGGTGACCGAGTGGACCTTGCCGCCGCGCAGACGGAACAGGCCGCCCCCGTACGTGCCGATCCAAAGCGTGTCGGTGCGGTCATGGTGCAGGGAGGTCACAAAGGCGTTGCCCAGACCCTCGTGCTCGCCCCAGCTCAGGACACGTCCATCGGCCTCGATGCTCTGCAGGCCGCCGCCGTAGGTTCCCACCCAGGTCCGCTCCTTGTGCGAGTAGATCACGCGGACTTCGTCGCTGCGCATCCCCTCGGCCCTGCCGATGCGTCTGCTCACGCCGTTCTCGTACCGCACCAGGCCCCTCCCGCCGAACCAGACGGCGCCGTTGCCGATCTCCAGGGTGCGCAGCACCGCTCCCACGGTCTCGACGCCAACGCGCTCCACGATCCGCTCGCCCTCGAGACGGATCGCGCCGCCACCGTTGGTGCCCACCCAGACGCTCTGGCCTGGTCCGCCAGCCACCGACGTGATGGCGTTGCTCGGCAGGCCGTCCGCCATCGTCAATTGCTTCAGCCTGCCGTTGTGCAGGGTCACCAGCCCGCCGCCGTAGGTGCCGATCCACCACGTTTTTGTCGTCGTGTTCTGGTACAGGGTCGTGACGGGGAATGGCGGCAGGCCGGACCGCACGTCGACCAGCTCACGCGCGGCGGTCGCCAGGCGGTTGAGTCCGCCTGCGAGGGTGCCCACCCACAGCGATCCGTCCCTGTCCTCGGCAAGCGAGATGAGGTAGTCGGAGCTGAGACCGTCGCTGCGGCGAAACGTGGTGAAGCCGGCCCCGTCATACCGGACCAGCCCGCCGCCATGCGTCGCCATCCAGACCACGCCGCGGTGGTCCACCAGCACCTGCAGCACGCGCTCGACGGGCACGCCGTCGGCAAGGCCGAAGGTGGTCACGTGCGTGCCGTCGATGCGGCTCACGCCGCGCGTGCCGGTGACCCAGATGGCGCCATCGGGACCCTCGGCCACGGAGGTGACCGCGGGGCTGGACAGGCCCTCGGCGGTGGAATGGCGACGGACGGTGCCACCCGACAGTCGCACCACGCCGTTGTGCGACGTGGCAAACCACATCGCGCCGTCCCGGGCCTGGAAGACGGCGTTGACGCCATCCTCGGCCAGGTCCGGGGGCAGGACGGGTGCCTGCCAGCGCTGCCCGTCGAAGTAGCGCGCCCCCCGCGATGACGCCAGCCACAGGCGCCCCTCGCGGTCCCGGTACAAATCCCACACGATCTCGTGGGGGACACCGTGGGCTGCGCCGTAGTGCGTGACCTGGCCATCGGCGACGTGCAAGACGCCAGAGCCGTAGGTGCTGACCCAGAAGCGGCCGTCCCCCTCGGGCACCACGGAGGTCAGACGGAGATTGCCGAGGTCTGTCTCGCCGACCCTGGTGACGGGCGTGAACTGGGCGCCATCGAACCGCGCCAGGCCCTTGCGGGTGGCCACCCACATGTAGCCCTGGGCGTCCTGGGCCACACTGGTGACCGTGTTCTGCGGCAGCCCCTGCTCGACCCGCCATTGATCGACGATCAAACGCGCCTTGGACTGCGCCCACGCCACGCCATGCGCGGCGACCCACACCGCCAACGCCAGCACGACTGCGCGACTGCGCGACTCTCTCTGCACGGGGCTCGATCCGACGGCACGCGTGGGCCGGGAGGCTGTGAGTGTAGACCGTCGGCCGCGGTTGCGGGAATGCGGCCTGTTTGGCGACGTCCGCATCGCCGCCTGTGCCTGCCGTCAACGACCATGCCACTGCGGCGCCGCTTGCTTTCAGCAGGGTGCCCGACCGATGCTGGGCTGGTGCGGCCGCCGGCAGCAGGCGCGACGCGTACGGCGCGACCGTCGCGTCTCCACAGCCGCGGGTCGAGCCCGCATCGGACCGACCGTGCCTCGCATCCATGACATCAGCACCGACACCAAGGATCCGCCGGCGTTTGTGGACGTGCTCCCCTATCGCCACGGCGCCTGGAACCCGCCCGGCTACTCGGGCGCGGAGACGGCCGCCCAGCAGCACAAGGCCTGGCCGGACCTCGGGTCGCTGGACGTGTCGGCCCCGCGGCCGACGGTGCAGAGTGCAGCGCGACGGATCATGACCAGCGAGGGATGGCGCATCGTTGGCGAGGACCCGGCCGCGGGTCGCCTCGAGGCGATCGTCACCACGTCATGGCTCCGTTTCAAGGACGACGTGGTGGTGCGGCTGCGTGACCGCCCAGACGGCGGCACGCGGGTCGACGTGCGCTCCAAGTCGCGCATCGGCCGCAATGATCTCGGCACCAACGCGCGGCGTGTCCTGGCATTTCTGGCACAAATGCGCACCGCCCTGGAGGCGGCCCGATGAGCGATTCCCTGACGGCTTGGCGCGCCGAGTTCCCGATTCTCGACACCTGCACGTATCTGGTCAGTCACTCGTTGGGTGCGATGCCGCGAGCGGCACGTACGCAGGCCGCCCGCTTTCTCGACGAGTGGGAGACGCGAGGCGTGCGCGCCTGGTCCGAGGGGTGGTGGCAGACCAGCCGCGAGACCGGTGACCTGCTGGCGCCATTGCTCGGCGTGGCGCCAGGCTCGGTCACCATGACGCAGAACGTGTCGGTTGCGCAGTCGGTAATTGCCTCGTGCCTGGATTTCGGCCGCGGCCGCCGCCGCATCGTCACCCCACAACTCGACTTTCCGACCAACCACTATGTGTTCGAGGGTTGGCGCCGCCACGGCGCTGAGGTGGTCTACGTGCCGTCGCCAGACGGCCTCACTCAACCGCCCGAGCCGTGGCTGCCGCTGATCGACGAGCAGACCGCGCTGGTGTGCTGTTCAGTGGTGCTCTTCCGCAGCGCGTCGGTCACCGACCTCGCACCCATCCTGGGGCGCGCCAGGGCGGTCGGCGCCCCAGTCGTGCTCGACGTCTACCAGGCCACCGGCACGCTTCCGCTCGACCTGGCCAGCCTCGGCGTCGAGTTTGCCGTGGGTGGCTCGGTCAAGTGGCTCTGCGGGGGGCCGGGCGCGGGTTACCTGTATGTGCGACCTGATGTGGCCGCCACGCTGACGCCAGCGGCGACCGGGTGGGCAGCGCACGCGCGGCCCTTCGCCTTCGAGACAGGCCCGATCGTCCACGCTGACGGGCAGGAACGGTTTGCCTCGGGGACGCCCAATGTCTCGGCCTGGATGATCGCGCAGGCCGGCTACCGGATCATCGACGCCATTGGCGTGCCTGCCATCCGCGCCAAGTCGCTCCGGCAGACGCGCCTGATCATCGAGCACGCCCTGGCCCGGGGCTGGCGCGTGCGCACGCCGCTCGAGGATGCACGGCGGGGCGGGACGGTCACCCTCGACGTGCCGGACAGCGCTCGGATCGCGGCCGACCTGATCGCCCGTGAGGTGGTGATCGACCATCGACCCGACGCGGGCATCCGCATGGCCCCGCACTTCTACACCACTGACGACGAGATCGCACACGCGCTGCACGTGATGGACGAACTCACAAACCAATTTGCCTTCTGAATAATTCTGAAGGCGAGAATTCACACCAATTCACAATGCAGATTTGGGTCATCTTTGTATGAACACGAACACACCGTGCTTGTTGGCGCTTGCCACGTCCAGCCTCCCGTCCCCGTCCACGTCGCCGACCACGACCTGGTTGCCGACCCCTGAGGTGTCGTCGATGAGGTGTCTGGTCCACGTCACCGTGCTACCCGTCCGACGCGGCTGGAACCAATAGAGCACCCCCGGGGCGTTGGGCTGCGGGTCACCGGTCGGACCGTGCCCCCAGCGCCGCTTCCCGGTAATCACGTCCGGGATCCCGTCGTTGTCGATGTCGCCGATGTCGAGCGCGTGTGCTTGCGAGAACGACGCATCGATCTCGTGCCTGACAAAGGTGCGGAGGCCCGCGGTCCGCCGCTGCTCGAACCACCACACCCCGACCTCGTGCGCGGCACTCGCGACGATGTCGGCCTGGCCGTCGCCGTTGACGTCGTAGATGGCCATGTGCGCGGCGTCCGGGCCGAGGTCGGCTGCGGTGAACGCCCACGGCGTGTCCGCGGCAGTCGCGGGACCCGACCAGTAGCCCTTCGTGCTCACCACGTCCGCGCGCCCATCGCCGTCGAGGTCGCCGACCCCGAGCCCGTGTGCGTACCGATGGGCCGCCGGGTGCTTCGGCTCGCTGATCGGCGTGAACGCAAACGGCACGAACGGCGAGGTGGCCGGGGCCAACCAGCCGAGTTGTTCGCCGACGCCCATGACCAACACCGGACCGCGGCCGCGCACCAACCGCGCGAAGGCGGGCGACTCGTTACCCGTGGATCCCGATACCGGATGCGTCCGCCAGGCGCCGCCGCGCGGACCGGGGTTGGCGCGCCATATCGCTGGCTCGCCTGGAAATCCGAGGACCACCTGGTCGGTCCACCCATCGCCGTTGACGTCCAGCGCGAAGTTGTGGAAGGCGTTGCTGAAGCCGGTCGGCGCGTCGATGTACTCCAGAGGGGCAATCGCGTGACGCGTCCACGCCGCTGGCGTGAGGATGGCGTCGGGCACCGGCGCGGCGTACCACGCGTTACCGGCGATCACGTCGATGCGGCCGTCGCGGTCGACGTCGGCCAGCGCCACGCCCTCCGCGCGGAACGCGCCGTCGAGGATCACCTTCTGAAACGCGGGGATGCGCCCGCCCGCCGGCCCCTGTGCCGCCAGCCACACACCCATCGACATCGCGGCCGAGACCGCGAGCAAGGACCTGAGTCGCATGGGCGAGAGTACCCACAGAACACGGGACGGGGAAAGGCCGAAGTGCAGACGCGGTCACTGCACGATGACGTACCCCTGAAAATCCCGATTGAGCTGTTGGCCGGGGCGAACGTCGTCGAGGAAAGGGCAGGTGCCACTGAGGCTGAAGTTGCCCGAGACCCTCGATTCTCCAGGCGCGAGGTAGCCCACCTGATTCAGCGCTGGACACGCTGATCGATCCAGGTAGGGTCCAGAGAAGATCTGATGCGGGATGAGGTCGAGGTTGCGGACCGTGATGCGCTGGCCGGTCGAGACGACGAGCACCTGCGGCGTGACCCCCTGTGCCGTGATCGTGATGACCCGCTCCTGGCCGAGGGGTGTGCCCAGGGCGTTGGTCCCGGAGGCCCAGCGGTCCCGCCCGGAGTCGGCATACATGGCGCGTTCGACCACGAGCTGCGCCGGCAGCACGCCCTGGCTCTCCACCAGCGTGGCGAACCGACGGCCCATGGCCTGGGGGAAGTCGTCGCGAATGGGCACATTGACCCGACTGCGCGCGCCGACCGGGTAGTCGCGGGTCGCGCGGGCGCCATCGTCCTCAAACGACAGCGTCACGCGCGCCAGGCCGGCGAAGGGTGACGTGTTGGCAATCAGCACGTAGGTATCGGTGGCGTTGGCACCGCCGAGCATGCCCTCGGCAAGACCCCACACGGCGCTGGTGGCAAGCGAGCCCGGCGAGTTGTGGGCCTCCCGCCACTGGCTGGCCGTTGGCCCGGGCCACCACATCGAGCGCTCCGCGACAAACGGCTGGTCGTCTATCGATTGCAGGACGACCGAGACGGCGGTGTTCTCCAGCTCCGGCGCGGCCTCATCCACCCAGATGTTGAAACGGCTCCGGGCCGGGACGTCGTAGGTCCGCTGCACCGTGACGCCGGACGGCAGCAGGAACGTCGCGCGCACGCCGATCGACTCGATCGAGGGATTGGCCAGCAGCAGGAACGTATCGAAGTACGGGCCGGTGGCCCCTTCGGCAAACGACCACGTCGGCGACGGCGTGGTGATTCCGGCACTGGCATGGCCGGCACCGAACAGCCGGCCACCGGCGTTGAGGTACATCGCCCGCTCGACCAGGATCGGTGTGTCTCCGGCGGTGACGATCCGCGCCGAGATCTCGGCCGCGCGCAACGACGGATGCTGCGTCGAGACGTCGAGGGTGGTCCGCGATCGCGGCGCCAGGGTGTAGCTGCGGGTGACCGGTGCAAGGCCCCGGCCGAGCAGGTACTCGATGGTGACGGTCGCCTCGACAGGGTTCGGGTTCTGCAACAGGTAGAACAGCTTGAACCCATTGATCGTGGCGCCTTCGGCCAGATACCAGGCAGCGGCCGGCGCAGCCATGGCCGTCTCCGCGTGGCTGCCATACGCGGTGCTGTCCCATGTCATGGTGCGATCGACGACGACTGGCTGATCGGATTCGAGAATGGTCGCGAACTCTTCGTCGGCCAGACCCGCGACGGTGGCCACGTCGAGCGTCGCGCGGGCATACGGCGCGAGCGTGACGAGCCGGCGCACGATGGTGTCCTGGGCCGGGAAGTCAGGCACGCCGCACGCGCGCTGGCACAGGAACCGGACCAGGACGGCGGCCGGTGCCCCGTTCGGGTTGAACAGGGCCAGGCGGGTGTCAAACGGCGCAATCGTCGCCCCTTCGGCAAGATAGCGCGTGTGGTGCCCAAGCGGGTGCGTGCCCTGCTGGTATTCCTCGAGGTTGCTCAGACCGTCTCCGTCGGGGTCACCGTCCGCGTCACTCAGTGTCGGGTCCAGGTTGAACTGGGTTTCCCACGCGTCAGGGAGTTGGTCGTTGTCGGTGTCGGTCGTCTCGTCGCCACTCGACAACCGGTAGAGGAAGGCGTCGGACGGCCCGCGGTGTGCCGAGCCCATCGTCTGGACCGTCCCGGTCAGCACGACCCGCCCCACGCCGTCCACCGCCAAGCCCGTCGCATCGTCGCTGCCGCTGGTGCCGACGTAGGTGGCGTACACCATCGAGGGCCCGCGCAGCATGACGAGGAAGGCGTCGCCGCCGCCGGCACTCCCGACCTGCATGGGACGCACGACCGGAAAGTTGTCCGAGGACGTCTGCCCCGCGAGATAGAGGCCCGTGGCATCGACGGCGATGGCCCGGGCCCGGTCCAGGCCGCTGCCGCCGATACGCCATGCCGTCCCGCGCGTGCCCGCAGGGGCGTAGGTCACCGCGAACGCGTCCAGGCTCGTGCCGGTAGGGCCGGAGGTGTGGGTCGCCGGAAAGTCTGCCGAGGACGTGCTGCCGCCGGCATGGACGGCGCCGTTCGGCTCTGCGGTCACGGCGTGCGCGGCATCGTGCGCGCTGCCGCCGAGCAGCGTCGAGAACAGCAATGCCCCGGCGGACGAGAAGCGCGAGATCGTTGCGTCGAAGCCACCGCCTGGCCCCTGTGAGGGCTGCAGGGACGGATAGTCTGGCGAGTTGCTGGTGCCGGCGACCACCGTCGCTCCCGAGACGTCTGTGGCCACGGCGAACAGGCTGTCACTGGCCTGGCCACCGTGGTAGGTCGACCAGGCGATGGCGCCGTCGGTCCCGATCTTGGTGACGAACCCGTCCAGGCCGAGTGCGGACGGCTGCCGGGCGTTGCGGACCGGGAAGTCGGCCGAGCGCGTCTCGCCGGCCACCACGAGTCCGCCGTCGCTGCTCACGGCGATGCCGTGCGCCTCGTCGGCGTCGCTGCCGCCCAGGTAGGTCGAGAACGTGAGTGCGCTGCCATTGGCCGCAACGCTGGCCACAAAGGCATTGGCGGCGCCCGGCGCCGTGTGCTGCCCGGCCAGCGGCTGGACGAGCGGGAAGTCGCGGCTGTAGGTGAGCCCGGCCACGTGCATGCGGCCGGCCGCGTCCACGGCCAGACCGCGCACGTTGTCGGAGTCGCTGCCGCCGAAGTAGGTGAGCAGCTCCACGGCCTGACCGGTGGCGCTGAGGCGCGCCACGAAGACGTCGCCCTTGCCGCCGGCCCCGCCGATGCGCGCCCAGGGCAGGTCGGTGGAGGAGGTGTACCCGGCAAGGTGGATGCGCCCCTGCGCGTCGAGCGCCACCGCCGTGGCTTCCTCGACCCCGTTGCCACCGATGGTCACCGAGGAGGTGAGGACCGGGTCGATCACGAGCGCGCGTCGCCGGTCGTAGTCTGCGACGCGGAAGCCGAAGGTGCCATCAGGCCTGGCGCGGAACACGACCGGCACGTCGGCCACGCGGCCATCGCGCCCTGTCTGCCAAGCCCGTGGAGCCTCCAACTGCAGGCGCACGCCGCGCGTCACCTCGATCTGGATGGTGCCGTCGGCGGCCAACCAGGCCCCGGCGTCGTCGATGCGGAAGCGGATGGCCGATGGCGTGGCGCCCGGGGCCACCAGGAAGTCCTGCTCGAGCCGGCCGTCGGTGCCGCGGTAGCGCACGTCCACCCCGCGATAGACGTCGCGGTAGCCCACCTGCGCGTGCAGCCCCCGGCGAACCGCGGCCCCGGGCGCGAGATGGTGGGCCTCACCGGTGCGCGGGGTGCGCCAGGCCGCGGCCGTCGAACTCACGCCGATGAGCGTCCATCGCCAGGACCGGGCCACCACGCCAGGCGCGTGGACCGCCACCTGGACGCCTTCGCGGCGCACATGGGCGCTGTACCCGCGGGCCCTGGTGCTGGCTTCGTTGTCGTCGGCTTCAAAGGTCAGGGGTAGCGCGGTGGGGGCCCCCCTGCGTGCCGTGGCCGGCGTCACGACCACGTGCGCCGTCGCCGCCAGGTTGTGAGCGTCAGTCGCACGTCCGTGGTGGGCGACCAGGCTCGTGCCGCAGCACAGGAGCAGCGGGACCACCGTACGTGCGAGGAGGCGCACACCAGAACCCGCACATCTCATGCCTTCCTGAGAGCAAGTCTCTCGCCGTACCGGCATGGCCCCAAAACCGCCCACGTTGAGGTACGGGAAGGCGCGGCGGTCGCAATCTCGTCATCTCCCGAACAACTTTGGCTACCGGATGACGATGCGCGCCCGCATGTCGGCGTTGCTCGGGTCGTCGTGGTCGTGGATGCCGCAGCTGCGCACCGTGTTGAGGTTGCCGGTTTCCCTCGTCGTGCCAGGCGTCAGGAAGCCCACCTGATTGATCTCGGGGCAGTCGGTGTGCTCGGGATGTGGGTCGGAGCTGACCTGCCGGGCCCTGGCGCTGCGGTTGACCACGACCACCCGCGTCCCTGGCGACACGACCAGTTCCTTGGGCGACAGCACGCCGGCGGCGTCGATGGTCAGGGTGGGCCCGGACGCGGCGGGCGGGCTCGGGCTGGTGGGCGCCGATCCACCGCCACAGCCCACCGACAGGGCAGTCAGGACTGTGGCGAGGGCCCGGATGACAGACGCGGACATGTGCGCATTATGCGAGAACTCCTGACATTTCTGGCGTGCAGGCATCGCCGACCTCGGCTGTCCTTGTGTTGTCAGGGCAGAGATGAGATCTTGCACAGCGTGGAACAGTGTTCCGCATGGTGGAATGGCGAACCAGACTTCGGCGGACAAGGCGTTGCACCTGCTCGAGGTCCTGAGCAGCGAGCCCTCGGGAATGGCGCTCCGGGATCTTGCGCGCCAGGCCGGCCTTCCGGCGGCGACGGCGCACCGCCTGCTGCTCGTCCTGCGACGCCGCGGATTTGTGCGGCAGGAGGGCGAGGGCGGACGTTACATCCTCACCCTGAAGTTGCTGGACATGAGTTTCCGGTACCTGAATGGCTCCGAACTGCGGCTGCAGGCGTACCCGCCGCTGCGCGAATACGCGGGCCGTACGGCGGCTAGAGCGTTCGTGTCGCTGCCGGCTGGCGAGGTGACCTACGTGTGGGGCGGGCCGGTGGACGCGCCAGCGATGTACACGGCTTACGGAAAGCCGATGCCCGGGCACTGTTCGCTGTTCTTTGCTGAGGGACAGCAGCGCCGGCTCAGTTGCGCCCGCCTCTGCGCAGCGGGGGACACCGGGCGCTCGCAGGAGGTCGTCCGGCGCTTTGGCGACGGCGATGGGGCCGACCGGTATCGCCTCAATTGTGCCTGTGCCCCGGTGCGGGACTACCGGGGGCAGGAAGTGGCCCGCGTGGGGGTGTTCACCCACGGCTGTGGTGAAGGACCGCTGCACGACGAGCACGTGCCGGCGGCGTGGGACCTCGCGCGAGCGACGTCCCTGCGGCTCGGATACCTGTCGGCCGATGTCGGGCCGACCATGCCGACCCGGCTCCCGGAGCCGGGTCACCAGCAATAGTTCTTTCTTCAGGAGGACGCGTGGCGTACGTTATTACCGAACCCTGCATCGGAACCAAGGACACGGCCTGCGTGGACGTGTGTCCGGTCGACTGCATTCATCCGCGGAAGGATGAGGGCGACTACGACGCCACGCAGATGCTCTTCATCCACCCGGACGAGTGCATCGAC
>JBKJQW010000043.1:0-19467 GCA_046593715.1 Luteitalea sp.
GCGGCTCGCGCATCAGGCTGCAGCCGGCATTGTGCTTCGCGATCTTCGGCACCGGGCAGCCCATGTTGACGTCAACGATGTTGGCGCCCATGGCTTCGACGACACGCGCGGCCTCCGCCATTTTCGCGGGCTCACCGCCGAAGATCTGGATGGAGACGGGACGCTCTTCTTCGGTGTACTCGGCGTACTCGAGCGTGCGATCGATGCCGCGCACCAGCCCCTCGGAGCTGACCATCTCGGTGACCACGAGTCCGCAGCCTCCCTGGCGCTTGACGAGGCGGCGGAAGGCGGTATCGGTCATGCCTGCCATCGGCGCCACGCCCACCGGCGCGTCAAGGGCAATCCGGCCAATCTTCGGACTGGTAAACGACCGCGGCTGATGGTCGGCCGGCTGCGCCGCAGCCATCGTCCCGGCACCTGCGGAGGTCGGCACGCTCACGGGGTGGCGCCAGTGCGCGGCGGCGCGGCGGCCTGCGCCTTCACCGCGTCCTCGGCAAGGACCTTGGCCGCTTCGATCACACCGGCGTCGAACGCGGCCTTCAGCGAGGCGCTCTTCCACTCGATGATCGCCTGCGTGCGAAGACGCTCGAGATACTTGAGGACCTCGCCGGCGCGTCGCTGCTGGAAGACCTTGTCGGCGATGTCATCGCGCGCCTCTTCGAAGGTGGCCTGCTTTTTCGGCACCCGCACGTCAAGCTTGATCAGGCGATAGCCGTTGCCCGCATCGAGCGGCTCGGAGACCTGCCCAACCTTGAGGGTACTGACCACCTTCTGGATGTCGGGGTTGAGTTCGTCGGCGCCGAGCGGGCCGATCAGGCCGCCATTGGCCTTGGACGCCGCGTCCGAGACCTCGCCGGCCACGGTGCCGAAGTCCTCCTTGAGCACGCGCAGGCGGATCTGATCGATCTTCTCGCGCGCCGCGGCCATGGCCGTTTGCGTGGCGCTCGGCCCTTCGGCCGGGACGGTGGCCGCGGCCCGCACGAACAGCTCGCGCAGCGTCACCGACTCGTTGGTGAGGAACTCGGCCTGGTGCGCGGCGAAGTAGGCGCGGGACTCCTCCTCCGAGATGCTGATGCGCGAGAACACGTCCTGCTGCTGGACGCGATTGATCAGCATCTGCTTCTCGAACGCCTTGCGCAGCCCGGGAATCGACAGGCCTTCCTGCTGCATCGCCGTCTGGAACTTCTCTTCGGTGTCGAGCTTGTTCTCCTTGCGGATGTTGGCAAGGATGCCGTTGAACTGCTCGTCGGTCATCTTGAGGCCGAGCTCGCGTCCGCGCTGCACCAGCAGCAGCTCGTCGATGGCGTTGACGATGACGCGGGGCGTCACCTGATCGAGCATCTTGCGGAGGGCCACGTCGTTCTGTAGGTCGGCAGCGGTGACGTTGGGGTTGCTGGCCCGCATCGCCGTCACCTGCAACTGCTCGACATCGGTCTTGGTGAGGATCTCGCCGTTCACCTTCACGAGGACCTGCTCGATGACGTCGGCGCGCAGGCCCACGATCGAGAGACCGAACGCGAGGGCGAGGCCCCCACCTGTACGCAAACTCATACGCTTCATTGGTTTACACATTGTAACGGGTCACGGGTCCAACGGGTCACGGGGTCGCCGGGCATGGGATGACGGTGGTAGGGGCGCGGGATCCCGACCCGACTTTTGACGACCTCAGCCCCTGCAAGGACGGCACAAGATGCAGGCGCGTGACCCACACGACCGCAATACGTGGGTTGCCGCGCCTCCGAACCTCGGGAGACGTGAGCTAGATGTCGTCACTCAGCTCCTTCATCACCCCGGCGACCCTGGCAAACAGCCCGTCGGCTGCCCGCGGATCTTCGGAGATCGGCTTGAGGACCTCCGCTTTCGTGAAGCCGGGCGCGACCTGGCCGGCGGTGGCGCGCACCGTCCACCAGGAGGGCCCGCGCGACGCACCCTGAGCGACAGGGCGGTGGGTCGCAGGGCCACCGCCACGAAGCGTCACTCCACCGCCCGCTGCGGGGCGGTTGGGCACTCCGGGCCTGGCCGCGGGCAGGGGGAGCTTGGGTGCCATCGTTGGCGGAGCGAGATCGAGCTTGATGTGCCCGGGCGGCACGAGCCGGAGGTCGACGCGGCGGTTGACCACCGAGAGGAGGCGCTGCGGGTCCACGGTCGCCGAGTCGCGAAACTTGAAGACGATGGTGGTGCCTTCGCGCTCGATGGCGTCCAGCTTGAGGTGATCGGCCATCACCCGCAGGCGCGCATGGTCGGCAAGGCTGAGCACCGACTCGGGCACCGGTCCGTAGCGGTCGCGCACATCCTCCAGCACCCGGTCGAGGTCGGCGTCGGTGCGGGCCTGCGCGACGTGCCGATAGATGCCGAGGCGCTGATTGGTGTCGGGGATGTAGTCCTCGTCGATACGGAACTCGACGCCGAGGTTGACGGTGGAGCGCCGGTCGTCCTCGAGGTCCTCGCCCTTGAGTTCGCGGATCGTCTCCTCGAGCAGCTTGGTGTACATCTCGAAGCCGATGGCCTCGATGTGTCCGCTCTGCTGCCCGCCGAGCAGGTTGCCGGCGCCGCGAATCTCGAGGTCGAGCGCGGCGATACGGAAGCCGCTGCCAAGCGCGCTGAACTCCTTGATCGCCGCGAGCCGCTTGCGCGCCACCTCCGACAGCGAATCCACCGGCGGAATCAGCAGGTATGCGTAGGCACGCCTGTCGGACCGCCCGACCCGTCCGCGCAGCTGGTACAACTGCCCCAGGCCATACCGATCCGCGCGGTTGATGATCATCGTGTTGGCGTTGGGAATGTCGAGCCCGTTCTCGATGATCGTCGTGGCCAGGAGCACGTCGTAGCGTCGCTCGATGAAGTCGACCATGACCTTCTCGAGCGCTTCCTCGCCCATCTGGCCGTGGCCGACACCGATGCGCGCACCCTCGGGCGAGACCCGCTGCAGCAGCCCGGCCATCGAGTGGATCGATTCGACCCGGTTGTGCACGAAGTACACCTGCCCGCCCCGCTCGAGCTCCTTGGCGATCGCCGTCCCGATGATCTGCGGGTCGAACGGGAGCACGGCCGTCTGCACGGCCTGACGATCGTGCGGCGCGGTCTCGATCACCGACATGTCGCGGATGCCGACCAGCGACATGTTCAGCGTTCGGGGAATCGGCGTGGCGCTCATGGTGAGCACGTCCACCCGCTTGCGCATCTGCTTGATGCGCTCCTTGTGGGTGACGCCGAACCGCTGCTCTTCGTCCACCACGAGGAGCCCGAGGTCGCGAAACTCGACGTCCTTGGCCAGCAGGCGATGCGTGCCGACCAGGATGTCGAGCTTGCCCTCGCGCAGGTGCTTCAACGACTCGGCCTGCTCGGCCTTGGTCCGGAACCGGCTGACCATGTCGATGCGGACGGGGAAGGCCGCAAACCGGGTGCGCAGCGTCTTGAGATGCTGCAGCGCCAGCACGGTGGTCGGAGCCAGCAACGCCACCTGCTTGCCGTCCATCACCGCCTTGAACGCGGCGCGCATCGCCACTTCGGTCTTGCCGTAGCCGACGTCGCCGCACAGCAGCCGGTCCATCGGCATCGTCGACTCCATGTCGCGCTTGATGTCGATGACGGCGTTTGCCTGATCGGGCGTCAACTCGTAGGGGAAGGCGCCTTCGAACTCTTCCTGCCAATGGGTGTCGAGCGGGAAGGCGTGGCCCTGCACCGCCTTGCGCGCTGCGTACAGCTTGAGCAGCTCGTCGGCCATGTCGCGCATGGCCTTCTTGACCCGCGACTTGGCCTTCTCCCACGTCGCACCACCGAGGCGATCGAGGGTCGGACTGCTGCTGCCAGAAAACTTCTGCACCAGGTCGAGGCGATCGACCGGGACGAAGAGCTTGTCGTCGCCCGAGTAGCGCAGTTCCATGAACTCGCGCGTCTCGTGGCCGACGTTGATCTGCTTGAGACCGACGAACACACCGATGCCGTTGTCGACGTGCACGACATGGTCGCCGACCTTGAGATCGCGGAAGTCCGAAAGAAAGGCCTTGGCGGCGGAGGCGCGGCGCTGGTGGCCGACGCGCTCCTCGTCGAAGATGTCGGTCTCGGCAAAGAGCCGCATCTTCGCGGCAGGGAGACGAAAGCCCTGCGTGAGTTGCCCCGTCGTGACCAGCAGGGCACTGCCCGACGTGACCTCGGCCCGACTGATGTCTACGGCGACGACCCCGTAGTCGCGCAGGATCTCGATGACCCGCTCGGCCCGGCCAGCGGTCTCGGCCACGAGCACGGCGGTTTCCCCCTGCTCGCGCGCGCCGCGCAACTCGGCAACCCAGTCCGGCACGCGCCCGTGAAATGTCGGCACCTGCTGACACGATACGTAGCGGTCGGTGACCAGCGCACGCACCGCGTCGCTGGCCTCGCCGGCCGCGTCCACCAGGTCGGTGTCGGCCGCGAACGTCTCGAGTTTGGTGGCGGCCGGCAGCATCGACATGACGTCGGGCCACGGCAACATGATCCGCGCCGGCGGCAGCACACGCTCCTCACGAACGAGCGCGTCCTGATAGGAGTCGAGCAGGGTGGTGAATCGCCGGTCGCCTGCCTCGCGCACCTTGTCGAATTCCGAGACGAACAACCGCAGCCGCGCCGCAGCGCCGAGATAGCTGAACAGCGTCGCCGGACGGTCGGCGTCGCGCCCCTCCAGCGTGTCGGCCATCTCGCGCACGGGCGACACGGTGATCCGATCGAGCGCGGCCACCGAGCGCTGGGTGGCGGGGTCGAACTGTCGGATCGATTCGATGGTGTCGCCGACGAACTCGAGGCGCACCGGGAGCCGATCGCCCGCCGGGAAGATGTCGGCGACGTTGCCGCGCACCGAGAACTCGCCGTGCTGATCGACGGGGTCCTCACGCGTGAAGCCGGCCCGCACGAGGATCTCGGCCAACTCGATGAGGTCGATGTCGTCGCCGGGCTTCAGCTCCAGCGATGCCGCCACGAGCGTGGCCGGATCGGGCAACCGTGGCAACAGGGCCGGTGCCGAGGCCACCACGATGCGGGCCTGACCGGTCGCCAGGCCGTGCAGCGCACGAGCGCGCGCCGAGGCAACGTCGAAGTGCGGGACCAGCCCGCGGTACGGATCGACTTCCGGAGACGGAAGCGACAGCACCCCGCGCTCGAGCGCCGCGCCACTGAGGCCTTCGAGGCTGCCGAGGAAAAACCGGGCGTCACTGACGAAGGGCTCGATGTCCTTGTCGGCGGGGACGATCACGACGGCCGGCGCATTCTGCGCCGCGGCCGCCACGGCAAGCGCCTTGGCCGCCGGCGTCAGGCCGGACAGGCGCGTGGCGGCCGCCGCGAGCCCGGTGGTCGAGGCCGCGTCCTTGAGGAGGAAGCGAAGCGAAAGGGAAGAGCCTGAGGATCCGGACATCATGTGGCGGATTGCCAGACTCCCCAGAATACAGGAGCGGAACCGGTAATTTTAGAATTTTGCACTCAGAATGCAGCGCGGGGCCCGACAGTGCCAGGCTCCGCGGCACAGTGACAGCACAGGCCGCTCACGACGGCATGGGCAGCTGGTCGGCCGGGATCCCGAGCGCGAGGCCGAAGGCTCTGAGCCGCTGCTGCACGCGTCGGGCGCGGTCGGGGCCCAGGCGTAGCAGTTGACGCTGGGCGGCCGAGAGCCCCTCGAAGCGGGGATCGACGTACGCGTAGTTGGTGCCTTTGGCTGCCTGGACCCGCGCCTGTGGCGGGGGCATCGGTGTGGCCAGCAGGTGGGCGAGCGCGCGCGTCATCGCCTCGTCGAACGTACCGCCGACGCCAAGCTCGGCATAGGCCTCTACCAGGCGCGGCTCGAGGCGTCCGTACAGGCGCGCCAGTTGCGCCGGATCCATGTCCTCGACCAGCAACACGAGCCGGTCGTAGCGCGCGTAGCTCGCGGGATCGATGACCGGACCGCCACCCGTGTGCTCGACGGTGAACCCGGCGCGGGGGGCCACGGCGCGCACCTGCCGTGCGGGCGACGCGCCTCGGGCGATGGCCTCGACGCTGACCGCGAACCGTCTCACCAGATTGTCCGAGGCCAGCAGGGCCGCCAGCTCCGGGCGCGAAGACAGGGCCGCCAGGAGCGGCCGCACGTAGCTGTCCAGGGAGTCGAGGCCCGGTAGATTAGGGTCCGGCTCCCCCTTCCCCAGCCCCGTGGACGCCACCGACGGCGCCGACAGTGGCTCGGCCGGCACCCGACCCACCGACTCGGCCGGCGACTCCGACGTTCTCGGCGCCCAGAACCAGAGGCCGGTCCCCACGGCCAGCAGAAGCACGATCAAGCCCACCCACGCCATCCTGGTACTGGGCTTGTGCTCGAGCACTGGGTCCTCGAGCGCTGGCCGCCCATTGTCCTGACCGCGCAATGTATCGAGGTCCTCGTCCACGTCAGCCCTCCTCTGTTGGGCCGATGCCGAAGCTGGCGTCGGCGTCACACTCTCAGACGCGCGACTTCGACCGATAGCTCGTCTTCCCGTACCATGCCTGCGTGCCCGAACAGCCGTCGCCTCTCGCGCTCGTCTTGACCACCCGCAGCGGGCCAGGCGTCCTGCACATCGTGACGGGGATTATCGCCAGGCACGGCGGCGATATCACCACCCTCACGATCGTCGATCACACGCCTGCGGTGACCCGGCTGATGCTCGAGGTGAGTGCGCCCAACGGCGAGGCCCTGCTGGCTGAGCTCTCCTCAGCCGAGCCTGTTCAGGGCGTCGAACGGGTGGCGACCTTCCAGCACGTGTTCGGCAAGCGCGTGATCATCATGGGCGGCGGGGCACAGGTCGGACAGGTAGCCATCGGCGCGATCATCGAGGCGGACCGGCACAACATCCGCGGCGAGAAGATCTCGGTGGACACGATCCCGCTGGTGGGGGAACACGCGTTGGCCGAGGCCGTACGAGCCGTGTGCCGGTTGCCGCGTGCCAAGGTGCTGGTGTTGGCCGGCGCGCTGATGGGCGGCGAAATCGAGAAGGCCGTACGCGAGGTGCGGTCGCAGGGGCTGACCGTGATCAGCCTGAACATGGCCGGCAGTGTGCCCGACGCGAGTGACCTGGTGGTCACCGACCCCGTGCAGGCCGGCGTGATGGCCGTAATGTCGATTGCCGACACGGCTCGCTTCAGGATCGACAGGTTGACCAAGCGGGTGTTCTAGCAGCGAGTTCGTGGGTGGGGGCCGCTCCCCGAGCGGCCCTGTCGGCAATGGCGGCTCGAGGAGTCGCCCCTACCATCTCCGGAGCAGAGACCGTGAACAGACGTGAGTGGCTGACGAGGACCGGCGCGGCAATGGGCGCCGCGGTGGCAACGACCAGCGAAGTGACTCGTGCGGAAGGCGGCGAGCTCTCAGACCTGGTCGGCGGGCAGGCGACGGCGGCTCCCAAGCCGGATGCCTCGCTGAAGCTGGTGGACTACCAGCCCAAGAGCATGTTGCACGTGCCGGTGACGCTGGTCGAGAAGGCGGCATTTCCGGTCATCGACATGCACACGCATCTCTCGATGCGCACCCCCCAGGCCAATGCGCGGCCGGACCGCCGCGCGATGCCGGCGGCCGAACTACTGAAGGTGATGGACGCACGCAACATCCGGACGATGGTGAATCTGACCGGCGGGCAGGGTGAACGCCTGGCAAGTGCCATCGCCGGCCTCGATCGGGCGCATCCGGGGCGCTTCCTCACGTTCACCGAGCCGACCTGGGCCGAAGCGCAACGTCCCGATTACCCGACGTGGCAGGCCGATCAGTTCACCGCAGCCAAGGCGGCGGGTGCCATGGGCGTCAAGGTGCTCAAGACGCTCGGCCTGTTCCTGCGCGACAAGGACGCGTCCGGCAAGGCTGGCTCGCTGGTGACCGTGGACGATCGTCGCTTCGACCCGATGTGGGAGCAGGCTGGGGCGCTGGGGCTGCCGATCGCGATTCACGTCGGCGACCCCGAGGCCTTCTTCCTGCCCACCGATCGGCACAACGAGCGGTACGAGGAACTGGCCAACCACCCTGACTGGTCCTTCCATGGCAAGGACTTCCCCGCGTTCAAGGCCGTGCTCGAGGCGCGCGATCGCGTGTTCAAGCGCCATCCGAAGACCACCTTCGTGGCGTTGCACGTCGGGCACTGGGCCGAGAACCTGCCTGCCGTCGGCGAGATGCTCGACGCCTACCCGAACGTCCACATCGAGATCGGCGCACGCATCGGCGAGCTCGGACGACAGCCACGGCAGTCGCGCAAGTTCTTCGACAAGTACCAGGACCGCATCATGTTCGGCACCGACGCCGTCCCGAACGGCACCGAGACGCCTCAGCAGATCTTCGGCATGGACCTGTACCAGATCTATTACCGGTTCCTGCAGACCGAGGACGAGTACTTCGACTACGCGCCGGCCCCGGTGCCGCCGCAGGGACGGTGGCAGATCTACGGTCTGGGCCTGCCCGAGCCGATCCTCAAGAAGGTGTACCTGGACAACGCGTTGCGGGCGCTGCCCAAGCACACGGCACCGTAGGAAGTGTGAATTTGCACTTCAGAATGCAGGGTTCGAGCTTCTGAGCTGGCGGCGGCGGGATCGCAGGGCGCAGCCGTGGGTTGCGACGGCGCGTCCTGCGCCGGTTGTGTGTCGATGTCGAAGGTATCGATCCAGACAAGCATGACGTGCGACACAGCACGCGCCGTGCCGCGAGGCCGGCGCTGCGGGGAGCCTCAAGGGCTGCCCAAGCGTACGTGAGTGGGTGACGCGCGTGGCTCGAGCTACTCCCCTGGGAACTGGGTACACGCGCAGCACGGCTTCATTCTGCATTCCGAATTCAGAATTGATCCTGCCGGACTTTGTCGATGAGACCGGTCGTGGAGTGCCCCTCCTCGGTGGGGATGCGCACCACGCGACCCCCTCGCGCCCACACCGTGTCGCGTCCGACGATCTGGTCGAGCGGCCAGTCGGCGCCTTTCACGAGTACGTCGGGCTGCAGGGACGCGATGAGGGCGGCCGGCGTGGGCTCCTCGAAGATCATCGCGAGATCGACGACGCGGAGCGCGGCGACCAGTTCGGCGCGTTCGGCGGCGGGGTGCACGGGCCGGTCGGGTCCCTTTGCGGCGCGCACGGTGGCGTCGGTGTTCAGCGCCACCACCAGGTGGTCGCCCTCGGCCCTGGCCGCGGCCAGGTAGCGGACGTGGCCGGCGTGCAGCAGATCGAACACGCCGTTGGTGAAGACGACGGTGCGCCCGTCTGCCTGCCAGGCTCGCACCTGCGCCACGCCTGCCTCGGTGCACACCACGCGGCCACCGTCGGCCTCAGGCAGTCGGCTCATCGTCCTTCATGTGCGGGCGCCAGCCCTCCGGCCCCTGCAGTCGCTGAAGACGGACGGACGGGCTGAAGGCCCACGAGTGGCGTGGCCGGAAGAAGCCCACATCCTTGACCGGCGACTTGACGCGGAAGGTGTAGAGCTGGCGGTGGTAGTCGTAGGGGAAGCCATCGAGCTTGTGCACGGCGAGATCGAGCTTGTAGGTGCCTTCGGTGAGCGCCAGGTCCTCGATCACGAAGTCCACCACGCCATCGCCGGCGATCTCCTGGGCCGACATCTCCTCGATGTTGGTGTTGGTGCCGTAGATGCAGACACCGTCGGCGTTGAACAGGCCGATGCCGAACACGAAGTCGGTGACGGCCGCTTTTGCCGTCAGGTGCAGCCGGATGGTCATCGACTCGCCGGAATGGAAGACGTGTCCGATGGCGCCATCGGGGCCGACGAGATCGACCCGCGTGATCTCGATGTCACCGGAGCCCCACCGGCCGGCTTCGGCCTTGAACATGTCGGCGGGCGCTTCGACCTTCCCGGCGGTGACGCCGTCTTCCGCCTCGCCGGCCTGGTGCGCGGGCAGCGAGCTGCCGGCCCCCAGGTCGACGCGACCGCGGGCCCGCGCATCCTCGGCGGCAAGGAAGGCTTCCTCGCTCTCCTCGATCTCGGTCACGTACGCGTCGATGACCCGCTTGGGGTCGCCCACCGCCTTGACCTTGCCCTTGTCGAGCCAGAGCGCCTCGTCACAGAACCGCTCGACCAGGCCAAGCGAGTGGGTGACAAGCAGGATCGTCTTGCCTCGACGGCGGAACTCCGCGAATTTGTCGAGGCACTTGTGGGCGAATCCCTCGTCGCCCACCGCCAGCACCTCATCGACCAGCAGGACATCGGGATCGACGTGCACCGCGACCGCGAACCCCAGACGCATGTACATGCCCGACGAGTAAGTCTTGACCGGCGCGTCGATGAACGGCGCCAGTTCGGCAAACTCGACGATCTCGTCGAAACGGCGCTCGATCTCGGCCTTGGACAGGCCCAGCATGATGCCGTTGATGAAGACGTTCTCGCGACCGGAGATCTCGGGGTGGAAGCCGGCGCCCAGCTCGATCAACGCCGAGATGCGGCCGTTGACGGTGATCTTGCCGGTGGTCGGCTTGGCGATGCCGGCCACGCACTTGAGCATCGTGCTCTTGCCGCTGCCGTTCCGCCCGATGATGCCGTAGGTGCGTCCGGCCTGCACGTCGAAGGTGACGCCATCGAGCGCGCGGAACGTGTCGTCGGCCTTGAGGTCGCGGACCAGGCTGCCGCTCAGGATGGCGCTCTTCAGCGTGGCGAACTGACGCTTGTGCGCGAAGCGACGATAGATCTTGGTGACGTTCTCGGCGTGGATGGCGAGCGGGTGCGAGGACATGGGGCTCACACCTCCTCGGCGAACGAGTCGCGGAGTCGATCGAACAGGAAATAGCCGAGGAGAAACAGCAGCACGGACGCGACAAAGACCGCGAGCAGCCACTTCCAATGCCCGAACGGTCCCTCGTAGAACAGGATTTCCTGATACGACACCGCGAAGTGCGAGAACGGGTTGGCGTTGAGGACCGCCTTGCTGATCGTGCCCGGCGCAAGGTGCATCGGATAGATGATCGGCGTGGCGAAGAACCAGAGCGTGAGCAGGTTGCTGAGGATGTCCTTGATGTCGCGGAAGTGCACCGTCAGGGCCGCGAGGATCAGGCTCAGGCCGAGCGTGAACAGCAGCTGCACGGCGACCACCACGGGGAACCAGAGCACCTCGGTGAAGGTGATCGTGGGCCGAAACCAGACCAGGAACCCCAGCAGGATGGGCAGGCCGAAGAAGAAGTGCATCATGTTCGAGAGCACAGCCACGATGGGCAGGATCTCGGCCGGGAAGAGCACTTTCTTGATCAGGTTGCCGCCCGCCATGAGGCTGTTGGACGCCTCGGTGAGCGAGGACGAGAACCAGGTCCACGGCAGGATGCCGCAGAACAGGAACAACGCGTACGGCTCGATCTCCGGCGGATGCGTGCCCGGCAGGACCACCGTGAAGACAAACGAGTACACCACCAGCAACAGCAGCGGGTTGATGAACGACCAGAAGAAGCCGAGGGCACTGCCGCGATAGCGCGCCTTGAGCTCGCGGGTGACGAGACTCTGGATCAGCGGGCGGTACCGCACCAGGTGGCGCAGGTTATGGAACATCGATGTCCAGGATGAGCGTGGTGATGTTGTCGGGTCCGCCGGCGGCGTTGGCGTCGTCGAGCAGCTGCTTGCACGTCCGGTCGAGGTCGTCGCCGCTGGCGAGGACCACACCGATGCGGTCGTCGTTGATCACGCCGTGCAGGCCGTCCGAGGAAATCAGCAGGCGGTCCCGGTGCTGCAACGTCAGCGGCGAGAGGTCGACCTGGGGCGGGTCCGACGCCGAGAGGGCGCGGGTGACCACGTTGCGCCACGGGTGCTGCCGGGCCTCGTCTGCCGAGAGCAGGCCCATCGTGACCTGCTCGGCCACCCAGGAGTGGTCGTGCGTCAGCTGTTGCAGCAGCTGGTCGCGCCAGAGGTAGACGCGGCTGTCGCCCACGTGACCGATGGCACTGGCGCCGTTGGCGATCAGGATCGCCGAAGCCGTCGTGGCCATCCCGCGCAGGCGCGGTTGGCGCGCCGTCTGGTCGGAGATGGCCTGGCTGGCCCGCTCGAAGCCCACCTGCAGGCGACGTTCACCGAGCGTGCAGTTGCGGCTGTCGGACGGACAGGCATCGCCTGCCGCGATGACCGCCTCGATCGTCTCCACCGCGAGGCGAGAGGCGACCTCGCCGGCCACGTGGCCGCCCATGCCATCGGCGACGACGTACAGGCCGAGGTCGGGCCGGGCGATGAACGCGTCCTCGTTGGAAGAGCGGCGCCGGCCCGGATGCGTTGCGGCGGCCCAGCGCACACGCATGTCCGCTCAGGCCCTCGGGCGCAGGGGTACCGGCGATGGACGGGGCACGCGGATCATCTCGCGCGAGCGCGCGACGCCACCTGCAGGCGCAGCGCGGCCTTGTCGAGCGCCACGCGAGCGCGTTGGTAATCGAGATCGGACGTGCTGCCAGCCAGCCGCTCCTCAGCGCGCTTGCGCGACGCCTCGGCGCGCGAGACGTCGATGTCCTCGGGCCGCTCGGCAATCTGCGCGAGCACCGTGACGGCATCGGGCAGCACCTCGGCAAAGCCGAGGGCAATGGCCAGCACCTGCGTATCCGACCCCGACTTGTAGGTGAGGCGCCCGACGGTGAGGGTGGCGAGCATCGGGGTGTGTCCCGGCAGCACGCCGAAGTACCCCTCGCTGCCCGGCAGCTCGACCTCGTCCACCTGGGCGCGCACGAGTTCGCGTTCCGGCGTGACGATGCTGAGCGTGAGCTGACTGGCCATCGACTTGTCGCCTTCCGGTTACGACTTCATCGAGGCGGCCTTCTCCAGGGCCTCCTTGATGGTGCCGACCATGTAGAACGCCTGCTCCGGCACGTCGTCGTGGACGCCGTCCACGATCTCGCGGAAACCCGAGATCGTGTCGGCAATGGTCACGTACTTGCCCTTGAAGCCCGTGAACTGCTCGGCGACGTGGAACGGCTGGCTCAGGAAGAACTGGATCTTGCGGGCGCGAGCCACCGCCCGCTTGTCCTCTTCCGAGAGCTCGTCGAGCCCGAGGATGGCGATGATGTCCTGCAGATCCTTGTAGCGCTGCAGGACCTGCTTGACGCGGCGCGCCACCGAGTAGTGCTCGTCGCCGATGACCCGCGGGTCGAGAATGCGCGACGTCGACGCCAGCGGGTCGACGGCCGGGTAGATGCCGAGCGAGGCGATGTCGCGCGACAGGTTGGTGGTGGCGTCCAGGTGGGCGAACGTCGTGGCTGGCGCCGGGTCGGTATAGTCGTCGGCCGGCACGTAAATCGCCTGCACCGAGGTGATCGAGCCCTTCTTGGTGGACGTGATGCGTTCCTGCATCTCACCCATCTCGGTGGCCAGCGTCGGCTGGTAGCCGACGGCGCTCGGCATGCGGCCGAGCAGCGCCGAGACTTCCGAGCCGGCCTGCGTGAACCGGAAGATGTTGTCGATGAACAGCAGCACGTCCTTGCCTTCGACGTCGCGGAAGTACTCCGCGACCGTCAGGCCGGTCAGGGCCACGCGGAGCCGCGCGCCCGGCGGCTCGGTCATCTGTCCGTAGACCAGCGCCGCGCGTGACTTCGAAGGATCGTCGACGTTGATGACGCCGCTCTCCTGGAACTCGAGCCAGAGGTCGTTGCCCTCGCGGGTACGTTCGCCGACGCCGGCAAAGACCGACACGCCGCCGTGCTTGAGGGCGATGTTGTGGATCAGCTCCTGGATGATGACCGTCTTGCCGACGCCTGCGCCGCCGAACAGGCCGATCTTGCCGCCCTGGAGGTACGGCTCGAGCAGGTCGATGACCTTGATGCCGGTCTCGAATATCTCGAGCTTGGTCGACTGGTCTTCGAGCGAGGGCGCGGCGCGGTGAATCGGCCAGTTGATGTCCGACACCACCGGTCGATCGGGATAGTCCACCGGCTCGCCAAGCACGTTGAGCACGCGGCCCAGCGTGGCGGGACCGACGGGCACGGTGATCGGGATGCCGAGGTCGAGCGCCTCCATGCCGCGCTGCAGGCCATCGGTGGCCTTCATCGCGACGGCGCGCACACGGCCCTCACCGAGGTGCTGCTCGACTTCGGCGACGATGTCGTTGTGCGGGGCGCCGTCGGCGCCAGGCACGCGGACCCGCACCGCGTTGTAGATGGCGGGAAGGTGACCGCCCTCGAACTCGATGTCGAGCACCGGTCCGATGATCTGGACGATGCGTCCGACCTTGTGCTGCTCCGCTGTGACGTTGGCCATGACTCGTATCTGTCCCTAGAGCGCCTGCGCGCCCGATACCACTTCGATGATCTCGCGCGTGATGGAGGCCTGACGCACCTTGTTCATGTAGAGCGTCAGCTTGTCGACCATCTCCTGGGCGTTGCGCGTCGCCGCGTCCATCGCCGTCATCCGTGCGGCGTGCTCAGCCGCTGCCGACTCGAGCAGCGCACGGTACACCTGAATCTCGACGTGCCGGGGCACGAGCGAGGTGAGAATTTCCTCGGCCGACGGCTCGTACAGGTAGTCGACCTGCGGACCGGTGACGCCGCCGTTCTCAGGCGTCAGGCGCGGAAGCGGCAACAACCGCTCGACCACCACCTTCTGCGACATCACCGACTTGAACTCGTTGTACAGGAGATAGACCGAGCTGACGCGGCCTTCGGTGAAGGCCTCGATGGCGTTGCGGGCGATTTCCTGCGCGTGCGCGTACTTGACCTGCTGGAAGACGCCCACCGCCTCGTAGCGGATGTCCACGCCGCGCCGCTTGAAGAAGTCGCGTCCCTTGCGGCCGACCAGGGCCATCGCGACGTCGCGGTCGGTGGACTCGGGCCGGAACGCCGCGGCCTGCTTGGTGACGTTGCTGTTGAAGCTGCCACACAGGCCGCGGTCGGCCGAGATGACGATCAGCAGCGGCGGCGCGCCAGCCGCCGGCGACTCGGTGAGCAGCGGATGCGCCTCGGCGTCCACGCGCGTCGTCAGGCTGTTGAGCACGCGCAGCATCTGCTGGGCGTAAGGGCGCGCGCCGATGACGCGGTCCTGCGCCCGGCGCAGCTTGCTCGCCGAGACCATCTTCATCGCCTTGGTGATCTGCTGCGTCGACTTGACGGCGCGGACCCGGCGACGGATGTCAATGAGAGAGGGCATAGGAGGTTCGGGCTACAGCGGCAGGGTGGCCTGTCCTACGCCACTCCCGCCGGCTTGCGGCTCGTGGCGAAGTCCTTGGAATACTCCTCGGTGGCGTCGATCAGTTCGGCCTCGATCTCCTTGGAGATGTCCTTCTGCTCGGTGATCCCGGCAAGGATGCCCGGGCGGTGCGACTCGAGGTGCGTGTAGAAGCCGCGCTCCCAGTCGCCGATGTCGGCGAGCTCCACCTTGTCGAGCAGGCCGCGGGTCGCCACGTACAGGATCGCCACCTGCTTGGCCACCGACAACGGGTTGTACTGGGGCTGCTTGAGGACCTCGACCAGACGGACGCCGCGATGCAGCTGCTGCTGTGTCGCCTTGTCGAGGTCGCTGCCAAACTGCGCGAACGCGGCAAGCGCCCGGTACTGGGCCAGGTCGAGGCGCAGCGATCCGGCGACCTTGCGCATCGCCTTGATCTGGGCCGCACCGCCGACGCGCGACACCGAGTTGCCGACGTTGATCGCCGGCCGCACGCCCTGGTGGAACAGATCGCTCTCGAGAAAGATCTGACCGTCGGTGATCGAGATCACGTTGGTCGGGATGTAGGCCGACAGGTCGCCCGCCTGCGTCTCGATGATCGGCAGCGCCGTCAGCGAACCACCACCCTTGCTGTCGTTCAACTTGGCCGCACGCTCGAGCAGACGCGAGTGCAGGTAGAACACATCACCCGGATACGCCTCGCGGCCGGGGGGCCGACGCAGCAGCAGCGAGATCTCGCGGTACGCCATGGCGTGCTTGGAGAGATCGTCGTAGATGATCAGCGCGTGGCGGCCGCTGTCGCGGAAGAACTCCCCCATCGTGCAGCCCGAGTAGGGGCTGATGTACAGCATCGGCGCCGGGTCGGACGCGCCGGCTGCGACGACGATGGTGTAGCGCAGCGCGTCGTTCTCTTCGAGCGTGCGCACCACCTGGGCAATCGTCGACTGCTTCTGGCCGATGGCCACGTAGATGCAGATGACGCCGGTGTCCTTCTGGTTCAGGATCGCGTCAACGGCCACCGCCGTCTTGCCGGTCTGGCGGTCGCCGATCAGCAACTCGCGCTGGCCGCGGCCAATCGGCACCATGCCGTCGATGGCCTTGATGCCGGTCTGCAGGGGCTCGCGGACCGGCTGCCGGTCCACCACGCCGGGCGCCATGCGCTCGATCGGTGCGACCTGCGTGGCCTGAATCGGCCCCTTGCCATCCACAGGCTGCCCAAGCGCGTTGACCACGCGACCGAGCAGCTCGTCGCCGACCGGCACCGAGATGATGCGGCCGGTGCGGCGAACCTGGTCGCCCTCGCGAATCAACTTGTAATCGCCGAGGAGCACCGTGCCCACCGAGTCCTCTTCGAGGTTCAGCGCGATGCCGAAGACGCCGTGGGGGAACTCGATCATCTCGCCGGCCATGGCGCGCTCGACGCCCTGGAGGCGGGCGATGCCGTCGCCGATGGACATCACGGTGCCGACCTCGGCCACGTCCACGGTGGACTGGAGGCCGCCGATCTGCTCACGGATGATGCGGGAGATGTCGTCTGCTTTAATCGTCATGGTTCAGTTACCGAACTGCTCTTTCATGCGAGCCAGTTGCCGGGCGATGGAGCCGTCATACACGACGCTGCCGACGCGTGCGACAACCCCGCCGATCACGGACGGGTCGACGCGTGCCGACAGGGTCACCTGCTGGCCGGTCGCCGCCGACAGCACATCGCGCAGATGCGCCAGTTGCGAGGCCTCGAGCGGCACGGCCGTCGTGACCTGGCCATCGACCCGGCGCTCCTGCTTGTGCACCAGCGTCTTGAGTTCCTTCACGAGGCCCGCGAGGCCGTCCATCTGGTGGCGCTCCGCCAGCAGCTGCAGGGTGTGCGCCGCTGCCGATCCGAGGCCCAGCGCGGTGCCCAGCTGCGTGACGATGCCGACCTTCGCGTCGCCGGTGACAAAGGGCGACTGCAGCGCCTTGGCCAGCTCGGCGTGCTCGCGCACGAGGCCCTCGAATGCGGCGAGGCCCTCGAGGGTGAGGCGGGCGTTGCCGACCTCGTTGGTGACATCAAACAGCGCCCGTCCGGCGCGACGTGCCTGCTGCGAGGTCATTGCACGTTGCCCATCTGCGCCGCATACGCGTCCACCAGCGCGGACTGTTCCTGGGGCGTCAAGGTGGCCTCGAGGCGCCGCTCCGCGACGTCGACGACCAGCGTGGCGGCACGGGCGCGCAGCTGCGCGAGCGCGTTACGGGTCTGCGACGTGATCTCGCGGCGCGCCTGCTCGACGAGGCGATCGCGCTCGACACCGGCAGCGGCGTGAATGCGGGCACGCTCGGCCTCGAGCTCTTCCGCGCCGCGGGTGCGGAGCTGGTCGAGTTCAGCCGGCAGCGCGGCCAGCTTGGCTTCGATGTCGGCCAGGCGCGCCGTGGCCGTGGTCCGCATCGCGGCGGCATCCACGAGCTCCTTGCGGATCTGGGCGCGGCGCGTCGACAGGTGCTTGGCGACGGGTTCGCGCGCGAACCAGTAGATCACGCCGGCCAGGATGGCGAAGTTGGCAACCCGCGCCAGCGTCACCCAGAGACTTTCGCCGTGGGCCTCGCCATGCTCGCCAGCCGGGGCGGCATGCCCGGCGGCGGGGGCCGCATGACTATCGGCTGGCGCTGGCTCGGCATGCTGGGCAGAGGCGCTCGACGCCGCAGCTACCGACAGCGCGGCCAGCAACAGTCCCACGGCGAGCGAGCCGACCCGGTGTTCAGGCTTTCGCGTCATCATCTGTCCCGGCATCAGCGCGTCCGGCCCGCAAGGCGGTCGGCCAGCTGCTGACCGAGCTGCTGGGCGTCCTGTTCGAGTTGGGTCCGGGCCTGCTGTGTCTCGGTGGCCAGCGTCACACGCGCCTGCGCCAACTCGGCATCAGCCTGCTGGCGGGCGGCGGCAATCATCGACGCGCGTTCGTCCTGGCCACGTTTCCGCATGTCGTCGAGCTCGCGGTAGAACGTGGCGCGGGCCGCGGTCGTCTTGGAGTCGAACTCCTCGCCTGCGCGGCGGGCTTCGGCGGCACTACGCTCTGCGAGCGCGCGCGCCGACTCCACCGCCTCCTCACGCGCATTGATCACGCGAAGGAGTGGCTTGAAGAACAACTGCTGCAGAATGACCGTCAGCAGCAGCACGAGCGCAATGACCCACAGGACCGACAGGTCCGGTAACACGGTGCCTCCGGGGGTAACGACACGGGCGGGAAGCGCCCGCCTCGGGCAAGACACTGGCACAGGGGTGAATCAGCGTGCCAGCCGAAACACCGATTTATACCATTATTTTCAAAAACGGTGCAACACGGCGCGGGCCGGTGGCGTCGTCACGGCCCGCCAGGCCAGACGTTCTGCGGCGGACGCGCCGCCGGTCAGCGCAACCGCACCCGGGTCGCTGTCGAGGCCGGAACGACCCGTCCGACGACCGAGGCGTGGACGCCGGCATCGACGAGCGCCTGCAGAAGCGCGGGGGCTGCCGCCGCATCGACCGCCGCCAGCAGGCCCCCTGAGGTCTGCGGGTCGAAGGCCAACGCCAGGCGTTCGGGCACGACAGCGCCCTCATCGACCAGGGCGCTGAAGTGTGCGCGGTTGGACACCAGTCCGCCCGTCCGGTTCCCCAGCGCGAGCTCGAAGGCCCCCGGCAGCAGGGGCAGCGCGGCGGCCTCGATCTCGAAGACCATTCCGCTGGCGCTGGCCATCTCGCACGCGTGACCGACCAGGCCGAAACCGGTCACATCAGTGCACCCGTGCACCGCGCCGGGGTGGGTCAGCAGGGCCTCGGCCGCAGCGCGGTTGGTGGACTGCATCGACGCCATCGCACCTGCCAGCACCGCGTCGTCGGTCCGGCCGAACTTGGCGGCGGTGGCAATCACGCCGGTGCCGAGAGCTTTGGTCAGGATGAGCACGTCGCCGGCGCGCGCCCCACCATTGGTCCACACAGCGTCTGGCGACACCAGGCCGGTGACGGCGTACCCGAATTTCACTTCCAGGTCCTGCACCGTGTGTCCGCCGAGCAGGGCCACCCCGCACTCGCGAAGCACCGAGAGGCCGCCGGCAAAGATGGCCCGCACCGTCTCGGACGGGAAGTCCCTGGCCGGGAACGCCGCGATGGCCAGCGCGGTAATGGGACGTCCCCCCATCGCGTACACGTCGCTCACGGCGTTGGCGGCGGCGATGCGTCCGTACGCGAACGGGTCGTCGACGATGGGCGTGAAGAAGTCCACCGTCTGCACCAGGGCCACGTCTCCCACGACGAACACACCGGCATCGTCCGCGTTCCGGTAGTCAACCAGAACACGGGGATCGGAGGGCACGGGCAGGTCGCTCAGCACCTGAGCGAGCTCGCCAGCGGCGAGCTTGCTCGCTCAACCGGCGCAGGCGGCGTAGTCGGTCAGTCTCTTCAT
>JBKJQW010000109.1:0-14535 GCA_046593715.1 Luteitalea sp.
TACACGATACGCGCGAGTGTATCGTCAACGCGACGTCCTGAAAAGCAAAAGGGCGGAGCGACGATCGTCGCCCCGCCCTCTGTGTGGTAGGGCCGGCTCGGGGAGCCGGCCCTACCATACAAAGGGCGGGGCGACGATTGTCGCTCCGCCCTTTTGCTTTTCAGGATGTCGCGTTGACGGTACACTCGCGCTCATCGTGTGTGAACCGCGTCATTCATGGCGACCCGGCGGGTTGACCGCAGTGCTGCTGTCGCTTGCCTCCGCTGCGCTCATGGCGCAGCCTGTGCCCACCCCCGCTCCTGGCGCTACCTACATCGAGACCATTCCCAACTCCAAGGTGACCTTCGAGATGGTCGCCGTGCCGGGGGGCACGTTCCTGATGGGCAGTCCCGCCACCGAGTCCGGGCGGGATGCCGACGAGGGTCCGCAGGTCGAGGTGACGGTGAAGCCGTTCTGGATCGGCAAGACCGAGGTGACCTGGGACGAGTTCGACCAGTTCGCCTTTGTGGGCAATACGGGCGCCCGCACCGGCGACGGTGGCGGCGGCGACGCCGACGCGGTGAGCAAGCCCTCGCGCGCCTACGGCGACGAAGCCAAGGGATATGGCAAGGGCAGGATCCCCGCACTGGCGATGACCCAGCACGCGGCCATGGAGTACTGCCGCTGGTTGTCGCAAGTGACCGGCAAGGCCTACCGCCTGCCGACCGAAGCCGAGTGGGAGTACGCGGCGCGGGCTGGCAGCAGCGCCGCGCAGCCTGCCGACCTGGACGCGCAGGCCTGGCACTCGGGTAACGCCAAGGAGACACCGCACCCGGTCGGCACCAAGACGGCCAACGCGTTCGGGTTGCACGACATGCTCGGCAACGTGGCCGAGTGGACCTTCGACCTGTACGCCGAAGGACGGTACGCGGAGTGGGGGGCCAAGGCGACGCAACCGGTCGCCCTGCCGACCGACAAGCGCTTTCCTCATCCGACGCGCGGCGGTTCGTTCATCGAAGGGCCTGACAGGCTGCGTTTCGCCAACCGCCAGTCCTCGCACGAGGACTGGAGCCAGCGCGACCCACAGGTGCCGCAGAGCATCTACTGGCACACCGATGCCGATCACGTCGGCTTCAGGGTCGTCCGCGCGCTGGACGAGCAGGCGAACCTGAAGGGATTCAAGAGTCAGGTCATCAAGGAGTCCGCGGACAGGTAGTGGCGAGGCCATCCTGGAATTCTGAAATGCTGAAGTTCTCGAGGTGAGGTGAGGCGATGTCTGAACCATCCGGATCGACGCGGCGTGATTTCCTGAAGACGACAACGGCAGCGGCGGTGGGCAGCGGGCTCACCGGCTGGAGCGTGATCCCGGGCGCGCATGCCCAGGGCAGCGATGAGATCCGCATCGGCCTGATCGGCGCGGGGGGGCGCGGCAGTGGCGCCGTGGCCGACGTGTTCAAGGGGCATCAGACCGGCGTGCGCCTGGTGGCCGTGGGCGACATGTTCGCCGACCGCACCGGGGCGGCGGTCAAGCGCCTCGGCGAGCAGTACGGTGCGCGCGCCGCGGTCAAGCCCGAACATGTGTTCACGGGTTTCGACGCGTACCAGAAGGTGCTGGCAGTACCCGAGGTGAACTACGTCATCCTGGCGTCGCCGCCTGGCTTCCGGCCGAGCCATCTCGAGGCCGCCATTCGCGCCGGCAAGAACACCTTCACCGAGAAGCCCGTCGCCGTGGACGGCCCGGGCATTCGCAAGGTGATGGCGCTGGCCAAGGAAGCCGATGCCAAGGGCCTGAGCATCGTTGCGGGCACGCAGCGGCGCCATCAGCACGGCTATATCGAGACGATGAAGCGCGTCCACGACGGCGCGATTGGCGACATCGTGTCGGCGCGTGCCTACTGGAATCAGGGCTTCCTGTGGAAGCGCGATCGGCAGCCCGCGTGGACCGACATGGAATGGCAGCTGCGCAACTGGCTGTACTTCACCTGGCTGTCCGGCGATCACATCGTCGAGCAGCACATCCACAACATCGACGTGATCAACTGGGCCAAGCAGGGCCATCCCGTCAAGGCCGTCGGCATGGGCGGCCGCCAGGTGCGCACCGACAAGGCCTATGGGCACATCTTCGACCATTTCGCGATCGACTACGAGTACCCCGACGGGTCGCACATGATGAGCATGTGCCGCCAGATCGACAACTGCGCCAATAGCGTTGCCGAGTCGCTGGTCGGCACCAAAGGCTCCTGCCAGGCCGACAAGTACGAGATTGCCGGGGCCACGAGCTGGCGAGGCGAGAAGGATCCGATCAGCGCGTACGTGCAGGAGCACATCGACCTGATCCGGATCATCAGGGCGGGGCAGCGGATCAACGAACTCCAGACCGTTGCCGAATCCACCCTCACCGCCATCATGGGGCGGATGTCGGCCTACAGCGGCAAGGCGATGACCTGGGACGACGCGCTGAACTCCACCGAAGCGCTGGTGCCGACCAGCCTCCAGCTCGGACCGATTCCCACGCCGGCTGTGCCGATGCCCGGCCAGGGCACCAACTGAAAGGTGGGGTGACTGGCCATGCCACATGCCGACGGTTCAACCCGGCCGGACCACGCCATACGTGTGCGTGCGGCCCGCGCCCTGCTGTGCGTTGCGCTCTCGGCCGTGGCCGTGCCCTCGTGCCAGCACTACGATGCGGGCTCGGCGCCCGACGACGCGCAGGCCAGCAACGCCCGCGTCGTGACGGTCTCGGAGTCGGCGCCTACCCAGCGCCTGTCCACCTGACCACGCGCCCCGCGCCCGTCGCGCCACCGATGATCGGCCTGCCACCGCAGGCCCAGTAGCAGCACTCAAGGAGTCGTGTCGATGAAACCGATTGCAATCCTGGCGCTGGTCGCCACTCTCGGCGTCAGCGCCTCAGCGCTATGCCAACCGGCCCCGGCCGCCAAGGACGCGGGCTGGACGCCGCTGTTTGACGGCAAGACGCTCGCGGGTTGGCGCGCGTTCAAGAGCGAGACCCCGCCGGCAGGCTGGACGGTGAAGGACGGTGTGCTGGCTCGCACCGGCAAGGGCGGCGACCTCATGACCGTGCGCGAGTTCGGCAGTTTCGAGCTCGAACTCGACTACAAGATCGCGGTTGGCGGCAACAGCGGGATCATGTACCGCGTGATCACCGAGGGCGACGCGCCCTACTGGAGTGGTCCGGAGTACCAGATCCTCGATAACGAACGCCACGCCGATGCCAAGAACGGTCCCGATCGCCTGGCTGGCAGCAACTACGACCTGATCGCGCCATCCGCGGCCGTCAGCAAGCCGGCGGGTGAGTGGAACACCGCGAAGATCATCGTCGCTGGCAACCATGTGGAGCACTGGCTGAACGGCACCAAGGTCGTCGAGTACGAGTTCGGGAGCCCGGCGTGGACCAGGATGGTGGCCGACAGCAAGTTCAAGGTCTGGCCGACCTACGGCAAGGCGGCCCGCGGCCACATCGTCTTGCAGGACCACGGCGACGTCGTCGAGTTCCGCAACGTCCGCATCAAGGACCTGAACTGATGCCGACGGCCGTTCGCATCAAGCTCTCCGTCCTCATGTTCCTGCAGTACTTCATCTGGGGAACCTGGTACGTGACGATGGGGCCGTACCTGAACGAGACCCTCAAGTTCAACGGCCAGCAGATCGGCCTGGCGTATGGCGCCACGGCGCTAGCGGCCATCGTGTCGCCGTTCTTCGTCGGCATGGTGGCTGACCGGTTTTTTGCCACCGAGAAAATCATGGCGGTGCTGCATCTGGCCGGCGGTCTCCTGCTGTTCTACGTCTCCACGCTGGACCGCTTCGGGACCTTTTACCCGGTGCTGCTGATCTACACGCTGTGTTTCATGCCGACGCTGGCCCTGGCCAATTCGCTGTCGTTCCGGCAGATGACCGATCCGGGCAAGGAGTTTCCCGGTGTCCGCGTGCTCGGCACCATCGGCTGGATCGTGGCCGGGTACGCGATCGCGATCCTCGGCTTCGGCACCAGCGCGGGGATGTTCCAGGCCGCCGCTGCCGCGTCGATCGCGCTTGGCTTGTACAGCTTCGCACTTCCGCACACGCCGCCAGTCAGCGTGGGACACGCCGTGACCCTGCGCGACATCCTCGGCCTCGACGCACTCGCGTTGATGAAGGAGCGGTCGTTCCTGATCTTCGTGCTCGGGTCGTTCCTGATCTGCATTCCGCTGCAGTTCTACTACGGTCTGGCCGGCACGTTCCTCAGCGAGATCGGCGTGGCCAACGTGTCGAGCAAGATGACGCTGGGGCAGTGGTCCGAGATCGGCTTCATGCTCCTGATGCCGTTCTTCTTCGTCCGGCTCGGCGTGAAGTGGATGATGATCGTCGGCATGGTCGCGTGGACCCTGCGCTACGTGCTGTTCGCGCTCGGCGACGCCGGATCGGGCATGTGGATGCTGTACGTCGGCATCCTGCTGCACGGCATCTGCTACGACTTCTTCTTCGTGACCGGGCAGATCTACGTGGACAAGAAGGCGCCGCCACATCTGCGCGGCGCAGCCCAGGGCTTCATTGCGTTTGTCACGCTGGGCGTCGGGATGTTCATCGGCTCGCTGGTCTTCGGTCCCGTGCTCGACGCGTACACGGTCGATGCGGTGATTCCCCACGACTGGGCGAAGATCTGGATGGTGCCGGCCGCGGCTGCTGGGGTGGTGCTGGTGCTGTTTGCCGTGATGTTCAACGACAAGGTCGCGACCGAGACCAGATAGGAAGCCGCGACGGTAGGGGCGCCTCCCCGAGGCGCCCTGTCGACCACCGTCATCGACATGCGCACCGTCTCCGTCACCCGCTATGTGACCCCTCTTCGTGAAGGGGGGTCGCTTCCTGCGATCATCGAGGCTGATGACGATGGTCTGTACGTCCTCAAGTTTCGAGGCGCGGGGCAGGGGCCGCGAGCGCTGGTGGCGGAACTGGTCTCGGCCGAACTGGCGCGGGCGCTCGGTCTGCCCGTGCCAGAAGTGGTGCTGGTCCAACTGGATGCCGAACTGGCACGGACCGAACCCGATCCCGAGATCCAGGAGCTGATTCGTGCGAGCGCCGGACTCAATCTGGCGCTCGATTACCTGCCCGGGTCGGTCGGGTTCGACCCGGTTGCAGACACCGTGACCCCGGCCCTCGCCTCCGAGGTCGTGTGGTTCGATGGCTTGACCAGCAACGTCGATCGCACGGCCCGCAACACCAACCTCCTGATGTGGCATGGGCGGCTGTGGCTGATCGATCACGGCGCCAGTCTCTACTTCCATCACGGCACGCCCGCAGCGGCGTTCACGGCACGGGCCGGCGATTCGTTCCCGCTGATCGCCGAGCACGTCCTGCTTGCCGCCGCCGCAGACATGACCGAGGCCGACGCACGACTGGCACCCCGACTGACCAGCGACGTGATCGACGCCGTCGTCGGGATGGTCCCCGGCGGCTGGCTCGGTGACGACGCGGAGGACCAGCGTCGCGCCTACGCCGAGTACCTGCGGGCCCGCGTCCGTGGGCCGCGGCGTTTCGTGGAGGAGGCCACCCGTGCGCGACTGTCACGCGTATGACTACGCCGTGCTGCGGCTCGTGCCGCAGGTCGAGCGCGAGGAGTTCATCAACGTCGGTGTCGTCCTCTCGTGTCCCGGCCGCCAGTTCCTCGCGACGAAGACCCGTCTCGACATGGCGCGCCTCGAGGTCTTCGCACCCGCGCTGGACGCAGACATGGTGCGACGTCACCTGGCGTCGTTCGAGGCCGTGTGCCGCGGCGGCCCGCAGGCCGGGCCAATCGGCGCGCTGCCGGCACGCCAGCGTTTTCACTGGCTCGTGGCGCCCCGCAGTACGGTCATCCAGACCTCTCCGGCACACACTGGCTGGTGCCGCGATCCCGACCAGACGCTCGACCGGTTGCTCGGGCAGTACGTCCAACCGCCTCCGGGTCGTGCCCGGCCTTTGCGCGAAAGCGGGTCGGTGTAGGACAATCGCGAGGTCCCGGTCGTCCACGACCGGACCCACGCCGTGCCCATCTACCTCGACTATCACGCCACGACCCCGGTCGACCCACGGGTGTACGCCGCCATGGCGCCGTACTTCATGGAGGTGTTCGGTAACCCCGCCAGCACGAGCCACACCGTTGGCCGGCAGGCTCGCGAGGCCGTGGAGCAGTCCCGACAGCGGATTGCCACCGCGCTGAATGCGTCCTCGCCGTTAGAAATCGTGTTCACGTCGGGCTCGACCGAGTCCAACAACCTCGCCATCAAGGGGGTTGCCAGGACGTGCGGGGCGCGCGGGCGTCATGTGGTCACCGCAGCCACCGAGCACAAGTGCGTGCTGAACGCCTGCAAGGCGCTGCGCGAGGACGGCTACGAGATCACCGTCCTGCCGGTCGGCCCGGATGGCTCGGTCGAGGTGGCCGCCGTCGCCGCAGCGCTGCGCGCCGACACGGTGCTGGTGTCGCTGATGCACGCCAACAACGAGATTGGTGTCATCCACGATATCGCCGGCATCGGCGCGCTGTGCCGGTCACGCGGCGTGCTGCTGCACACCGACGCCACGCAGTCGTTTGGCAAGGTGCCGGTCGACGTCCAGGCAATGCACGTCGATCTGCTGTCGATGAGCGGGCACAAGATGTACGGGCCGAAGGGCGTCGGCGCGCTCTACGTGCGATCGCCATGCAAGCTCGCCCCGCAGCTCGATGGCGGCGGCCACGAGGGCGGCCTGCGCAGCGGCACCCTGAACGTCCCGGGTATCGTCGGACTGGCCGGTGCCGTGGTCCTGGCCTGCGAGGATCTCGAGGCCGACCGCCGTGCCCAGCGTGTGTTGCGCGACCGCATCTGGTCGGCCCTGCACGCGGCGTTTCCAACCATGGTGCTGAACGGCCCCGACCCGGTCGTCGATGCCGACCGGCGCCTGCCCAACAACCTCAACGTCAGCGTCGCCGGTGCCGCTGGCGATGCCGTGTTGGCTGCGCTCGGTGACGACATCTGCGTGTCCACGAGCTCGGCGTGTACCAGCGCCTCGGGCGAGGCCTCGCACGTCCTCACGGCGATTGGCCGGCAACCCGGCCTGACCAACTTGCGCATCAGCGTCGGACGGCCCACCACCGCCGCCGATGTGGACGCCGTGGTGGCCTGCATCGCCCGCGCGGCCGTGCGGGCATAGAATTCACCTCGTCGGACCGTCCGGACGCGTCCTGCGTGCCGGTGCCCGACAGCCACCGTGGTGTCCGAGCCCAGGCCTCGAGCCGAGGCCCCGACCTACACAGGAGCGTGTTCATGTCCCTCTCTCGTCGTGCTCTCCTCGGCGCTGCCGGCAGTGCCGCGGCTGCCGCCGCCCTGCAGGTCGTTCCGTCCTCTCCCGCGTTTGCGCAACGTACCGGCCCGACGCCCGCGTCGCTCGGCAAGGGACCCGGCCGCATCAAGCTCGGCGTGTCGTCCTACTCGTACTGGCACTTCCGCCCGCAGGACAAGCCCTACCCGATCGAGAAGGTGATCGAGCACGCCGCGTCGGTCGGTGTGGAGGGCGTGGACATCCTGCATCGGCAGATGCAGGGCGAGGACAACGCCTACCTGCAGCGGCTGAAGAAGCACGCGTTCGTGAACGGCATCGATCTGATCGCGCTGTCGATCCACCAGGGCTTCGTCTTCCCGGATGCGGCTGAGCGCCAGAAGAACATCGACCACACCGTGCACTGCATGGAACTGGCCTACGGGATGGGCATTCCCTGCTTACGACTGAACACCGGACGCTGGAACACCACCAAGTCCTTCGATGACCTCATGGCCAACCGCGGCATCGAACCGGTGCTGCCCGGCGTGACCGAGGACCAGGGCTTCGACTGGGTCATCCAGTCGATCGAGAAACTGCTGCCGACAGCCGAGAAGCTCGGCGTCGTGCTGGCCCTCGAGAATCATTGGGGATTGGCCCGCACCGCCGACGGCCTGATGCGCATCGTGGATGCCGTCAACTCGCCATGGCTTGGCGTGCTTGCCGACACCGGCAATTTTCTCGATGACCAGTACACGCAGTTCGAGAAGATTGCGCCCAAGACCGTCTTCGTGCAGGCCAAGACCTACGAGGGTGGCGGCGAGTGGTACGCGCTCGACATCGACTACGCGCGGATCGCGAAGATCCTTGCGGCGCAGCAGTACCGCGGCTACGTGTCGTTGGAATTCGAGGGCAAGGCGCCCGCCGAAACGGCCGTGCCGAAAGCCGTCGCGCAATTGCGCGCGGCATTCAAGGTGTAGGTCGGGGCCGGGCGCCTCGGGGAGGCGCCCCTACCACGTCAATGCCTGGCGAACACGCTCGTCTTGCCGTCCGCGGTGAAGGCGAGCGTGTCGTACTTCTGCGGGTTCGGGCCTTCCATGCCGGGCGACCCGATCGGCATGCCGGGGACGGCAATGCCCTTGACCGCGGGCTTCTCGGCCAGCAACTTCTTGACGTCGGCAGCCGGCACGTGTCCCTCCACCACATACGCACCGACCAGCGCGGTGTGGCACGAGGTGGCGGAGACCGGCACCTTCTGCTGCTGGCGGATGCTGGACAGGTCGTCGCGGTGCTGTGTTTCGACCTTGAACCCGGCGGCCTGCAAGTGCTCCACCCACTTGACGCAGCAGCCACACGTGGGGGTCTTGTACACCACCACGGTCGGCAACGGTCCCTGCGCCGTCACGGCCACACCAGCCACCGTCAGCGCCGTCACGAGTGCGCCACTGAAGCGCGCCACCAAAGTCTTTGTCACGAGTGTCCTTCCTCCTCCTTCGACCATACCATCGTCTGGCGGCCGCTTGGAGTGACTACTTGGGCAGCGGCGTGTCCATCTCGGCAGCCATCCAGCTGACCACCGCAATCGCCGCCGCGGCCTTGGCCATCTCGTTCGGGTCGATGCGCTCCACGGTGTCGGCCGGCGTGTGGTGGATCTGGAAATATCTGGCCGCGTCGCCGGCAATCGCCATCGTCGGCACCTGACCCGCCTGAGCGATGGGACCGATGTCGGCGCCACCGCCGCCCGGCCCGAGCGGCGGGAAGCCGAGAGGACGCAGCAACTCCACCACATCGGCCATCGCCTGCCGGCCTCGCTCGTTACCGGAGTAACCGATCCGCATCGGTTCGAACACGCCGATGTCCGATTCCAGCGCCATCACATGCCTGGAGGCCGATGCCACGTGCTCGTCCCGGTACGCGAACGCGCCTCGCAGTCCGTTCTCCTCGTTGGTGAACAGCACCACGCGCACCGTGCGCCGCGGCCGCAGTCCGAGGACCTTCATGAGGCGCGCCGCCTCCCAGGTGACGATGCAGCCGACGCCGTCGTCGGAGGCGCCACCGCCGACGTCCCAGGAGTCGAAATGTCCGCCGACGAGCACGATCTCCTCGGGACGTTCGCGACCGACGATCTCTCCGACGACATTGGCTGACGGCGCGTCGGGCCATGTCGCGGCCGACATCCGCAGCCGCAGGGTAACGGGCACCTGCCGTGCCGCGAGCCGCGCCAGCCGCTGTGCGTCCTCGACCGGCACGGCCGCCGCAGGAATCCTCGGCGTGGCGCCTTCCAGATAGTGCATGTTGCCGGTGTGCGGGGTGCGCAGGCCAATGGGTCCCACCGACCGCACGAGTGCCCCGACCGCGCCATGTCGCGCCGCGTTGATCGCCCCGTTGGTACGGTAGGGGACGGTCTGACCGTAGCTGGTGAAGGGCACGTCGAACAGGACGATTCTCCCGACGGCTTCTGCCGAGCGCCTGCTCAGCTCGTCGAAGCTGCGAACCACGAGCAGCGGCGCGGTGATGCCCTCGGCAGGCGTCCCCACGCTACCCCCGAGTCCCAGAAGGACCAGCGGCGACGGCACGGGCTCCACGATGTCGAGCGATTCGGCACCCCGCACCCACCGCGGCGCCGTCGTCGTCTCGAGGCGGACGTGCTCGAGTCCGTCTCCACGCATCGTGTCGACCGCCCAGTCGCACGCAAGGTCGAGATTGCGTGAGCCGGTCAGGCGTCCGCCGAAGGTGTCGCACAGTTGCGCCAGGCGATCCCAGGCAGCCGTGGTGCCGACGCTCGCCTCGATCAGGCGCTGGAGGGTGGGTTGGTGCGCAGTCAGCCATGGGGCCGGGACCGCAGCCTGCGCGGCGGCGGGACGGTACCGGGGTGCCACCGACGCCGCGGCGGGTATGGCGTTCAGGAAGTCACGGCGTGTCGGCATCACCGGCAATTATCGGCGATTGGCCCATTCCGTAAGACTCTGCGTGGCAAAGGCGAAAGTCCGCTCCGTCGCGCCCGGCTCCGCTGGGTCAGGGTGCGCGCCGGATGTCGTGCTCGCGATCGACGGCCAGCCCCGTGACGCGCTGCTGGACGCCGTCGGGCCAGGTGACCAGCGCCGACACCGGTCCGGCGGCGTTGCCGAGTCCGATGTGCAGGCGGTCATCAGACGCAGCCAGGTAGCTGCCTCCGGAGCGGACTCGGCCGACCAGGGGTGGCTGCCCCGGCAATTCAATCCGCACCGTGGCTCCAAGCGCGCGTCGGTTCTGCGCCGGTTGCGACAGGCGCAGCCGCAGCCAGTGGCCGGGCGCCGTCGTGACGTTGCGGAGCAGTCGCACCGGCCCGCCATTGGTGGTCACGACGATGTCGACACGACCGTCGAGGTCGAGGTCGCCGAACGCCGCGCCCCGGCTGACGCCGAGCGGCTCCAGACCCGGGCCCGCTTGCGCGGTCAACTCGGTGAGGCGCACGGGCGTCCGACCGACGCCGCCCGGTCCCGGTGACCGGTCCGCTGGTCGCGTCGTGAACAACTGATTGCGCTGGCGGAACGGATTGGGCGTCGCGCGGAGGCTGGGGACAATGTTGACGGCGCCGTTGGCGATGAACAGCTCGAGCCACCCGTCGTTGTCGGCGTCGAACCAGTCGGCACCAAACGACGTGACCAGCGCCGTTGGGCCCGCCAGGCCCACAACGGCTCGCCGGTCCTCGAAACCAGCGCGGCCATCGTTCTCGTACAGCACGGAGGTCTCGCCGACGAGGTTGGTGACGACCAGGTCCTCGTCTCCGTCCCGGTCGTAGTCGCCCGAGGCGATGCCCATGCTGCCCTCCGGCCGTCCTGCGGCGTTGTAGGCCGTGCCCGAGAGCAGCCCCATGTCGGCGAAGGTGCCGTCGTGCCGATTCATCCACAGCTGATTGGGCGTCGCGTCGTTGGCCACGTAGATGTCCGGCCAGCCATCAGCGTCGTAGTCGCCCACCGCCACCCCGAGCGCATTGCCAAACGCTCTGGAGATGCCGGCCTTGTCGCTCACATCCTCGAACGTGCCATCGCCGCGGTTGCGTAGCAGGCGATCGGGCACCGAGCGATACGCCGTGGGTGCGCAGTAGTCGCGTTGACCCGCCGGCTCGGTACAGCGCTTGTGATTGGCCGGGGTGAAGTCCACGTAGTTGCCGATGTAGAGATCGACGAAACCGTCGCGGTCGACATCGACAAACGCCGCGCTGGTACTCCACCGGGAGTCGTTGGCGTTGGCGGCCTTGGTGATGTCGGTGAAGTGCCCGTCGCCGTCGTTTCGATAGAGCGCGTTGTCATCGTACGCCGTCACATACAGGTCGAGGTCGCCGTCGTTGTCGATGTCACCGACGGCCACCCCCATCCCATACCCGTAGAAACCGACCCCTGCCTGCTCGGTCACGTCGGTGAACCGCATGGCGCCACCCGGTCGAGCGAGATCGTTGCGAAAGAGTTTCGACGTCGGTCCCACGCCTGGCTGCGTTGTGCTGCGTGGGCGCTGCTGGAGTGTGGCGCCACGCCCCAGCCAGTCGGCACCCTGCACGAGAAAGACGTCGAGGTCGCCGTCGCCGTCGTAGTCGAAGAGCGCGACGCCCGCGCCGATCATCTCCGGGTACCAGAACTCGCCGCGCGCGCCGTTGATGTGCGTGAAGCGCAAGCCGGTGGCCTCTGCGACATCCTCGAATCGCGGGGACGGCGGCCGTTGCGCGGCAACGGGATCCGCGAGTGTCGTCAGCAGGACGCTGGCGGCGGCCAGCAGGAGGAGGCGGCCAACGGCCGGCGCAGTGATCGTCACGGGGGGCATTGCGCTCATTGGAGCTTCTGCAGGTCGCGTTCGATGACCTGCGCCAGTTCGAGTGCGCCATGCCGTCGCGCGCGGGCGAGGGCCTCGAGCCCAAGGCGTCGTGCCTGCGCGCGGTCGCCGCTGCGGGCGTACACGGCCGACGTGGCGTACACGTAGCGCACCGACTCGGCGTCGTCGGGCTCGCTCAGCCTGGTGAGTTGCGCCAGGGCGTCCGCCAGACGACCCGTGTTGGTCAGCAGGCGCGCGTAGTTGAACCTGAACATGCGAATTCGCGGGTCGGCATCGATGGCCCGCAGGTAGGCCGCTTGGGCATCGGCTGGCCGTCGTGCGCCCTCGGCAATCAATCCGAGCGCGTTGTGGGCGGCTGCATCCAGCGGGTTGCCGTGGACGGCCTGTCTGAGGATGGGACCGGCCTTCTCGAAATCGCCTGCCGTCGCGAGCGCGATGCCGAAGGCGTGATGCGCTTGCGCTGCCTGCGTTGCCGCACGGAGGACCTCGTGATACTGCGCCTCGGCCTTGGCGATGTCCCCGGCGCGGGCATAAAGGGTGATCAAGTTGACACGCGCCTGGACCAGGGAGCCGTCACGCGCGAGCGCGCGCTCGTGCAGCGCGATGGCGTCGACGACGTCCTGTGGCGAACCCGCCACCTGTACGCCCTGCGACAGCAGGGTGGCGGCATCGGTGCGCACGGCCCCCAGACGCGCCGACCATGGATCGTTGGGCATCGGCCAACAGGTCAGACAGGCCTGCTGGCGTTCGAGCGATGCTTGCGCGCCGTTGAGGTCACCCAGTTTGCGCTGCACCTGCGCAAGTCCGTAGTGCGCCGCCCCGAACGTCGGGACGATCGCGAGCGCACGCTCGAATTCGGCGCGGGCGGTGGCGATGTCGCCCGCCGCCAGCGCGACGCGGCCCAGCCCGTAGCGCGCCGCCGGCTCCGCCTCGCGATCGGCGCGTGCGCGTTCGTAGGCCTTGCGGGCCTCGTCCGGGCGACCGCCGTCAAGGAGGGCATCGGCCAGCCGGAGTTGGAGGAGAGGGGAGGGCGCGAGTGTCACGGCGCGGGCAAAGAAGTCGGCTGCCGTGGCGTGGTCGGCCGCCCGCGACGCCAGCAGTCCGGAGAACACCCACCAGTCGACGTGGGTGGGCTCGAGGCGTCGCGCCTGGGCGTAGGCTTCCGCCGCAAGGTCGAACTGCTCCCACGCGTGGAGCACCAGGCCGAGCTGGCCAATCGACGCCCCGGTGGGCGACACCAACGCGGCGTCGCGCGCCTTGGTGATGTCGGCGCGGGAGGCGTCCGGGTACGTCTCGATGGGAATGGCTCGCCAGTCAGGTTGCGCTGTCGCGACCGAGAAGGTCAGGAGGGCCGTCAGGAGTACCGGCAAGGGAGCGGCCATGACCACCCGTCATTACACCACATCGACGGGGCTCGTCAGATTCTCCCGGCCGGCAGGGTGCGCGCGTGGACGTCCGGGCGTGTGGTGCAGGGGGCGGGGCGCAGCACAGCGCACGAAAAAGCCCCGGCAACCTGTTGGTTGCCGGGGCGAAGGTCACCCCACGAGGGGAGCCGTGACGAAGCGGTAGGGCGCGTTCCCCGAACGCGCCCTACAGGGCGGCTCGGGGAGCCGCCCCTACCTAGAAGGCGAAGCGCATGCCGAGCTGCACACGCCGCGGGTTGCGGGCGAGTGAGCGGATGCGCATGAAGTTGGGGTCGGTCAAGCCGGTGACCGGGTTGCCCCACTGTGCGTGATTGAACACGTTGCTGGACTCGGCGCGGAGTTCGACCTTGTACCGCCCGAAGGGGATGGCACGGAACAGCGAGAAGTCGAGGTTCCAGTTGGTCGGACCACGGAACGAGTTCCGGCCCGAGTTGCCCCAGGCGTTACCCGGCTGGCTGAACTGCGTCGGGTCGTACCACGGCGCGTTCGGACCGGCTTCACTGAAGCCGCCCTTGAGTTCGCCGCTCACGTTGGCGCTCTGGAGGCCGCCCACCTGCTGCAGCAACCCGTTGTCGCCACCGACCGAGAACGGCGTACCCGACACGATCGAGGCGATGCCGTTGACCTGCCAGTTCTTCACGAGCTGGGCGAGGACGTTGGTGGACTCACGCATCCAGGGGAGCTCATATACAAAGCCCATCTGGAGCATGTGGGGACGGTCGTAACCGGCGCGCGCGTAGTTGCGGCCGTACTGCGACGGCTGGTTCCAGGTCACCCCGGTCCATCCGTCATCGTCGGCCTCGTTGAGGGCCTTCGAGAAGGTGTAGGCACCCTTGAGGAGCAGCCCGTTCTTGAACGGACGGTTCAAGGCCACCTGGAGCGAGTGGTAGCGGGCGTGCGTACGCGCGCCCCACAGCAGGATGCTGGCGTTGCCAGCCTGCGCGGCGAACTGACGGTTGGCGTTGCCACCGGTCTCGGCGTAGTTCAGGTTGATGTCGGCATAGCCGTTGTTGGTGGCGGTGCCCACATAGCCGGCGCTGAGCGACAGGTCGCCCGGCAG